>JBLHNB010000294.1:0-3000 GCA_047621305.1 Alteromonadaceae bacterium | reverse complement strand
ACATTGTAGATGGAAGTAATCTGCATGCGTGAATAGTTACTTGACCTCAAATAGTTCGGGACCTTTCTTACTTGTATCTGCATGGTGAGGGCGCCATCTTGAAGTTGCCTAGCAAAAAACATTGCACTTAAAGGATGCCTTAAGTCTACGCGAAAACGGCCAGTTAATTTCCAAACCAAATAAAAGATACATGCTAATTTTTATACATCAGGAAAAGAAAATTATGATCAAGAGGAACCCAAAAGCCGAAGATTTTGATAGTCATTTACTTAGAGCATAACGCGACTCAATACGAGTATTAAAAGAGACGCAGAGCAGCTGGGTGATCTTACAAACACTAGAATCACACGTTTCAAATTACAACTCAGCTTGAAGCCAATATCGACATATTGATAGCGCATACCTATTGAGAAACTACTCATTAACACTATACCAAACAAGAATAAAACGCCTTATAAAAGCGCCATTCTTAGTTGAGTAGGCTTATGCTTCTTTTTTTCTTATATAATCGTAAATTGCCGTTTGAGAACGAACTTTCCGTTTGTTCCCTCGGGTTTTATAATTGTTATTTTGCTCACAATCTATCACTCTTGACTTCGTGTTGTCAGACCACTGAATTTCAAAAATATCGACAATACGCTGCTGCAGCTTTTTGTCATATATCGGACATCCAACTTCAACCCGTTTATCAAAATTTCGAGTCATCCAGTCGGCTGAAGATATGTATATATTTCGCTCTCCCTTATTATAAAAAATAGCAACTCTAGCATGCTCTAAAAAACGATCAACAATACTGATCACATGAATATTTTCACTTAAACCTATTATACCTGGTCGTAAAGAACACATTCCACGAACGATGATCTGAATTTTTACACCCGCGGCACTTGCCTGATACAAGCGATCAACAATACCGCCATCGACCAGATTATTCACTTTTATCTGTATCGAAGCGTGAAGCCCTTTTTTAGCATACTTGATTTCACTATCAATTAACTCATAGAGCCTATTGCGCGTATCATTAGGTGAAACGATTAGGTGTTTAAATTCATAGTGTTTATAGCTATTACAAATAAAATCAAAAACCTGTTCAACTTCTCTGGTGATATCTATGTTTTTGGTAAAAAGAGAGAAGTCTGTATAAATTTTTGCTGTTTTTTCATTGAAGTTTCCCGTGCCAATATGAGCATATTGTACAAACATACCTTTCTCTTGCCGAGTCACTATACATACCTTTGTATGGCATTTTAAACTCGGAATTCCAAACTCTACTTTAATACCTGCTTCGGTTAGTTGCTTTGCACAATCGATATTTGCCTCTTCATCAAATCGTGCTCTGAGCTCAACAACGACCATTACTTTTTTACCATTTCTAGCCGCATTAATAAGAGAATTAATGATTAAGCTATTTTTTGCTACACGGTAAATACTTATTTTTATCGACGATACTTTTGGATCGAACGCTGACTGACGTACAAACTCAATTAAATGATTAAACTGGTGGTAGGGATAATAGAGTAAAATGTCTTTTTCACTAATCGCATGATAAATCGTCGAATGTCTCCGAAAATCTTTACTCTCAATCGCTGGCATTGTTTCGTATTCAAGATACGAGCGACCAATATTTGGAAAGCCGATAAAGTCACGAAAGTTATGATAACGCCCACCAGGTATTACTGAATCGGAGTTATCAATACCTAATTTATTTAATATAAATTTCAGTGATTTTTCTGGCATTTCGCGATCATGAACAAGCCGAACAGGCTCTGCGGTTAGACGCTGCTTTAGACTCAACGACATCTTTTCTAGAATTGATTGATCAATATCATCCGACAATCCGTACTCGGCATCTCTGGTTAGCTTCATAGAATAAGCTTTTGCGCTGTCATACGGAATAAGGCTATCAAAGATCGTATTCAGACAATATCTAAGAATATTATCCAACATAATAATACTACGTTTCTTTTGTCCTTTTTCTCGAGGTAACTCAATAAACCTTGGAACATCTTCAGAAGGTACCTCGAGAAAAGAATAATTAGTCAGGTTCTTCTTTTGGTTCGATAGCTTAACGACAAGATAAGTAACATCATCTTCCAAAACATGCGTAAGATCAACGTTATCAGTACATATAATAGGTGTTATGTGTTGAAGAACATTAGCTTTAAAATAATGCTTAACCCACTCCCCTTGAGTTTCGGTGAGCTGCTCGTCATTAATTAGAAAAATATGACGTGATGCTAAATCTTGAAGCGAACTCAAATAGACTTCGTCAAATTTACGCGTAAGATTTAACACCTTACTTTGAATTTTACTCAGTAAGGCGATTGCTTTTTCATCACTACCATTAATACGATTGATCAGAATCAACCTTTGTACATCAGCCACTCTAACGCGGAAAAACTCATCCATATTATTAGAGAAAATACCCAAAAAACGTATCCTTTCAATAATGGGTACATTTACATCGGCCGCTTCTTGTAAAACTCGCTCGTTAAATGATAACCAACTCAGCTCTTTTTCTATAACAGGGTACACTAAACTCATCTAGAAATTCTTCACTAAAATACTATGAAACATTATTATATAACAGAATTATGACAAATAGATGTCACTTTTATGATGATTGTATGACAGAAAATATCACTCTAAAGTAAATACCTAATAGCGCTAATAAAATTTTCCCATCCAGCTATAAAGTTAACTAGTATTAGACACAGCACAAGTGTATTTGTCACGCAGAGCGCTTACTTTTATGGTACAAAGCCTGAATTAAAATATCGATATTCCTACAGCGCGACAATGACTAAGATAAAGTGTCATTTATATTCATTTATGAACTCACTCGACGTGTATATCAAATTAAGTAGTGGCTTTCTTGAGGTATGAATATCTGTACATAATTCTATCTAGTAGCTTTTTTACGTCCGCTGTTCTTTCTGGGTTAACGAATGTATTAGTCACTTAAATATGCCAAATCTCATGCTCAGCATTTCTCTCATA
>JBLHNB010000293.1:0-3067 GCA_047621305.1 Alteromonadaceae bacterium | reverse complement strand
TGCCTTTTCATTGATTATGGGTGAAGACAATTTAAAATCGTTTCATAAGTGGAAAAACTATGAAGTGATTTTAGAGAATTATGCTATATATGTATATCCAAGAATTTCTGAAGGCGCTTTAGAACATCGTTTCACAGATCATCTAAAAATCACAAAAGTAAATGCTCCAATCATGGAAATTTCATCAACTTTTATACGTAAAGCTATTTCAGAAGGAAAAAACATTAGACCGCTTTTACCTCACAATGTTTGGGAGTATGTAGATGAGATGAATTTCTATAAATAGAACCCTTGTCATCCTGAACTTGATTCAGGGTCTCATCCTACTCTTTTACCACCTTTTTAGTAACACTACCTTGATCTGTTTCTATTTTAATAAATAATAAGCCAGTGCTAATTTTTGAAACATCGACGCTAGAAAATTGATCTTCTTTAAGTAATATTAATCTTCCTAAAGCATCATACACACGTATGTTTGTGATTTGCACACTGTCTTTAATGTCAATTTGTAATAGATTTTTTACAGGGTTTGGATAGATTGAGATGCTGGTGTTTAATGAATTGTCATTTAAACCTAAACTACTATCTCTCACTAGATAAAAACCTCCAGGATAGTTATTGTCTGTATAGCTTAGAGCAGAAATCATAATGTTTCCACTTTCAAAATATGGATATACAGTGAAAGCACCATTGAAACTAGCTACATTATTAGGAGGATAAACATCGAAAGAACCAGACTCAGTAAGGTTACCATTTGCAATATCTGAAATATCTATAACACGCATTCCAGCAGCATAATTTGCTAAATAATAACTATCTCCTAATACATATCCGTTGTGATCTATAGCGGCAGTTGGTCCGAAATATTCAGATAATTGTGTAGGGTTGTCTAAATCTTCAAAATCGAAAATAATAGTTCGAGTATTGATCCCTGTATTTGCTTCATCGGCTTCATCTCCAAGCAGAAAATAACGATGATCCTCCGTTAACCAACCTTGGTGCGCATGATTACTATTGGTATAACTAAAACTTGTTATGGCTTGTGGGTTAGCTTTGTCAGTAATATCTACAATCGTAACATCTTCATCATATCCATTGCAACTTATTAATATTTCATGTCCTGCATAATCTGGATCAGGACCACTATAAGTTACCACTTGAGCATCGTGCGTATACACACCACTAAAACCTCCAGCAGCAACTGGATTTAAAGGGTCTTGAATGTTTATAAAGTGAATACCTCCACCAAAAGTATTGGTTCTCACAGCATAGGCAAAACCTTCAGTTTCATTGATAACAAGATTGTGAGCGTTATTAAAACCACTATAATGAGCATCTTCTGAAAATGTTTCAGGAGGATTGGAAACAGAACGTAAACGAGTTAAGTCGAATATCTGCATACCATGTGGTCCATTATTATCACTAACAATAAAGGCATAATTATTATAGGTTTTAATATCCCTAAATATGGTTGAACCCGTTGAGGTAGGAAGTTTACCTAAATAAACAGGGTTGATAGGATCAGAAATATCAATAAATGCAGTTCCGTTATCTAAACCAACAATTGCATATTCTTTATTGTCTTGTGGATCTATCCAACCCCAAGAGTCATTGGCGTTAGTTGCATCTAAATCTGCAAAAGAGATATGAGATAAAAGATCATAGCCTTCGCAAGGATATGTGCCAGCCATTCCTCCTACACAAGGAGTTTGTGCCAGTATAAAAGAATAAGAAAATAATAGAATTGTAAGAGTAATGTTTTTCATGTGTCTATATTATTTTATTAAAACGGACATACTTCGACAAGCTCAGCACAGGCGTGGCTGTTCGCTAGTACTTATCTCCTTTGGAGATAAAGCTTTTAAAATGCTCGTTCCATAATTAATTTAATTGAGGATGAATTTAACTATTAATATCCTGATATTCGATCTTTTAGAAATATTAACAAAAAAACCGCTCCCTTATTGCTAAGGGAGCGATTCAAAATTAAATAACCAACCAAAACTAATTTGTGTATGAATCACAAACCAACTTATTATACATCCTTAACGCAAAGATTAACTTCAGCATTGTTTTTAATATCATAATTGAATGTTAAACTTTTAAATCCCTTATTTTAACAATTATAAATGCCATGATATAATTGTGTATTTTTGAAACCAGAACTTAGGATTATGACTAACAAACCAAAAGTTGCAGTATTCGGAGGAGGTAGTTGGGCAACCGCTATCGTTAAAATGCTTTGTGAAAACCTAGAAGAAGTGGGCTGGTACATGCGTAGCGAATCGGCTGTAGATTATATAAAGAAAGAGCATCATAATCCAAATTATTTAACTTCCGTTGAATTTGATACCTCTCAACTTAAATTGAGTATTGATATTAATGAAATGGTTCAATATGCGGACTATCTTATTTTTGTGATTCCCTCTGCCTTTGTTGAAACTGAATTAAAAAAACTAAACGTTTCTTTAGAAGGGAAAATTATTTTTTCGGCTATTAAAGGGATTGTTCCTGAAACAAGTTTAATTGTTGGGGATCATTTTTTTACTAATTACGGGGTCCCTTTTAAAGATATAGGTGTAATTACCGGTCCTTGTCATGCTGAAGAGGTTGCTTTAGAGCGACTTTCTTATCTTACTATTGCTTGTGATGATTCAGAAAAAGCACAAGTTGTAGCCAATCACCTTTCTTGCGATTATATAAAGTGCAAAACTAGCGATGATATCATTGGTACAGAATATGCCGCTATGCTTAAGAACATTTATGCCTTAGCCGCAGGAATTGCACATGGATTAGGCTATGGTGATAATTTTCAGAGTGTGTTAATGAGTAATGCAATTCGCGAAATGAAACGGTATGTAAAAAAGGTGCATAAAATGAAACGCGACATTAACGGTTCAGCTTATTTAGGCGATTTATTAGTAACGGGATATTCTACTTTTAGTAGAAATAGAATGTTTGGAAATATGATCGGGAAAGGATACACCGTAAAAAGTGCCCAAATGGAAATGAGTATGATTGCCGAAGGATACTACGCAACAAAAAGTGCTTTTAAATTAAATGAAGC
>JBLHNB010000292.1:0-3111 GCA_047621305.1 Alteromonadaceae bacterium | reverse complement strand
CTATCGGTTGATAAACGACACTAAATTCGTCATTGTCAATTGCTCGCTCTAATGACAATTTTAATTGTTCTTCTTTATTCGCTTCATCTGAAAGTAGCTGACTATAAAAACCATAAGAGTTTCTCCGACCATCTTTTGCCGCAAACATCGCTTGCTCTGCTCTTTCAAATAATTCGTGGGCATTTTGTGCATCCTTACAAAAGTAGGAGACCCCAATACTCAGCGTTATTTTGATATTAATACCATCAATATCAAAAGGTTTAATGAGTGCATGGGTAACATTGTCAATAATATGTATAACAGCATCTTGACTGGTTAAATCATTAATAAACAGTGCAAAATTATCGCCACTGGTGCGCGCTACAATATCACTACCTCTAACAAGCCCCTGTAATACATGCGCAACATGAATAAGCACTTTATCGCCAAAGGCATGACTATATAAACTATTAAATTTTCTAAATAAATTAATATCGATAACAAGTAGGGCTGCGGGAGTGTTGAATTCGTGTTGATTCGAGTATTTTATTATTGAGCGTTCAATAAATGTGAACAAAGCCTTTTTATTCGCAATTTTGGTTAAAGTATCATAGGTATCTTGAAATTTTATTTTTTCATTGGCGATGTATTGTTTTGTAATATCAGTAAAAACAGCAGTGTAATACATAACCTCATTATATTCGTCTACAATTGTGGTAATAGAAAGCCATTCCAAATATTCTTTACCGTCCTTACGCTTATTCCAAATCTCACCTTGCCAGTGCCCATATTTATTAACAGTTGCCCAAATAGCCTGATAAAAGTCTTTACTTTGTTTTCCTGAACTTAAAATATTTGGTGTTTTATCTTTTATGTCAGTTTGTGTGTAGCCGGTAATTCGAGTAAATGATGGGTTGATGTAAGTGATGTATTTATTTTTATCACAAATCATGATGGCTTCGTGAACATTTTTAATAATGCTATTAGAAAACTCTATTTTTTTTAGGTAACTATTTTTATGTAATTCTTTCTCTATTAAACCAGAAAAAAGTAAAAAGAGCGCCTCTACTTCAAGAACGTTATTTATTTTTTTTTCGAATAAAGCGACCAAAATAGCATTAACTTTTCCTTTACTTGTTCTTAAAGGAATACCGACATAGCCATGAATATTCATATCTATGAGTAACTGGTCATTAGGATACAAGTGTTGAACATTACAGCTATAAACGGCAATCGATCCCTCAACAACTTCAGTACAAGGCGTGTTTTTAAGCGCGTAAGTAAAGTTACCTATATTAACCCCTTGATTTGCAACAGCAATAGACGTCGCATTTTTTTTAGCATCATCAATAGTGGCTATAAAAACAAAATCAGCATCAATGGCGCTACTCAATGAAACACATATTTCATCAAAGAAATTATTACTATTAACGTTGGATATACTTTTTACAATACTTGTTATTTTATGAACATCCATATACATATCACTCAGGGGGCTCTTTTTTACAGGAGAGCTTTATTAAACATAATGATGCGATGTTAACCGCACAAATAGACTCTAACCATCATAGTCTAAAACTCTGCTATAAGTATTCAATTATATTAAATGAGATCAATCTTCGTGGTTTCGAAATACCTTATGATCATTCTCGGTAATAGTGGCACGGGTATATACCCGCAGCGATTAAAATAGTATCACGGTCAAACGTGTTATGCTCTCGCATAAGGTTATTTAAAATAGATATATGTGGTTAAATAAACTAAAGTGGTACCATTAAAATTTAAGAGAGTTAATTTATTGTTTTTTAATCGCTTTATGTACTTTGCTATATTATTTTTTGTTATTAATATTCCAACGTATAGTCATGAGTCCCATTCGGAGCTTATTAATGAATACTCTGTTGAGATGCTAACAGAGGAAGATGGTTTTATTTCTTCTGAGATATATTCTATTATTCAGGATAATCAAGGTTTACTTTGGTTTGGCACCGGCGAAAACGGCATTATGCGCTATGATGGCAGGAAGGTAACCCTCTTTGAATTTGATAGTATGATTTCAAATGGTCTAACGCATAATGATGCTGGAAATCTCATGTTAGACCGTAAGGGACGAATATGGGTTGGCACTTGGGGAGGTGGCGTTAATCTTTATGAACCCCAAACAGGACAATTTCAGAATTTTACTAATGATCCTCTGCGCATTGATTCTATCTCATCTAACCGAATACAATCTCTATTCCATGACCAAGACGGCTCTATTTGGTTAGGCTCATATGATGAGGGATTAAATCGATATCTTGGTAATAATAGCTTTGAGCATATTAAGAAAATTGAGGGTGTAAATAATAGCTTATCTCATAACAGAATATGGGATATTGAAGATAACGATAGTGATAGCCTTTGGGTTGCAACTAGCTTTGGCTTAAACTTATATGATAAAAACAAACAGACTTTTTCTCATTTTTTTCCTTCTCCAGATAACTCTACTCCTACCGGCGCAAACGAAATCAGAAGTATTTTAAAGACGTCAAAAAATAAGCTTTATATCGGTACACAACAAGGTCCATTTATATTTGATAAACACACGGGCCTGTTTACGCCATTAAAAACCCTTGATGATCATTATTTAGGTCAAGTAAACTCTATGATTGAGGATAAGGATGGCTACATTTGGATTGTCTCTAGTAAAGGCTTGTTTAGACAATCAAATTCAGGTTTTCAAATTGAAAAATTTGATCTTGAGCATAACAATCGCCTGAGAATAATTTTCGAAGATAGTTCGAGAACAATATGGGTTACCAGCGAAACTCACGGTATATATAAAATAGTGCCGCACCGTAAGTTTAAGTCTATAAATAGTGCTGCGTTAATCGCTCCAAACGCCATATCAGTTGATACTAATGGTGATTTGTTGATTGTATCTTCATCAGCTCAATTATATAAATGGCAAGTATCATCACAAAAGCTAGAAACATTATCTGCTCCCATTTTTAGCAATGAAAATGGCGATGAGGGAAATCGGGTATTAGAAAGGCCAATTACATTTCTAGATGGCAAGAATAGTTTATGGATTGCACAGGACGATAGCTTAGCTAAATTTAATTTAAAAACTAAGCAGGTTGAGTTATTAGA
>JBLHNB010000291.1:0-3171 GCA_047621305.1 Alteromonadaceae bacterium | reverse complement strand
GTTCTGGAGCATGAGTGATATCACCAGAGAATATTCGGACGAAGTCGGCCGACTTCGCCATGCTGTCGGCGAAGCCAAGTTCGCGAAAAAAGCTTTTGCTGTGCGTGACGTATTCGGGGTCTTTAATTGGTGTGGGGTTGACGGTGACATAGTGACCAGTGAAAACTTGTCGAGGGGAGTGGTCGACTCCGTTTGCTTTCGCATCAGGGTCGCAGTTGAGCGTGTCCATGAGTGAGTAGTTTGCCAACTTAGCGAGATCATCTAGCGTAGCGACGGTGGGGGATGTTTCCTGTGCGTTCATTTTTATTTATCCTAAGTTATTTAATGGCTGTTTGCGCCCAAGCGCTAAGGGCGTGAACATGCGCATGGCCAGCGTGTGATTATCCTAGCGCATTTGATAATCGACTACCAAATAAACCAGCTGATGCCGCTTTGTCTTTTTATTTCAATAAATTACTAAATTTTGCCATCAATTTTATCATTGAAGGTACGTATCAACTTAACTCAAAAGTCATTGCAAATAATTCTCGCTATCCTCAATAGCGAACTGTTAACGCCTTTGTCGCAGTAAGCGAGACGAGATTAACCTTCTATTTGGATAATGCTTGTGATGACACTGTTATTTGGATAATGCTTGTGATGACACTGTTTGTACTGACTTTTTTATGGAAGTCTTGGTCATTGAAATAGCTGATAAAATATCGATGGCTACATATTAATAGCCTTCCAGATTTTCATAAGAAGAGGATTTATCTCCGAAAGAGTTCTACTCTAAGAGAGCCTCGGCTATTGAAAAAAATTAGTGCTTCTTTCATGCCCATCCTTTCAAATTTAACAATATGATGAATGGCCTACATATGGTCCGCCTATTACTTTTATACTTTAGATCCATTCGTTAAATTATTAGTTTAACAATATTAAGAGAGCAAGTGATTCATAACAAACAGGTTATTTCAAAACTCAGTTTTTATAGAGAGTCCTGGATTAAACGTTTCCGCTTTCGGTATACCGCGATACAGACAGATCTGAAAAATAACCAAAAAACAACTATATCAATGAGTAATATTGCTGTTTTTTATAATCTTGTAAGCATTTAAAACCAATAGAGTTATCCAACACCTAGCGTTCAATATTATTTGATTCAGACAAGAATTATAAATGGTATTGGTATCTGATACCTTTAGTGTCTTATATTGACATCGTTCGCATTTATGTTGTTAAAAAGTATTGGTCTAGGCAAGCTCCATCTCGACACTTAAATACATGGAGAGAAACATGAACGAACAAATTCAAAGCAATTCTTCTAGCTGGCTATTCTTTGTTAAGGCCTCATTTGTAATAGCGTTAGGCGCCATGCTGGGGGGGATTATCTTTAGCCCAATAGATTTTATTGTTAAAGCCTACTTTGGTTTATGTGCATTATTTCTTGTGAGTAGCACAATTACTCTGTCTAAAAGCATGCGTGATCAACATGAAAGTCTGAGATTAATGAACAAGATTTCTGAAGCCAAAACACAGCAACTCATCAAAGAATATGCGGAGTAATAATTATGAGTCTATATCAAAAACTAAAGCTATTAATGCGTGCATCTGCTGAAGAACCTGTAAGAAAACTAGTTGAAATAAACGACATTAAAATATTTGAACAGGAAATATTCGAGGTTGAACATACGATTAAATCAGCCAAACTTCACTTGGCAAATGTGAAGGCTGAAGCTAAATCATTATCAAATTCTATTAAGGAGTTAAAATCCAGAACAGGGCTACTTGAGCAACAAACCTTACAAGCAATGGAAAAAGATGAAGCCCTATCGAATGACTTAGCCGCATTAATTGCAGAAGATGAAATTATTATTCAAGAGCAGCAAAAACATCTTCAACATTTAAACAAATTAGAAGCCAGGCTAATGGGTGATTTAAAAACGGCTGTCAGGTCGATACAAAGTCATCAAAGGCAAGTACAAATTATTAAAGCGAATCAGCATAACCTAAAAGGAAGTCAGTGCTTGTCACAAAAAACACAAAGCCTGAATGGCACCTTAAGAGATCTAAATGACTCGCTAAACAACATCAATCAAAGACAGCTTAGGGCTGGTTATTTAGATGAGGCAGAAGGAGAAATAGAAACGACATTATCAGGGAGCAATTTAGACCATCGATTAGAGGCATCAGGTATTAGGTCAGGTCACCACGACGCTAAAGCCGTTTTGGATAGATTGAGGTTATTAAAATCAGCCTAGATAATTTTGACCTAAGCATTAATCGACCCAAACCTAAAAAAGGCGAACTGATGACAGTCCGCCTTTTTTATAAGCCATAAATAAAAGTCAGCACATGATTAGAGCTTTTAACCATGTAAAAACTAGCCTAGTGCTGTAAATAAACCATTTGTGTGAATTTAGCTAGTTGATAATAACGTGAGGCGGCTTTAACGGCGTTGCGTGACTTCCAACGGACTACGGATTAGGGTAGATTGAAAGTTCAGCGGTGTATTAATGCTTCTTAAGCTCTACGCGATATTAGTGGCTCATTTATCGGGTGGGAATGTAGGTTTTTTAAACATACTTCTAGTATGACTGGTTTTCATCGACGTTATGTAGCAGATAATAACGTCTGTAAATTATGGGCCGGTATGGTTCGACCATTAAATGTCACAGAAACGGTGCTCTAACAATTTAACAGTAGTGATCTAACAAAATATGGATAAACAAATGAAAAATAATAAGGAAGAGCATAGTCAATTAGCGTTAATGAAATCTAAACGTTTTTTACCTTTCTTTTGTACTCAATTTTTTGGTGCATTTAACGATAATATTTTTAAAAATACGTTGATGTTACTGATTGCATTCACTGCAACACAATCTATAGGGCTTGATACCAATACCGTTTTGAACTTGGCTGCTTTGTTATTTATATTGCCATTTTTTTTGTTTTCGTCAATTGCTGGACAACTAGCAGATAAATATGAAAAGTCATCGATTATGCGAAAAGTTAAGTTCGCAGAAATTATTATTATGTGCCTAGCAGCGGTTTGCTTTATTACTGAGTCCTACTCGTTGCTACTACTGCTGTTGTTTGTAATGGGTATGCAATCAACGTTTTTTGGACCCGTTAAGTATGCCATTTTACCACAACACCTTAGCGATGATGAACTCGTGGGTGGGAATGCCT
>JBLHNB010000290.1:0-3177 GCA_047621305.1 Alteromonadaceae bacterium | reverse complement strand
CATATGATTAGAAAGAAGCAGTTCAAAAATACAGATCTCTCTGACTATCATCAATTTTTAGAACTCGTTGCATAATCACGTCTAGAGCTTAGTTCTTTACGCTAAATTTGAAACTTTGCGACACAACCAAATTAAGAGCCTTTGCGGGTATATATGCAAAGGTCTCGTCCTGTTCATTCAACCACAACACTTTGTAGAGTAAAATATTACCGCACTTCAAGACAGCAGATATTTTTTGTCATAGGGGTAAGTAGTTACGCATAAAGTTTGTTTAACCATCACTATTTTCTCAGACCATTCCACCATTTGCACGTAACGTTTGGCCATTGATCCAACCACCTTCTGTACTCGCAAGAAAAGAAACCGTATTAGCAATATCTTCAGGTTCAGCTAAACGCTCTAGCGGGTTCATCTTAGCCAATTGTTCAATTTCCTCGTTTGATTTTCCATCAAGAAAAAGTTCAGTTGCTGTAGGCCCAGGAGCAACGGCATTGACAGTAATAAAACGGCCACGCATTTCTTTTGCAAAAATAGCCGTCATAGCTTCTACAGCTGCTTTAGTCGCCGCATAAACGGAATAACCAGGTAAATTTATACCAAGAACTGATGTGGAAAAGTTGATAATACGTCCACCATTTTTTAGCCTATTGGAGGCTTCACGTAATGTATTAAATGTACCTTTAAAGTTCACGGCCACTATTTTTTCAAAGGCTTCATCGCTGTATTGAGCTATAGGCGATAATTGTATTATTCCAGCGGAATTGACCAAGACATCAGGCGTGCCAAATATCGACTCTGTACGATCAAAAAGTTGAGTAACATCAAGCGTCTTCGATACATCGGCTTTTATAGCAACCGCCTTTCCGCCAGAATGTTTAATTTCATCTACAACATTCAACGCTTCTTTTTCATTAGTCGCAAAATTAACTACGACTGAAAAGCCATCTGAAGCTAACCGTTTAGCAACAGCAGCTCCTATTCCTCTTGAAGCGCCAGTAATAATTGCTACGGGTTGATTATTAGACATGATTAATTTCCTGATTTTATAGTGATGAATAAATAAGAAGCATTATGTTATACCCGCAACGTTTAACTGTGAATACACAATGTCGCTAGGATATTGCCCAATCCTACAATTTAAGAAATTAAATTTTTGATTGTCTTTTCGGTTCATGTACATTAATAGCTATCTTATATGGGGGGCTTGTACTGATGATAAACGATAACGTATTTAATGAACTAGATGAAATTATTAACAGATACTCTAAACTTGATGGTATTCATGCTACAAGTATTGATGGATTATACTGTTATAAAATGTCTTCACTGAACGTTAGGCTACCGGTGATTTATCGTCCTTCTATTTATGTGGTCGCTCAAGGCAATAAACAGGTAACACTCGATAAAGAAGTTTTTCAATATAATCGAGGAAAATACTTAGCTGTTTCAGTTGATTTACCTTTAATAGGAGAGGTAACAAAAGCAAGCAAGGATAAACCTTACTTATGCGCACAAATTGATATTGACATGAAAATAATGACTGAACTCGTAATAAAGCTAGATTCAAAAGCAGAATTACCTCATAGAACTGTAAAAGGAATTTTTGTTGGAAATATGGACGCGGCGTTGATAGATGCTATTCTTAGATTAATGCGATTATTAGATACCCCTAAGGACATTCCTTATTTATCATCTATTTTCTTTCAAGAAATATATTATCGCCTTTTAATCGGCCCTCATGGATCATCAATAATTCAAACATGTTTGCACGGTAGCAACATGTATCGAATCGCTAAAATTATTGAAATAATGAAATCAGATTTTGCTAAACCTAAGAGCATAGATGAACTAGCAACAATGATTAAGATGAGTACATCAAATTTTTATAATCAATTTAAGAAAGTAACAGGCTTGAGTCCATTGCAGTATCTAAAAAGGTTACGATTAACCGAAGCACGTCAAATAATGCTTTCTGATGATACTGATGCAACAAGAGCCGCCTATTTGGTTGGATACGAAAGTCCTTCTCAATTTAGTCGTGAATATTCACGGCTATTTGGATCTCCCCCACAAAGAGATGTTAAAGCAATTAGAAAGTTAATCACCAGCTAAACCTCCTTATACTCTTTCTATGGTTGTGTCGCAAAGTTTCAAATTAATCTAAAACACTAATCCTTAGACGATATTATGCAACGAGTTCAGGGAGCACCAAAAAGAGAGCTGTACATGATACGTGTGAAAAATAGGCACATCTAGATCGGCCAGTGCTATTAAACTCCCAACCGGCTAATTTTAGCTCAGATTACGTAGTATACTGATCGGTATTTACTGGGATTTCTTCATAATATTTCCCCGCTTAGTATCTCCTACTTTAACGGACTGGTGACGTAAATATTTATAAAGCGTTGCCTTGCTGATGCTGAGAGTTTCAGCAATACCATTCACACTCATCTCGCCTTTTTGGTACAACGCTTCAGCTGCAAGTGCTTTTGTCTGTGCGGTTTTATTCAACCCTTTTGGTCTTCCACCAGTACGGCCTCTTGCGCGAGCAGCCGTTAACCCAGCCTGTGTTCGTTCAACAATTAGATCTCGCTCAAACTCTGCCAAGGAAGCGAAAATATTAAACACCAATCGCCCTTGTGCGCTGGTTGTATCAATGGGGTCTTGTAAACTTTTCAGGCCGACACCTTTTTCCATCAGCATATTAACTAAATCAACCAAGTGTTTCAGTGAACGCCCCAAACGGTCTAATTTCCAAACAACAATCACATCACCCTTACGCACTTTATTTAGCAAGCCTTCAAGAATAGGACGATTTGTTTTTATTCCACTGGCCACTTCACTGACAATTTCATCACAACCATCCGCTAATAGCTGATCCATTTGCAAGTCCGAATTTTGTTCGCCTGTCGAGACTCTTGTATAACCAAATTTCATGATATAAGTTCACTAAACTCGATACTATATACTAAAGTAAACTTTGTTTGTATAGACCAGTTTTATGAACACAATCTTAGGGTGTTTGCATCACTATCAAGTTCAATTGTCATAGTTCATAAAAACGGACGTTTAATTGAACCGTTATCTGTGTCTACTTTCAACACGTATCATGTACTGACCCCATCTAAGGTTAATTTCTAGGGGATGTGCATTAAACCCCGATTAGCGACACGCTGG
>JBLHNB010000289.1:0-3187 GCA_047621305.1 Alteromonadaceae bacterium | reverse complement strand
CCGATCCAAATAATAAATTTCTAAGTGATTTACTTGAAGAGATGGTAGAAATGTCGGGCCTTGACGAGGTGCGAGATATGACTGAAATGTGTATGCCTTTAGCGCCTATTTTGCCCATGGAAATGACGACTGCCGGTATTACACTTAACGTTTTTAGCATGATCTCTTCATTTGGTACTGCATTAGATGTGACCGCTGAAGAGTTAAAAGTTGAGACTTTTTTTCCTGCGGACGAACTGACCAAATCATTTTTTAAACGATTGGCGGAGTAAATTTCGTTCACTGGGCTCATGTCTTTTTATTGTATAAGGGTGAAAAACACTAAGGTATCAAGCGTTTAATTCACCCCGGTATGTAGTGCTAAATTATGACATGCCTGCAGCGCGTTTTTCTAAAGCCTCAATTCGTGCCTCTATTGGTGGGTGCGATGTCCATAATTGAGACAAACCCGATTTAGGTTTCTCATCAATACCAAAAGCCGCTAATTGTTCAGGTAAGGCTTCCGGTTCTTTTTGTGCTAAACGTTTTAAAGCATTAATCATATTTTGATGGCCTGCTAAATCAGCGCCGCCGGTATCAGCGATAAACTCACGCTTTCGTGAAAAGTACATCACGATAGTGCTCGCAAGAATAGACAGAACAACCTGTGCAATCATGACTGTGACGAAATAACCAATGCCGTGGCCACGCTCATTTTTTAAAATGACACGGTCAACAACATGACCAATAATGCGCGCTAAGAATACAACAAAGGTATTTACAACGCCTTGAATAAGCGTCAGCGTTACCATGTCACCGTTCGCGACATGACTCATTTCATGGCCGACTACCGCTTCAATTTCGCCTTGAGCCATATTGTCTAATAAACCTTGAGATACAGCAATCAAGGCCTTGTTCTTACTCGCACCTGTTGCAAAGGCATTCATTTGAGAGGACGGGAAAATAGCTACTTCGGGTACTTTTATACCTACTATGGAAGCCTGTTTTTCAACGGTACTGATTAACCATTTTTCAATATTCGTCTTGGGGTTAGTAATCACGACAGCGCCGGTCATGCGCTTGGCCATCCACTTAGAAATCGCTAACGATATAAAAGCCCCGCCAAAGCCAATGACCCCTGAAAGAATGACGAGTGACTGTAAATTTAGGTCGGAGCCATTTTCCGCCAGTATGCTATCAACACCTAGTAAGCGGAGGGTAATACTCAAAACTACCATAATGGCGATATTGGTCATTAAGAATAAGAAGATACGTTTCATATGTGTTCCTAAGAAATACTAAAAATAAATAAAATCACAAAACTTATCATAACTGACTCAGCTAAAAGAGTGTTCATTCATTCATTAATAGAAAGTAATTTAAATTAACTATTTTCGCATAATGAAATAGATTGATATAAAGAATTGATCTATATCAAAAAGACTAGCGTTGTGTTTATACGATAGTAGTTTTCAGTACCAAGCTTGAGTTAGATCAATTTATCTTATGAACTGTAGGGTTAATATGCGCGCAAGTTCAATTAGTCCTAAGGGGGCAATACAATGCTTATCTCAAAAGCAGTATTTCAGAAGTCGGTATTCACTTTGTCTATGTGTGGAGCTTTAGCGGCAAGTCAGAGTGTAATGGCTTATCAAGAAGGTGATTTCATTGTGAAAGCAGGCGCTACGCAAATTGCGCCTAATGCATCAAGTAATACCATTATGATCGATTCTCCTACGCTTGGTAATACGGGTGTTGATGGTGTCGATGTTGATAAAGATACCCAGCTTGGTTTGACGTTAACCTATATGCTAAGTAACCGTATAGGTTTAGAATTACTAGCGGCAACACCTTTTAAACATGATATTCGTTTAGAGGCATTAGGAGCCGATATTGCTTCAACTGAGCATTTACCACCCACCTTATCATTGACTTATTTTTTGAATGAGCCAAATGAAAAATTCCAGCCATATGTTGGTGTCGGCATAAACTACACTGTGTTTTTTGATGGCAAAGCAAAATCAGCACTAGATAATGCCGATACGTTTGAGTTATTAGCAAATTTAGCTACTGGCGGCCCTGTTGGTATCCTATCTGTGGATAATACAGATGTCGAGTTAGATGACTCTTTTGGTTTAGCTTTTACAGCAGGTTTTGACTTCGCTTTAACCGAAAATGTTGGTTTGAGTATGTCGTATTACCATATCGATATTGATACCGAAGCTGAGATCACTACCGATTCAAACTTAGGTAAAATAAAAGCATCAGTTGATGTCTCTGTTGATCCGTCAGTTTATATGGTTGGCATGTTTTATAAATTCTAGTCGACTATGCTCATCGCACTGGTTTCTTAAAGTCGGTTTGGATGATTGAAACGAACGCCAACAAAGCTTGATATTACGAAGCTCTTTGGGGTTTATATCGTTCATCTATAATCGGAAGCTCACGACTGTCTAAACTCTATCCTCAGGTTAAAAGCGCCATTAGTGTTGTGGCGTTATCTCCTAAAGCCAATTTTCTCTAAAATAAATTAAAATCCAAAGTAATCAAGGTCTGCCTCATAGATCTCATCAAATACATGCATTAGTTTGAACGTATTACTTAGCATAGGGGTCTTTATCATCCTGCTCAGAGTGGCTAGACCTTAATAAATCAGAATCTTTTTTTCTCTAGCCTGGCAGGTCAACGTCTTTTCTTTTGGTTGAATAAACTATAAAAGATAAATGGATTTCAATTGCTAATAATATTGCCTGTTAAAAATAGATTCTATTGATGGCGGATTTAAAAACCCACCTGAACGTATCAGGGGTTTTTGTTGGGATTGAAAAAAGTAAGGCGGATTAATCTTCGGATATGGTTAATATTTTTTGAGCGTTAGGTAAAAAAAGTGAAAATATCATCAGTTAATTCATGTAAAAAAACGAATATAGTTTTTCTCTAAAAAGTTAATTTTTTGTGTCGATATATCTTACAGTTTTATTATTTATGTATGGTAAATATTACTTAAGTTATTGAATTTAAAAAGCTATTAGTAGTTGGTTTTTTTATTGCACTAAATCACGCTAATTATGTCGACTTTTTGTTTAAATAGTTTTGTATACGGCCTGTTTTTTGTGAGTTTTATACTATCAAATTGTCTGCACGGATTAATTAAGAGTATTGGTTTTTAATGCTTACGCAAGAATAACGATTTTTTTGGGAGTTTAAA
>JBLHNB010000288.1:0-3191 GCA_047621305.1 Alteromonadaceae bacterium | reverse complement strand
GAGTGAATGACTCCTGCAAGCTCATTATGCCTGTGGTATTTCACCTCTTAACGTTAACTAATGCCACATACCTGACCTAATTTAGTCGTGAATTAATCACCATAAATAGTCCGCTTAGCCACCATTACGGTCATTCGATTTTTTAAAATTCAGATAAAATAGAGTATTAGTACGATCTCTCTAACGCCCCATAGCTAGTTAGAAAACTAACTTATTGTGCACTGTCATTGAAGATCATCGTCAGTCGATTAAGGTGTAGCTTAACTTATCTAAATGACATTATCCTTAGTTAATACCTACCCCATCTTTCTTGTCGATATTTATATCTGATAAGAGCCATAGGTCGCAATAAGTTTTATCTTTTTTGTTTGTAAACAATAGAGTAGTATCCCAATTAGGTATTTAAACGAGGAGAAAATTTTGTATTCGCTGCACGAAGCTAAAGATAGGTTAGAGTCACTTATCAAAACATTATCTGATACAGATATGAATGAAGCCCAAACAAGATTTCATATTCTTGATATTCTGATCAAAGAATGTCTTAACTGGGATGGTTCGATCGAAATTGAAAAATATGAAACAGCTAATGGCTTTACTGACTTTGAATTAGGGACTCCTCGTAAAGTCGTCGTTGAAGCCAAAAGAGAAGGCATTTCATTTGACATCCCTGCTGGCATCTCGTCTAAATTAACTATACCAATCAAGACATTGCTTCTTGGAAACCAGCCACTTATAGAAGCCATTGAACAGGTAACTAGCTACTGTTCCAACCGAGGTGTTCCAATTGCTGTTGTAACAAACGGTCATCAATTTGTAATATTTTTAGCATCAAGAGTAGATGGAATAAATGTAACGGATGGAAAAGCCCTTGTATTTACTTCATTGATGCATTTATACGAAAACTTTACTGATGCGTGGAACTGCATATCTAAAGATGGCATAAATGATAATCGGCTAGTCAGACTATTAACTATTGGCGATACAAGATTACCAAGAAAACTATCTTCACATTTACAAAACTATCCATTTGTTAGGTATGCGAGTGAGATTCAAGGCACTTTGAGGCAACTTTCAGAGCTTTTTATACAAGATGTCATTGATAATATTGATGTTGAAAAAGATTTTTATAAGCAATGCTACTGTGATAGTGGTGTTTTAAATAGGTACGCTTTATTAAGCAAGAATATCTTAGAAGCTCGTTATGCTGCAATATTCAGTAGTTCAGAAAAACAACCTATCATCGTACCAGTAAAAACTAGAAATAGTATAAATTTTGATCCCTCCGTTATGGCAGAAGCGATGTCGAGAAGGCCCATTGTTCTGCTCGGAGATGTTGGTGTTGGTAAAACATCTTTTGTTAAAAACCTACTTCATAATAGTGCATTTACGGAATTTAAGAATGCTATTTATATATACATTGACCTTGGATCTAATGCTGCCTTAGATACTGATGTGAATAACCTAGTTCTGGAACAGGTCAAATCGCAACTTTTTGAAATATATAAGGTAGATATTAACAAAAGTGATTTTGTACAAAAGGTATATAAAGACGAAATAGCTCGCTTCGAAGATAGCCTTTGGGGTAGCTACAAAAAGTCTAATCCTGAAAAATATCAAGATAAGCTTATAGAGTCGCTTTTTGAGCTTCAGGAGAATAAGAGTAACCATATAAGACGTTCAGTTGAATACTTATCAAGAAGCAGACAAAAACAACCGATTATCTGCATTGATAATGCAGATCAACGCGACTTTGAAGTACAACAGAATGCATTCATTATATCTCAGGAATTAGCTAAAGAATGGAAAGCAACAGTATTTTTGGCTGTACGTCCTCAAACATTTTATAAGTCAAAACGCTCTGGAGCGTTAAACGCCTACCCACATAAGGTTTTTACTATAGCTCCGCCTAGGGTCGAAGATGTTGTTTCAAAAAGGTTGGTGTTCGCATCTCGTTTAGCAAGAGGAAAAAAGACGAATGTTGATTTTGGAAATGTGACTTCTGAAAATTTGGCTGTATTTCTCGATGTACTAATAAGATCTATACAAAGCAATAACGAAATTAATGAGTTCCTAACCAATATTACGGGGGGGAATATTAGGTCAATTATAGAGTTTGTAACTTCTTTTATTGGTTCCCCCAATGTAGAAGCCGAAAAAATTATAGATATTGAAGAACTACAAGGTGGCTATCAGATTCCACTTCATGAGTTTACGAAGCAAGCTATACTTGGCGACTTTGCTCATTATAACCCTGAAACATCCATATCAATGAATATCTTAGACGTTTCCAGCGCCGACCCTAGAGAGCATTTTTTAGTCCCTATTGCAATTTCATTTTTAGATCATAAAGGTGATCATTTAAATAAAGACGGTTTTTGTAATACAAGTATATTAATTCAAGAGCTTCAAAACCTAGGTTTTATGGAGGGGCAAATTGAAGGAGCGCTCAGGAGAGCAACGAACAAAAAACTTATAGAAACATCACTCAGAGTAACGTTCGAAGAAGATGATGATAAAATATTATTTGGCGATATGCCTGATAGCTTTCGTGTGACAACTATTGGTGGTTATCATGTAAAGCGCTGGCTAGGTGACTTTGCATATTTAGATGCAATGTTGTTCGATACTCCTATCTTTGACCAAGATATAAGAGATCGTATATCTATTAACCTTCAGTCTTTTAATATTGGTCATCGTCTAGAGAGAGCTAATTTATTTAAACAGTATTTATTAAAAATATGGAGCTCATTTTCCATGGCTCCTGCTTATTTTAATTTTAATGATTCGTGCACTCAATCCCAAGAAAGTTTTAGGCGAGTTAGAAATGCAGTGCAAAAAATCAATCATAGGTAACATCCTTTATTAAAGTGTTATGACCAGTAATATTGGTCATAACACTTTAATAAGAGTTAGCAAAGGAAATTTCAGTTAAGCGATTGGATGAATAGATATAGTGTTGAATGCCTAAGACGTTTTTTTCCCATTGCGAGTTAGACCAATAGATGTTTTATGATGACAATAGACTCATAATTAGCGTTAATTATCCATATGTCAACGGCAGCTAAGAGCTTGAAGCAGACCTAAGGCAGAGTAATGTGGTTACTTCCTCTTTGCGCACCATGTGAACATTAGCAACAGTATTTATTGGTGCTAAAAAACCACGTCGTTTATGGGATTTGGTTTAACCGTCA
>JBLHNB010000287.1:0-3195 GCA_047621305.1 Alteromonadaceae bacterium | reverse complement strand
ATTGATTAATTTCAGCAATTAATTGTGCAGAACAACTTTCTCCATTCGCAGTACCAAAATTAAAATCAGGTAATTGTCCTTCAAAAAATCTCGGTACATGTGAAAGTATCGAATGGGCTTCAAGCAATACGGCTTGACCAAACTTAGCTTTCATCTCAGCGATTGTTGCCGATATTTGATCATGATAAGGCTGCCAATAGTGTTTGATTCTATAGGTAATTTCATCGGCATTGGGCTCGCTACCTTCAATATATAAAGCAGATAAATCAAAAGCTGTGGTTGGACATAGTTCAGTACTATTTGCCCCCGGATATAAATCTACACCATTAGGATCACGATTTAAGTCAATAACATAGCGGTTATACGTTGGCATAATAATATAAGCACCCAATGCTTTAGCAAAATCGTATAATTTATCTTTATGCCAATCAGTATCAGGTACTGTTTTTGCCAGTTCAGTCATTTTATTGGCTATATCTTGAGGGATCTGTTCGCCGTTATGAGGCATACTGATCAGTAATGGAACCCGACCCTTGATGAGTGTATAGCTTGGTGACATTATTAACCTTATCTAATTGTATATACAACTTAGTCACTAATTTATCATGACAGTATAGGAGTAGACAAGTTGTAATACTGCTTAAAATACGTTTAGAATAAACTATTCCCCTCACTAAGTTTATTCTCTAATGATAAAAGCTTTTGTTAAGCAGAGAGTTATCCCAAAACATTTTACCCCGCTATCCTTATTAATTTTAGGGTTGCTACTGCTATTTGCATCCCAACAGCAAACTTATGCGGCATCAGAGAAATTATTAGCAGAACATTCCCCTGTAGCATCTATTCCTGCGACTAAAAGCATCATTATTGCACTTCCAACTAAACTAGCACTCAATAATACCGGTGATGATCATTTTCACCTGCTAGTAAATTTCTTAAAAGAGTATTGGCAAATTTGGGCGATAGATCATCAACAACCCGTCCAGTTTATACATATGACTTCAAGTGACGCGTTTAAGTCACTAAGAAATAAAGAAATTGATATTGCCGCCGTCAGTGTTTTTAATAATGATGAAAAAGACATTTTATACAGTATCCCCTATGCTAAGTTTCAACAGCGTATTTTTAGACGTTTAAAAAATGATGATGTTGCCGATACGCAACTCGCTATTCATTCTTCACGTACCTCAACACTTGATTTTTTAGGGCCACAGGTAAAACGAACGTATTACAAAAATATAGATGCGTTATTGGCGGACTACAAAGAATTTGATGCCCTGTACTCAACTAAACCTTGGTTGTTACAGCAAAAATTAAATGATTTACATTTAATGAAAGAGTTTTATATTTCTACAGAAGAAGCACCTACCATCAATTTCCACTTTGCCACAGCGAAGAGTAACCGCAAATTACTTTACTTAATTAATGATAGTTTACGTATCGTAAATAAAGCCCAAGCAAATCTATGGAAAAATAAATATACGGCCTCCCAAAAGAACCCTATAAAACTTACTATTGGCGATTACCTTACCCAACTATCTGACATTGAAAAAGATTATATTATCGACCATAACCAGCTCTATTTTCCTATTACCAAAAATGGCCTGCCGCCTTATATCATTACTAAAGGTTTTGCCAATATTACCGAACGAGGCTTTGCTATAGATTTAATTAACATTGCACAACAAAAACTTGGCATCATATTCAAACCAACATTTGTTGAAACATTTGATATGGCCCTTGATGCTGTGCAAAATCACCATGCAGATTTTTTAGTACACGTTGAAGAAAATGAAACGAGAAATAAAGAGTACAATTTTTCAGTTCCCTATCTAAAGTCTTCCTATAGTATTATTTATCGCTATGATTATGCATTAATCAATAATATTAATGATTTGAGCCGTGAAAAAATTGCCGTTGTGAGCAACTTCAACGCAACAACATTGTTAAAAAAGCAATATCCACATGCCTCTGTTATAGTTTATCCTACGATAGAAGGGGCTATTAACGCCGTTTCTCGCGCTGAAGCATCTATATTTATTGGTCCATCACTCACTAGTGCCTATATTATTAAGCAACAAAGTTTATCCAATTTAACCAGTCAGCCCTTGCCCCGTTTTAACCTCAATGCTCAGTTTACCTTTGCAACTCTAAAAGCTAACACCCCATTAATTAGCTTATTCAATCGCACAATTAATAGCATTACCGCTAATGAATTTGATGATTTATACGCGAAATGGAACAAATCTGCATTTTCTGAAAATAACGCCCAACAAAAATTAGACAATGTTTATCGACAGGCAGCTTACATCCTTGGCATTACATTTACTGTTATCTTAATTATTTTTTGGATTTATTATCGCCAATTACAAACACAGAAGTTTGTGCAACAGAAAGTTGAAAACGCACTATCGCTTGCTGAACACGCAAGAAATGAGGCTGAAGAATCTGCTAAAGAAAAACTGACCTTCTTGGCTCGCATGAGTCACGAAATTCGTACACCCATGAATGGTGTATTAGGCATGGCTGAAGCATTAACCTTCACCCCCCTTGATGCTAACCAACAAGAATTGTTGGGGACTTTAAATGGCTCGGCACGAAACTTATTATCGCTTTTAAATGATGTTTTAGATTTTTCTAAAATGAATGCGGGAAAACTTACCTTAGAAGCTGTTCCGGTTAATTTTCACCTCTTGATAAAAAACATTATGAGTAGCTTCAGTCATATTAAACGCCAAGATACACTGATGTTGCACTATCATGTAGACGATAAAATCACCCACAACTACTTTTCCGATCCAACACGGATTTCTCAGGTACTTAACAACCTGATCAGTAACGCTATAAAATTTACTGAACACGGTCAAATAACCGTATCAATTACGCGCATCAAACAAAGAGTTAGCAAGGACGGTATAATTGATACCGTGAAAATTTCAATTCAAGATAGCGGTATAGGCATAATAAAAGAGCAGCAACCTTTTCTATTTACTCCTTTCAAACAAGCTAACAATGACGTTACACGAAAATATGGAGGGACAGGTTTAGGACTCAGTATTTGCCAAGAAATAGTTACTGCGATGGGAAGTATGATTAAGTTAGAATCTACCGCGAGTGTTGGCAGTAATTTCCACTTTACTTTAGAGCTAAAACAAGCAGGAATTGAATGTGATACCGAAGACCGTAGAAAAAACA
>JBLHNB010000286.1:0-3198 GCA_047621305.1 Alteromonadaceae bacterium | reverse complement strand
TAATGTAGAGACCATTAATAACATTCAATATAATCAACAACAGATACAGGAATACTTAATTAACACAAAGCTTCACGCATCAAAGTCTATATTCAATAATGTTTCTGTATTGATAGGTGAGAATGTTTTCTTTAGTAATAATCGACGTTACGGTGCAACGACGGTTTGCATTAAAAATGATCAGATTATAGCGGGCACTTATGAATGTTAATGCAGATTGAAAGATCGATCTGGCAACATAGGCATATATTTTAAAACTAATATTGAAAGTTATTGATTGTTATATTATTAATATTTACGACTACTTCTCCTGAGTTATAACTCAATAATTCTCATTTCTATGGCTTAAAATACAACTTAATTCAAATCATTACACTAACAACGATTATAAAATTAAAATTTTTTTACAAAACGGTCAAATAATAGATAAGTTAGTGCTGCTGATATGCTGTTTAATGAGTATAAACAAAACCACCATAAAGGTATTTAGTGGCTTCTTCACCAAGCACGAGTATCTTATCGCCTGTGGTCAACCTACCTGAGTTGACTCGTCTTGCTAAGCTCACCCAGATTGCTACTGATCCTAAGTTGCCTAATAGTTTCGCATCATAGATAAATAATAGGGGACAGCCGTACTTTATTGGCTGCTCTTCAAACTGCAAAGGACAGCGAGGCCCATCAAATCAAAGCAAATATAGCTCTCGTCGTAAGCTAAGGCATGGCCTGACGGACCCTTTTAAGAGGTTTAATTATTTGAAAGATAAAGATTAGAACTATTTAGCCAAGATGTTAGGCCCTTTTCGAAATGGTCCGGCAATGAAGCGGTTGTTGATTCTCTCGCAAGTAGCACTTCTGACCACTTTCTTAATTTTGGACAATTGTCGAGCATTCTGAGGTTATAGTGCCTTTCGAATACTTCTTGCCTTAGAAAAAGAGTGCTGTAGACAAAATCAATTAACGATACTTCGGATCCATTAAAATAAGGTCCTAATCCCATTCTTTCTTCTAGTTTAAAAAAATTTTCTTGGGCTTTATTAAAAAATAAAATGTAGTTCTGTTCTTCTGTTTGCATAATGGTATTGAATACATCGTTCAATAGCATTAGACCAAATGCAGTCCATGACTTATTTTCCATTTTCAATAATGTGTCGCTTAGTTGAAACTGGCCACTTGTACCATATAGATTATCAATTGCTTCTATAATAACAGCGGTTTCAAAGATAGGAATACCATTCACCTCTAATAATGGAGGTTTGCCGGTTGGGCTGAGTGCTATAAATGAGGCTGATTTGTTTTTTATGTTTATGATTTCAACATTGAAATCTACGCCTACTTTTAATCCTTTTTCCAAAAAGGTAATCATCGCCGCTTGTGGAAAAGGGCCAAGTTCTTGGATATATAGTGTGGTATTTTTGGGGGTGATCATGACTTTCTCGCTTTATATTGATAATACACCACTATAAGCAATTGAATAATTTAAAAGAAATACTAAATAAGTATTAAGATTAATGCATAAAAGGTATTAATCTTAATATATGAAGTATCTGCCTTTTAAAGAGGAAGCGTTATTTATCAGTTGATTGATAGGTTAGTTTATTGACTCATTGATGGTGAAGGTATTGAGAATGTTGAAGACATAAAAGTAAGAAATATCTGTAAAATTTCAATGTCATTATTTTTATTCCATGATGCATAGAATTGTAGTTTTTTTGAATAGTTAATAAGTGGAACAAAAGTCGTGTTTGGAATAGAAAATGCCATGTTTCTGGTTGAAAGTAATAGACCTTTATTTAATATCACCATGTATGGACAGGATTCTCCCTCTTTATTATGCAGTACCTCTACGTGAATATTTTGTTGCTCTAGTATGGAAAAAAAATCTATTTGAAAGCCTAAACTTCCATTATTTTTGTGGGAGATGAGAGTTTCTCCTTTAAGATCACTTAGCTGTATTTTGTTATTATTTGATAATGGATTCTCATTATTGATTAGAAAACCAAGTGGCTGCTGTTCAATAGCCATAGAATTCACATTTGTATTTTTTAAGCGTGATGTGGTGAATACAATGTCTGTTTTTTCGTCTATTAACAGTGACGCGGAGATAGATTTTTGAAGATTTAGCACATTTATCTTAGCTTGAGGGAATTGTTCAGTAAATGAGCTAATTATTTGAGGTATAGCTGAATGTAATGAGGGGCAGTGAATCCCAATAGTTATTTCGTAAAATTTATGTTGGCTAATTTTTTGTAATTCTTTTTCTAGTTTTTCGGTTTTATCAAGGATTTCTTGGCCTTCATTAGTCAAATATATGCCTGCATCAGTTAACTCTACTTTCCTCGTGGTTCTGGTTAGAAGCGTTACCCCTAGCTTGTTTTCAAGCTTTGATATCATTCTTGTGAGAGGCGGTTGAGTTATATTGAGTCTCTGCGCTGCTCGACCAAAATTTAACTCCTCAGAGAGTATGATAAATGCTTTAATTTCTTTTAAATCCATGCATACACCTTTTGAGTATTTTAAGATAATAAAGATGGCGTTCAATCAACAAATTGTATTATCGCAAATAAATAATGTTCATATATTATGTCTTAATAAAAAAATTAAGGTAGTTAAAGCTAAAATTAATGATCACAATAACTGATTTTTAGGCAACAGCATGCCTAAAAATTTACAAAATATTAGGGGGCAGCCGTACTTTATTGACTGCACTTCAAGCTTATCCTATGCTTAAATAATCGTCATAGGTTAAATTTTTGAAGGTAAAAATTACTCAATCTCGGGATAGAGTAATTTCTCTTAACGTTACCCCTTACTGCTTACTCTAAACCCCAAGCTAGCATTGTAACTCTCACTGACCACTTCAACGGAGTTCGCGATGCATTCCTTTGTGGAGATGATCGGTAAACAGGACAAAGCTTTGAACATCGTAGGTAATGGATGGTTGAGCGAATTCGCCATTCCATCACAAACACCTGCATTACTCTCCATATTGGGACTAGATAATGAAACATGGCTCAGCTTAACCAATGATTTTGGAAAAGACTACCACGGCGCTGTCGGATGGTTAGAAGAGTTAGCCTTATTTGCTGAACATACCGGTAAACAATCGATTGCAGGAAAAAATAAGTTGCGACGAATATACCACTGAGAACGACTACCCATAATAATCATCCGTCAGTTAGTCTCCGACTAAGGCTTCAT
>JBLHNB010000285.1:0-3253 GCA_047621305.1 Alteromonadaceae bacterium | reverse complement strand
CCAGATGAAACGTCTGAAGATGCATCCATACTGAAACCGTTGTAAACAGCGGACCCATCTACGAAATCGAGTGTTGTGATGGCTGTTGATAATAGCGCCTGAACCTGTCCAGACTCATCTACAAACTCAATGCTGTCTGCAATTGCATCCGTGTGAAAACTATAGAAACCTTCAAAAGTTATAATAACGCCGTTTTCAAAAGTGACTTGTAAATCTTTACCCTGTTTAATGGCCTTTAGGGCCTTCAGTCTCTCTTGACTTGCTGCCGTAAAGGGAAAAGACGCCAGTGGCATTAGATGGGATCTGAAACTTGTCACCTGAATTTACGAGAATTTTCTTTAGAACCATTTACTTCAATAATCTGTTGATTAGCATTATTTAAAATTTGGAATGTATAGCTCATTGAGAGCTTCCTTTAGATTTTAGAATTTTGTTAAATTTATAATGTTCAAAGAAACAAATTAATTATGGCATTATTCTAGATTAAACTAAGCCAATTAAAACCATAATTATGGTGAACAAAGTCTTAATAGTTGTTTATTATTATCAATAATTAATTAAACAGTCGGGCCTACATTATGTAGGTATTTAAAATACGTCTACACCTAAAGATGGCGATAAGATAATAATTTAATAAATCTAATGCGACTTACCCTGTTTGGGTCATTTGATAAAAAAAGTTAAAGCAGAATTACAAGAAAACGAGTATTGAGTCGCTGGCGGGGCTTTTCAATGCAACTAATCAGGATGTTGAAATGAGTGGCTAATATGGCAAGACTCGAACTGGCGTCAACTCCATTCAGTCCTTTAATTGAACCCGCCCTGAGGCTACGCTTCAGGCAAAAATTAAACATATGACGTGGATGCTTGAACGCCCTCCCCACTTGCCTAATGCGTGATGTGAGGCTTAATCAAAGCACTTTACATGCTTTACTACGTTGTAAAGATTGCCTGCTGAACTCGACTCTGGGACAGGTATGACCAGCAGTAGCGGTGAAAATAATCAGCTGGAATAAAAACAGCCACTCAACTTGGGCTTAGGAGTTTAAGCTGTAACAATTAAAAGCTATATGTCGGGTTGACAAGCTTATACTGTTCGGCTCGAATTTAATTATAACGTTCATTCTTTGATACTCAATGGCTGCCTCAATAAGCAATGAATCCTTTAATATGAGAATCGAATTCTTCGTTCAGAATTATTTCACTATTGGAGAATAAATAAGCTTGAAGCTTGAACACAAGTACTGTAAATTTTCCCTCTCAAGATAACTATTCTTTCCTAAAGAACCATTAATACCTTCTTAGATACGTTCTTAACACCTTACTTATTATTAAGTGGTTGTTGCTATCATTAATAGGTGAAAGCCTATTTAACTCTATATTTAATCAATTCTTATTTATTACCAGTTTATTGAATACAGGCGTCAAAATATGAAATTACTAAAGGCACTGCCAATATTTATTGCCTTAATGGTAACCGTGTCTATGGCAACCGCATTAGAAAAAAATCACACCTGTAACGCAGGATTCGATGAATTGTTATCTGAAGGTTTGCGTACTCACCCAAGTATTACTGTATCAAAAAAATTAGTTCAAGCATCCGATCTTCAACTAGAAGGTGCAAACTGGGGATACTACCCTACGCCATCAGTTGATATTTCTGGATCATCAAACAACACCAGAACTACATTCAGGGTTGATCAGCCATTATGGGCCGGTGGAAAAATTGATGCTATTTATGACAAGGCTAAAGCGCAAAAAGATGAAGCGATTTATTCCCATGCAGAAAGCCAGTATAGAATAATTGAGGATTATATTAATACCTTACAAAAGCACCTTCAAGCACGAGACCAAATTAGTATTTTGAACGCTGGGTTACTTCAACTTGAATCTATCATGGAAACAATCGATAGAATGATTGAGGCTGATGAGCTTAGCTTAGCTGACAAAAACTTGTTGAATACAAAAATAGCTGACGTTAACTCTAGTTTAACCATTGTTAAAGCAGAGTTTGATGTGTCTAAAATTCAATTTGAGATACTAACCGGAAGAAAGATCAATTGTAATGTTACTTTCACTAATAAAGCCCTGTTTAGCGATGATATTAATATAGAACAATTAGTTGAAGACACATTAAGCTTTCATCCGGCGTTAAGGATTTTGAATGCTAAAATCGAAGCGGCTAAATCAGATATCGGTTCTGCAAAATCTCAACTGTGGCCAACGTTAAAAATAAGGGCTGAGCATAGAAAAGGGGCTTTATATGATACTGATAGTAACCAAGAAGAAAATTTGATTTATTTGGTACTGGAAATGTCAACAGGTGCTGGTGCATCAGCACTTTCCAATGTTGAAAGGTCAAGAATTAACGTATTAAAAGTAAAAAACCAAAAGCTCGCCAAGGAAAAGGAAGTCATTGATGAACTGATGAATAACTACACCAGATTTGTTGCCGTAAAAAACAATATTAAAATATTATCTAATGATGTGGAAGTTTCGGAGGATGTTTTTAACTCTAATAAAAGGTTGTTTTTTTTACAACAGAAAAAATGGATAGAAGTAGTGAGCGCCTTAATTATTTTGAATAAAAAGAAAATCAGTAAATTTAAGTTGATTGAAGAATATAAAGCTTTAGAAATGAAGCTAGCATTAAAAACAGATAGATTGTCACTTGAGACCGGAGGCGCTCTAAATGACCTATTACCATAGCCCGGAGCAGCTAAAAAATGACCTTTATTGGTTATGTAAGGATTGCACGTTAGATCACTTTTCATCCGCCCGGCTTTCAGACTTCGAGTATAAGAATCTCTTCAGTGAAATTGTAGACCGTGTAGACAGTTTTTTTGTAAAGGATTTGTTTAATAATCTATTGTCAAAGTTAAACCTTCAGTCCAGTCGGTGGGAAAAAAAACTAACTAGCCCCATGCTTCCAGCACTTGCATTAATTCCAGGGGCTGGACTGAGGGTTATTATTGATATTGACGTCAATGGTGTTTATAAATCCATAGGTGAAAATGGTATCAGCGAGCACCCATCTTTTCCGGCCAAAACTATTTTTAAGATGCTCAAGTTCCAAGTAAAAGAGTCAGCTTTCGACTCTTCGAAGGCAATGTTCAAATCAATTGCTAAAGAGCAAAAAAAATATTTATATTATGCAATTATAGCCTCAGTTAGCATTAACCTTTTAGCATTGGGATCTTCATTTTACTCGATGCAAGTGTATGACCGGGTTATACCAACTAATGGTGTCTCA
>JBLHNB010000284.1:0-3254 GCA_047621305.1 Alteromonadaceae bacterium | reverse complement strand
TACTTGCAATGACTTTATTGAACATAGCTACCAACATTTTAAATTCAGTTTGTAAAACAAAGCTAATATTCAAACTGTATTCAGTTTTACCAACAACACGTAAAGCATTATATCCTTGTTCAGCAATTAAATAATTTGCTTGTGCTAACGAAGAAATTAAGACGTCAGTTTTTCCCAAAGATAAATCTTCTAACCCTTGTTCAGTTGAGTTAACAAATTGAAAATCTTTATTTGGAAACCTTTCAATCAAAATTTTTGTACTTGAATAAGCGCTAATCAACGTAATACGCTTGTTTAGCACTTGGCTGATATCATCGATATATCTATCTTCATTTCGCATGATGAAAACAAATGGGCTTTTAATATAGCTGTCAGTAGATGACAATTGTTTGAAGGGTTCATATAAGCTTGATGCCGATCCAATATCCACTTTGTTATTTAGCAATAAATCACGGCTTTCTTGCCAATTTTTAGTTGGGATAAGCTCAAAACTAATACCCAATGTTTTGGCAATAATGTCTAGGTAAGTGGGGATAATGCCACTATGCTTGTTGTGTTCGTCAATTGACTCATAAGGCATCCAGCGAGGATCGGCAACCAAAGTAAAATGGTTATGCTTAAGTAGCCACTCTTTTTCTTGCTTTGTTAATAAAATACGAGGCTGATCAACGAGCTTTTTATTGATTAGCCATTTATCTAATAAAGATTTAAGTTCGGTATTTTCTATGTGAACAAGTGCTTTATTAATAATACCAAGTAATGGCTGATAGTCATCTCTAACAGCAACATGAAGTCCTTTAATAGAGCTGTTAGGTAATTTTTTAAAAGGAATTATATTCGTTACTGCTTTTTTATTAAGATTATAATTTATCACTGCGTGTGAGTCATATAGAACATCAGCTTTGTTTTCAATAATATAGTCTATTGCTTGCTCAGGTGAGTCGATGTAGATAATACGTAAGTTAGGTAGCATTTTTTTAATTTCAGACTCCATTGCGCTATTTTGAATAATAGCTAGCCTAAGCCCATTTAAATCATCTATTTTGGTGATGTTAATGTTATTACGAATGAAAAAATAATTTAGCACTTTAGTATAGGGTTGAGAGAAAAGTAAATTATTTGTTCTATCTTCAGTTTTAAAAGCAGCAACTAATAGATCTTTTTCTTTATTTTTAACTTTTGAAATCGATTCATCCCAAACATCTGTTGAGTAGTTAAATGTTAACCCTGTTAATTTTGCAATGGTAAGTAACAAATCATGAGCGAAGCCATCGTGTAAGCCTTGTTCGTTTCTAAATTCGAATGGTGCCCATGCATGATCTCCAGCAACCCTGATCACTTGGTGTTCATTAATCCATTGCTTTTGTTTATGGGATAATGTAAATACATCATCTTTAATGGGTGGGTTGATGGCTTGTTGCGGAATTGACCAGGCTCCAAGTACGGCTTTTTTTTCTGCTGGTGTTATGGCATCTAAGCCTTTTTGAATAATACTGGCTAATTCTGGATTAGCCTTGTTTACGACGAAATGAATAGGCCTTTTACCTAAATAACGGGTGGATTTAAAAGGAATAATGGTTGTTATTCCTTTTAATTCTAAGGTGTAAATAAGTGCACTATAGGTATCAAATAAAATATCTGCTCTATTTTCTAATACCGCATCAATAGCAGCGCCAAAAGTATTAACATCAATAATCGTTATCTTAGGAAAATGTTGTTTTATTATCTCTCTATGCGCATAGCCTTTGCGCAAAGCTAGTCGTTTACCATCTAAATCAGCAAACGAGTGAACATTTAAATCATCTCTGATAAAAAAATAATCTAACGACTCTAAATAGGGTTTTGAATAATTAAGATAGCTTTCTCTTGCCTTTGTTTTATAGACAGAGCCCAAAATATGAATTTTATTGTCTTTTATTTTTTCTAAATTATGTTGCCATTCATCGGTAATAACACGGTATTTTAACCCCGTAGATTGAGAAATAAGTTGCAGATAATCATTGGCTATTCCTTGGGAATTACCTTCTTGATCTGAAAAGTTGAATGGTGTCCAATCAGGACTTCCACCAACGATTATATCTTTATGATCGGCTAACCAGCGTTGCTCTTCATTTGATAAAGAAACAGTTTCATGATCTCTTGCCTCCACTTGATAGGATAGAGAAGCACAACTAATAAAAATAGATAAATATAGAAAAAGACGAATATGCATTTTATTCAAACAACCTAAAGAAAAGTGATAGCTTTTTAAAGCTTTGATCAGAAGTATTCTTATAATATTACCGTTAGCTGCGTTAACTAATGGTTCAAGCAGCTTATACCAATCAAACTAATTAAGTGATCTTTATAAATGGTCTAAATCTCCAATAACATCGTTGCTTTCAATCCCAATAGCCAGCTATTGCTCAATCAAGCGCCTCGTTCTTGAAAATTTATCCTCATTAAAATTGATCACTAAATTAATCAAAATATTAAATAGAGCCTTATGGACTTCGGTAAATATTACTAAATTAATATGCTAATCACCAAAAATTATCATAACTTGTTTATTCATAATTTACTCTATAACAATAAGTCATTGAGGGTGTGCGCTGAAACAGGGGCAACAATGCTAAACATTGTTTAAAGGGATAAGTTGAATAGTAAAAAATTCAATTTTCCAGTGCCGGTAGCTACGCTGTCATGGAGATTTTTAATTTCCTTAGACCGTGAGCTTTGCGCGCTACCCTTTCGAATAGTTTGCCTTTTTCAACTGATTGATATCATCATAAACACATTTAAAATAAATGCAAAAATATCTCGTTAACCAACACCAATTGAGGCTTAAGTTTTCAGATGATCACAAGATAATATGATTGGTTGTATATCGATTAAGTAGTTATATAAAAGAGCAGAGATCGAGAGGAATATTTAGCAGAGTAGTCTGCTCTGAAAATTAAAAATAGAGCCTTGAACTGACGTAGTTCAAGCACTCTAAGACATGCATATTATGGGTATGTTACCCGTTTCACTTGATTATGAGTCGCTCAGACTTTCTAAAACGAACATATTCAAATGAAACGAAGAGTACGACGGTAAAGCAGAAAGCAAAACCAGTACTCTACAAATGCACTTATTTTTATTTAGTTATCTTGAACCGGTTCATCCCAAGAAAGATGATGATCACTTAATACGACCAAATTTTCACTATTAATTAAACGTTGTGAAGCCGCATAACCGAGTATATTCTGAACACTATCACCTGGACGGCTTGA
>JBLHNB010000283.1:0-3271 GCA_047621305.1 Alteromonadaceae bacterium | reverse complement strand
ACCAAGCATGGCATCGCCAATTAAAGCGCGACTTGAGACAATATCTCCAGCCACAGCCGTCTATCTTCGTCATCCAGCTTTATACTTTCACGCTGATCACCGCGTGACGTTATATGATATATCGTGCCAGCATATTTAATTCGTAAAGGTCTTTCCATACACCCAAGCTTACATCATAAATACTTGATTGAAAGACCTGCCCCTTTCGTCTTGTGCAATAAAAAAATTGGTAAATTGTCAAAATCTGAGCGCATGGAACAAGAAAATACGCTGTATCAGCGACTTATCAAAGAACACTCTATTGAGAAATGTAGGGAGACTTACCGTAAGCTAATAGATGGAAGTGATCGGTAACAGCTATAACGGGTTGAAACCACTTCGCTGAATTTTGAAACCATTTTGGGTGGATTTATTGGGAACATGGTTGATGTTTTCTATATCGCGCCATGCTGCTTTATTACCACGGGAAGCATGTAACCATGCATTAGACTTCCAATTCATGAAATGTAAATATAGAAATTCTCTATTACCATCTCGACAGTTGTGCAGCTTTCCTTTTTTCCATACCCATTCCTGAGGATGCTCCCATTTACCATCTATCCATGGATGCGGTGAAAGAATAGTGCTGTATTGCTCTTTGAAATATGCCCTTCGTTGATAAGGATCCTTTAAACGATAAATATTTCGTAACCAAGCAGGGTACTTTTTATGGCGAAGAAAGACTTTAGAAAATTTTGACTCATCAATGCCATGATGCTCATTATCTTCTAGAAGTTGTTGCCAGTTTTTAATTTTTTTAAAAGCCTCCCTAAAAAGGGAGGTGTTTTTTAATAAGAAAAAGTGTCCAGAAACCCTATCCCAGTGAGTGGAAAGGGTGTCGTGTGAGTTTAGTAGCGTGTTCGTGTAAAAGTGACGAATATCCCCATAAATCACGTCGATATCACCAAACCCCCAAAAATCATATTCTCGAATGAGGTCCTCATGTATATAGCCGTAAGCGGGTTTTAAATCGCATAGTTTATAAGCAGACTCTGGATTAAAAGAGATTGTGAGCTTTTTGCTTACAAGTTGTTTATATTCTTCAAATGTAGAGCTAATGAATATAGTATTATTAGGCCTATTTTCAGGGATCTGGCAGTCTGTAATGAAGTACCAGTTTACGCTTGGGTTGTGGCTGCAAGATTCTAGATAAAGATTAAACCACTCTGGCCATTGTCCAAAGTAGGGGATAATAATTGCTATAGAACGTTGGCGCATGCAGTATGTCTCCTAATAGCCGTTCATTATGAGGATTATAATTTGTTAATTCAAGCAGAGTATGAGCCGACGCGGTAATTACTGGGACAATGCCGTTATTGAGAGCTTCTTTTGAAGATTAGAACGAATTTTTCCCCTTTGAAATTGTTGAATGTTTTGACTAATTTGTACTGTGGAATTTTTTCAGTGATTAACTTTAGTTTTTCAGTTTCTTTTTTTGAACTAGCGATTAATAAATAACTGTATTGATTAATGCTTTGATTTTCTACTGCATCAGCTAGTACCTTTATAGTGCTAACCCATGTGCCAATAAACTTCTCATTAGCGTAATAGCGCATTCTTGTTTCGTTGTAAAAGATAGGTGCATTATTTTTGTTAATTGCTTTTGTCCAAGCAACTGCTTCTTGACTGTAGTTATAACCATCACGCTTAGGCAGTACATTTTTGATGATAGACAGGCACATGATGATAATGACAATTGAAATAATTGCTCCCATTCGTTTTGTTTGGCTCTTGGTTGTTGCCTCTTTCAATAAACAGCCTAAATACAATGCAGATACTATGAGTAGTATCAGTGTTAATGCAACAATATATCGACTAGATAAAACGAATACTTTAGTGATAATAAGTGCCATGTTTAGTAGGCAAATAATTGCTGTGGCTGCTAGCACACGCTTAACATCGCTATTGATTAAATCTAATTTATTTTTAAGGTACATGCCAATTAATACAACACTGACTAAGCCTAAAGTAGTGAGGTTCTTTACTATTATTACGTATGTAAATGTAAGCAGTAGCCCGGAAACTGCATATTCATCAAGGTAGCGACCTAACACTCGGTCTGACATGATGGCGGATTTATTCATCAAGTTTTGTGAAAATATTGACCATAAATCCATACTAAACACTTCTTGTAAACGGCCAAAGTTTTTGATGCTAAGTGATTCAACTGTATTAATAGCAATGAAAATAATCAGCAAGCTTAGCAGGGTAATTGAATATGTTTTTATTAAGTTAATCACACGTTGTCTGTAATTAAGCTGACTATCAACAATGAAAACCAATGGTAGTAGTAGCAAGAAGGTAATGGCTTCAATCCTAAAAAGAACAGCTATGATTGCAGTAACTTGCCATAGTAGTGCATCTGACATTTTTTGTTGTTGATAGAATCTTATAAAAAATACCAGGCTAGTTAGGTAGAACGCCCAAAATCCTTCATCACGCATTAGCATTTCAAGCACATCGCCGACGATGTATAAGTTGCCAAATAAGAGTAATGCCCCTGCAAATATAGCTAAGTTTTTCCCACCCGCAAGCTGGATTATTTTAAGCAGGGAAGCCGCTGTAATTCCAAAAAACACCATGTTCAATAGTTGCGCAGAAAGATGAACATTGAAGGTGGTCAGTTTGCTCACTATGCCTATACATAAAGCATAGAATGGCCAGTTAAATATTTGATAAGCTCCTCGGATGTCACCAATGACGATGTGTTTGGCGGCTTCTAAATAAAGTACGCTGTCAGGATTAATCCATCCGTGTTGGATAGCTTGCATTTGTGCTGCCAGTACGATGGACGCTGCAACAATAAACCAAAATAAATGCTTAGGGTTAGTCTGTTCAATCGCTGTTAGTATTTTTATCATAGGTCGATTTTATTTATTACATTTGAAGATGTGATGTTGTTTAAGCAAGCCATGTGGGCTTCAGCTTTTAATGGGCACTCTCTTTTAAAACATGGACTGCACACTAACGCTAAATACGCTATCACAGCATCAGGGTGCATGGGTGGTGTGTGATGGGGATTACTAGAACCGAATATGGCGATGAGTTCTTTATTTAATGCAGCGGCAATATGCATGAGACCAGAATCGTTACTGATAATAGTGGTACATAGCGACATGATGTCAATAGCATCACCTAAATTCGTTTTCCCACCCAAGTTAATACACTTTGATTGCGTTAGCTTATGAATTTCATCTGTGATTGGAATATCTTTGCCTGAGCCAAATAACAA
>JBLHNB010000282.1:0-3400 GCA_047621305.1 Alteromonadaceae bacterium | reverse complement strand
AACTGTAATGTGAGTGTCCACACAAATTGCATGATAACTAATTGTTAAAGAACGTATTCTCAAAAAGAATACCGAAACAAAATCTCATTCGCTTTGCTTCGTTGCTTCAAGCCTTGCCTGAAGCGAGGTGCGTATTCTACGCGTCTCAGTTTTGATGTCAACGTTTTATTTAAGTTAATTTGAAGTTTTTGTAAACTTCACATTGAATCTAAAACAATACGTTAAGTTAACTCATCTTGCTCTAAAGCGATGAGATAACTTATCAAAACAGCTCTTTGGGTTACCCCTTGGAACAGGAAGCGCATTTTAGACATTTATCACCGAGAGGCAAGCACTTTTTTTACTTTTTTGTTTGTTTGTTTTTAAATTGAACTAACTGACCATTTTAGCACCTAAAAGATATGAACTTTTAAAGATCTTACGTATAAATGTTCAGGATATACCTGAACCATCGCTTTTTATTGCATAAGCATCAAAGATTAATGTCATTATATTTAATGCTTGATACTAAATAATAGGTAGAATTTAACCGTAAGATCAATTAAAAAAATAATCTAGCTAATTTAAATGAAAATTGAAATAATTATTGTCGCTTTTCAAGCATTGTGAATACACCCGTAGGCTTCTATGAGTAATATTAACCAAATACACTGCTACTTTTGCTCTAAAACTAAATATTAACGCATGATCGGTATAAGGAAACTAAGTTCCGTTTAATAAATTCTCCTCCTATCACTTTCTTTATACTTACTTTCTCGTTAAATTCTCTTGTAATAGATTAGCTGTTAACATGTAAATAACCTTGAATTAAGTAAAAACTCAAGCTTGAATAATTTATTGCAACTTTCAAGTGATTGACTATCTCTAAACGAGTTTATCTTAAGGATCTTTATACTAAATTATTATTAAACGCTTTGAACACCTGTTATTACCTTAAAATTGTAACCTCCTAGAGGTTAAATGTCTGATCTAATGCAGTACCTTATATAAAAGGAACTTTACTCATTTGTTTATTTAATTTTCTTTTGCTCAAAACATCTTTTTGCTTTGATATCTAATAAGACTGAACCTTTTGCTTCGTTAGCCAATATATCATCCGGATTATATATCGGACATTTTTTTAACGATAAGCAACCACAGCCGATACAACGAGTAACAGAATCTCTAAGGGTTTCCATATAAGCAATTTTTTCTTCTATTTGCTCACGCCATATTGATGAAAGTTTAGCCCAGTCATTTTTATTAGGTGTTCGCTCCAGAGGCAAGCTTAAAAAGGACTGGCGAATATGTTCTAGGGTAATACCGACTTTTTGCCCTGCTTTAATAAAAGCGATGCGTCTTAAGACATCTTTTTTATAGCGACGTTGATTCCCTAGATTTCGCCAACTTCGTATCAATTTTTTTTCTTCATAAAAATGTAACGTAGATACCTTGACACCACAACGTTTAGCAACAAAGCCTACAGATAAATTAGCTTCTTCTATTACCGTCATTTTATTCCTTATCTTACAAATAGCAAAAAAAACACTTTACCTCAAGTTAACCTTAGGTTTTATCATGTCATTCTTTACATAACAACAGAGATCATTTATATGAATGCTACCAACCAAGAAAGAAAAGTTATTTACGTATACTCTGCCAATTATTTATTCAAGTGATGTCTAATAAATAATGAGATTTACATAAAATAGAAAGCGTGCTCAGCATAAAAAGGATAATCAAAATTAGTATCCAGTGGTTCTGTATGGTAGGGCCAATAATAATAAAACAGATGACATGCTATATTAACGCTAAACATGGCACTTTTTTTGGGATATTTTTATCTATCTAAAAATATTAATTAAGAAATAAATACATTTTAGGTAGAGATTTTGTTTATTAAAGCTTTTACTTAAATTTACCTTTATCAAACTCGGCTAATTGTGGCACTGTAGAGAGATTCGATAGAGCAACTTATTCACAATAATACCTTTTGTGAATATAATTAATACTCATTCGATTACGTATCTGCTGATAGTTAATCAAATGGGTATAATAGCAATTTGATTAAGCTATCTTAAAACACGTAAATTATTCTATGAAAAAAAAATTAGATTTATGTTAAAAATATTTCCCCTTTTAGCGCTAATATTTACCATGATATTCACTAATCAAAGTTATGCTTTAGGGAAATTGGGACATAAGCTTGTTTGCCAGTTAGCTTTTGATCATTTATCAATAGTCAACCAGCAAAAAGTAACTGATTTATTATTAAACTTGCCTAAGCAGCACCAACAACTCGTTAATAAATATAATTATCAAAAGACGAGTAGCTCTATTTCATTTGCAGATGCTTGTACCTGGGCTGACGCAATAAAAAATCTGCAAGAATATAAGCAGTTTAAATCTTGGCATTATCTTAATGTTTCCAGAAATACGCTAATAATAAGCCGTAATGCTTGTCATCAAAACTGCCTTATAAAAGCCATTCCCTATCATCCACAGCAATTTATAACCACAATTTCACCTTGTAAAAAATTGCAAGCATTGATGTTTTTAGGTCATTGGCTGGGTGATATTCATCAACCTTTACATGTAAGTTTTGCTAGCGATAAAGGCGGTAATAGCAATAAAATAGTAAGCAATGTTATAAAATGCAATAACTTGCATTGGCTCTGGGATGAGTGCTTATTATACCAAGCTGATAAGGACGTTAAAAAGAAACAAATTTTTAACGTCCTATATAAAAAATTATCACAACAATGGCAAGATATCGAAGTATCAGATTGGCAAAAATCATCTATTGAACAGTGGGCTAGTGAGTCTTTATCTTTAGCTCGTTCGCCCGAGCTTTTATACTGTAAGGTCAACAGTGAAAATTTATGCATATCACTGTCTAATACTAACATCCACCTACCTAACCATTACTACAAAAAACACACGATTATTTTAGAGCAGAGAATATTAAAAGCCTCGGTCAGGTTAGCCTACTTAATCGAAAGTTCACTGCTCTGAACACTCAAAAAATGTTACTTTTCACACAATGATTATTATCTATTGCCCTTAATGTAAGGAAACATTATGTTAGCTCAGTTTACATAAAGCCAACAACAATGGCCGGTACAAATCAAACTATTGATAACTGGCTGCAAGAACGGCAAGCCGTATTAGTTTCATACTTTGAACTTGCAGGGCTGCCACCGTTTGAGCAATCAAACAATACACTTCCTTGTATCTTAAGTATTAAACGCTTTTGCCAAATTTTGATGGGTTATATTTCGGCAGGACACTTTGAACAGACATTGATCAGACCCCTAGGCAACTTTTTTGATTTTATATAATTTCAATGCATGACCACCAATGAGTTTAATTATTTTCTCCCTTAACTCATTAAAACCATCTAGGTGAATTTCATCATCAT
>JBLHNB010000281.1:0-3416 GCA_047621305.1 Alteromonadaceae bacterium | reverse complement strand
GTTTTAGTTTCTTGAGCGCTTAGAGCTGTCGTGCCAAGTGCACTTATTACCGCCGAAACAAGTAATGATTTTTTAAAAAATTGTATTGCTAACTTTGTTTTCATGTTTATCCCCATTATTACTATTAATACCAAAAGCACACTTATTAACTAACTGTGCTTTTGCTCAAATACATTGTTTGAGTTGCTTTTTTAAGCGTGAATGATTTTTATCAAACTATGCCAATCAACCACCATAAGCTTTACTTATGATGACCATGATTGAACAACCTTACGCGGCTTGACTATGCTAGATACATCCATTAAATTACACAAATGAATAGATTTAATGGTTAACTATTCATAATAAGAATAGATAGACACATAGACCGAAATATTGGTTAGTTGTTAGTGAGTGAGAAAAAACATGAAAATTGATTTAAATTTATTTGTAGTATTTGACGCCATTTATTGCGAAGGAAATATTACCAAAGCAGGCTCAGCACTTAATTTATCGCAACCGGCGGTTAGCCATTCATTGAGCAAGCTTCGCGTTCATTTTGATGATCCTTTATTTGTTCGCCAAGGTAATGAGATGCGTCCAACACCTGTCGCTAATAATGTTGTTGCTGATGTGCGAGAGGCCTTACATCAATTACAAGTATGCTTAGCACAATCACGTCAGTTTGAACCTTCCATCTCTCGTAAAAATTTCAACATCTCTTTGCACGGTGCACAAGAAGCCTCTTATTTACCGCCATTGATGCATAACATCAAAAAAGAAGCGCCTTACATCAAACTGCAAAGTAGTCGTAGAGTTAATCGTAGTGAATTAGAAAATAAACTTGCCAGTGGTGATATTGATTTAGCCATAGATACACTATTACCCGTGAGCGATAATATTTTTCATACTAAATTAGGTCAAAATGAGCTCGTGGTTTTAGCTCGAAAAGATCATCCTGATGTAAAATCCACATTGGATTTAGATAGGTATCTTGCACAGGATCACGTATTAGTATCATCCCGTTCAGCTGGACTGAGTATTGAAGACTTTGAACTTGCTCGACTAGGCTTACAACGCAAGATAGATTTGAGATGTCAACATGCGTTTTCCGCATGTCGGGTAATTACTGGCAATAACATGTTGTTAACATTAACTAAAAAAACTGCGATGATGTACGCTCAGTTACTCAACTTGGTTGTTTTTCCTCTACCGGTAGATTTACCTGATATTGGTGCGCACTTATATTGGCATAGAAACGTAGATCTTGAACCCGCCAATAAATGGCTAAGAGATCAAGTGATCCTATCTACAACAGGCATTTAAAAAGCGTATATTAAAAGGCTGAACTTACACCAGTAGATCGCTAGCACCAGTAGATAGTTGGCACTAAACAACAGCCGTGTTAAGACGGTTTTCATTACAGCCAAGAAGTACAAAGCTAACAGCTAACTGTTTATAACGTTTCATCGGTGGCAACATCGGGTTTAGCGCTATCTTCGACTAAATATTGCTGGTTTTGTCTCAACATTGTAGTGATATCGATAACATACTCAGCACCACGCTCAGAATAAGGCAGTAAGCCCGTTGCTAATATTTCAGGATTTAATGGCTGATCGTGTGATCTTAATTCTAAGCGAATCGTTCTAAAAACACGATAAGCATTATGGGAATTAATATTATAAAAATAATGAGCTACCGCTTTATCTAAACTTTGAAATGCAGCGACTTCATGTTTAGCACCGGTATTTCTGCCTCCGGGAACCATACCGCAACCTTCTCTAAAACACCATATACCGAAAAAGTTTAATCCTATTCGAGAGAAGCGCGATGTACCCCATGCTGACTCGTTTGCCGCTTGGACTAATACCAGTGGCATAGGAACAACATCTACACGCACTAATAATTCATTCAACTGTGATAATAGTGACGCATTTTTGTTAACACGATATCGCTTAACCAATACTGATAACGCTTCAGATTCTTGCTCAGATAAAGGTAAGCCTAGTGATACCTGCTCGAGCCACAGATTAAGTTTGACTCGGATAGCAAGTAAGGCATTATTTTGTCTCACGACAGCAGGGCGCATAAAATCAAAAAACTTTTTCTTTTTACTTTTCACATCTCTTACAGCAGCAAAATCAGGTAAAATAACGTCATGTAATGGCTTTTCCAAGACCTTTTTAACAATCACTTTATCGATTTTTTTCTCTGCAATTTTTATCGTTGGTTTTTCAAGTGGTTGCTCAATGACTTTTGGCTTTAAAAAAGTAAAAGGAGCAACTATAAAGACAATCAATAATAGTATTAGCAGTAATACCAGTAATAATTTAATTTTAATTAATGTGGCACTTTTCATAAAGAATCCATACTATTAGCTACGTTATGCTGAAAAGGTATCATCCGAACCAGAATCGACTTCCTTCGATGTTGAATTCCCCGAATGATGGGGTATGTCAGTAGCATCCGTTGTTGCGATACTAATACCAAAAATTTCACGATAGATAATACCTTTAGCGTTGTAAAATAATGGCGCAAGAAACGATATTCCAATCAAGAAAATCACAATACCAATTGGCGCAACGCTTGATTCAAGTAAGAAAATAAACGGGAGTAACAAGACAATCAGTAATGAAAGTAAAAGAGAATATAATGTTAATAGTGAGAAAAACTTAAAACGTAACGCTTTAATTGATAAAATAATCGCTTTCATCGGCATCATCTTTTTTTCAATAACCAATGGTACCGTCAATGATAGGGTTACCGCTAGAAAAATTCCGGGAATGATAAACAACTGAAAGCCAATACTGATAAGTACCGACGTTAATAATGCGCACAATATCACCCAACTGGCACGCGGAAGAAATGCAAAAGTCATTTTCGCATTAGTTTTCATACCAACAGCATGTTGAACGCCCATCATTTCTACACCAGCCATAAAAGGCCAAATAGCAAGGGTAACCACAACATTTAATAACATACCCGCTTGAGGATCAGCTAATACATTGTCAATGCCACCAAGATAACTGCTAGCGACAAAAGAAACTAACATACCCAGCACTAAAGAAAAAAGTAATCCTAAATTAATGGCCAATCGAGACCTTAGTGTTTGTTGCCAAGATTCAGTTAAAATTGCCTTGACGTCAATCTCATAGTCGCCTTTCAATGCACGTTCAATACTGCCACCAACTTGTACAATAGTAATTTTTTCTGGCAAACCAATACCCTTATCTCTTAATAAAAGAATAAAATAAAATAATGAAACAATAGTTAACGGTTATTATACCCAAGCTACTTCAAAATGCGAGTTTCAGAATACCTGAGCGGATCATAATCAAGGCCACCTTTTTATTAATAGATTTCTTATTGGTTGAACACTTTAACAAAAATCAATTTAAGTCGCTTAACACAAGTTGTATTGCTAAACACAATAAAAC
>JBLHNB010000280.1:0-3427 GCA_047621305.1 Alteromonadaceae bacterium | reverse complement strand
CAAACTAATTTCTGAAAAAATACTAGAACACAACAGTACCGTTTCACTTGGCCAGCTAGAAATGACCCTTCGAAAGATTCCTTGGGCATTATAAGTTTTGTTCTAGGCAAAAATTCTCACCAGCCATGAATTAAATTTACTGACTAGACGTCCCACCAGTATCTGAACTAGCAGGATTTTTGTCCATGTTAGATCGAAAAGAACCAGGCTCATACAAATACCTGTCTATAAAGATATTCTCATACTCTACCCCATACACACCCATTTCTTCGTAAGGAAGGTAATTCATGGTGTTATTGGACACATTTCCCGCCGCAGTTGAGCCATGTATGTTGAGCATTTTCTCAATATCAGATGGTGTCAAACCTTCATCAATACGGGTAGTACGCTCACCCAAAACAGGCTTACGTTCTAACGCATCTTGAAGTTGTACAACAACAGTTTCTGCTGATACCATTTGTGCAAAAATGCATAACACTAAAATAGTAAGCCAATTAATTTTTTTAAAAATCTCCACCACCTACCCTCCTCTGCAACAAATATTAATCCATCAGCTGCCTTCAGACCTTATAAGCATTATACCAAATAAGCGTTTACTAAATTTAGATGAAATAGAACCAAAGAGTTCATCCAATATAGCCAAGCGTTCTTTGCATCAATCAAAATACAGCCATTGACCCATTAATACTTAATGCTCTTTTCCAATGAGTAGCATATTTATTTAGCTTAGGTTTGATGGTACACAACGATGCACAAACATTGTATATTTTAAAATTCCAGTCCTAGTTTTTCACTGTAACCAAGAAGTCCAAGAACGATTGCCGAATATTTATATCGTTAAAGCCTGCAATATGTCCTCCCTGTGTTTCTAACAAAACAGCATTACCCTTCGCCTTTTCAAGTAATTGTTGGCCGTGGTGATATTCAACAACGGTGTCCTTTTGGCTATGCATTAACAATATCGGAATAGGCGTAATTTTAGATATATGATCTTCAGCGTCATATGCGCTAGGCATCAATGATGCAGGTATTTGAAGTAGCCAAGTAATCCAGTGACTGCGCATCGCCTCTCTTGCTATTTGTGGCCAACTTGCGGGGGCCGACTCTGAAATCACCGCGTCTATTCTGCTAAACCCTTGTTGATAATTAGCGGCGTAAGTAATAGCGAGTGCGCCACCGAGGCTTTGTCCAAAAATAAATAAAGGTCTTTTACTCTGAGTATTTATGAATCGATTACTTAGCCAGCGATGAGCATCTTCTATATCTGATAAAGCACTAGAAAGCGTTGAAGTCCCTGTTGATTTACCGTACCCACGGTAATCTAATAAAAATACCTCATACCCATGTTGTGGCAACCATGCAACACTTTGAATATGTGTACTAATATTTTCACCGTTGCCATGCAGAAACAAAATAGTTCCTTTAGGTTCAACCGAACTTTTCAATAACCAGTTAGCCAAGATAGCGCCATCAGTCGTTTTGATACTAATTCGCTCGGCACTTAAACCTAGCTTCTCAGGCGTATAGATATACTGTTTTTTTGGATAAAATAAAAGCGAACTTAAACTAGTGCAGCCACTCATAAATATATACATGAGTGATAGAAATAATAAACACAATGATCTGCGCGGAAAATACGTTAATAGTAGTTTTGTTTTATTCATAATTTTATTGTTCAGTAGATATAACGTATAAAGTGACATGCACCTAATAGATTTTTCTGCATACTTAGCGTAATTTTTTTCTTTAAATGCGACGAAGTCGTGCTTTTACCAGAAAAAACCAAGCTAATCCTAGATTAGTTCAATCACTCTGCACAACAATAAAATAACGTAATTTCCAGAGTCATCGCTCGAAACAGAGTGAGTCTTTTAAAAAAATAACAATAGATGCCCATTGTATTCTTGCAGTTTAGTACTGGTTTGATAATTACGAGTACACTTACTCATAATTTATCTACCTATGTACGATAAAAATCGTACATTAAAAATCATCTAATAAAAATACGATAAGTTCTCTAATATAAAAATAATTTGAGGAAAATATCATGCGTAATCTTTTAACGGCAGTAATCTGCTTAACAACCGTGTTAGTCTCATTAAACACACAAGCAAGCACTTACACTAAAACAAAATATCCTATTGTATTAGTGCATGGCGTAACTGGCTTCGACACCCTTGGTGGCTTAATCAATTACTTTCATAAAATACCTTATAACCTCGAACGTAGTGGTGCTAAAGTTAACACCGTTAGTATTTCGTTTGTTAATTCAAGTGAAGCACGTGGCAGACAGCTTGCGAATTACATCTCTGGCTTAGGCGTCAGTAAAGTAAATATTATGGCTCATAGCCAAGGCGCTCCTACTTCACGTGTTGCCGCTTCAATTATTCCTAACAAGATTGCATCCATAACTTCGATCAATGGCGTTAATTATGGATCAAAGGTTGCTGATGTTTTAGCCGGTGTGATTAGACCGGGTTCATGGATCGCCGGTGGTGCAGATGCCATTGCAATCGCTTTAGGGAATGTTGTTAATCAACTTTCATCAAGCAATAACCCTCAAGATGGTCTTGCCGCTCTGGAGACACTTACAACGAGAGGAACCATAAACTTAAACAATGCTCTAGGCTGGAAAGGCGTGAATAGAACTTATTGCAGAGGTTCATCTGAGAACGTTTCAATTAACAATAACAACATCAAAATGTACTCATGGACTGGAAAAAGCCCACTCTCAAATGTACTTGATGTAACCGATGCCTTTTTATACATCACTTCAAAAGCGTTTAAGCGCGGTGAAGACAATGACGGTTTAGTTGCTGCTTGTGCGACTAAAATGGGTAGAGTTATTAGCACTTCTTATAACTTAAATCATATTGATGCGGTCAACCATTTATTTGGTATTCGGTCTTTGTGGACGAACCCTATTTCACTCTACCGCAGCCAAGCTAATCGTCTTAAAAATGCAGGTCTATAAGTCAATTTAACGATCGTTCATTGCAGCAAAGAAGTATTTTTCTGCAATGAACATCTACCTTTAATACCTACGATTTGATTACTAGCGAAATCACCCTAACAAAGGTGGTGTAAAGAATGCTCGGAGTGGAATAAATGAAAAATATAACAAAAAAAAATAAAGTTATTTATTTAAGTTTTGGTGCAATGATAATTGGAGCACTTGTTTTTTTAACTGATCCCTTAGAAACCCAAAAAATACAATTAGATAACAACTTAATAACGACTAATATTACTAACTCAGCAACTGAGGCAATAATTAACGCTGCACCTCAAATTAAAAAAGCTCCTATTGAAGCATTAGATTCTGCGGTTGCATCAACCCCTATAAGACTAAATATTCCTTTTGCCACCTCTCTTGAAGGTACCGACATTGATGGGCAGTTAAAATCTGACGCTTCAGGTAACCTAATAA
>JBLHNB010000279.1:0-3439 GCA_047621305.1 Alteromonadaceae bacterium | reverse complement strand
CACACAGCTTTGTGTGCCGACTTAGCTCAGTTGGTAGAGCAACTGACTTGTAATCAGTAGGTCGCCAGTTCGACTCCGGCAGTCGGCACCATTCATTCCGAAAGGAAGAAACTAAACCTTAATAGTAATATTAAGGTTTTTTTTCGTCTGTAATAAAGTCAAAAAAAATCGCCCTACTGATGAATCAGTAGCTAAGCAGGCTTGGCAGTTCAACTCCGGCAGTCGGCACCATTCATAAAAAATAGTCAGAACACTTTGATAGTAGCCACTCTGGCATCAACAATAGCAAATAATACCAATGGCAATAAGTGCTCGTTGAAGAGTTTATACATCACATAATCTGATTTATAGATTTCTGGCCTTACGTGTATTTAGGTCCAAAATTTTGACGCGGACAATAAACCCATGATACAAAGTATAGTCCGTACTTTTCACTTTTCTCTCAGTGTACTTAATTCAATATTAATATATAAATTCAAAGATACTGTAATATAGAAAGCAGAATAGCCAAGAAGGTAAATCTGATTGGTCATCTTAGGCGAATCGCTTCATCAGTAAAATACATGAGATAAATACCGATGTATAATCGCAAAAGACAACAAGGTTTCACCTTAATTGAGCTAGTAATCGTTATTGTTATTTTGGGTGTTTTAGTCGCTACAGCCGCACCTAAATTTATTAACATGAGCAGTGATGCCAATGTTGCAGTATTGAAATCTATAGGCGGTGCCATAAAAGCTTCCGGGCAGTTGGTTTATACAAAGTCAACAATACAAGGACTCAATAATTCGGTACTTGGATATGTTGATTTGGACGGTGATGGTACTCCAGACATTGAAACGAGATACGGATACCCAAGTGGCTCACGTGACAATGGTATTTCAAAAGCCATGAGCAATAATTTTGCAACTGATTGGATATGGTCAACCAATAGTGGGAATACCGTATTTTATCTCACCATGGCCTCTTTTACTTGGACATCAGGAGAATATGTTAATCAAGTACCTATAGTCGCTACAAATTGTTATTTGATTTATAAGCAGGCTCTCAGCGTCGGTACATCACCTACTATTGAATATATAACATCAGATTGTTAGTACAAATTCGGTTAGCTTAAAATGATTTAACAAGTTGCCATTCAACCTTCCAAAAAAAGCAAGCTACGACAAACTATCACCCGTGTGAAAGAAACCTTAACCGATGAGTAGATCCACTGCTGTATTGCTAGGTGATTATTTAAATGTCAGACAATAAAAAAGCACTAAAGTTGCGAATAGTGTTTAATGGTTATTTCAACTAGTTAAATTACCATTCATCTGATGTTGTATAACTTGGCGTATAGCACAAACGAAAGACAACTCAGACAATCCCAGTGAAAATTTATAAATATTTGAGTGAATCAATTAATCCTTTTTAGGCTCGTTTGAGCAATTCCAAGCAACAAATTTCCATGATTTAGAGTCCTTTACTAATACATCACTACACCGACCATGCGTTACTGATTGTTTTCCTTTTTTAGAGGTCGTGCCATTCGAATAGTAGTAATGAACAACAGCGGTATCTCCATGAACCACAATAGCAGTGGGGCTATATTCAGCAATATTATTAATTGACCCATCTGCAAAGCTAAATTTTTCCCATCGTTTCACAGAACTTCTGTCACGAGGCATTGGGGTGCTATCTCCCCAAACCATAGCGTCCTCAGTAACCCATTTATCGGTCCAGTTATTGTCACGCTTTTCAATATCTTTATATGAGTTTAATATAGTGTTCCATACTTCTGTTTGTTTTTTATCCCAACTCATAGCGTTTACATTAAAAGCCACTACTGTGATTATTAAAACCATAATTAATTTGAAATTCATTTTACTTTTCCTTATTTTTATTTTTATTTTTATTTTTATTTTTATTTTTATTTTTATTTTTATTTTTATTTTTATTTTTATTTTTATTTTTATTTAGGCAAGTATTACTAAACTTCAGACTTCTTAGTAAACTCGATATCGTGGTTGTCACTCATTTAATATAGCAGATTTAAAAATAGCTGCTTTTGTCACAATGAGTAGTTAAACACTCCTCCATTAAAGTAGAAATATTGAGGTTTTCAATTACCTCAAGAGTAACCTAAAGGCATTGGGAATCACGACTATGGCATAGTCATTGACAAATTCAAGTTAGATATTATTGATGATGTTATGCATTATATCGTTTGATTTATAATAGATAAGTCCTTTGTTCAATTCGGTAAAGCATCCGCTTTCACAATCAACTTAATATAAATCAAACCTATGCCTCCCCTCTCACGTTATAAGCTTTTAGTCGGGTTTTTTCTGACCCAAGTTTAAAATAGATCGTATGAATTTGATGAATTTGATGATTTTTTTAAAACTGGACAGTTTAGCCATATTTTCATTTTTTATCGCTAGGTATCATATAGCCAATCGAGTGGTATCAATGAGGAATATCAAATTGAAGTCTAAATTTATAAACACAGCCTTACGTGGGTTGATATTATCTATCAGCTGTCTTGTAGCCAATGCTAATGCAACAATGATATTCGCAGAAGATTTTAGCGGCGGTAGTTCAGCACTAAAGAGCTCACCAATTGTTACATGGGCAGACTCCGATGGCGGTGGATTTGAAGTCTATGGTGTTAACAGTGCAAGTCCACGTGGTATGAGTGGCATGTACGACCATGATAATGACGCAAGCACGGCTAACATTGCAATACCCGGTGCGATTGAAGTTAATGACGATAGCGGTAATGTTCTCCTAACAGCAACTTTTAGTTTAGATTCAAGTATAAAGACTAACCAAATGGGAACGCTTTCGTTTTTTGGCGGAGTTAGGGGCGGTAACGCAACTGGCGCAAGTGTTGAAATTTTCAACTTAACTAAAAGTACTTCTCTATCGGGTATATTAACGCCTACGTTAGGTGCCAAAAACTGGGTTTATAATGAGATTAGTTTCGCATCAACAGCAGCGAGTATTGGCGATGATATACAAATTCGCTGGAAAGGCGGTGGGTCTAACTCTGCTAATGGTCAAGAAGTGGCATTAGTTTCGTTTTCAACTGTTGATGTACCTGAACCATCTACACTGGCTATTTTTGCATTAGGCATGATGGGCTTAGCCTCACGAAAATTTAGAAGCAAGTCTTAAGGTTTAGTATTCTATGATGCGAGAAGCACCTTTCGTTAAGTTTGGTGCGTTTGTATTTCTAATAGATAGCTATTTGTAAATGACTTAAGTAAGCATCACTATAATATTAAGTAGATTAAACTATAGATTAAACTATGCCACCCATAAACTATGCGATTAAACTATGCCACCCATTATAACGACAGCAAATAATAGCTGATTAGTTGTTGCGCTCAAAGATTAAAAAATGATTAAAATACCCTTTTATAAAATAAATGACTAGCAAGTTTTCTCGTGA
>JBLHNB010000278.1:0-3467 GCA_047621305.1 Alteromonadaceae bacterium | reverse complement strand
GACGCTGATTATAGCTGAAATAGTCATTTTTATAATGAATTAAATAACATAAAATAGGATCAAATTTAACATTTTGTAAACTAAGAGATTTTAATGAGTGATCAACATAGCGCTAATGTTATAAGCAGTAATGAGATAAGTGCTAAAACCTTAATGATCCAAGGAACGACATCAGACGCCGGTAAAACTACGCTAGTGGCAGGTTTGTGTCGGTTATTTGCCAACCGAGCATTAAAAGTTGCGCCATTTAAACCACAAAATATGGCGCTTAATAGTGCGGTAACGCCTTGTGGCGGCGAAATTGGTCGTGCCCAGGCATTGCAAGCGAAAGCTGCGTATGTAGCGCTTGATGTTGATTTTAACCCAATATTACTTAAACCTAACTCTGATACGGGTGCGCAAGTTATTATTCACGGCAAAGCCATTACGAACAATACAGGTACTATGGAAGCCGCGGAATACCATGATTATAAAAAAGTAGCGATGAATGCAGTGCTTGAATCACATCAACGGTTAATACAGCAGTATCAATTAATTGTAGTCGAAGGTGCCGGTAGCCCAGCAGAAATTAATCTCCGTGAAGGGGATATTGCTAATATGGGTTTTGCTGAGGCAGTTGATTGCCCGGTAATTATTATTGCCGATATTGATAAGGGTGGTGTGTTTGCTCACCTTGTGGGTACATTGATGTTGCTTTCTCAATCAGAACGAAATCGTGTTATTGGCTTTGTTATCAATCGCTTCCGAGGAGATATATCATTACTTGAATCAGGTCTCACTTGGTTAGAACAAAGAACTAATAAACCTGTGTTGGGCGTATTACCCTATCTACACGGCTTAGATATTTCGTCAGAAGATGCACTGATTACGCAGCAACAACTTAGCAATAAAACGGTAAGTCAGCAGCAAGTTCGTATTGTCGTTTTGGTTTATCCCCATATGAGTAACCATACAGATTTTGATGCCTTAAGATTACATTCTGAAATTGATTGCCAGTTTGCATTTGCTAAGAATCCCCAAGTTGAGGTTTCTATCCCAGCCTGTGACTTGATTATTTTACCGGGAAGTAAAAATGTTATCAGTGATTTAACTTTTTTAAGACAACAAAACTGGCATCAAGGTATTGCTAAACATTTACGCTATGGCGGTAAAGTTATCGGCATTTGTGGTGGTTATCAAATGTTAGGGCAGGAAATATTAGATCCCCATCATATTGAAGGAAGTGTTACTTATTGTCATGGGTTGAACTATTTTCCTATCACTACAGAGTTACAAACGAGTAAAACGTTAACGAATGTGGAGGGGCAGCTTTACCTAGAGCAAAAAAATGCCACTGTTCGCGGTTATGAAATTCACTCAGGAATTAGCAAGTTAGTGCCAGGGACTCATAATAGCTTTCATACCTTAGTGACTATTGAGGGTAAAAGTCATGGACTATTAAGTGAAGATAATCAAATAGCGGGTTGTTATTTACATGGTTTTTTTGATACCACAGAGGCACTAGGGCTTATTATTAAGTGGCTTGGTAGCGATATTAACGAAGGGATTAGCGTTGAGGAACTAGAAAATATAGCCATTAATAGAGTAAGTGATGCTTGTCAGAAACATCTTGATATGAAAAAAATAGATCAATTGTTAAGTAATTGGTACAAAGGTTGATGTAAATCAAATCACGCTTGCTTTGCCTTGTTAAAATCTTTAGTTCGGCGTTCTATATAGCTTGTTGTTAAGGCTATACCACTAAATGTTAAGAGAGAAATAGCCCCGTGTCTGATAATAGAAAAATCGAAAAAACTGCACAAGATAAAAAACCGATTGTTTATTCTTGCTCTGGCTGTTCAAATTTAGCGCAAATGGCGCATAATATTTCGTTAAACCTTGATGGTGATGGTATTGCTGAAATGTCATGTATTGCCGGTGTTATTGGTAAAGTTGGCCCTATTATGGATCTGGCCAACTCAGGGCGTCCAATTATTGTTATTGATGGTTGTAGTCTGTCTTGTACAAATTCATGCCTTGAAGCGAGTGGTTTAAAAGCAGATTATTACTATCTAATTAGTGATTTAGGTTTTGAAAAACGAAATAAATGGAATGACTCATTAACTGAAAATACTATTGCTATGAAAAGTATTTATGATCAATTGTTTGAAGCGGGTATAGGTTTTAAGTCATACGCTAAATAATCAATTAGTCGCTTGGAGTATCGAGTTATAAATTTCGATACTTGGCTAACATATTTCTGGTATATATCGATTAACGCGTTAGCGTTGAGATAATAAGGCAAGCGATTGATATACTAATATTCAACCCAATCAGCATACTGTTTATTCTTCCCTAAAGCTGCCTGGCTTCCTTTGAGTGAAAAATCATAGCCACATAAAGAAAAGCTACCGCGAAATGCTAGCGCTTGAATCAGGGCTTTACTATCGAGCGGTGAGAAACTAGCAAAGTAATTATTGTAAATGCCACTACTATTAAGGGTACTGTTTTCTACTTTTACCGTTAACGTTCGAATAGACTCACCTTTATTAAAGCTAATTTGTTGGCAATTTTCATCGCCCTGCGCACTAGATTGCGACCATAATAAAGGAGTGCTTACTTCGTCAGCTTGCCAGCTAATGATAACGCCTTGATGCTGAGATAAAAAGAGTGAAAAGTTATCAGGCATTGCCAATAGGTGTTTTCGCTCAATAACATCTTGAGTACTTTTAATTAACGTATTCGACTCTTGTGTTGTTTGAACTTGTTCAGTGTTTGAGAAATATTCCATAACCCAAGAGACGCAAACACCAACTAATGTTATTGTTAATATTATTGCGATAACAAATTGAACATTTCTATTACTGAGTAGTTTTAAACGAATGACTTCACCTAAATCTATTTTATTCTCACTTTTAACGTCTGGTGATGTGTCTTCGTGTGTTTCGAATACGGCTTGTTCATCGCGACTCAAGTTTTGAGAATTAAGGCTTTGTGAATTAATTTTTACTGCATCATCACCTACTAAGGTTGGCTCAATACGATATTTTACTTGTTTACCTTGCTGCGTAATTTGCTGATATTCTGTCATATCAACTGGGCCAAAATAGCCAAGTATATAGTTTAGGGGGCTTGCATTTTTTTTGCTAACACTAGGGTAAGTTAATAATACTGCTAAGCATAACGCCGGAATAATCAGGAAATAATAACGGCTATTTAGCTGTGAAAATATAATAATTAAGGTGGTTAGAACAAATAATATAGTAGGTACAAATAACCATTTTATATTGAGCTTTGCATCTTTTAGTCGGCGTAAGCTAGTCAATGCAACTATTGGAATAAGAAGTACTAAAACGGTAAGAGAGATAAAAGTGTTATCAATGAAGGCAGATATTATCAGAATAAAAATGATATAAACGGCACTACAAATAGCAAAAAAACGGGTTCTATTATCAAGCCCCTGTAAACAAAAAAGTGACTTTATAAAC
>JBLHNB010000277.1:0-3488 GCA_047621305.1 Alteromonadaceae bacterium | reverse complement strand
TTATAAATCGACTTGCGGGAATGGCTGCACTTGGTCGTATTGGCGAACCAATAGATATTGCCCGTATAGTGTTATTCCTTGTTGGTGAGGAGGCATCATGGGTAACAGGCCAAAATATTGGTGCAAACGGAGGGTTCGCCTAACAAGAGACTATGGTTAGTTATCAATACAAAATCTAATCCGAATTCAATATTATCCCATCACTGCTAACGTCTTCTTTGTGGTCAGGCTGTGTGAAAACTATTTTGACCTTGCGTAATTGGATAATATCTACGAAAAAAGACTCTGTAGAGTAAATTCTGTAATACATTTGATGTCAAACCACCTGTTAATTTACGTAGCGTCGCATAATAATTTTACACTGGGAGTTTTCACACAGCCTGTGGTCATAGTGATCGTTCAGAGACAACAAACCACAGGCATATTGAGCTTGCAAGAGTCATAGCAACTAAACCCGATTGAACATCACCGTGACTGGCTTCTGAGCCATCACACCGGTCGTTCATCATCAAATAATTAGTATTGATTTTGCTGCTACGGAAATAATATTTTATTTGTTTTATGCTTTTTCTTTTCTTATTTTTAATTCTTTAAAGTACACTTCAAGTTGTTGAATATCATATTCTATTTCATCTATGTCTGGCATATCAATCACACCAAGTTCGGTAGCTCTGTCGTGGGCATCTATATACCTACAACATTTATCAGTTGCAGCTTTAATTATTTTAACATCATCTTCATTATTTCCTACGAGATACTTAATATTTGAGGTTTGTACGTTTCTTCCAAACCTTTGTACAACTTTTCGGATAAGCCATTCTTCAATGAGATGTTCCCACGTGTTTCGTTTTTTATCGTAGATGGAATATGCTTTATCATTATAATCATCACTATCAAAATCAGAGCCATTACAATATCTTCTTAATTCCACAGCTAATTTCTTTAACTTAGCTATTCTATCTCTGGTATTCATTGCATCCCAAGGAACCGAGTTTTTAGGATAACCCGTGAGATCACCTCTACGGCTTATTGATCGCTCGGTTATATTATTGTCTGAAGCTTCTTTCAATAACATAAAGAATGGTAAATCATGGGTCAGAACAATTACCTGTCTTGATTGTGCTTCTAATGCAATTCGTTCAGCAAATAACCGACGCCATTTGTGATCTAATGAACTAACAGGATCATCAAATATTATTGCTGAACGGCGATTATCGATAGTTAATTCAGCCAAAAAGCCAGCTAGGGCAATACATTTTTGCTCACCTTCACTAGCGATTTGACTTATTGAATTCTTTGTTTTGAAAGTAACAGTTTAAATTTTTGCTGACCAACAGAGCCACGGGTGTTTGTTTTGACTTTGAAACTTTTAAAACCTAACTTCACTAATTCTTCATTGAATTGTTTGTTTATTGATGAGAGAGAACCTTCACTACTAAGTTCACTGGTTAATCTAGTTATACGGCTTACGTTAGTACTGGCAATTACCTCGTTTAGTGAATACATGTAGCCAAGACGATTAATTTCATTAATCAGATTTTTTCTATTGCTAGAAATTTTTTGACGGTCGTCAATTTCAAAAATGTGCAATTTCATATCATTGCACAATTTAGTTAGTGAACCATCATCCTGTACACTTTGTTCTTTTTGTTTAAAGCTGACAATTTGTGCATTAAGCCAATTAGGCACTTTTAGTATAATAGGAGCGTTAATGAACAATGGTGTTGTAGATAAAATATTATCTTTTCTCATTCGCAATTGTGATAACAATAAATTTAGACTTTCAATAACATCAGGCTTTGAAACATCAAGTTCTTGCAGTACAGCAGTATAGGGTGTTAGATCAAAATTCAAATTTTTAATCATTAGTATTGAATTATCATAATTAATTTGAGATTGTCTAACTTGAACCTGTGATTGATCTTTCATATATGCATGGAAACCAGCTAACCTTTGAGCAGCATCTTCTCTAATTGGTTGTAAGCAGGTAGGGCAGCTATCTCCTAACACTGGAGGAAATGATTTATTTTGACTATTCGAAATAACAAACATTTCTGCATACTGCCACATTTTCTTCCATGGTTCAGTGCCAACACCTTCAAGAGGTAAGTTATCCAATGTTTGCTTTCGAATATTCTCTGCTGCTAATTTTTTAGTTTCTAAATCATCATAAAGCACACCAATATTTTTTATTTTATTATCACTCAATTGGTCGCATATTATGGTTAATGCTTTTAAAAGTGGCTCTAAGTGTTGGTGTTTTTGAGCATAAACCAATTTCAATTGAGCGGGTGTTTTTGATGCTATTTCGTTTAATTCACTTCTTATTCCTTCTGGATTTGAAGCTCTTCAGGTTTTCCACAATGTGCATCGATTTCATCTGTTGTAGTTATTAGAGTCAGACTTTGAAGGAATGCGTTTGCCTTAGTACCAACATTAAGATTAGATAATATGAAAGAGGTATTATTATTGTTTAATTCTTTATTGGTAATATCTTTAATAGCTTGGCAAGCTTTAGTAAGTTCATCAACAAGTCTTATTTCAGCTGGTTTATAGTTAATATTATCTTCTTTAGTTACATAATGAATAGCAGAATGTGAGTCAAATACTCTGATAGATTTTAATTCTGCATTTGGGCTAGCCTCTTTTTGCCATCGTAGAGTTTTAGAAGTCGAATTACCGACCTTTATAGTCAATGTCGCTTCAGAAGTTGTCGTTGATGGGGAAAAGATATTCGTCATTATATCTGGCACGTTACCACGTGTTAAACACGCTAATTTTAGTATTTTGGCATAACTAGATTTTCCAGCTCCGTTATCACCATAGACAGCTGTCATAACAGTTTCGGAGAATGTGAGTTCTTTATTATCTACAAGTGCGGACACATTTTTAACGTTACTCAAACCTAGTAAGTTTACAGGTACATTTTCGTGACCAAAACCAGTGGCAAGAACAGGCGTAACATTAATTTTGTATTGCGGATCTTGTTCTAATAGCCTGAATTCCATTTGTGCCATTATGAATAAGTAATTCAAATGGTCATTATTTAGTTCCCCATGCTGAAGGGCTAAACGAATAGCGTGTCTCCACCATAAAGGCTTATCTTTGTTAACCCATTCAACAACCTTTTCAATTGGTTTCATACGTAATCCATCACAGAGAAATAAAAATTATGTGTCATACATTAAATCAACAACCAACTTATATCCAATTAGTTTTTATTTAAATCAGACTATAAAGAATTTTTATAGGCAGCCTTCAATCGAAACATGTAAATAGAATGTTCTATGATTTCATTCCAATTTTAGCAAACTGTTTTGGCCTCTTTTTGAAACGTAACTAAAAAATAAGCTAACCATTATGTAACTATTCAGCCCGTATTAAAATTATTTTTAAACGATCTTTTTTGCCTATTGACCGATCTTTCCCGTATGTCATGCTAGCGCTATAAATCATTAGCCCTAGCATGAATGAAATTAGACAGTATT
>JBLHNB010000276.1:0-3491 GCA_047621305.1 Alteromonadaceae bacterium | reverse complement strand
CCTTTTTGTTCCCTAACATAAACAGATTTTTCAGACTTATAGGGTTTAATGATAAGTTGCTCTTCTTGGATATTAAACTTCATGATTATTTACAAGGTAGTAATTAAGTAATTACCCTATATCAATAAACGGGCCAAGAAAAAACAAACGTAATCCTTTGTATTTATTAATTAATTATTTAAAATGAAAAAACATGGCCACGACATATCGCAGCTACACGATATGTCGTGGCCTTATGTTGTGTGCTTTCATTAGTTGTTGTGAATATTTAGCTTTTTCATACGTGAACGAAAGGTACTATCGGGTAAGATGAGTATTTTTACTGCACCCTTTTTACAACCAATACGCCAATCGCATTCGCATTCGCAACTAGAATAACTGTCACCATTACTATAAATAAAACCATGATATTAATGAGTTTTACCTAATGACATTTCTAAATCGCACCCTATAACCTGCTTAAAAGCAGGATTCATAAATACCAGATTGCCGTCTTTATCAAAACCATAAACACCTTAGCCTGCGTTATTAAGAGGTAATTAAAAGTCAGCTAAAAACTCTGTTATATTTGCAAGCATACTCTGTTTTTTCATCGTATAAATAAGATACACGATATATCGTGGCTTGGTATCATTGGTGGAAATTTATTGGTTTAGGTTCAAGGATCAGGTAAGTAGTTGATAAATGGTACGACTCTATTCGGTTCAGGAGACCAAGGTGCTTTACACGATTTATCATCGATAATACTAGTAACAAGTTTAATGATCTGCTTATCAATAGTATTACCAGCAAGTAAAAATATTGAAATACCACCCACATGCTCTTAGGTAAAAAAGATTGTTTGTCCACCTCAGAGCGTGTGGGTGGCCTATTATTGAGGTGTTGGTATTCTTTTAGAGTGTAGAGTTAATATCCATACTTTTATGTAATATTCGGACTATAAATATTTGGCTATTTGTACTTTTTTAATAAATCATATGACTAGCTTGAGGGTATTTTCTGTAACCCCCTCTGATATAATCACAATTAATACCTAACTCTGGTTCATCTGCTAATAATTGAAATGTACTATCTAATATTTTTAAATAATCATTACGTTGCGTTGTTCCCCATGTCAGTTGAGTGTACCGAGCTATTTTAATTAAATCTGATTTTGCTTTAGTCGATAATACTACTTTTTCATTAGTGATTTTCTTTATCCAATTCTGATAATAAAGAATCGTAACTGTAATCAGCCTCACCACTTTGTTCACCTTGAATAAGCATATTACGTAAATTTAACAGTTTGGCTTTATGATCTTCTAAAGCCCTTAATCCAGCTCGAATAATTTCACTCGCTGAACCGTAACGACCTGTGTTAAGTTGTTGGTTAATAAACTGATCAAAGTGTTCACCTAGTGTAACGCTAGTATTTTTAGCCATTAATAAAGCCCTTGTTTATACCAATATATATTAGATTATGGTATAAAAAATATAGCGAGGTAATTAAATGGATGAAAAACAGCTGGCTGTTTAACTTACTTCACATTATAACCAACTATTTTTAGCTGCGTATTGCGGCATTGAGGCTGTATTTTTATAAAAAAAATTCCATAACCTCGTTGTATTACAATTCATTTAGTGAGGTACTATGAAAATAATTGGTCTTTTAGGTGGCATGAGCTGGGAAAGTACCGTTGGGTATTATCAAGCGATCAATAAAGGGGTTAAAGAATCTCTTGGGGGTTTACATTCCGCTAAAATTGCTATGTATAGCATTGATTTCTCTGAGATTGAAAAACTACAACATAGTGGTGATTGGGAAGGTACAGCAGATATACTTATTGATGCCGCTAAGAATGTTCAAGCCGCAGGTGCAGATGTGTTGTTGATATGCACTAATACCATGCATAAAGTCGCTCCTCAAATAGAGAACGCGATTGATATTCCCTTGTTGCAGATGCAACAGCAGAGGCTCTTGTGGAAAAGGGAATTAAAACGGTAGGGTTATTAGGGACTGCTTTTACAATGGAGCAAGACTTCTATAAAGGTAGATTAACTAATAACTATGGTTTAACTGTTCATATTCCAGCTGACGGAGATAGAGAAATTATTCATAACGTTATATATAAAGAACTTTGCTTAGGGAAAGTAAATCCTTCTTCTAAAAGTGAATATTTACGGATTATTAAAAATTTAGCTAATCAGGGGGCTGAGGCAGTAATTCTTGGTTGTACTGAGATTGGGTTATTAGTTAACCAAACAGATACAGATATAATATTACTAGACACAACATATATTCATGCAAAAAAAGCTGTCGAGTATGCAATACAACAAGTCATTATGTAGTAGGATATAGCCTTATATTTCAGGCATAAACGTGTTTTTTGGCTTAATTTTAATAACTTTTGAGACTTTATTTTTCTAAAAGAGATATTCTATAGCCTCGTTAGCCACGTAGGAGGTTTCATGAATATTAATCAAGTTACATTGCCAGTTAAACAGATGGATGAAGCCACTGAGTTTTATTTAAAACTAGGTTTTACCCAAATTGTTGATACTCCACATTATGCCCGTTTCCAATGCCCTGACGGAAACTCAACTTTTTCACTTTCATTAGAAATAGATAGCTTTTTCAATGGCGTAGTAATCTATTTTGAACATGAAAAACTAGATCAATGGGTATCAGATTTAAAATCTATTGGTATCGAATTTTATCAAGAGCCAACAGATCAAAGTTACCTGTGGCGTGAAGCAATATTGTACGATCCATCAGGTAATAAAATAAAGCTATACTGGGCAGGAGAAAATAGACTTAATCCACCATGGCGAGTAGATAAGCGCGCCTAGGCACTGCAAATTGAATAAAAAAGTTGGCTACCTTTTTCTTCGCCACACAATTTTAGCCAATAATAATTCACTGATGCCGAGCGCGAAAACTAACTATAAAAACCACGAAAACTGCGAAAACTTCTAGTTTCAAATGTTGAAACTATATTTAAATAGTTAAACAAAATGAAGCCCCTTTAGCTCACTGTTGCCACTTTGAAGACCTAAGGGCTTAGTACCATACCGACATTTTTGGGACAGTAAGCAGTCATAAATTAAGAGCCAAATCAATATATCTAGCAGTCACAATGAGCCTAGAGCTGACATTAAATAGATGTAAATCGTTTAGTTTTATCTAAGTTTTAGACACGAAGCGTCATAGAGTAGTAGCTATAACATTTGATTATTTCACCTCAAAATTAAGCTTACTCTACCACGTTTCAACCCTATTATTGTTTAAAATAAATACTAAAAACCGTGTTTCACGACCCTTATAAACAGTAGATATATTTTCAAGGTGATTAATGCTTTGAGACTAAAGCACTTGATCAGTAGTAGCTAATTGCACACGAGTCGATATCGCATTTAGCGCGATGTTGTGAATCATTTTATCCACTGTAGTGCAACAATCCACCACAATCGACACTTTGTATTTTTCAGCTGCTTTTGATATTGCAGTGTGT
>JBLHNB010000275.1:0-3496 GCA_047621305.1 Alteromonadaceae bacterium | reverse complement strand
GTATAAAACGGTATTTTGGCTTATCGGTATTATTTAAATTAACGAGTTGAAGCGTACTACCGTCAAAAATATGCAAGCCATCTTGTGTACCTATCCATGTTAAGCCTCGAAAGTCTGTGGTTACGGCAAAAATAGATCCCTGATTCAACCCATTTTCTAATGAAAGTTGATCAAAATAAATATCTGCTTTATAAGCGTTAGCAGCGTTAGCACTATTCATGGCACAAGATAGCGCACAACATAATAAAATGCTGATTAACAATAAACGATGTTTTAAAGAAGAAAAATAAAATCCATTCAAGTTAAAAGTCCATTTGATATTGAAATGCTTAATTTGGCAAAGCTTATGTTGGATAAAACCTGTTAACAATAAACGCTTAACACTCTTTGAGCAAATAAATATGTAAATACAGCTGTGTTATCTATTTTAAACTTGTGCTAGTTTTGGTTATTCTTGTTTGTTTATTTTGTATTTTTATTAAGTTATTGAATTTTATGTTCTTATTATTCTACCTGTGTTTGTGGGGGCTTTCTAACGTTAATGAATTTATTCATAATCAACATAATACAGATGCAGCATAGTTAACAACAATTATATGACCTACCTAAGGAAATAAACAGAATGTTTGAAAAAGTTATGAGTAAATTGATACTTATCTTGATTTTTATTTTTCACGGTAACTTATTTGCTGGAACTAATGAGCAAAAAAATACATTAACTAAAGTAATTCAAAATTCTAATTATCAAGAGTTATTTAAGTATTATTCCGTAACGGATCAGGTATTTAATAGGAATATAACTATTGAGGGTAGTGGTACTCATAATGTGTTAGATGATGAAAGAGCGCTTGAACAGCTGTCTACATTGTTTTCATCAATCCAGTTGTCACGAGATCTGCCTTATTATATTACTGATGAAGCTCGATATTATGGAGATACTCTTTATGATCGTGTAGATGAGAAATACCCAAAAGGCGAGGGAAAGCGATACTGGGCAAAAGCTCTTGAATTAGGTGGTAATACTTGGACCGCAAATTGGAAAGCGTTAGGCGGAGTGAAATCAACTAAATTAATATTTGCGGCCGCAATGACAGGGCCAAAACTAGGGTTAGACATAGCAGCAGGTGGGGTGACTAAAATAGGTGCTGCAATTAAACGTGGCACAAAGGTGGTCAAAAAAATTCGAAAAATAAAAAATATAAAAAGCATAAAAAAAGTTTTTGAAATTAAGGATATAACAAAAATACTTAAGGTGCTTGATAAGCTTAAAGATAGTAACAAGACTAGAAAACGTTTGAAAAAGCTAAAGAGCTTAAATCAGTCAGGTATAGCAAATAAAACTTTTGATATGATTACTTCAGAATCTTTCCAATATTTTTTAAAAATTAGTAATTATGCGCTCACTGCCGCTATAACTATTGATAATGTTTTTGAGGGGATTTTAAAAGATCCTCGTGAAAAAGCTATATTAGAACTTTATGCAAAAGAGCATGCAAATGAAGAATTTAACTATATAGCTCAATTCTGGACAGAAGTTCTATTTACAGAGGCAGCAGATCTAGCTAACAGCATGAATAGCACTACTGTAGCATTATTTATACACTTATCTAAAACAGGCGTTTTAGGGGTTATGAATAGTGAAAACGATGAACTAATTAATGAAGATTTACAAAATATTACAGAAGATGTTCTATTTAGTGCAGGTGAGTTTATTCCAGTAGCGGGCCCATTTTTTGAGTTGTTTAATGCAAATAAAGCAGCTATGGCATCGATACAAGATAATAAAGCGACAGCTTTGTTACTGGCTGAAACATTTTCTAAAGCCCGTATTGAACTAATTGATTTAGAAAATGATACCTACAAATTAATGGTTTTGGAGGGAATTATTGCTGAAATTAATAATTACTCTTACAAAGTTAAAGATAATTTATATGCCAATGAACATTTTGGTACTAGAGCTTCTCTAAATAGTTTTGCATCGGCAATTTATGAAATTGGAGAACATAGACCAATCACGGATCAAATATTTACCGACTTCTACGATTGTAGAGTAGAGCATGTTCAAAAGACAAATGAACGTTTTGTCCACTTGAGAGATAATCTTTTCACCCGCTGTGATAGCGACAAGGGTTACTTTAAAGTAGTCGTATCAGTAGGTAGGGGAAATATAGATCCACAATACAATTTAGAAATTGAGTTGCTCGTAACTTTAGATGACCTTGTTTTGTATAAATTACCAGCAAATGTCAACTTTATAGATGTCGATCCGAACAGTCATTACTACCCTTATATAAAATCTTTCGGTTATAAAAATATTATTAGCTCTGAAAATGATTACTTTTTACCTGAAAATGCATTAAAACAATTCGAATTAGCAGCTTTGCTGACTAAAACTTTTTATAAAAAGGATTTCTATCAATTTAATTTAACCCAATCAGTTAATGATCAAAATAATTACTACGGATTTCTTGAACAAAAAATTGGCTGGGCGTATTCGATAGATAGCAAAGATGAGTTTATTACTTACGATAACATTGCTGTAAGCCTGTATTTGGTGTTTAAAACAGAGTTTGAACTACAACCTGATAATGTGAGTCATCAAAATGGCACTAATGTTATATGGTCGATTAAAAGTAATACTTGGCTAGGTACAATTAACCACTCTTTAGGCTGGTCATATAGTCCATTATTCTTAAAGGTAACAGGTATTGAATCAGGTTACCGGTACGGAAACTTTGGTAGCCATAACAACATTAGTAGAGGAGATAGCATCGTGATGCTATACAAAGCGTTAAAGTTAATGGAGGAAAATAAATGAAAATTATCAATATACTATTAACATTAACACTATTATTTTCAAATCAAGTATTTGCTGAATTAGATTTCTCATCTGAAAATCTATCTATCTCTTCAATGGCGTGTACATCTGCGACAGATGCAGCGACAGAAGCATTTATTGAAGACATTAAAAGTAATGGTTATGTAGAATTACTAGAAAGCTCGCAGAATAATGCACATGTAAGATTATATTATCCGAGTAATTCAGATCATACCTTATTGATAGGCGGCATATATTTATATAAAGGAAGTACTAAAGTCGTATCGGGATCAGGTAGTACGCTTAAATCTTATGAATACTTTCACTTTCTTAATAAAAGTAATATTGATAGTGGCACATATAAAATTAAAGCTGCTTATGTCTTGAAATCGGATACGAGTAAAGGTTGTAGCTTAACAAGTGAGTCTTTTACTGTTGTTAGAGTATCTCAAATAAATTCCGTTTCAGTAAGCCCTACATCAGCTGATTCAGGTAGTACATTTACGTGGAGTGCTTCAATATCAGCTAGCTTACCATCAGGGTATAAATTACAAGTTGATTTCGGCGATGGTTATAAAACCATGAGTAAATCTAACAATACAAGCTATTATTATTCTAGAGTAGCAAGCACGGCTGGTAACAATAGAGATTATACTGTTCGATTATTAAATAGCAGTA
>JBLHNB010000274.1:0-3501 GCA_047621305.1 Alteromonadaceae bacterium | reverse complement strand
TGACCTAAACGTTTTGGAAAAACGCTCATGATTTCTTGCTGTAATTGTTGGTTAGACAAAGCCGATAAACGTTTTATTTCATCACGTTGTTGATACCAAACTAACGAAGCATAACCACCCTGCTCAGCAGTATTTATCTTAGATAGGTCTTTTTCTAAGTGTGTTCTCGTTAAAGGTTCTCTCGTTAAGGGTAAGAAGGCAATAGGGCCGGTTGGGAGGAATTGCTGCCACGTTATATCTTGCTGGGGTTTTTCTGTTTTAACATTGATTAACATCGCGGACTGTTGATAATCCCATGCGGTTATACCAATATCGACCATTTTTCTAACTTGGGAATTAGCCCCATCAGCAGCAATAACTAATTGAGTAGTAATGTCTGTTTCCGTTGACGATGTGATATTTTTTAAGGTTAAATGTACCCTTGATGACTCTTGAGATAAATTAACCAAATTATAAGGACAAAATAAGTCAATATTTGTGTGAGTGTTAACTTGCTGCCATAACGCTAATTGCAAAATCCTGTTTTCAACAATATGCCCTAACTGCTTTTTATCAATATCATCGGCATTAAATTCAGTATAAGCATAGGCTTGCTCCCAAACACCTAATCGCTTATAAGGGCAAGCTCGCCATTGAGTTACCTGTGACCAAGCATCCACTTGTTCTAATAATTGCTGTGAAGCCAGTGAAATAGCCGACACACGTAAATCTGAATTTTGTTCTGGAGAATAAGGTTCAGGCTCAGATTGTTCGACTAAAGCAACACGTAAACCTAATTGTGCCAACGTCAACGCACTTGCTGCGCCAACCATGCCACCACCGACTACCACACAATCAAAAATTTTCATTTTATCCAAATTTCTCTTAAATACCCAAGCTACTGATTGTAGCGAAGAGATTAAGTTAAGCCTATAAAATACTTCACTGATTTAATAAAACATTCTGACTAAATCACTTGTTTAATTACCTTAAACCTCGAAATTCAGATTGATTTAATATAAAATGCAAATCCTTTTGTCGATGTCTCAACAAGCGTTGGGTTTACACAATATCGATATTCATAAATACGAATACGTAAGAGTAAAGTAATGAGTAAAAAGCTATATATCAAAACTTGGGGCTGTCAAATGAACGAGTATGACTCGCAGAAAATGGCAGAATTATTAGACTCGACCCATGGTTTTGTACTAGCGGAAGAAGCAGAAGACGCCGATGTCATCCTGCTAAACACTTGCTCTATTCGTGAAAAAGCTCAAGAAAAAGTTTTTCATCAACTTGGGCGTTGGAAAAAATTAAAAGACCACAAACCAGATTTAGTTATCGGGGTTGGCGGCTGTGTTGCCTCACAAGAAGGTGATGCTATTCGCCAACGTGCTCCTTTTGTTGACATGGTTTTTGGTCCGCAAACGCTACATCGCTTGCCTGAAATGTTAAATCAATTACAACATAGCAGCAGCCCTATCGTTGATGTGAGTTTTCCTGAAATTGAAAAGTTTGACCGTTTACCTGAGCCTAAAGCTGACGGTCCAAGTGCTTTTGTTTCCATAATGGAAGGCTGTAGTAAATACTGTACTTTTTGCGTAGTCCCTTATACTCGTGGCGAAGAAGTTAGTCGACCCCTTGATGACGTTTTATATGAGATCGCCCAACTTGCTGAGCAAGATGTACGCGAAGTAAACTTATTAGGTCAAAACGTTAATGCCTACCGCGGCGAAATGCATGATGGTAGCATTTGTCGTTTTGCCGATTTAGTTCGTTTAGTCGCCACTATTGATGGTATTGATCGCATTCGTTATACCACATCACATCCAGTAGAATTTACCGATGACATTATTGAAGCATATTTAGATGTTCCTGAATTAGTAAATCACTTGCACCTTCCAGTACAAAGTGGTTGTGATCGAATTTTAACGCAAATGAAGCGCGGTCATACTGCCATTGAATATAAATCACAAATTAGAAAGTTAAAAAAAGTTCGTCCTGATCTTTCTATGTCATCAGATTTTATTATTGGCTTCCCCGGTGAAACAGATGAAGACTTTATGGATACCATGAAGTTAATTGAAGCAGTGAACTTTGATTTAAGTTTTAGTTTTATTTACAGCGCACGCCCAGGTACACCGGCTGCTGATTTACCTGACGATATAAGCAATGAAACCAAAAAAGAACGTTTACAATTATTGCAAGATAAAATAACACAACAAGGCCTGCGCATTGCTAGACTAATGTTGAATACCGAACAACGTGTTTTAGTTGAAGGGCCATCTAAGAAAAACCCAATGGAGCTTCGTGGTAAAACAGAAAATAACCGTACCGTAAATTTTGTAGCACCTCATTCAGTTATAGGTCAATTTGTTGATATTAAAATCACGGATGTTTATGCTAATTCATTGCGTGGTGAGTTGATTCGTCAAGAAAGTGAAATGGGACTACGTATTGCTCATTCACCTGCTGACATATTAGCCAACAGTCATCATAAGTCACCTAAAGTAAGTCATCTTGATGATTTAGGTGTCGGTACTTATAACCCTTCACCCGTGAATAGTTAGTAATCGATAATAATGGATAATAATTTGAATACTGCAAAAAACAGCAAAACCAACAGCCCTACAAACCACCAGTTCGACTTAACGCCGGTTGATAACGAGCGCCAAGCTGAGTTATGTGGGCCTATGGATGATCACCTCAAAACGATAGAACGTCGTTTAGGGGTGGAAATTAGTTATCGTGGCAATCAATTTAAAATACTCGGTAAAGATAAAATCTGCCAAGCCGTTATCCACTTATTAAAAAATCTTTATGTCGACACTGCGCCAGTCAAAGGCGTTAATACATTAATCACTAGTGAAATGGTGCATTTAGCCATACTCGAAGCGAATGTATTAGAACAAGCTGATGACAATAGCCCTGCACAAACTAAAGAAGCGACTGAGTTAGGCGCAGACTATGAAAAAATGCTGACCATTAAAACAAAACGTGGCGTTGTAAAGCCACGTAATGGTAATCAGCAATCTTATGTTCAAAATATTATAACCAATGATATAAGCTTTGGTGTGGGTGTTGCTGGGACAGGTAAAACCTACCTCGCCGTTGCTTGCGCAGTAGAAGCATTAGAGCGACAAGAAGTACGCCGTATATTACTGACTCGTCCTGCTGTTGAGGCGGGGGAAAAACTGGGTTTTTTACCCGGTGATTTATCACAAAAAATAGACCCTTATTTAAGACCACTTTATGATGCACTATTTGAAATGTTAGGTTTTGAACGAGTAGAAAAGCTTATTGAGCGGAATGTCATCGAAATTGCACCACTGGCATATATGCGTGGTAGAACCTTAAATGATGCCTTTATTATTTTAGATGAGAGCCAAAATACAACCGTTGAACAAATGAAAATGTTCCTAACGCGTATTGGTTTTAATTCACGTGCCGTTATTACTGGTGATATCACTCAAGTCGACTTACCTAAACATCAAAAATCAGGTTTACGCCAAGCAATTGAAG
>JBLHNB010000273.1:0-3536 GCA_047621305.1 Alteromonadaceae bacterium | reverse complement strand
ATTTATGGTCAATGTCTGACCTATCACTCACCTCTGGGTTTACATTTTCAATATATCCGTCAGAATCTGCCACGTCGAAAGCAATTCTAGCGGTTAATCGGTCGTCAACCAATGGCGCTTCGACTGCACCTTTAAGCTGCCGATAGTTCTTAGAGCCATATGTGACACTAAGGTCACCTTCAAAATCATAGGCTGGAGTAGCCGATATATAATTGACGGCCCCCGCTGTCGTGTTTTTACCAAACAGTGTTCCTTGCGGTCCTCGCAAAACCTCAATCCGTTCAAGATCAAATGTCTGAGCACCGCCAAGGTACTGCGCACTAATATATACTTCGTCATAAAATACACCAGTGGGTGAAACCGCGTTCAGATTAAACTCTGACGATGAAACCCCTCGCAATGAAAATTTAGGTTGTGATTCATTACCCAAAACTGACGCGACTAGATTAGGCGTTTGTCGAACAATTTCAATACCGCTTTCTGCGTTCGATACTTTTAGAGCACGTGAGCTAAATGCGGTGACAGAAACAGGAATGTCCTGCAACCGTTCGCTTCGCTTCTGAGAGGTAACAATGATCACCTCTAATTGTGAATCCGTTGTATTTTTGTCGGCCTGCTCTTCAGATACCTTGGTATCGGTATCTTGTGCACTTGCAGTCATGACGACTGCACTACCGGAAAATAAATATGCCATCAGAGTGGCAAGTAAAGTTTTTTTGCTGTTCATTGTGTTTTCCCCATTATTTTTATCAGTAGATGACGATAATTATTGTTGGCTAATCATCATCACTTTTTTTTTGGAAAGCCCACCAACTAAACCCGTGTTGCTCAATAATTTTTCAATTGCTTGCAACAAGGTAAACTGGCCTTTGATAGCGTTTCCTTTGTGTTTTTCTACTAGTTCGTAGGGGAAGAGAACCAACGTTTGCGTCTGGTTTGACAGCTCGCTTAGCGATTTCCCTATTGGTTGCACTGGTATATTGAATTGATACATATCTTGTTCAGTGCCAATACTCTTGGCGCTATAAACACATAAACATACACAACACAACACTCCCCTTGTCCGCAGTCTTCGCTTTTTTTACAAAAGAAAGACCGCTTTCGAAGGGATATAACTTACGAACGATAAAAAACCGCCACCGTAAGGTAAAATATTTATGAAGTTTTTGTCGTTACGTCTATATTTATTTAGCATGAAGCTCGATATGTAATGATGTGACGGACACCTTAGCACCCAAGTTTGGCATTTTGAGCCAAACTAAAGATCGGTGTTAAATTTAATGAAGTCGTTTATCACATCATTACAACTATTCTAATTGCTATTTATTAACTATATTAAAAGTAAACGCTCGACTTAATTGTTAGCTTACTAATAGATTTGCTTGGGTAGCAACTTTGAACCAGTTACTGATATCAGATAAACAAATATGGCCTCTGTTTGAACCTGTGCCTTTTTCTCTTTAGTCCCACATTAGAAAAATTCCAAATTCAAAATAGTTCAAGCATCAGCAAGTAATCTTTTTTCCATTATTTTTCGCATTTCAAATTTTTGCAGTTTTCCGGTCACGGTCATTGGAAACTCATTAACAAATTCAATATATTCAGGAATTTTAAAATGACTAATATTGCCCTTACAAAAATCACGAATATCTTTAAACGTTATTTCAACCTCAGGTTTTTCTTGTACCCAAGCACAAACTTTTTCTCCATATTTTTCATCGTAAACACCAAAGACCTGCACTTCAATAATAGCGGGATGAGTATATAAAAATTCTTCAATTTCTCTAGGGTAAATATTCTCACCACCACGAATAATCATATCTTTTATTCGTCCCGTTATTTTTAGGTAACCAGTACTGTCTAATTGTCCTAAATCACCAGAGTGTAACCAGCCATCATGCTTAATAGTTTCCGCGGTTTTTAGCGGCTCATTCCAGTAACTGTGCATCACAGCATAACCGCGGATACATATTTCACCTTGCTCACCAATACCACATATCTCGCCCTCGGTATTAATCAGTTTCATTTCAAGGTTAGGACCAACCCGGCCAACAGAAGTAACTCTCATTTCAATGCTGTCATCCACATCAGTCATATGATTAACAGGGCTTGTTTCAGTTTGACCATAAGCAATTAGGATTTGTTGCATATGCATTTTTCCCATAACTTCCTTGATCACCTCAATGGGACATAACGAGCCAGCCATTATCCCAGTACGCAAACTAGAAAGATCATACTCTGCAAAGTGTTCCTCGTTTAGCAAGGCAATAAACATTGTTGGCACACCATGTAACGCAGTGCATTTATACTGAGAAACAGCTTCTAAACACGCCCTAGGCTCAAAGGCTTCTGACGGGAAGACTGCTGTGCTGGCATGGGTTAAACAGGCTAAGTTTCCCATCACCATTCCAAAACAATGATATAGAGGAACAGGAATACATAAACGATCACTAGGGGTTAAGCCCATTTGCTCGCCCACTTGAAAGCCATTATTTAAAATACTGTGATGGGTTAGCGTTGCGCCTTTAGGCTCCCCCGTAGTACCACTGGTAAATTGAATATTTATTGGTTCATAAGGGCTTAACGTTGCACCAATATCGCTGACCTGTTTAAGTAAGTTTGGGCTGGATTTAGCAACAATCTCGGTAAAATTAAACATACCTTTAGTTTGCTCATCCCCCATGCGTATAATACTTGTAAGTAACGGCAGTTTTTTCGACTGAATATTACCCGGTTCGTTGTTTTCGAGCTCAGGAAGTAGTTTTTGTAGCATCCCTAAATAATTACTACTTTTGAACGCTTTTGCCGTTATCAACGCTTTACAACCAACCTTTTTTAGCGCATATGACAACTCATGTAATCCATAAGCAGGGTTAATACAAACCATTATTGCGCCAATTTTAGCCGTTGCAAATTGTCCAACACACCACTCCATTGAATTAGGAGCCCAAATAGCAACACGATCACCAGGCTTAACACCGATAGCTAATAAACCAGCAGCAAAATCAACAATTCTTTGATAATACTCATTATAAGACCAATATATATTTTGATGTTTAACTACTAAACCTAATTGCTTAGGATATTGTTGTGCAATTTTATCAAGCTGTTGACCTATTGTTAGTTCAATAGGATTTTGTGTCTTAACGCCCATAAAATAACTTTTGTTTGGATCATCATGGAGATGTTCGCAATCACTATTTGTTATATTTGTTGAAGTCATCATTTAATTTTTCCTCAGCTGCACTTTCGACTAAAAAATCAACAAGGCACTTTATTATTTAATTCACTAACACTTAGCGAGCCAGATGCAATAGCAAAAAGCTTGAAAATGGTGTTATCTCAAGCATCATTGGATACGCATTTATTTTTATTGCTACCAATCAACACGATTGCCCATACCATGGGCAATTACGAGAACTGCCCATGGCTTAGCTTTACTACGCCAGTTATAACATGCTAATTATTCGCCATCAGGCTTCGTAAGGTAAATGTTGTATCCATGGAACTATTCTCCTAGAAGTCTGTACTCAGTT
>JBLHNB010000272.1:0-3542 GCA_047621305.1 Alteromonadaceae bacterium | reverse complement strand
ATTTACAAAGTTAAGAGACAAAATTCCTCTTAACAATTTAATATTCTTACTCATTTGTTAACGCTTTATTTAAAATAGCCTGCAGTTGCTCAACATTTTTATACCCATGACTTAGTGAGTAATTATCACCTTTAACTATCATTACAGCAGGAAAGCCTCTAAAGGTAAGTTGCTCGCCTTCATCATCTTGTAGATCATCAAAAACAAAACTTGAAAGTGCAAAGTTGATTGTTTCTTTTACTGGGATAAATCGCTCATTTAATACCTTAGCTAATTCAGGGTTAGTAAAGATGTCTTTTTCCATTGCGGCACAAGTAGTACAGAACCGCATTTTTGCAAAAACGAAAATAGGTTTCTTCGAATCCATAGCACGTGTTTCTTTGTAATGATGCCAATTGACCTCAGCAGTATAAAAGGTAGGGGAAATTGCTGCGTATAAACTGGGTATTAAAATAATGGCGGCAATTAGTGCGATAAAATATTTATTCATTAGGTATCCGAGTATGCAACAACATCAATAATAACTAGACCTAAAAGATCTTCATATACTTTCAAATATTGTTGATGCTATCATCGATAAAAACTTAATAAGTAACTACATGAGCCCACTTAACTATAATCACCTGTTTTATTTTTATGTTGTTGCGACACAAGGGAGTATTACCAAGGCCAGTGTTAGATTAAATTTAACACCACAAACGATAAGTGGGCAAATTACCAGTTTTGAAAACCAAATGGGGGTCAATTTATTTGATCGCAAAGGAAAAAAGCTACACCTTTCAGAAATGGGAAAATTAATATACAGCTACGCAGAAGAAATTTTTCAATTAGGCGACGAAATAAAACATATATTCAAAAGGCAGAAGCCTGAACTATGGCATACCTTTACAATAGGAATAACAGATGTAATACCTAAAGTATTGGCATATCAATTACTCTCGCCGGTGTTGAATATGAAAGAGCGTGTACGTTTGATCTGTGTAGAAGGGGATCAAAATAGTTTATTAGCCGACTTAGCGGTTAATAAGTTAGATTGTATTTTAACAGACCAACCCCTGCAATTGGGAAATCATGTGAAAGCTTATAACCATTTACTTGTTGAAAGTGGTTTTACTTTTTTTGCGGCACAAACGCTATTAGAAACATGCAGTAGTACTTTTCCTCAATCTTTATCTGATCTTCCCTGGGTTATGCAGAGTAAAAAATCTGCAGTAAGAAACCGCTTATCATCGTGGCTAGAAAAAAATAACATATCAGCCAATATTGTGGCAGAATTTGATGATAGTGCCTTGATGAAGTCTTTTGGGCAAGCAGGCTTTGGTGTCTTCAGCTGCCCTAGACTGATTGAAGAATATGTTGCAGATAAATATGATGTTAAAGTTATTGGCCGTACCGATGAAATAAAAGAGCACTATTATGTGATTTCTCCTGAGCGTCGGTTAAAGCATCCGGCTATTCTTGAAATTGTAACTGCAGCTAACAAAAATTTTACAAATTAAAATTACTTAACTGGTGTTTCAAATCCTTCAGGTTTTAATGTTAATACTGAACAGGATACTTCACTTAAGATAGATTCAGCGGTGTTGCCAATAAACAGACCTGTAATACCGGTACGACACACAGTACCCATAACAACTAGGTCAATCTCTTGCTCTTCTATGTATTTAGGAATTTCTTCTTGTGCAGTGCCCTCAATAAGTTTTGTATTGGGAAAGTTATCACTAGAAAAATTATTTTTGAGCGTTTTATCAAAAAGTTTTTGTCTATCCAGTTGTTCCTTCATGATCATTTCAAGACGATCAACCTCAGAGTTATGGCCCCAGCCTTTTAAATAAGCTTCACCAGGTAATTCCCACGCATGAATAACATGTAATTCTGCTTTTTCTGCTGCCGCTAGGTTGGCTGCCCATGTTAAAATTTTATTATTAAGGGCTAACCCTTCTTCGCTCGGAGCATATACGTCTATAGCAGCAACTATTCGCTTAATGGGTTTATCTTCTTTTGTTCCAATGGTTAATACTGGACAAGGGCATTTCCTCATTAAGTGTATAGTAGTACTACCAAAAAACCGTTTACGAGGGCGATCGCTGGTTTTTGCTGCTAACACAACGAGATCATAGTCTTCCTGCTGTACTTTTTTAGTGACTTCAATAAAGGGGACACCGATAACGTTCTTTGCATCCACAGAATCATAGTTATGATTAAACTGTTCAATAGACTTTTGTAAAACGACATGCTGCTCTTTGACTAAATTTTCCATAACCTCTTGTGGTGGTAATAACGTTATTAGCGCAAGCTGTTCTTTAGGGATTTCTTCTGCAACACTAAAAAAGGTGACATGTGACTGATGATTTTTTGCTAGTTTAATTGATTGTGAAATAACAGAAGGTTGGATTGAATTTGCAGGGGTAACGACCAATAGCTTATGTAATGAAACCATTGCTTTCTCCTATAATTATTAAATTAATACTCATGCGATGCACTAACCGCTAATATGTATTACGGTCTTGGTTTTACCTATTAGTTATGACGTTGATCCCATACCAAAAAGATAATGACTCGCTTCTTGTACTTAAAAACTAGGATTAATTTAGCATGAGAAATTATTAATTAATATTCGAATATTCATGAGGTATTATTCGTTTTTTTCGAACAATAATAGATGGTTTTTTAAGATGGGTTGATGTTTATAACAAGGCTATAGCCAAAGTGATACCCGTTAGGGAGGATGGTATGAATAGCCTTATAGATGCCTTAACCTATCACGATGTATTAAGTGGTGTGATAGGTTGAAGTACGAAATATAGTCAATTTTATATATCTGATTTCATTTCATCGCTAGAATCTAAGTGAGCTCTACTTTTTAGTAACCAATACGTTACCCCTAAGGCAATTGTGACCAAAGCAAGCCCAATAATTTGCTCTGCAGAAACAATTTTGAGATCGAGTACAATAATTTTACGTGCGACTGCCATCAGTGCAGTAGCAACCACCAACTCTACCGGGATAACATTTGATCCTAGATACAATCGAATGTTGATAAAAATTTCAACCGCTATCAATACAACCATAAAGGCACCAAAAGTCTGCAGAATATCTTCAACATTTAAGAGAAAGTACGGGGGAGTAGACAGTTTCAGATAAAGAACATACACAACATCAGCAATACTCCAGTAGATGACTAATACCATTAATATAGCAAGTAGTCTTATCGCAAATCGAATAGTAAGATGTAATAAGTTCAACAATGGATCTTTGTGATTTTCAGGTAGCTCTTCGTGTTTCATGGTTATTCCTATACTGAGATAAGGGTAAATCAACTTAAATTTATTCTTTTTGTATATTACTGAGAAATCTCAGTAATATACAGCTGAAAATCATTTTATCTAAGCTGTTCTGTAGGATTGGTATAACGTACTAGTCTACAAGACACTCAGTTAACCATTTACCAATATCATTAAGTTGTTCAGGTAAAACACTATGGGCCATTGGATAGGTTTTCCATTGCGTATTATAGCCTTTGTTTTTCATTAACTCGTTTG
>JBLHNB010000271.1:0-3644 GCA_047621305.1 Alteromonadaceae bacterium | reverse complement strand
ACGGATGCATGCTCAAATGCGAGAAAGCCACCACTATTACTAACGTTAAAGGCGTTTCTTTCGCTGTCGATAAGCAGAAGGGTGGATATCCAAGTATCTACAATGATGAACAATTTTTAAACTTTGATGTAGTTAATGACTTCTCAGATCTGTTTGATGAATTCTTTATTGATTTAACCAATATTGGTGCCGGTTCAAAACAAGAGCAGGATAAAATCCAATTGATTAAGCATTTTGAAAATCTGCTAGCGGGTGTGGAAGACTCACAAATGCAGCTTAATGAGATGGTCACCGTATCGACTAATGCTCAGTACAAGCAAGGCCTGTAAATAAAAATAAACCCCAATGCACCTGCAGACAAGCCTTCATTACGTTGATGTTGCGTATGGTGCATTGGGGATTATTATCTACTAAGGTTGCTCATCACGAGAGAGGTTGTTGGCGGATAAAGCTCTGCGTAATCGCATGGAGAGTTACAGTTTGTCACGTGTATTTATTTCACAACCATTGAATTGTTTCAATAATACCAATACAATCAGTAGAATATAAAGTAAGTGCTGAGTTTGCGTATTTATATATAAAACGCGAAATAGTGATCCTTACCAAATTCGATGTAAGTCCATAGGCACATAAATATAACCAGGTCTGTTATCTGATTAATATTCATGCTACTTAAAACGGCCATAAAAAATCAAAAAAAGCGCGCCAATCCATCTGTAAACACCTCTTTATTATGTGAATGCTGCGCACAACTTAGTTGAACGCTATGAATATAGACAAATACAATTACGCCCATGCAAAAAGCTTTATTCAAGATCCCAGCTGTCACTATAAGATGTCGAACTTTAAAGGCGAGGTTTATGAAGCTTCATTCTTTGAAGCGCTTATCGCTGAGGCAGTGGAAAAATCACAAGATTATAAGTTAGTTGCTAAAGGACCTTATGCCTCAAGTGGAAGAAATTTTATAGATACTGGCTTTTACTGTGATCCGGGTGGCAAGCTAATATATAACAGTAATCGAATTACAATGGCTGAATTTGATGCCATGAAGTTTAATGACAAGTCACTGTTATTTTTTGAGTGCACGGTGACACAGAATTCAGGACTTCTTCGGACCCTTAAAAAAGAAATTTTACGGAAGATCACATTACTGCATAAGTTATTTCCTGATAAATGTGTGAACTGCACTATTGTTAGCGATAATGACTTTACACTAAATAAATTTTCAAACTGCCAAGGAATCAATACGTTAAATTATCCTCATCCTGAGGTTGATCTACTTGAGTTAGCAAAAACTTATAATCCTAAAAAAATAAACACATTTGATGAAACGGTTTCAGCAAAATACCTTAACAAGATCATTGTAAAATACGATTATTTGACCGAATTCCAGCATGTATCATCAACTTTATTTTCAAAAAAGACCTTATCATCGATAGAAGATGCGGTGCTATCAAGCAATGGCCTTTTTCAACGGCTGTATTGGGGGAAAATGGACAAAGAGTGTTTCCCTTACGATGTTGATGCGATTGATGCCGAACAGATTATTGTCTCTATAAATTTTTCAAATATAAAAAGTCCTACGCTTAGATACTATTTTATAGAAAATAAAACTAACGCCCCATTTGAGGCAAAAGACATTCCGAAAAAATTGAACAAGCGAAAGTCTAGCCGAACTGAGTTATTGAGAATATGTAATAATCTCCCCAACAGGCAAGTGCATGAATTACAAGAATTAAAGAATGAACTTATCCAATGGCATAATAAGGCCGTTAGCTAGGCTCTGTGCTCAATAGGCGACGCTTTCACTCAGTAGTTTATTCTCTTCTCTGAGCCAGTAAAAACCCTACTCTAAAACGTGACAAAAAATAATGACGGAGTGTGTTATATCGTCTTTAACCATACTGGTAGTCATAATTGGAGGTATTGACTGTCTTGGTATCATATTATTTTATTAAATGTTGAAGTTGCGCAATGATCGACAAGGTTTTTGTATTGAAAGTGGTTGCTTTGAGGAGTACATTATTTACCACTTAATGGTTATTGCTAACGCATAACATGAGTAAAATTAACGTCATATCAAATACAGACTCATCCATGGCTTATCACGGTCTAACCAAGCAGATAATATCCATGAAATGAGAAACCATTTTTAATTTGAAGGAAATAAATTGTTATGGGTTTTTTATATAATATGCCAAATATTGAAGGCTGGGGGATCGCAATTTTTGTGCTCTTTTCTTTAATGGCTTTCAACGAATTTACTAGATCTACAAAATGGGGGGGCATTTTACTCTTTATTATACTTCCAATTCTACTTACGATATTTGTCTGGCCTACGACAGCGGCCCCTGGTAATGAATATGGTACGGGTAATTGGTTTGTCTGGGTAAAAACTTTTTCAGTACTTGCTGCTGTCATTGGCTTTATGGCCATTCGGTATATCCCTGGTCTTGTTAAAAACAAATATGCATTAGCTTTCCCTGCCGTTATTCTTGCGGTTAATATCTTTGAAGCTTGTATCCGTGATTTCCAAGTGTTTAGCTATGGCGCATGGGATGGCGAAGTGATTAACAATCTTTGGCTGATGTCGGGTTCATGGAATATCATGAATGGTATTGCAGGTCTGCTGAACATTGTCGCTATCTGTGGTTGGGCTGGTATTATTATTTCAAAAGATAAGACTAAAGATATGATCTGGGCTGATATGATCTGGCCTTGGATCATAGCTTATGATTTCTGGAATTTTGCTTATACTTACAACTGTATTTCAGACCACTCTTTCTACGCGGGTGTTGTACTGTTACTTTCTTGTACTATTCCTGCATTCTTCATCAAAAAAGGTGCATGGCTACAGCATCGTGCAGCAACGCTTGGCTTATGGTGCATGTTTGTAATGACAGTACCTCAATTTGCTGACCGTATTGCACCGGTTCCGACGACGCATGATCCAAAAGCTTTCTTCATCGTGAGTCTGGTTGCACTGCTGGCAAATATTGCACTTGTTGTATATCAGTTTAATAAGATCCGTAAACTTAAACTGAATCCATTAAAAGATGAAATATTTACAGATACAGCTGCTTATAAACTTGTCATTAAAGAAAATACTTAATACTAATATTTAAGTAACGTTTTCTCTTAGAAAGACCCAAAACACTTCTTGAATTTACTTCATGAAGTGTTTTTTTTGTTAATTTAAAAATTCTATTAGAATGAATTTCTGACGGTCACTTAGCCGCAGAACGGTGTGTTACACTGTAAAACACTTCAAAACCGGTCATAAATAGCAATGAAATTCCTCACCTAGCATAATCCTTATCTGTTTAGAGTAATTGCACAAATATTTAGCTTTGTTTATTGAAAACAGCAGATTATAGGAGTAAATTACCTACCACTTAAGGGTTATTGCGTTACTTAATATTAATAAGTTTGGCGTCATTTCAAATTAAAACACGTTTAAGATTATTAATGCTAAGGGCAATTGAATTTTCAGTTTAAAACTGAATACCATTAAGTATAAAACAATTATTTTATTTTTATTTTTAATTTTAAGGATATTAAATACTATGGGTTTTTTATATAACATGCCAAATGCTGGAGGTTGGGGGATCGCAATTGCCGTTCTCTTCGCTTTGATGGCTTTC
>JBLHNB010000270.1:0-3720 GCA_047621305.1 Alteromonadaceae bacterium | reverse complement strand
TGCTTCACAAAGAGATATCGCACCAACAATATTATCTTGGCTTGGTGGATCTGCATCATGGTTTTCTGGACAGTCACTATTGGCTGATGAATATACTGGGAGTGCCGATTTTTCCAGTGGTACAACTTACCATTGGATAAATAATAATAGTTACATCGAGATGCAGGTTGATGACAATGGTAAGTTGAATAAATGCTATCAGGTGCTTGAGGATACGACTAGTATTATTACAGTTGAGTGCAATAACCACAATATTCAAAAAACACATCAAGATGCTGATAACTATATGAAATATAGCCAACAACGTTTGTTTAATGGTGAAACTGAACAATATTAGATTATAAAACTCTAATTCAAATTAAATGATGATTGCTACAAATTATGCGCAAGTACTTTATTTGGCGCTACGATACTGATCACAAGTAGAGTGGAATTTGCTTCGTTACTTGAGATGATATAATTCAAAGTGCGTATGCACTTTGGTAACTTCAATTTGATATAAAGAAATTGATAAGGTATCGCTATTATTTTTTCTCTGTATTTAATTTCGGTTATAACCTTAACTATAAAATTAGACAGAGACACCACATAAACATCTGCTCCTTAAATTAAAATAATTTATTCTTTAATTTATATTCTCGCCAATTCAATAGAGATTATTTGCTTTACTGAATAGGAATTTTTCTCTTAACCTTTATCGTCTTTATCTTTTAAAATATCAGTTGGTTTTTTATGAGTCCATTTACCACGTGGTTTATCAAGATATTGAAAATATTCATTGGTAAATGACCCTTGGATACAAGTCTCCCTGTGAGTACGAGTAATTGGGGTTTTGCCTTGTAAAACATTATTCAGTACGCCTGGTCCAGTCATCCCGTAGATACCTTTATCGATCCTTTTTTGCTGAATATTTTCTACTACAAGTGCAATAGCTTCAGCAAAATCTGGGTTATTGGGTTCAGTTGCTAAAAAGTAATTAGTATAATGAGTATTATTTTTAATCTTAATATATACCGCATTATCATCATATTTAAGCATGCTGGCTAAAGGCCAGACAAGGTTTGCATCGATATCTAAATAGATACCTCCTTCTTTATATAAGGTATACAATCTCCAAAGATCTGCCTGTGCTGCTCCATCTTTTAATAAACAATAACAGTCAATAATATCTTTCGATGCATTCTCTTTTAAATACTCAAGGCGACCTTCTGTACTTACATATCGATACTCATAACTCAGAGACATTAAGCGGTTAAATAGATAATTTAGATAAACAGGTAGTGTTACTTTATTTGAGTAGTTTGTTTGCCAGATAATACGGGTGATTTTACTCTTAGGCTGGTTCGTTTTTGCTTTTGAGAAAAAAGGGATCGCAAAGCGTTTTTTTGGAAAAACAAAATGAAAAGGATAGGCTAATACTTTACAAATATTACCAATAATTTTACTTAAGCGGTTCGCTATAAAAATCAATACGTTCATTATTTTCTCGAATAAGGGAGTTTAGTGAACTCTAGCAAACAATAAACTGAAAGTCTCTTACTTAGCACAACTGAGAATTAACCCGAATAGTATTCTTTCCTCAATATTCTTTTATCAGTACAATTGTCCACATCATAAGATCTAAGGGAAAAGTGATGTTTAAAATACTTATAGTGCGTAACGACAAAATCGGTGATTTTATGTTGGCATGGCCAAGTTTTGCCATGCTTAAAAAATCAATGCCTGATGTGCAGATCGATGCCTTGGTACCTGCTTATACAAAACCGTTAGCAGAACTTTGTCCGTGGATAGATAATGTGATTATTGATGACTCTGGTAAATCACAACAGATCAGATTGTCAGAAGAGATCAAAGCTGAAAACTATAGTGATTATATCTGCCTGTTTTCAACGACCCGTAATGCACAGTTAGGGCGGAAATCTGGAATTCCTTATCGTCTTGCGCCGGCTACGAAATGGGCACAGTTTCTCTTTACCGATCGTTTAAAACAACGCCGTTCACAATCAAAAAAACCTGAGTCAGAATACAATCTAGACTTAGTTCGTCACTTTCTTGCTAAAAAAGGGGCGCTACCCGTTGAAGTGAAAGCACCTTTTCTGAACTTCAAACCACAACTAAAGGAAGAAATCAAAAGCTCGCTTTTACAAAGGTTAAGCAAATCTGTTAGCAAACTGTGTTTTATCCATGCAGGTAGTGGTGGCAGTGCAAATAACTTATCACTTGCGCAATATGCGCATCTCATTGCACTATTAAGTGAACGCTTTACTGATATGGGGTTCATATTAACAGCTGGCCCAGGGGAAGAAGCGCAAGCAAAGCAATTACAGTCAATATTAAATAAAAGCGTACCCTGTTACTTATATCAATCTTCACAAGGGTTAACTTCTTTTTGCCAAACAATTAGTTGTGCAGATCTGTTTATTGCAGGATCAACAGGTCCGTTACATATTGCAGGTGCCGCTGATGTGTTAACCGTTGGTTTTTTCCCTGCTAAACGAAGTGCGACACCGTTACGCTGGAAACCTTTAAATAGTGAGGGGAGACATATTGCGTTTATTCCATCTAAAAACGATCAAAGCCAAGAAGATATGTCGTCTATTGATATCAATATTGTGATGCAAAACTTGTCAAATTTCTTAGAAAAACAAAATTTTTAATGATTTATTCGCTATTCTTTAGAAAAAAGTTTTAAAAAGAAATTAAATATTTAATCAAATTTATTTATTTTGTATTTCCAGCATTAATGCATATTTCATATAAGAGCTATAGGCAGAAATAACGGCTACATTCCAGCCATTGACTCCATGAAAGGCTCCTCCCTTCAATACTAATGCTTTAAATAGAGCGGCTAGGCCATGAGTTAGCGGAGAGATACTTGATGCTACTTGTCCTTTTTCATGTGCAATTTGAGCTCCACGTGTAATGAACTTTTCGGTTGTGTGAATCATTTGTGTGTAATTTTCATATGAATAATGAAGCATATCTGCTTTCAAATGGCAGACTTTTTCTGTCTCAACTTTTGCATGGCCTTTTGCTATTGAATAAGCACATTTTGTTCGATTGTATAATCGAGTAACACGATCTGGATACCATAGTTTGATAAAGCTTTTACCGATAAATGTTTTTCTTGAAAATGAAAAAGCATCAAATTCAGTTGTTTTTAAATCTAACTTTTTAATTGCGGAAATTGCATTTATATCCAAGTGCTCATCTGCATCAATGCTTAATATCCAATCATGTTTTGCGCTAGGTGCTCCAAACGCTTTTTGAGGTCCGTCACCTAAATAGGCTTGTTTGATTACTTTTGCACCTAAGCTTTCTGCTATCTCAACAGTTCTATCGGTACTTAGTGAGTCGATAACCAATATTTCATCACAAACTGTTCGAACAGATTCAATGACCGCTCTAATGTTTTTTTCTTCGTTTAAGGTGATAATATTGGCTGTGATTTTCATGGAAATCCTTTAAGTTTACTCTAAATTATAAAGCACAGTATATCTGAGCTTAGTATGTTTGGGGAAACCCTTTGACACTAAATGAAACAAAATTTCACGTTCTATTAAGAATAATGATCTTTAATATACTTGCGTTTAGAAATAATCATGACGTGGTTTAATTGATTCGACTAACCCAGTTAAGACATAATTGATTTAACTGGAGATTGAAATGAAAACACGTAAAACCTATTCCAAAGAATTCAAACTTGATGCCATTGCACTG
>JBLHNB010000269.1:0-3752 GCA_047621305.1 Alteromonadaceae bacterium | reverse complement strand
CTAATGAACTATCGGTTCTGGGCTGACCAGCAAGAACAGACTAAAGCGAACGAGAAGCGGAGTGACCTTGTCGAAACTGTCGATAACAGTAAGGCTCAGCTTTGCCCAAAATGCGCAAAGCTAATGACTAAATTTCAAATAGGGTCCGGCACCTCGAATCGTTTAGATTTATGCACCGGATGTGATGAAGCTTGGTTGGATCATGGTGAATGGCAGTTATTGAAGCAGATGGATTTAGCGGACAAATTACCTAAAATTTTCACCGATGCCTGGCAACGAAACATTCGCTTAGACAGGCAGGAAAAAATTCATAAAAACCGGTATGAAAAATTATTGGGCGAAACTGACTTTGCTAAGTTAGATATATTCAAACAATGGTTAGACAAGCACCCAGAAAAAACCCAAATTAAACAGTTCTTAATTACAAATTTAGATGTTAAATAAAATTCAAAATAATGTAAAGTTTGATCAAATTTAACGTATCGCTAGAAAGTACTAATATTGAATAAATAGCTTTTATTGAATTCGAAGGAGTGAGTATTCATGCAGGTGTTAAGGGAAATTATTGCTGTACTAGCGTTTGTAGTAGGCTGCGTACTTCTAGCTGATCTTGTGAGTAATGGGTTTAACTGGACGAACCTATTCATCGTTGTCCTATGCTTTGTTGGGGCATACATTATTTGGCCAAGTAAGAAAAAAGGCCAGAGAGATGATGGTAATAGTTTTATAGATATACTTGAGGTTCTTATTGAGCTACCCGTAGAGATATTTTTGTGGCTGTTGAAAATTATCGGTCGTATTTTAGGTCTTACCGACCGACAGGGTAGAAGTCGTGGTGGAAATAGCGGCGGAGATGGTGGAATTGATTTCGATATATAATAAATATAAATCAGGCGCTAGTTTTAATACATTGGTCACTTTTTTGATGTGTTTATTTAGTAGTTTGGTTTTTGGAGTAGAGTATTGTACTTACAATAGTTACGAATGGGATACTAAAAATGAAGTATCTGTGAACCAACAAACTATTATTCTTAGTAATGTGAATGCTAGAGTCGATTTAGTCTCACGGTTTCGGATATTTTCTCGTCTTCGGATAAAAACGCAAGCTAGAAAAATTAATTTTTTGGATAAATAAATGACTGATCAAAATAAAATTGAGTTCTTGTTAGCGGAATCTTTTAAAGATGAAAAGTTTTCAAAAGATGAAAAGCACTCCTTACACACTTTACTTTCTAGTCTTCAAAAACAAGATGAAATGTTATCTTTTGCAAGGAATAAAGCATTTGACCTATTTAGAGCTCATTATCATGAGCATCCAGAGAGCTTCGTTTACGGAACCAATTGGCTAGAGAGGGTTGTTAAATCAATTGATAGTGTGAGGTGCGAACTTGTTCCTCATAAATCAACCGCTTACTTTAGCCCAGGTAAAAGTTGTTTGAGCCAGATTGTTAACTCAATTGCAGCCGCGCGAAAGTCTATTGATGTCTGTGTTTTTACGATTTCTGATGATCGTATCAGTGAGGCACTTTTAGAAGCTCATAAAGCAAAAATTGATGTTCGAATTGTGAGCGATAATGACAAGTCAAATGATCGTGGTAGTGATATTCATTATCTAGCGAAGCACTGTGTTCCAGTTAAGCTAGATAGAAGTTCTTACCATATGCATCATAAGTTCGCTTTGTTTGATCAGCGTTTTCTTATTAATGGTAGTTTCAATTGGACACGTAGTGCCACAACAAGTAATGAAGAAAATATTACTGTTTTACACGACAAACACTTGATTGATGCATTTTCGAATACTTTTAATGAGCTTTGGAGTGAATGTAAATCGATTTAATACACGTAATAGTCAGTACCAACCTTAATTGCTTTAAAATTACAGAATAGTTGAGAGAAAAAAATGAAAAAATTTAGTCTATTGTTAGTCATCATATCAGCGTTATTATTAACGGCTTGTGACAAAGTAAATAATGCTAGTCGAACAATGGATACCATGCTTGGTGGTGATTTTGTTGTTTATGTTCAGGGAATAGAAAAGCCATTCATCGTTAATAACGGTAAAGTTACGGCTGTACCTGAAAAAGGTTACTACGTATTTTATCCAGAAATGGATGGCAAAGAGCGTTTAGTTCAATCACCTATTCAGATTACGACCATTATTAAAATGGACTAGCTATGTTATTTTATAGCGTTTATGAAGCAAAGTTACTAACATTGAAGTAGAGTCATTTCGACATATTTTAGGCTAGAAGTTCAAAGATAAAAATGAATACATTAGGGTGAAAATATATGCAGAAAATGGACAGAACTACATGAGCTTTAAGCGGACACATATATCGTTTCGATCACAAGCTAAGGTTGTGATTTGGATTGCAGCAGTCGTGACTATAGTCGAAATTTTGAATCTTTTTTTAGGCCGAAGTTTAAATGTATTTGGTTTAATGCCAAGAGAAATTAATGGCTTAGTAGGGATAGTGATAGCACCCTTTCTTCATGGCAGTTTAATGCATTATATGTCTAATATAGTGCCTCTTTGTATTTTCTCATTTTTACTGCTTCAGCATGGTGTCGTTAGATTTAATTTAGTGACTTTTGTTTGCATCGTTGTGTCCGGACTCTTGGTATGGATGTTTGGTCGAACGGCGATACACGTAGGAGCAAGCGGCTTAATTTATGGTTATTTTGGTTATCTATTGTTAGCAGGATGGCTTAGTCGAGAATTAAAATTAATATTAATTTCACTTTTCATCGGTGTTGGTTACGGTGGATTAGTCTTTGGTATACTTCCAAGTAATCCATATATTTCCTGGGAAGGTCATCTGTTTGGATTTGTGTCAGGCCTCGGGTGTGCTTTAATTTGGGGGCGTGTAAAGAAAAAATAATTACTTAGTAAGAACCAAAAACAGTGTGAGTTAATACGCTCATTATTTAAACGTCTGCGGTGCAAAGCATACGAAGGATTTTTGGGATGGTATTAGTATTTAAGTGTGAGTCCTTGTATGGATAGTGAGTTAAAGACTTTGCGCAAAGAGTTGGCCATCCTCGGGGATGAATTTAGTCAACGAGTGAAGGTTATAGAGCAACGGATAGATCACTTAGAAGCCAAGGGTATTTGGGCTGCAGGCACTCTGCCCTCAAGTTACGAGAACTCAAACTTACATGCTAATCAAAGTAGCGATGTTGGGATTAAAGAAAATATAGTCGTTCAAAATTCTACTCCAGTACTCGTAGACGCAGTATTTGACAAGAACGATGTATTAGACGAGACCACAGTTGTAAATATCAAGCCAGAAAAAATTGTGCATCAGACTGAAAAATAGCGTCAAAAGCTCCTTCAGACTGGGAGCTTGATTCGATCAGAAAAGATACTAATAGACAGAGTTTATTCACGTTAATTACATCGCTATTTGGTCCTTTAACAGCAATATTGAGTATGTTTTCAAAAGTATATCGGCATTATCAAGAGTAGGGGAAAGCGCCTGTGTTCTTTATGACGGTAACCAGAATTATTGCCTTAGTTTTTGGCTTTGGTTATTTATTACAGTACTCATTTAATGAGTATTTAGGGCCAGTAGGTAAAGTGTTTCTTGGGTTCTTGTGTGCAATAGCGGGTACAACAGTAGGCATTAGGCTTACCCAAAAAAATAATGAAATTGCAGAGTTTGGGTCGAGTATTATTGCTTTGGGGGTAATATTTAGCTTTCTTTGCGCCTATTTTGCAGGTCCTTATTATAGTTTGCTGCCAGACTTCT
>JBLHNB010000268.1:0-3784 GCA_047621305.1 Alteromonadaceae bacterium | reverse complement strand
AATCAATGAAACCACAGGTGTTTACAATCACTAATTCAGCATCGTCATAACTATTAGTTACATCATAACCTTCAGTGCGAAGTTGAGTCAGAATACGCTCAGAATCTACTAAATTTTTTGGGCAACCCAAAGAAACAAAACCGACTTTAGCCGCTTTAGATGGCTGTTGACTATTCGCTTGCTGTTCAATCATTTTAGAGGGAATGTCTAATGTAGTTGTTTGGCTTTGGGCTGAATTACTGGTGCTTGGGTCGAATTGTTCTACGGTCATGTGCTCTCTCAACTTGTTCTGAATTTTATTACGGTGATGCTACTGACGCTTTTATTCATCTTTTATTAATAAAAAGAGCAGCGTTATAAATGGTGGTTTAACTGCCTTTATAGCAAATTTAAGATTTTGCTTAATTTAGGTAGTTGTTTAGTGCGCGGAATTATACAGGAATGTTTTACTTAATTCAGTAGTAGAAACATCTCTAATAATTTTTAGTTATATTATTTTTAGATAAAAACTAAGTATTCATCAAATAACACTAACTAAAATATAAGTAATTTTACACTCTGGTTAGGTAACCTTAAAATCATCTATTTGGCGGAAACAACAAATAAGTTTTTGACTACTCATCAATTACATTGTTAATCTATGTTATTAAAATGTTAATTTTGTAAACATTTAACTCTATGATAAAAACTGAGGACATGATGAAAAACAATTATTCAAATAAAAGTTACAGTATCGTTAGCTTATTAGCCTTTATAGGACTTTTATTTTGTAGCACTAACTTAATTGCAGCTAACCAAGTATCTGTAAGTGCCAACGAACAGTTAATAGAAATTATTGATGAGAGGTGGGACTACTCATTAAAAGAAAGCCCTTTATCTGCTACTCGTGCTGGTGTGAATAAATATAATCATTTACTTAACCGAGTTTCATCGCAAGATAACGATAGACGCCTTGCAGCAGAGCGGTCATTCCTTGGGCGTTTAACCGATATCGATGTTAAAAAACTTAACGTAGAGAACCGCATTAATCACCAATTACTTCAATGGGTGATAGAAGATTCTATTGAGAATTATCAATTAAATTTATCTCGTATCCCACTAAACACTTTTAGTAGTTTTTATCTGTCAGTACTCAATATGAGTAATGGTCTGGTGATGAAGAGCGTGGAAGATTATCAAGACTATATTGCTCGATTAAATGATATACCTCGATATTTTAATGAAAACATTACCAACATGCGTAACGGTATTGAAACCAATTTTACCTTACCAAAAATTGTTGTTGAAGGCATAATCCCTACCGTTCAGGCACAGATATACCAAGATCCAACCAAAAGCAGTTTATATAAACCGTTTTTGAAGATGAAAAATACTATCTCTGAAAAAAATCAAATACAACTGAGATCCCTTGCTAAGCAAGCGATATCACAATCTGCGATACCTGCTTTTACCTCTTTTGCTGAGTTTTTTGGTGGAGAATATCTACAAGCCGCCTCAAAAACACTTGGCGCAGAGCAAATGAACAATGGTAAAGCTTATTATGCTCATCAAATTAAAACCTATACGACATTGACTAATATTACTGCTGCACAAATACATCAAACGGGACTTAGCGAAGTCAAACGTATTCGAGCAGAAATGACAGACATTATAAAAGAACTAAACTTTAAGGGTACCTTTGCAGAGTTCACTCACTTTCTTCGGACAGATCCACAGTTTTATGCAAAATCAGCCAAAGATCTGCTTAAAGAGGCCTCTTATATCGCCAAAAAAATAGATTATGTGATGCCTGAGTTTTTTGGAAAATTACCACGAATTCCTTATGGTGTTGTGCCAGTACCTAAAGAAATTGCACCAAACTATACAACAGCATCATATAATAATGCCTTGGTTGGAGGTAATCGTGGTGGTGCCTACTGGCTAAATACTTATCAATTGGACCAACGGCCTTTATATGAGCTTACCGCACTAACATTGCATGAAGCCGTACCCGGACATCATCATCAATCCGCCATTTCAAGCGAGCTAAAAAATGTACCTAAGTTCCGTTTGGCGCTCTATTTTAGTGCTTATGGAGAAGGATGGGGTTTATACTCAGAGAAGTTAGGCGTTGAAATGGGCGTTTACGATACACCATATGACCATTTTGGACGCCTAAGTTATGAAATGTGGCGTGCTTGTCGATTAGTGATCGATACGGGTATACATGCTCAAGGTTGGAGTAGACAACAAGGTATCGACTTCCTTGCTAGTAATACCTCATTATCTCAAGCAAATGTTAGAGCCGAAATAGATCGCTATATATCATGGCCAGGACAAGCGCTTTCATATAAATTAGGTGAACTTGCTATTTGGAAATTTAGAAATAAAGCTGAAAAAGCGTTAGGAGACAAATTTAGTCTTCGCGATTTTCATGATGCCTTGTTAGGTAACGGTGCATTACCACTGACTATGGTTGAAGCAGAAATTGATCGGTTTATCGCTGCTAGTTATTAGCGGTTTATTATTTCATGTTTTAAATAGATATTCGGGGCCAGTAATCAATGCTTTGCCAAAATAGTGAGACCGAAATTAGTCTCACTTATTGCCTTACTATTCGCTTCTAATACTGACTGCTTAGAATAGTTATATTGTAAACAACTGAAGACGTTTGATGTGTCATAAGTATTGATTTAACTACCTTTATAGCGAACTCAACACGTTTGCTATAAAGGTGGTTTTTTAATACCTGGGGTTACACAGAAAAGTTAGTTTTGTGGAAGTCTATCAATAATACTTAATTAAAACTTAAGTTTCCTTGCTTATCATTAAAAGTATTAGAAAGCGTATTTCACCCCAACTTTAACATTCCAAGCCGATTGTTCGGCTTCAAACTGATTATAGTTTTTAGTATTGATCCCACCCACTTGCTCTGAAAGTACATATTGTCCATTATCATTAATATCAAAATCAAACAGCACTTGTTCTGATGGTGATAAACGGTACGATTTTCCCCAGTCATTATTGAGTAAGTTGGCAAAGTTATCAATTATTAAGTATAACTCGCCTTTATGCCCAGCGACTAATCCGGGTAATTCTTGGCTAATAGCTAAATCCATGGTGGTTAGCCATGGCTGAGTACCGGCATTTTTAGGTAGGTAAGCACCTGCGTGTTCACCAACACCCGCAGCGTTAGCAATATCCATAGTTTCTTGGTAACTTAACTGGCTGAAATCAAAAGCCGCATCATCAGCGCTTGAAGGAAGGTAGGGTAAATAAGCGTTATAATATGAGTTATTACCACCAAGGGCTGAATCATTTCCTAAGACCCATGAAAATGGTTGTCCTGTTCGACGCTCAAAAAACAGGTTGAAACTGGTGTTATAACCTGTAAAAACCTCATGCTGGTAAGCAATATTTACCACTAACCTATGCTCTATTTCATAAGAAGATCGGCCAACTAACGAGTCATTTCGATTGACGGTAATATCAGAGTAATAGTTAGAGTATGCATGAGTCCCCTTACCCGCATTAGCTTCGGTAATATCTTGATGAGTGTAAGACATATTAATACTTAAACCGTTATACCAAGTTTTGTTTAATGCAGTAATGATAATAGTGCTTTCACCACCGTCTGAGCTATTGGTTAGTTGAATATCTCGAAGACCTTCTCGGCCGGGAAGATCGCCCCAAAGCGTTCGTCCGTCAACCGTTTCTGAAATTTTAACTCTAGATTGCTCAGACCAATAGGCTGAATTTTGGCGATCCACATAAATTAATTCAGTAGTCCAAGCAAAATCTTGAC
>JBLHNB010000267.1:0-3816 GCA_047621305.1 Alteromonadaceae bacterium | reverse complement strand
GGTCAAGATAAACGGTACCGTTGAAGAATATGGAAAAGTGTTAGTAGAAGGAAAAATCAACCCTTTAAGTGGTGATCTAAATACAGATATTAATATCAATTTCGATAAAATTGAATTAACAACGCTGGCCCCTTATTCGGGACGTTATGCAGGTTATGTGATTGACAAAGGTAAGCTTACCCTTGCTTTGAACTATAAAATTGCAAAAGGTTATCTAGATGGTCACAACAGGTTAATTTTAGATCAGTTTGAATTGGGAGATGCAGTTGAAAGTGAAGAATCTCTCGACCTTCCCCTCAAACTTGCCTTAGCATTATTTAAAGATAGTGATGGCATTATTGATATTAGTTTACCAACTAAGGGAGATATGAACTCACCTGACTTTGAAATAAGTGGTCTAATCATGAAGGCCCTATTAAATGTAATTACCAAAGCGGTCACCTCCCCTTTCTCATTACTGGCAAATTTAGCAGGTGGTGATGAAAAAAGTCTCAGTTCAGTTCAATTTGAACTTGCGGGTACGTCTCTGAATCAACAACAAAGAGACAACTTAAAAACATTAGCGGATTTATTAAAAGAACGTCCTCAGCTTATTCTAGAAGTACGTGTTAACGTTGATAGTGTCCAAGAGAGCTTGGTTTTAAAACAGCAAGCAGTTCAGATGCAACTTGACTTACAAAACAAAAAGCAAGCAGAGCAGATTCAAATAATGGAACAGTCAATTATCAAAGCAGAAGGTAATAAAGGCGTTGATATACTTAATACCCAGTTAAATACACAACAAGAGCCCGGGAAAAAGATTGATCCCGTTGTATTTGATAAACTGTATCATCAAAGCTTATTTAATCATTTAGTTTCCCTGCAACCATTATCAAACATACAATTGACAGAACTCGCACAGCAACGCATCAGCGTGGTTAAGAATGAACTAATCAAAATAAACAAAGTAGATAATAGCCAAATTTTTGCATTGAACCCTTCGCTAAAGGGCAACGCTGAAAACGCGAGAGTAACTACAACGTTTAACTTAACCAGCAAGTAGCCACACAGTAACAGGTATGATATACAGTTATTATTTCTTGATTATAATGGTCATTAATCAAAGTGCTTTATTCAAGGGTTAACTCTGGCACCAAGACAAGCCTCAATATTCGACAATGGTTATATTGTATCGAATATTGTAACGCACGGAATTTAAATAGTTCTATAATAAGGGATCAAATGAACCATAAGGCAGTTGTAAGGTAAAGCTCTTCGAGGTTTGAAAATGTTGATTGAAAATATTGATGGAATCAGTTAGATTCTTGAATTATAGCTTAGGAACTGTTTTTCATACCCTTTTCTAAATTTTTCAGTTGAATAATAATGAGTATATACATCAAACAAACTAAAAAATTAGATACTTTTTACGTTAATAAATAGTTATAATTTTTATTACTAATGGCAATTTATTTAAAAAAACAGTTTGATTAGGAAGAGTTAGTATTTAGTAATAATTGAAATTTATGTTTATTTTGCACCTTGTGCTCTTTTGATGCAGAAAATAGAATGGCAGACTATTACGATGAATGTAACGGAACTATTGACTATTTTAACCTACAAAAATGACTACACACTTAGGTAAATTGCTACAAACACTACAACATGGAATATTTATGAGAAAAATATCAGCACTGTTACTAACATTAGCAATGATACCTACTGGTTTTGCGCTTAATTTAGAAGGAATAAAAGGGGTAGAAATTGTCGCTATAGATGGAAAAAAAATAAAAACCAATTTTTTTTCTGATGAAGAAACGGACCTTAAACCTGGTGAGCACCAAATCGTAGTGCGTTACACTGCCGATTTTAATAACAAAAGATTGATAGAAAGTAAGCCAACCATTTTCACTTTAGATATTCAACAAGATACACAAATATCAGTCAATAAGTTTAATTCTCATTACCAAGCAGAAAAACAGATGGAAGCAGGGCTGACTTGGCAGATAACAAGTAAAGAAAAACAATACCAAGTAAGCGATAGTGACATACTCAAGGGCGAAGGTTTTATGCCTTACGCCAATGTGGAAAGGTTAATAGAAGAATACAATCAACAAAATAATATCGCATTGATAAAACCAGAGGCAGTAGCAACAACAGCAACCGTTATTGCTACAACAGCAGTGATTACCAATACAGAAAACAGTGGAAACTTACAACAAAACTCCTTAGCATCACTTTACCAACAAGCCTCAAAAGCAGAGAAGAAAGCCTTTCGATTGTGGTTATTAGAGCAAGACATGAAATAATATCTTGGCTTAGAATCAATAAAACCCTCTGATTTTATCTAATCTTGAGGGTTTTGTTAGATGTGATTATTATCAATTATTTGAATTCACTACAGCATATTGGAAATATTATATATTTCCCCCAAAGTTGGAAATTGTTGAATTATTACTTTAAAAATAAAGAGTAGTGTTTAAGGTATGATATTAGTTTAAGTAATCGTCATATATTTCTTGAAACAGACCAGATTTTTTTATTTTCAGTAAACCAAAATTAAAATCATCCCGCACCTTTTCATCTCTAAAAAACAGGGCGATAGTTATCGGAGTTAGCTTCAATAAATTTATGTTCGTCGATATAAACAGGTGAAATATTATTTATAAGTTTCATCTGCTTCACAAAATAATTAAAAATATAGCGATCGCTTAACACTACATCATAACGCCCTAAAATCAGTAACTTTACCTGGGTGAATTGGTCACTAATACCATAAAATCGCTTTTCTTCTTTTACAATTTTTAACCATTGCGGATATCGTTTTTCAGCCCCTTGAAACGATACGACAGTCAAGTTCTCTAAATCTTTAGGTTCTTTTATCACGACTTTATTTTTAGTTAAATTAATAAAAACATTATCATATATAATGGCTGGATCTGCATAAGATCCACCAAACGGTGATAAATCTATACCCCTATCTCCCATAACAGCATCTACTGTATTATTCCGAAATGCTAAAGGGATGCGACCAAGAGGGAAATATAGAGGTTTAAGTACCCATTTTTTAAAATGAGGAGAATAGTAGTGAGGGCATTGGGATAAATTATCGAATATAGGTTGAAATAACTCATTGACTGATATTTCACCCTGTGAGCCTTGAATTGACAGGTGAACAACCTCTCTTTGAGCTGGTGTCATCGTTAATAAGGCGTTAGTTATCTGGTTAAGCTGACTGACAAATGATTTAGTGTCCATAGTCTTTACCTTCAATAAGTTATGCTTACTTAACCTCAGTTCTGGATAATGGAATCGATACTTTTTTAAATATCAATACGTTAAAACTTTATATTAGACAGTGCCGTTAGTTTTGTGTAGTTCAAGGAAAATCATCGAAGCAATAGCTGGCTTATGTGGGAGATGATTTAACACGGAAATACGCGAAAAAAACGGTGCTGTATCGGTTTGCTTATCCAGAATTGAGGTTACTTACAAGTATAGACAACAATATTCTGGAACAGAGCCTAAAGTTTAGAGAACAAGACAGAACTGATTTAATGACTCATTCTCTTTGTAATTCAAGCGTCGTTTGCAAACGGTAGGTATACCAGTCTCATTTTAAAGTAGTTTTACTTACAAATATGACTGAAATAGAGAATTCATGAAACGCATCATCAAAAGGTAATTAAAGTATTTACTTCGTTGATTGATTTATAGATCGATATTTAGGGTGATTAATATTTTCTGTGAAAGTTTAAGCCCATCCAGTGTTTCAAGTTTATTAAATCGGATCATTTTCCGTAAACCCTCTGTGTAAGCTTCGCCTCTTTCTGAGTA
>JBLHNB010000266.1:0-3844 GCA_047621305.1 Alteromonadaceae bacterium | reverse complement strand
TGATTTTTTCTATCTTTAGGCGTAATAGTTAAATAAGAAACCAGTAGCGGTAATAGAATTAAATTAGTTAAAATAATCATCGCTACGCCCAAAGAGGCCGTAATAGCTAATTCACGAATGATACCGATATCAATTGAAAGTAAAGTTAAAAAGCCAATAGTATCAGAGAGCAACGCAATACCACCTGGGACTAATAAAGCCCTAAAGCTCGCTTGTGCAGCGGCTTGGCTAGACAAACCAAGGCTCACCTGTTTAACCACTGAATTAATCATTTGCACGCCATGACTCACGCCAATAGCAAATACTAAGAATGGCACTAAAATTGACATGGGATCAAGGCCAAAACCCAGTGTAGACAACATACCCATTTGCCAAATAACCGCAATTAAAGAGCAACCTATAGGCAGTAAAGTCAAACTAATGGAATGACAGAAAAAGAATACCATTACCGCAGTTATCGCAATCGCAATCGCAAAAAAGACCACAACCCCTTTAGCGCCTTCGGCAACATCACCGACCATTTTCGCAAAACCGATAATATGAATGGAGATATTATCTTTTTCAAATGTTTGTCTTACTTCTTGCTCTAGCTGTGCCGCCATATTTAGCGTATCAAGCTTTTCGCCTGTATCTGGATTAAAATCCATTAAAGACGCTTTAACCATGGCACAGCTATAATCATCGGCAACAATGCTACCCACAATACCTGCTTTTTCTATATTACCTTTGACGATAGCTAAACCACGTTCATCTGCTTGAAAATCCGCTGGAATTACCGGGCCACCCGCAAAGCCATCCTCGACTACTTCGACGAAACGTGTGCTAGGAGAATATAGCGACTTAACCTGAATTCGATCAATACCGGGGATAAAAAATAATTTATCGTGCACGCCTTTCAAGGTCTCAAAAAAGTTAGCCGTAAAGATATCACCGTCACTATTACATACGGAGATTAAAATATTATTGGCTCCACCAAAATTTTCCCTATGTTTTAAATAGGTTTTCATGTATTCATGGTTAAGTGGAATGTTTTTAGTAAAAGAGGCACCTAGCTTTATTTGTGTTGCTTGAAACATCAAGAAAACACTGGCGAAAACAAAAAGCATCAACACCAAAAACTTGTGGCGGAACAGACCTACTTCTAAACGATTGGCAAGGGAAATTTTCATAGCGTATTACAATCCAATTATTATATTATTTTTTATGGTTTAACGTTTAAAAGAAAGCTTATAGAGAAATTGTTTTAACTCCGACATCAGAAACAACAATTAATTTATTATTAAACCAAACGCCTGCAATTAATGATTTACCATCTTTTTGATCTATTAAACGGTAGCTCTGGCCATCATCATTACTTTCGAGCAAGGTGCCATTATTTGCTAGTAAAAAAATGCGACTGTCGTTCGTTAAAACAATATCATTGATTAATGACGTGGTATTTGTCTGGCGTTGTTGCCATGGTGTGCCATTTTTTAAACTTCTAAAGACATGCCCACGTAAGCCGACAACAAGCAGGTTACCCTTCATTGTTCTAGCCATGTCAAAAAAAGACCCCTGATAAATTTCATCAAATAGTTGCCAATTATTGCCAAAATCATTACTTTTAGCAATTAAACCAATTTCACCCACCATATAAAGTGTGCGTCCATCAAGCATTAAGCGATTAAAATGCGGTAAAATAAAGGATGCTTCTTCTAGGTAGGCTTCTTCGTCTTCTTCTTTTAACTCTGCTAGATAGTCAACATCATCAGGTAATAAAAACTCACTATGAAATTCGCTTTTCCATGTTTTACCGCCATCTAAAGTACGAAATAAAAGCCCATAGGCTCCAATAGCAATACCTTCTAACGGTGTTTTAAACACTATATTAAGTAAAGGTTTTTCTAAGGTTGGTTTAAATAGTTGTACTTGCCAGGTTAATCCACCATCTTGACTATGCAAAATAGTTGCGTCATGACCAACAGCCCAACCAAGCTTGTCATTGTAAAAAAAAACACTGGTTAACGTTGTTTGAACAGGCACACTAGATTGTTGCCAATTGACACCATCAGTAGAGGTAATAATATGCCCGTGCTCACCAACAGCCACTAATTTAATTTGACCAATAGTGGTTATATCTAATAATAACGATTGACTCACTAGGGGAGCCTTCACTGAAGGACGATAAGCGGTTGAAGACGAGTCTACAGCCAAACTTACTAAGCTAAATGAGGATAGTAAAAGGCTCAACAATAAAGGTAAAACAAAATGCATTCGCGAGTTCTCTACATTAGTACAAAAAATAGTTTTTATTCATCTAATCTTGGAAAGTGCATCATTCCCTAGATTTCTTACACATTGTTTTGTGTATTAAGCCTACCCCCCTCAATTAAGACATTATGAGGATAGCATGAAGTGAATAGTGACAAAATATTAACAATCAAAAGCTATAACAAAAACGGCTGATATTAGTCAGCCGTTTAATGTTAATAGTCGTTATCTACGACCTTCTCGTCTTAGCGCTGATGGAGTAAAGTTTTTTTGCTCCAAATCCGCAGAGAAATCATACATTTTTTCTTCGTTGTCCAAGCCTAAGGCAATGTAACGACGTGATTGTAGATCATGGAAAACGTCTAATGTTGACCAAAGCGTCGGTACTTCGTAGTAATTAATCGTATGTGAAATACCTACACGATATAATTCATCACGATTATCATAAATATCAGTAATCGCTACTTGCCAGCTGTCTTCGTCGATATAAAAAACACGTTTTTTATAAATATGACGAGTGTTTTCTTTTAGACTCGCTTCAACAACCCACACTCTATGTTTTTCATAGCGTACAAGTTCAGGGTTAATATGTCCCGGTTGTAATATCTCACTATACTTCACTTTGTCACTATGAAGACGGTAATCATTATAAGGAATCAGTAACTCTTTCTTCCCTATTAATTTCCAGTTATAACGGTTTGGCGCACCATTATACATATCAAAGTCATCTGTGGTTCTTAAGCCGTCAGATGCGGTTCCAGGTGCATCATAAGCAACGTTAGGCGCACGACGCACACGACGTTGTCCGGTATTGTATGTCCATGCTTGGCGAGGTGTTTTTATTTGGTCCATAGTTTCATGAACTAATAAAGCCGTCCCAGCTAAACGAGCTGGCTCTGACACTTTTTGTTTAAACTTAAATAAAATATTTGTTTTTTCAAGCTCTGTAGACGATGCCCCTTTAACATTGTAAGGCAACAATAACGACTCTTGCAGACCGACATAAGTGTAATCACCCGAAGCCGTGGGTGCGGCTTGACCCCCTTCACGAGTAACACGTTCACCACGATAGCGTAAAGTATGATTCCAAATAGCTTCTAATCCACTCGCTGGTACAGGAAAAGGAATACCGACTGCAGCCCCTTTAATACCGTTGCCATCTTTGACTAATTCTGAACGAGTAGCATTGTTCTCTACCGCTTGATATACGTGTTCTGGATAAGAAGCACTACGATGCGTTTGATAAACATTTATCTTAAACGTTTCAGGATAAGTTTCAAATAATTTCACTTGTCCTGGCGTAAGTAAGTTTTTGTAATCCGATACATTTTGTGCCGTTATAGAGTATTTAATCTTATCATTCGGATACGGATCGGTGTGATGTTCGCCAACAACATATCCTTCAGGAGCCTTGGTAATACCACCGGTCCAAGCAGGAATAGAGCCATCTTCATTTGCTGCTTGAACTGCACCCATCGGGGTGAGTTCTTTACCTAGTTTATTCGCTTCATCCATTGATATTTTTGCCGATACTCCACTGGAAGCAAGGGCAACCGATATTGCTAATAATAATGACTTATTGTTCATATGAATT
>JBLHNB010000265.1:0-3857 GCA_047621305.1 Alteromonadaceae bacterium | reverse complement strand
AGGGCGGTTCACTAACCATGATGTACTTTTATCCAGATGTCTCGTAGCGCAATTAATCCCTCATCCTTTAGAAATTGATTACTTAATGCCATATTGATCCCTTTGGTTTTAGAACTTCTCCAAGGCCCTTTGCTCGTGATCCCACAGCTTATCGCTAGTTTTCAGGAGCACCTCGTTCAATAAACGTCTCACCTTGGTTCTTGTCATCAGCTCGCACTCTTTGCTAATGAAAAGTGCTAGCGGCTTCCTCTAGACCATTCCTCACGGAAAAGCCCTTGCCATTCGCTAGTAGTTAACGTTTAATAATATAAAGTTAGGTAAACGGTGATTTTCCTACAGAGGACTTACACCTCATTAGTTCATGCCCATGCTGGGCGTACACAAGAACTTCAAACGGAACAAAAACAGTTTGCTGTTTTCCTTCCTCAACATTTTAGCAAACAATTTTTTGCCCATTAATTGGGTCTATGTTTCTATCACGCATAATCTAATAAAGGAGTTTTAAATCGATGTCCCGCATAGCAATAGTATACTTTTCTAAAAGCGATATAACAGGACAGCTTGCTACAGCAATAGCTTCTGGTGCTAAACAAGAGCGTGGCATAACAGTGTTTGAACATAAGATTGAAGGGCACGAAATTCTAGAAGGTAGATTTGAAAATGCAGAGTTATTTGAACAACTAAAATCATGTGATGCTATCATCTTTGGAAGTCCTACATATATGGGAAGTGTATCAGCTCAGTTCAAGGCTTTTGCGGACGCCTCAAGCGATCATTGGCAGAACCAAGAGTGGGCTGATAAAATTTCTGCTGGATTCACTTCTGGGACAGGACTAAATGGAGATCAATCAAGCACTTTGCAATACATGGCAACTTTAGCAAGTCAGCATGGCATGTTGTGGGTGAATATTGACGCTTCATATGGAACAGAGAGTTCTACTCTAAATCGATTAGGCTGCCAATTAGGAGTAGTTTCTCAAACCACGAATAGTATCGCACATGAAGTTGATTTAGAAACGGCAAAGCACTTAGGTCGTAGGGTTGCAAAACTCACTCTTCGTTTAAATTAGAAACATAACAAATAAGAATAAGTGTCGCGTAGCCGACACCTTATTCGGGTGTTGAGGCTGTAGAATTTCTCCGAAGTGAAAATGACGGGTGATATTTATGTTCATAGAGCCAGTAAAAGTCATTTTCTAGTAGGATATTTCTTCAGATTTCACGTAGCAACGCGTTTTCGAGTACAATTTTTAATAATTTTCGAGGCTGTTTTTCTAAAAGATAAATTCTCCAGGCTCGTTACCCCTATAGTTGTAACCTTGAACTTATGTGATACTATTGTGATACATTTTTTATCTTCTCAATAGGGGTTATCATGAGAGTCGAACTGGTTACAACGTTAAAACGCCAAGCAACCAAAATTTTAGCAGACCTCCACATTTCCAAAGAACCGGTGTTAATCACTGAACACGGTCAACCATCAGCTTATTTAGTTGATGTCGATGATTATGAGTTCATGCAACAACGAATGGCTATTCTTGAAGGTGTTGCACGCGGCGAGCAAGCGATTAAAAATGGCAATATATTCTCGAATCAAGAAGCAAAAGAGAAAATGAGTAAATGGCTGAAGTAATATGGACATCTCCCGCACTTGATGATTTACACGGGCTAGCTGAATATATTGCTCTAAGTAATATTACTGCGGCTAAAAATTTAACGCGGAAAATATTTGATAAAATATCAAGACTTGAGAGTCATCCAGAATCTGGAAAAAGGCCAATTGAGTTAAAAGCCTTAAACTACCGTGAAGTTGTTGTTAATCCGTGTCGTATTTTCTATAAAGTGGAAAGTGACAAGGTTTATATTTTACATATCATGCGCCAAGAACGAGATCTGCGGAGATTGCTGTTACAGAGTTAAATACGAGCATTCAAGCAGGGCAAATGATAGTTGGCTTTTAATAGGACGTTGAGGCTGTATAATTTCTCCAAAGTTGAAAATGATGGGGATATTTGTGTTCACAGAGCCAGTAAAAGTATTTCCTAGTAGGATATTTCCTCAGATTTCACGTAGCAACGCGTTTTCGGGTACAATTTTTAATAATTTTTTAGGCTGTTTTTTCTAAAAGAGAAATTCTACAGGCTCATTAGGTGTGCAGTGGCTATCTGCACATCTGTGAATTGGAAATCATGTAGAAATGCTTTCGCTTAGGCTACATGTTATAAACGCAGTTTTAACCTACCTATTGCGTTTTTTTGAACGGTAGATATTTAGTTAACGATGAATTTTGGGACGAATTAATTCACAAAAGCTCAGGCAAAACAGCCCGTTTAAAGATAGAGATAGTTTGGCTTATATTTGTGGGCTAAGAACAATTGAGTTACTTAAGAAACATCGAAAACTTATGATTTAACAAATAAATTGGTATGATATGTCGCAAGTATTTTAAAGGAGTAAAAGTTTTGAAGATAGATATTCAAACAATAATAACAGCGCTCGTTATTGCAGTGATCTCTGCTTTGGGTTCTTCATATGTAACCGTTAAAATATTAACAGAACGCATCAATAATGTTCAAACCAATGTTGATACATTTAAAACGACTAATAGAAATTCATTTGATGAATTTAAAGCGGCTAATAAAAATGCATTTGATGAATTTAAAGCGACGAATAAAAATTCATTTGATGAATTTAAAGCGGTTAATAAAAATTCATTTGATCAGTTTAAAACAACTAATATTGAATTATTTAATCAGTTTAAGACCTCTAATGAGGCTTCAATGACAAAACTAAGAGAGGCGACGAACAATCTTAAGGTGATGGTACTAAAAGAGCGTCCTAAAACATCGGCAAGATCTTTAACTATGGCGCCGTCCACCTATGATGTGCAAATAAAGAACCATAAAAATAATGTGATAAATGTTGGGTCATCACTAAAAATTTCACCATATAGTTACATTCCTATCTCCTTTGTTGCTAACCGTCTTGAAGCAACTATATGTAAATATATAACTAATGGAGATCAAAAGAGAATAAGGAGCCTGTTAATCGCTAACAAATTAAAGATACGCAGTTTGTATGACACAGTTTTATGTAATGGTAAGAATATACTAACAATTGCTGCTGAAAATAATGATTTAGTGGCTGGGAGGCATATTATTTCTGAAGTTTCAGCTGATACCCTGATAAAAGATTATATAAAAATCAAACGTATCAATAAGAAAATGAGTGATTTGATGGTTGATGAATTAGCTAAAAACAAAGTCGATTAAGCCGCCAAGTTTTTCACTGTACCAATAAGTTCATAATGAATACTACGTTGATTAATTACCTGATTATTTTTAATGATTAAAACGCATATATCCATCACACTTCAAGATGCTGTTTTAGATCTAAGCAGTAGGCCACTATCTAATCAAATGGGTATTATTTATTAGTCCGACAATAATATGATTAACATTACCTTGCTCTAAACATAACTCTACTTAGTCTAATTTTGACTGCTCTTGTGCATCGTAAAAAGTTACCTGCACCTTAAATAATGGCGGTTTTGAAGTTATTTTTAACTGCCATTGCTGCTGCTGACAAATTTTTTCAGCCAAAAAGAGTCCTAAACCATAACCATAACCATAGATCATATCTGAAGGCTCAGTACTAGTTGTTAATAACTCATTATCGCCGGCCTGTGAGGTATCATTTTCAACCAGCAAGGTATGTTTGTTTATATGCACTGACGTGGTTTAATGGATTCGACTACCCCAGTTAAGACATAATAAACTTAACTGGAGAACAGAAATGACAAAACGTAAAAAATACACAAAAGAATTTAAACTTGATGCAATTTCTTTAGTCAGAGA
>JBLHNB010000264.1:0-3881 GCA_047621305.1 Alteromonadaceae bacterium | reverse complement strand
ACCTGCTGAGCGGGTGGAAATCCCCTCTTCAAGGAATAAAAAAGCGCCCGCAGCTCCAGGGCCAGTTAAAACAGGAGAACGTAAGGAAGGTAACGATTCCATACCATTGTTGGTTTGTACATGAACGCCTGTTGCTCTGTTTAAAATATCACTCGGATGTACAGAGCTAACTGAGGCAATATCGTCACTCGATAGTCGGTCGATATTGCCTGCTAAAGAGAGAAGACCAGATTGCTGGAGAGTACCTGTGACAACGATAACCTCTGATACAGCATCACTATTATTTGATTTAGATTTTTCAGTTAGTTCAGTTGCCGCGAGCACAGAACAACTTTCCATTGAAAAACAAGCGATAGTAAATGCTGAAATGGGTAATCGTGGCAACATATTTATATCCTTTTTAGGCTTCTTTGGTCTCTTTGGTCATATAAGTGGCACCTATCACGGCCATCTTACCAAATAGACCGCCAAAAATGACAGATAACGAAATTAATAATATTGGATTATCAAAATTAATAGTGGTTAAGGTACCCAATGACATTTTGTCATTGGTCTGGAGGAGATAAGCAAAAGTTGCTGCGTACGATAAAACTGAAGCAGGAACCGCCGAAAAAATTTGAAAGTTTGATGCGAATACAACAGTAAAAGCCGTTATACCAACAACAATTGCGCTCCAAAGTGGGGCACCTAAGGTATCACCTAAAGGAACAGATAATACGATAAAAGCAGCGATCCAACCAATAACAACACCAAAAACACCACAAACTATCGTATTTTTTAAGGCTTGGTTATCTCCACCCAGCGCGGCGAAACCTGCCCAGGCAATAAAAATAACCCAAATTAAAATGTATCCAGATAGAGGGCCAAAGGCAATCCAAGTAGCCAGTGCGCCAACAAGGGCGATGCTTAGCGATGTTGCTGTTATTTCTTTCATAATAATCTCTTTCTAATTGCAGTTAAGTAACCCCCTTGAAATGTAGTTATACATTACAAGGGGGATAATTTTGAGGCTCTGTTCTAAAAAGACACAGACAGTTCAGCTAATATACCGTCCCATTCAGCCTCACCTTCGCCATTAGTTGCTTGTCCACCAGAAAATGCTTCTTCTGTTTGTTTAACATATTCCACTTTTAACAATACTTTATCTGAAATAAAATAACCGGCTCCTACTTGAATACGATCTAAACTGTCATCACTAGAAATCCCCGCTGATTCATTAGTAGACATTGAATAACGAGCCGCAACGTAGATATTTTTGTTAATATTGTATTTAGCCTTAACGCTCATAAAAGAGACTTCAGATTCGTTATCAGTGAAACTTCCCGATACTGGTCGGTATCCAGCAATAGGGCTATCAGCCCAACTATAATCATCTTGAGCAATACCATAATAAGCATTGATTTTTAAGTTGTCTGTTTTATATTGAGCATCTATTTGCCAGATAGTGGCACTTAGGCCAGGGACAATGGCAAAGTGACCACCACGACCAGGAGTACCCGATACACCACCAGAGTCGCTACCAAATTGATAGTTGTCACCATCACCGATAGCAATGAGTGAACCAATCGCGGCACCTACGTTATCTGTACAATTGCCACTTGAATCACAATTTAAGTCAGCATTAGTAACAAATAAACCTGCGCCAACAGAAAAGCCATTATCAAATCCAAAGGTACCGCGTAAGCCGAAGTTGTAACCAGAATCTTTGGTAAAGTCGGTATTAAAGCTAGGCTTACTTACTACAGCATCCCAGGTTACATTGTCATAAGCACCGTAAAGCCAAAGACCTTGTTCTGCTGTAATCATATCTACAGGGCTGTTACCAATTAATGGGTTGCTTTGAACAACAGCACCATCTGAATATTCGATGAAGTTTTGAGTAGTAGAAATGACATTGCCCACTCTAAGACCCATGCCATCTTTGGCAAATTGGATCCAAGCTAAATCTTGAGACATTTGAAAGACTTCAAAGTCATTTGGTTCTTCAGCCAATTCAGCAAAAACTGAAATAGTATCCGATACCTGCGCATTAAAATGCAGTGCGTAGCGTAGACGATGAAAGCCACTTTCAGCTTCTTGTGGAGCTCTTGCGAAACCGTCAACTTCCATAGCTGATTGCCAAGATTGCATAGCAGCGCCATTAATCTTAAGTTTACCATCCATAAATTCTACAGCCTGAGTTGCAGTTGCAGTTATACCTAGTGCTAATACAGCGGCCACATTGGCGACAATGATTGTTTTATTCATTTTTTTTCCCCATTTAGTTATTTTTTTTTAATACTAAGATTATGTATCGCAATGCTTGTGCCAAATAAGAGTAAAATGAATAAAAGCCATCAAATAGATCAATAACAAACTGATTTAAAATAATTTTTTATAGTTAACAAGCTGATTATGGATAAATAAATCAACTGCAAAATTACAGTTTCATTAGGACAGCTGTAGCAATTTTTGTACGAATTGCTACAGCTGTCTAAGTTTTAGCGAGATAAAAAGAATGCATACTTAATCAGTATTATTAAAATTATTACTGCTTATGATTATTATAATTAGGTAATGCTATCTACACGAGGTGAAGTGGAATGGGTATAGTCTCAAAAAGTAAATGGGTAAATCTAAGTGGTTAACGACGGAAACGTTTTAGAAAAGTTATAAAAATTAACTATAACCTAAAACTGAATGTGGAATTTGTCTTATTATTATTAGCGTACGTGACACGTTATACCAATAACAATAAGTTAGTGAATAGGTATCAATGAGGATAAATTTTCAACAACAAGGCGCTTGATTGAGCAATAGCGGGCTATTGGGATTGAAAGCAACAATTTGATGGAACAGAGCCATTTAGAATGATCACCTATTTATTTCCATTGGTATTAAGATGAATTAGTTAAGATTAGAACTTGTCAGGCTGACCTCAGCGAACTGGCGTTAGCCAGATCCACTGTAGCACTTATAAACAAGTTTTTAACGTTCCGCTGTTACGGGATCAATCATCTTGCGTACCTCGGTTACTTTGCTGGCAGGAAAGCCGCTCCGCTCTGCGTGCTCCTCAATGAGTGTGACATTCTCGGCTAAGTAGATACAAAATGTCTTATCGCCAGCTAAATACGAATGTTCCCATTGAATTTTCTTCTGCTCTGCCTGCATTGCGTTAAGCACGCTATTAGAATTCTCGGCTGCTCCGCGCAGCTCTTCACGCTCGGCTGAACCTATTGCTGGAATGTCTCGTTCTATCACATATCTTGGCATAATATTTCCTCTGTTTATTGGGGTTTAAAACACTTTCTAACGTGCTAATAAAAGATTAAAGGCCTTAATTTTTTGATTTAATTTTATTTCTTATTGAAAGAGAAAATTGATAACCTTTAGGGCTTTTACCTACCAAGTAGACTAATGACTCTTCTCTCTGTGGATTATCAAACTCAATACGAAATAAATTGTTAACAGCAAGGTTAGATTTAAAGTGTTTATCTCCAACAGAAAAGTCACTAAAAAATTTTTCATCAACCGCTTCAAACTCGGTATTTCTAATTTTTTTTCCAAGACTATTACGTGTGTAAACCTTAACCATTTTTTTCTTGTAACCGCTAATCCCTGTCCAATCAATTAAGTTGTAAATCCCATCAGCATTCTTATTTTGATAAGCTGTAAGATAACGTTTTTCTAGCTCTTCCATTGACTGAGGAAGATTATTCGCCAATATACTAGTACTCAAAAGGCATAAAAGACTTGCTGCTAATAATTTCATAATGATACTCCAAAGTTATATTTACGGTTATTTTAGGTATTACTTTTTTACGAATGAATAAACATTATTTATGCCAATAAATTTGAGATAAATTTATAGTAATACATCGATTCATAGATGTTTATTTATA
>JBLHNB010000263.1:0-3907 GCA_047621305.1 Alteromonadaceae bacterium | reverse complement strand
CTTTTAACGCGCGATAAATATTAGGGACTAAGTGTCTGTTTTTATATCTTTAAATCCCAAATCTTTTAATGCTTTATGAGCATTCCCTTTTGATAAGATCACTGCATCAACTCTATCTCTTTCTAAAGCTCAAAAAGTTGTTTATTTGTATTTACAATGATTGTGTTAAAACCTTCGGTACCTTTTTTGGTTGTTGATATTCCTCGTCTTATACTTAATTTATATTGCTTTAAGTTCTGCCAGCCATTTACTTTTATTTTCTTGTTTTTTGTATAAACCATCCATTTAGATTGATGTAATGGTACTTTAATAGGAATTAAGTTTGTGTATTCCTTTTCTACGCCGTTTATTCTGAACAATTCACCATCATAATTAACGCCTTCATTAGCAGAACGTATCGATCTTTTTGCTGGAAGTAGATCTGTGTCAATTTCAATGTCGACTCTTTTATATACCTCACTTAAAACGGACATAGCAAAATTTGTAAAAGATGACTTTTCAATTCTTAAAAATGTACTTAAGCTTTATTACCAAATTGTTAGACTGGAATTTAGTTAAAGTAAAATTCTGGAGTTACAATAATATTGCATTCACTCTCATGTTATATTTTTAGTTACTGAGAATTACTATTCTAGTTAGTTTTTGGGTTACGAGTTGATTTTTAATGCATAAAATGACATAGGATTTTTTTAAAACCTTTAAAAAGTGGTTATTTTACTATGCGACTACAGTTAAAATAATGTTGGGTATATCGGTTATATCCTTTAATTTAAACATGCTTGTAACCAATCTGAAATATCTGAAATTTGTTCAGCACAGACGCAATGTTGCATCGGATAGTGTTTATAACTTGGTTGAAAACCCTTATTGATCAATGTTTCTAGTGCTTGTTCACCTAATAACGGATCAACTACTGGGTCTAGGCTACCATGCATGATGTTGATATTAAGGTACTTGTTACTATCATCTATTTGTATAGTTTCCTTAGTTGCAAAATAAGTCGACATAACTAATAAACCCGCTAACGGCTGGTTATAAGTTAATGCTGCTTGGTAAGCGACAGCCCCACCCTGAGAAAATCCTGCAAGAATAATACGATTAGCTTCAATACCGCGCTCAATCTCTCGATCAATTAACGCCTGAATAGCCTTTGCTGAAGCATTTAGGTGTTGCAAATCTACTTTTCGGTCAATACTCATATCCATAATATCGTACCATGCAGGCATAACCATACCGCCATTAATAGTAACCGCTATAGAAGGTGAATGAGGAAATACAAAGCGAATAGCTAAATCTTGTGGTAAGTTTAATTCTGGCACTATAGGTTCAAAATCATGGCCATTGGCACCTAAACCATGCAACCATATTACTGTAGCTGTTGCATCTGTGGTTGGCTCAACTTCAACGTTCGATAAATAATTCATTGATAATTTCTCATGTGTGTCCGCGGACGATGGATACTCAAAGTCAAATTGAATTGTATCACTATTCTTTCTTCTAGCAGAATAAAAGCATCGCTCAAAATAGTATCAAACGGTTTTATCCTGCGCAGAGTCTACTGTCTACTGTCTACTGTCTACTGTCTATTGTCTACTTCATACAATATTTTGAATTTTTAACTATTTCTTCAGCAATCGCCCGAGACGGTTTATGGCGAATGAAGTAGGCGAGGGCAATTAAAAAGGTCAGGCATTCACCAATGGGTAAGGCAACAACGAATCGATTATCGGCAAATAGCATAAACAACACAATCAACAGTGAGGCAGGAAATATAAGGCTACGGCATAATGAAACAATACCAGACTGGAATGGTAAATGAATCGCGGTGAGATAAGCCGATATAACCATGTTGGCCCCCGCGAATATAAATACGGGCCAAACGTAATAAACAAATTCAATTGCCATCGTTACAGTCGCATCGGTGCCTTGATCACTTAAGAACATGTAGATGAGTGATTCGTTAAAAAACAGTAAAATTAAAATAGTTAATAAACTTACTAAGTTGCTCATAAAGAAAGTAATCTTCAAAAACTGTTTTAGCCTTAATGCATTTTGTGCCCCAAAATTCTGACTAATCATCACCTGTGCAGTGTCTGCAATTGAAAAATAAATCATAAAACCAATCATCATCAGATAGTTCAGAACTGTGATGGCTGCAACACCTTCAACGCCTGCACGGGAAATTAGCATCAAATTGAAAATAAATGCGATGATTCCGCCAGAAATTTCATTAATGAACTCTGATAATCCATTATAAGCGGCTTGAAAAACTTCCGACCAATTCTGCTGTCGTGGTGAGAATTGTAACTTTCTGTTACGATTTAAAAAATACATCAATAGCGTTAATAACGGTAATAACTGTGATAAACCAGTAGCCCAAGCTGCACCACTTAACCCCCAGTCGAATACTGCTATAAATAAATAGTCGAGACCAATATTAAGTACCGCACCAATTACTAGAGCCGTTGCTGCGAGTGTAGGGAACCCGTCGAGCCGGATGAAAAAGTATAGTACAATTGTCACCAATTGTGCTAAAAGAAAGGGCAGAATAACTCGATAATACTCACTCATTATAGGGAATAATGCTTCACTAGCGCCGAGTAATCGGAACAGGAATGGCTCCAACAACAGGCCAATCGCGATAATAACAATCGCATAAAAGATAACTGCGATCAGGGTTTTACTGAATATTGCCGAGGCTGCTTTCTCATTTTTTTTCCCCAAGTATTTTCCTGCTCTTACTGAACCGCCAATTGATAACATTAAACCAACGCCAAATAGTACAGACAGTATCGGAATAATCAGATTGACTGCCGCCAGTGCGGGTATACCGACAAAATTTCCAATAAAGATACCATCAACAAGTGAGGCGGAACTCATCGCGAGAATACCGACGATGGAGGGTAATAAATATTTTAAAAATGTTGTAAAGATAGGCCCGTCTAAGGCACTATTTTGTTGATTAGTTGTGGCTTCCACTAAATACTCAAATTGATGATAAATGCTAAGTTTAGGGTAACAAATATTAATAGCGAGCACTAACTGTCACGATTAGTAAGCGAGCGTTACCCACTTTCGTTTTATAACACTCTTTACCTAACTTGATGGTTATGACTCTATATTTTCTAGTGAATATTCTTGTCACATTTCAATAAGTATTATTGTTTGCTAATATTTTAATGGAATACTGAATTGATAAGCTTAACTGTGGATATTTTAATATGAATGCCTAAGTCGATTAGGCACGTATGTAGTAAAGAAAAAGGTAGTAAGGTTAAAGGTAATTCAACAAAATATCGTCATACAGTGTCGCACCTCATTCATCCGGAAATGATTTGATTCGATGGGTCGCTTTTTGTAGTTTATCGACCACTGCATCGCCAACATTTCGAGTGAATGCATAATAGAGATCTGCCGCGAAGAACTCATAAGTTACCTCGACGTTTGCGTTGTCTATTCCAGCATTACGAATATACCAACGTGTAACTGGTTTCCCATAAGCGAGTAACTGAATACAACCCCGCTCTAGTCGTTTCACCAACACCTCTCCACGACAAGAGCGGACTAAATTTCTCTCACTGATTCCCTGGCGAAGCTTTTGTCTTTTTGGGGTACAGGTGGTTGCAAATAGGAAAATATTGGGACCCTGCAAAGCTTTAGTGTAACTGCGTACCTAAGGTAAAAGCTTAATGTCTTTGCGCCGAACTAGAAAAGGAACGTTTGCGATAGCTACTATCAGAAGATCGACCGATATTCCCCGAACTTCTCCTTCTCATCGAAGTTATGACCTGGTCAACTAAATTCGGTCACCCTAGTTAAGTTCGTTAAGCTACCTTTTTTAACTCTCTCTCTTTACGTTCAAATTCATTGGGACTTTGATAATTAATGTATGAATGCATCCGCTGGC
>JBLHNB010000262.1:0-3960 GCA_047621305.1 Alteromonadaceae bacterium | reverse complement strand
CAGGTAACGAAACAAACTTCTTTATTCGTGATGCAACAAATGGGTCTACGCTTCCCTTTAAAATTAGACCGGGTGCACCAACTAACTCATTATACATCGATACAGATGGTGATATAGGTTTGGGTACTGCTTCACCCGATTCTAAATTACACTTATCAAGTTCAAGTGGCACTACCTCATTACATGTTGAAGAGACAAATGCCTCAGAAGCAAATGGTAGAGTATTACTTAGGCTAACAAATAATGGTAGTCCGAGAATAGAGTTTGAAAATACGGCTAATCCAACTACCCTGTTTCAAATTAATGGTAATATTAATGATACTTTTGTCATTACAAATAAAGCCACAGATACAAAAGAATTTACTTTAGATTCTGTTGGGAATCTTACTTTAACAGGAGCTTTAACAACTAGTGGTGCAGCCTGTTTATCAACTCCTTGTGATGGAGTGTTTAAATCAGATGAATTCCAAGTAGAGTCAATCGAAGAGCACGCCGATTATATGTGGAAAAATGCACACCTTGTTGGAGTAGGCCCCACGGGGAAGAACGAACCGTTCAACCTAACAGAAAAAACAGTTGGTATATTACATGAGTTAGAGAAAGCTCATATCTACATAGAGCAGCTCAACAAAAAAATTGTATCCCGAGAAGAAGCAATCGAAAATCTAAATAAACGATTAGAAAAACTAGAGAGAAATGAAAACTTATAAATAAAAAAGGGGAGCATCAATATGCTCCCCCCTTTCTTTATTTTACTTTAAATTTTATTCAACATTGAATCATCAAAAAATTCTGCATGGTCTGAACTGTTTAAATCATCTAACGTGTATTTTTTTTTAATATACCAAAAATTATTTTTTAATTTTTGTATATTATTTTCTACAGAAATAATTCGGTAATGGTTACACACTAAAAAAGCAGATTTAATATCTTTTTCACGAAGTGAATCATAAAATGGGTTCAAATCGTTTTCAAGCTTGTTAATTGAATTAACAATACTCACGGTACCAATAGGCTCTATTGGATGATGGTCTTTAATATCTGCAAATTTATCAGGTCTAAAAATACACTTTACTTCAATTTTATCATATCGACAACGAAACTTATGAATAGGGTTAGGATGCTTTAAATCATGGTCCCATCGCCATAAGTTTGTTGCTAAGATACTTTCAGGTGATTGTACTTGCTTATTAGAAGACATCATAACCCATGGGATCTTGATACAATCAACATTAGAAAATGTATTAACTAATTCATCTCTTATTGTATTTGATGAGTGCATTTTGGTTAAAACAAACTCATCGACATCTAAATAAATAAGCCATTCAAACAGATCTCTTATGTCGTTATAAAGTTTAGATGCATAATTTTTATTAATAATATCATTTTCAAATATAATGGTTACTTTAGGGTTATTAATAATTGGATCGTAAATTGACTTATCAAAACTATCATCATCAATAATATAAACTCTATCAACACCTTGAGTTAAGTAGTAATGTACGAACTCAGAAACGAAATATTCGTCTTTACATCGTGTCATTAACCCTAAAAAATTAGTCGACAACATCAAATCCTCCACATCTCAAAATATAAAAATTAATTACACCCTAGACTATAGAAGCTTATAACTAGACCATAAATTATAAACAGTATCATATCCAAAATTGGATTCGACATAACAATACGTTTCTTTATAAAAATTAGCTATTAGCTTTTGTGTGTCAATTGATAAGTGTAAGTTTTTAGGTGATGCATTAACACGCAAATCAAAATCAGGAGTTTTGAAATCAATATTTAAAAAATGGCATAAACTTTTAATATTTTGTGTTTCAAAAAAACTCTCATAAAAACCAATATAAAGATTACCTTTACCGAAAGTAGAGTCTAAAGCCATTATAGTGCTTTGATATTGAGTGCGTTTAAGACAACGGACATCAGTATACCAAGCTAATACTTGTTCTTCTTCTGTAATATCATGCTTGTAGTTTATACCAAATTTATTTATTAAGTTCCTGCGTTTCATCCTAACTTGCGACCAAATCCTCTCCACAGGATCTCTTAATAGAAAAACAACTTTAACAGTAAAGCCTTTAGACTCTAACCCTTTTTTAATTCTAAAGAAATCGTCTGTATTTAGCATACTATAGGCAGGTGTTATATCTCCTACTAACCGAGTGTTTAAAGAATCGTTATAAAGTAGATTAAAAAAATCAAAATATGAATCTGGAAAGTTATAAAGATCTAAGCTTTTATAGTTATTAATACTTTTAAAATGATTATTTAATTTTTGACTCGTTTTTCTTAAAATAAGTTCATTATTATCAAAGTGCTCTTCAACTAACAATCGGTCCCAGACATGATACTCTTTCATAGGCCCCATATCAGTTTGTGGATGTTTATTAAGATAATTATGTAACCAAGTTGTACCACACTTTTGGCCACCTACACCCAACAAAAATATTTTCTCCATTAGCACACCTTAATATTCTAATAAATAAAGGAAATCAATCTTGAAGACTATTGAATATTTCTTTTAAATCATTACGGTGGGGAGCCAGTTCAATCGCTTTTATGATTATCTTTTCACTCAATGTTTTATTTGTTTGCTCAAATGTTTTTGCCGACGAAACCAAAGCATTCACTTGTAAGCTAATACGCTTTTTAGCTTCTAAATCTGTTGTTTTCAAACTGTGAGGAAGTTCATTCCTAAAAATATCTACACCGAATTTTCTTAGGTTATTAGCTAGCTTATTTGGTTGATCATTATCGATATTTAAATAAATAAAATTGGCCTCTGGACGACATGAGAAAAAAAATAATACACTCTCGATATGAGCTAAATATTGTGAACGCCATAATTCAATAACTTCACCCTCGGTTAATGACATACCGAGCATATTTCGTTCTATATATCGACCAGAGAGGTGGTTCTTTCGGCTAGACAACCAATCGCCGACATTTCGTTCATTTAAAATAAAAATGGCTTCAGGGTATTGCTCATATAATTTTTGATAAAAATCTAAAGAAACATAACGATCACCTTGCCCATCAACATAATACTCCATATCTAAAAATGCAGTATATTGATCATATCCTGAGAGCAAGGGCAAACCTAATTTATTATTATGATATATAAAACTAGCAATAGGACCATGACAGTCCTTGTAATGTACTGAAGCAATATTATTCGCTAAAAAAAAGTCATGTAAGCTTGTTGTCCCACACTTATTGAATCCAATCTGAATTATTTTATACATTAACTGCTCTGCTCTTATTAACTTGTAAAATTATTTTTTAAAGTTTATTCCAATGTTCAGTAATGCGAGCTAAAAGATCGTTTTCAGCATCAGCATTGTCAACATACTGTAGAATTCCAGCTAACCATAATGGTTTATCAATACTTTGCAGTTTATCTAAAACATGCTGTTTATATTGCGCTATACCTTCATCAGTACTGTTTAACATATTCAGGTTAGCTAATTTCCCTAGCGCTTTATTATTGTTAAATTTATCTGCAATACCCTGCAATCGCTCTTTAGCTTCATCGTAACGATGTTCCGTTACCAAAAAATCAGCATAGTAAAAAACTGCGTTGATATTTTCAGCAGATACTTCTATCGCATGTAAATAAGCTATTTCTGCGTCTTGTTTACGCTTAAGCTTTAATAATGCATTAGCATAACCGTTAAGCACTTGTGGGTTATTTATTTTAATTGCATTCGCTAATTCGTAATATTCAATGGCTTTCGCTGGGACATCGCAGGCATCATAACATTTGGCTAAATGAACATAACACCCAAACAACATTTTGTTGCTATCAGCAATACGTCTAAACGCCGCAATGGCTGCTTGATATTGTTTTGCGAAAAACATCACTTTCGCTAATGAAAAAATACTTGCTGGCGACAATGCTTCGACATCCAATAATGTCTCACAATCAATGACCGCATTTGAAAA
>JBLHNB010000261.1:0-3971 GCA_047621305.1 Alteromonadaceae bacterium | reverse complement strand
ATTATTATTTTGGAAGAACAGCCATGGTATCTTCACCCATTAAGAATAAACGAAATGAAACGAGGACCAAATGTCAAAGTCGGGCAATTTAGGTTGAATATAAAAATGCAACAACAACCTACTTAAGCAATTGATATAAATGGATTATAAATATAAATTAAAATATGTAAAAACGTATAAAGTTGAGGCCCTAACAAAACTTAGGTCAGTGTAATACTGTTTAAATTTATCAAAATCTTCAGCAAAAAAAATACTATAATTCAACGCTATCCAAGCAGCTCAAGTTATCCACGCTACATGCCTAACAGCTTATTCAAAGTATAAGACCTTAACATCTTTTTGGCTCCGTATTCGATTTTCAATTAAATAGTAATGATTATCAATAGTATTGACAATGCGAATAACATTCATTATCATTAACGCCAATTGGAATAGTTATAACATAGCTCGCAGCTAATCAACCGAATAATCATCGACCCTAAGTTAATCGAATAACTTGATTTTTTGTTTATTGAGCTTTTCACTCTATGACACAGATTATGCTTTATAAAAATATCTAATAGGTCAAATAAATGACCAACATACTGGTTAAGCATGCCTGCTATGTCGAAATAATTAACGTAGTAAATACCTCGTCATAAATAATAAAGACATTCGATTTTATTATTATGAAAGCTACAACCTGAGACTTTAGTCGCAGCCGTTTTAATATTTCATATTGAAAATGACATAACAGAAAATTTTATAGGCGTAACAAATGAATTTTATGTGTGAAAAACATCGCGATAAATTAAGTGGAAACCCTAAGGCTGCGACGGCTCTATGGTACAGACTAATGTTTCTTGCACGACATCAAGCAAAAACACAAGAATGGCAAAAATCGATAATATCTTATGGAAATGCCCTTGATGCTGCTCAAGTTATTTTTGAAAGTGACCCCACATCACCCGAAGTAAGCCGCTATATACGAACAGCCTCAGAATTAGCGTATACAATGCGCAAATGCAACTATCCGTTTGACATCAAACGTGTTGTTGCTGAAGTAACAGATAATTTAAAAAAGAATCTTTATCCTGCCAATGTACAACTATTGCTAAGCCCCTTAACTGACATAGCATACTCACCGTTGCAGGAAGTGCACCAATGGATGAAAGCAGTATTTGAGGCCGACATCCACTCTCAAAGTTATAGCCGCCATTAAAAAAATTATCATAATAAATATAAAATGAATTTAACGTGAAATCATAAATTGCGGATATTAACAGCATGCTAGATTGGAAAGTAATGATCACTGATGCAAAAAAAGCACATGATAGCCATTATTACGATAATGCTATTGAGTTAAATAAACATGCTCTTTTACTATCTAAAAAACACTTTGATATACTTTTTATTTCAAATGATCCTGAGAAAGCAGTTGCGCTTGTTTTAATTAGTTATCTAAATATGATTGATAGCTATATTGCAAAAAATAAGTTTGCTAGTGCTCATATTTTATTTGAAGAGATATTTTATTTTCTAATTGATATTAATAAACGACTTCATAAAGTGTCTGCTCAGCAAACAGCTATTATCAATGCTGTAAAAAAACTCTATATAGAATGGTCTTTATTCCTTAAACAACATTCGAATTCGCTAGAGGGAAATAATGAGGTTTGGGTCAAAAAACTACCCACTTTTATTACACTTTTATCTAATGGAAGTCCTGTAATTCATTAATCAATAATTTGAATACACTAAACTATCACGCCGTCCATTTATAGGAGCATCGCTTTGAAACGACTATTCGCATCAATCATTTTATTTACCTGTAATCCAGTACAAGCACATTCAGGTCATGATCATCAACACTGGCTTAGCAGCCCAATTCATCAATTAACCATATTTTCTATCGTATGTATAATTGCTGTCACATATAAGTTAACCCGCAATAAAGTATTAGATAAAAGAGAGGAAAAATAGTTATGTTATATTCAATGGTCCGCTTTATTGATAAGAAAATAGGTATTTCAAATGTATCTGCTCACTGTGATATACCCTGCAAAATATATGACCCTATTTCGGCTCAAATTGCCGCACTAACAGTTATCAGAATGGTTGACCTTATCGATGAATTGAACGCCAAAGATGATCTTAGTCTAAAAGATCACGCCCAGCTATTTCGCCTAATCAATGAAAAAGAGACACATGGTTTAAAGGTAAAAGAAGAAGTGCGTGTCATCTGGGGGGATTATTTTAAACAACCTCAGTTTGATCAAGTAGCAGGTATACATGAACTTGTTCACAATATTATGTTGCAGGCATCAAAGGCAAAACAGGGTATAGACCGCGGTGATAGTATCGCCTTACTGACATTGGTTAATGAATTTGCACAAGCTTTTTGGACAACTAAAGGGGTGAAAACATTTACAGCGACCTGCCCTTACCCACCAGCAACTGACGTTGTTTACCCCGATTTAAACAACAGCTAGTATGCTCAGTTTAAGAAAAATTAGAGGAACAAGTATGTACCCAGTAATGGTTGAGGGTGATTACATCGTCATCAACCATATATTTTGGCAACTTAACGCTGGTGATATTATCGTCGTTGACCATCCAATATATAGCAACATTGTCAAGCGAATCGTGACTGTCGCGAGAAATGGTGATATTTGGTTGAGAGGTGAGAACATTGACAGCGTCACACCAGAAAAGATGGGTTGGGTTAAAAGGCTCTGGGTAAGAGGAAAAGTGATTTACACAATAAACCCATGACAATGTAATTATATGAGACCTTTGCACAAAGCCCGCTATTAACAGGAAAGTACTTCGAAACCATTAAAAAATTAATGACCAACTGCGTTGAATAATAAACATCCAAATAAGTCATTTAACGAATGTTAGCCCATATTCTATTTTTTGAGCGTCGCTCTCTTATATAAAGTGAGTTTTTTTTGTAAATTAACCCTGCGCTTAATATTGAAAGCCATACTCTTTAAGTTAAAGCACGTTCGATTTATGACTTTACCCTGATAATGCGCTCTCCCGATATCATCGGTATTGATTTAATACTCCAAACACTCACTTTTACCCTACACTAGCTCGCTGTGTTTGCTGCACCTTTTTATGTAGTATTGATAAGAAATGGTAAAAACTACAAGCACCGTCATCAATGGATCGAAGACCATATGCGAATACTATCCCCTTTCTTTGCAAGTGACCTCTACGCATACGCTATCAAATCAAATCCATATTTTCGCTAAGCTTTGTCCTGAACAATCCGCAAAAAAATTCAACAGATAAATCCCTTTAACGCTAAAAAAGCTTGTTGAAATACCCTTTACGGGTACAAAAAAGGTTGACCACTACAGGGTAACGACCTTATATACCTAGGAGCCTGACCGAGAACTAACGAACCTACTGTTGAAAAGCTAAATTGGTCATTTCCCATGCTAAATCTCGTTAAATAGAACAACTATTCTCCTCAATTTAGCCTAAAAACTGCTTCAATTTCACTTTCCCTCGTGACGGTTGCAGTTCTCGGTCAGGCTCCTAGAGCGTATAGTTGATGAAACCACTGAGATCTACCGAAAATGATTTTCTCAAATCAGTTGGTTTATGTAGATTGGAACCCTGCGCGCCAATATTTCAGCCAAGCCAGAAGCCTCTGAACACATAAGTATCAAAGAACGAATAACTTTGGTATTGAAAACATTATAAAGCAGAAAATTAAACAATAATGCCTACAAAACCTTGTCATTTATGCGAATTTAGCACGTAAACCTCTAGCTAAATTTAGAGGTAATATTAATCAAAAATTCTAACTATGTATTCTGTTTAGCCTTGAAGACTATCTTCATTTTTCGAATACACAAGCCCCTTTTATCAATCCAAATAGAAGAAGGAGAATACCTGAAACGCTTCTCCCTATTCTTAATCGCTTGAATTTAATATAAGAAGTAGGCTTGAAGAAGCGATTAAATTTAAAGACC
>JBLHNB010000260.1:0-4012 GCA_047621305.1 Alteromonadaceae bacterium | reverse complement strand
GATATAGATGGCTTAAATGATTTTAAGGGTGAAATGTTTCATACAGCCCAATGGAACCATGATGTAAAAATAGAAAAAGGGAAGAGAGTTGGTGTTATTGGTACAGGCTCTACAGCTGCGCAAGCGATTCCGGAACTTATTAAAACCGGTGCTGATGTCACCGTATTTCAACGTACCCCGCAATGGATTCTTCCTGTTAAAAACTTTGCCTATTCAAACACAACTAAGAAGTTAATGAATAGGTTTACTTTAATGCCAAAACTAACAAACAAGTTGTCTGCATTTGTAATGCAACATATATTTACGAAGGCCGTTACTGGACATTTTTTACAAAAGAAATTTCTCGAATTTTGTTGTAAGGCTAATTTGTTTTTAGCTGTGAAAGACAAAACGTTGCGTGCAAAGTTACGTCCAAATTATACAGTGGGTTGCAAGCGCGTTGTGATCAATAAAACCTTCTATGAAGGAATTCAAAAGGCTAATGCTAAATTAACTACAGAAGGCATTGATAAAATTACCGAGAAAGGGGTTTTAACAAAAGACGGCACGTTACATGAATTAGATGTGTTAGTTCTATCGACAGGGTTTCATCCCTTTAATTTTATGCGACCAATGAACTTAATAGGCAGGGAAGAGCTACATATCGAAGAGGCTTGGTCTGACCATATTTTAGCTTATCGTTCTTTGATGCTGCCGAAGTATCCAAATTTTTTCTTAATGTTGGGTCCCTATACACCGATTGGTAACTTTTCAGTTATCGCGATGAGTGAAGCTCAGAGTGACTACATAATTAAGGTGATTGATGCGTGGCGCAAGTGTCGTTTTGACGAAGTTGAAGCTAAAGTAGACGCGGTTAATGACTTTTCAGCCTATGTTAAAGCGGGTTTAAAAAAGACAGCTTGGGTAGGAGGTTGTAAGAGTTGGTATTTAGATTCAGAGGGAGATCCTGTACTTTGGCCCTATACTTGGAACCGTTGGGTGCAAGAAATGAAAGAACCACAATTTCAAGATATGCACTTGGTTAAACTTAGCAGTGCTGATCAGAAAAAAGACGCATAACGACATGTATCTGGACGAATATTAGTTGAAATACAAAAATATTGAGCGAATTGAATGAGTAATCTAGAAGGATTAGACGTTAAACAAAGGCTTGCCTCTAAGTTGCTCAGTAGCGTTCCAATGCTTCTCAAATTACCACCAACGTTTATACGTAGGTTCGCCATAGTCGTTGAGTGGTTGATTGGTTTGCCCAAAATCACCATGAAGTCTATAACACCCTTGAGTATTCCTTTGTCGACCTGTAATCAAAGCATCAGTGCTCGTTTATATCAGCCTCAAATAAGCTCAGGTGGTGCGTTAGTGTATTTTCATGGAGGAGGGTGTGTGATTGGAGGCTTAGATTCTCATGATCGACTTATTCGTTATTTGGCAAACTATAGCGGCATAAATATTATTGCGGTGCAATACCGACTTGCGCCAGAAGCTAAGTTTCCAATCCCAATAAACGATGCGATTGATGCCTGGAATTGGATCGTATCTAATGAGCGTTATCTAAATATCGGTTTATCGCGTTTGGGTGTTGGTGGCGATAGCGCCGGGGCCTACCTTGCTGCCATTATTAGTATGCGAAAAGAACAAAAAAAACTAGCTGTGCAGGCGGTACGTTTGCCAGATTTCCAGTTTCTAATTTATCCCATGACCGACTTACGTGGCAGTACGAAGTCCTATCGTGAATTCGGTAGTGGTTTGATCTTAAGTAATAAACTTATGGATTACTTTGTGAAACATTACTTAGCAGATCCAGAGCAAATTAATGACTCGTTAGTCAGTATTGTACTCTCAAATGAGATTGCATCGAGTCCTAAAACTTACGTACTAACTGTCGAATATGACCCTTTAAGAGATTGTGGAATTAAATTTGTTGATGAATTGCGTGCAGCGAAAGTTGATTTTACTCACGAACATTTACACGATTGTATGCACGCTTTTCCAACAGTAGGTAGAGTCAGTTCTCGGGCTCGTGAAGCGACAGTGGCCTTAGCCTTATCTTTAAAAGAATTTGTTAAATAGGCACAGGGGTAAGCTTAGTAGCAGGTAAAGTAATGCTAGCATCAAGTGTTTGGTAGAAGTTAAACGTTATGTTACTGCTTATTTCATTAGTTATTACGGCAAATTATTCTTATAAATTATATTTAAACCTCATAATAACAAACACAAAAATCTAATGGTCAGTCGACATTTGAAACCTTTATGAGGATGCTTTTGTTTCAGGCTCTGTTATAGTTTTCAAACAACTCAAACTAGCAATCTAACGGAAACGGATTATTGGAATATGCTAAAAGGAGATGTATATGAAAGAATAGTTTAGTCTCGCCAGCAAGAACAACACGGCGCTTGTATCAGGAATATTAGGCGAAGCTTTTTTAAATAATCCAATCCTTTCATGGGTTTCAGGCCACCCAAAATATTCAAGTTATATTTTAGAACTACTGATGCCATTTTATGTCGATTTTGGAGAGGTCTGGATCAATAAAGATAAAAACACAGCCCTAATGTGCTTAAAGCCTAGTGCCAAAAATAACGTCTAACTATCGTTTAAATAAATAAATAAATAAATAAATAAATAAATAAATAATTTCGTAAAAACCTTTGGGGTCGTAGCTCTTTATCGGATAAATAAACTATCCTATTTGATGAATAAGTATCATTTAAAGGAGAACCATTACTACGTACTAGCACTGGGTACAACTACCGCAGCTAGAAACAAAGGTGATGGCGCTCAAATATATAATCAATAGAGCAAGAATTTTTAGTGTTCCAGTTTATAGAGAAAACTCGAATATTTTCAATAATGGCATAATTTATAAGCACTTTGAAGGAGATTTTTTAGGTAGCGTGAAGCTTAATTCTAAGGGCTTAGTATTTGAGCCTATCATCTTCCGTTAGTATTTAGGCGTAACAAACCCAGTCACAAGATATGAACTAATAAGATCAATTAGCTAAAACTATTACTTAACATACACATAGTTTCTAGTACGATTATCACAAATATAAATACGATTAGTTAACTTAAAACAGTCGGCGATAGTTAAGTGGTTGGCAGGCGTTATTTTTTCGCTAACAGCCAGCTGTTGTTTATCTTTTTTTAGAAAGCTATACATCGTTTCGAACCGGCTGGCAAAGTCTACGTTCTTTTCTAACAAGTCATTAAACAAGTAAGCAAATTTTGTAAATGACATTGTCACACCTCCAAGACCAATTTCAATCATTTTTTCTATGTAAATCACATAGCTTTTATATAAGTAACGATCAATTTTGGACTGTTGTGTTTTTTTACTCATAAAAGGCATTAAACCAATTTTGTTTTGCAGGTTTAATACACCGCGTTTTAACGCTGAATTTTTTTTATTGCCAATTAGGTGAAAGTTTAAAGCATTGCACGTAATCATGTCGCCACTGAATGAACATGCGGAACTGTTGCTTGAAGTGGTGAGTGATTGGCTTTCCAGTAAATTAGTTGTTGAAGAAGTCTTAGAATTTAATAGCTGTTGAATATTAGGGGCGATGTTTAGCTTATTCTTAGTGGTTCGTGATGTAATGTCTTTTTTTGAGGTACTACGTTTAGGCATTTTAATAAAAATATTTAATGCAGCCGCGTCGCGTTTTAGGAGTAATGCTTGAGTGATTTCATTGTTTTTTTTAAAATCAACGAAAGCAGGCAGGGCTTTACCTTTTTCTTTTTCTTTTATTTTACAATATATTTGTTCGTAGTAAGTTTCTGCTTGTAAGAAGCACTTTGATATTGCTGCGCTTGCGTGTTGAGAAAAACTCATTAGTAATATTAAGCAAAAGAAATAGCTTATTTTAAACTGAGAACCTACGGATTTAAAAAGCAGTCTGAGTAATATTGTCATCGTCTAGGTTTCTCTACTGTAACGTTTAATTGGTCAACATTCATAGCTTAGTCTAATCCGTTTGTTTTATTAATTTAATGCCTATGTGACAGTAAAAA
>JBLHNB010000259.1:0-4034 GCA_047621305.1 Alteromonadaceae bacterium | reverse complement strand
AATTAGCAGAAGGTTTGACTGATAAATTGTATGGAGACAAAGGCTATTTGAGTAAAACTTTGGAAGCGGATTTATTAGACAAAGGTGTAAGTCTCATCACAACCGTTCGCAAAAATATGAAAGCAAAGGCTATATCGTTGTGGGATAGGGCCATGCTTTCAAGGCGCTATATAATTGAAACAATAAAAGACAAACTTAAGAATATTTCTTATATCGAACACTCAAGGCATCGGAGTATGAACAGCTTTATGCTGAATTTACTCGCGGGATTGGTCGCCTATTGTTTAAAAGAAAATAAGCCAAGCCTCAATTTAACTGACGTAGAGCTGAACTCTATGATTATCGCTTAAGCAGATCTCAGGTTACCTAGAATGGTATTATTACTCGACAGCCAACATCGGCTCATAAAATATCGCCCGATGTTTTACGGCACAATTGATAGCGCATCTGTATATCCTCGCGTTTTAGTACAGCAAGCATTATTAGATAATGCCGCTGCGGTGATCCTCGCCCATAATCACCCCTCTGGTATTGCAGAGCCAAGCCAGTCAGACAAAAGTATTACTAAGCGGCATCATTGATGCCTTTAACCTAATGGGTATTAAAGTACTCGATCACATTGTGATTGGCGATGGAGTAGCTGTTTCTTTTGCTCAAAGGGGAATGATGTGATGAACGAGAAGATAAATTTAATCCGAAGTATTTAACAGACACTCTGCTGTTTGAATCACCTGCGTTGCACTAATACCAGCAAACTTATCACTATTACCCAACTTATTTGTGTTATACAAATGCTTATGTGTTGCAAACTCCTCGCTAGGTGACCAAATTGAAGGTTCAGTACCAGCAAAAATAGTCACTGTTTTTACTTTAACTACAACAGAAAGATGTGTCATGCCACCGTCATTACTAATAAATAATGTTGCTCGCTTTAACAACGCCACACCTTCTTGAGGTGTCGTGGGTAATGCCATGGTACTTTTTTCCTGCATCTGAGCCATGACTGCTTTAACAATTGCCTCCTCTCCAGGACCCCATATGAAAATAACTTCATTTCCCTGTTTGGCAAAATAATCTGCAATTTGCGCAAACCCTTTTTGTGCCCAACATTTAAAATCACTGACACTTCCTGGCGATATCACAACAATAGGTTTGTTGGTTGAAATGTGTTTAGCCAACCAAACATCCACTGCTTGTTGTTCCTCTGTAGAAATAGACAAATACATTGTGTAGGGCTCATAGCAAAAGCCTAATGGAGAAATTAGGTCAAATTTTTGCGTCGCACTATAACGTGATTCTTTGACGTTATAGGGTACGGTGTGGGTATAAGAAAAAGGGATAGTAAAGCGATCACCCGCTAAACCTATGCGAAACTTTGCACCACTTGCTAATGCGAAGTACATTGAGCTGGGTTTGTATTGATGATCTAGCACTAGGTCAAAGTGTGCATTGGCAATTTTTCTGAATATATTCACCCGTTCTAGTATGTATCGCACTCCTTTTGCTTTAGGAATGATAAATAATTCGTCAATATAAGGGTGATCGCGTAACACTCTATGGTTACCTGCTTTTACTAAAAAAGTGATATGCACATCCGGCATTTGTTTTTTAAGTACCTCAAAATATGAGGTACTTAAAAACACGTCTCCCAAGCGACCTAGTTGAATGACACAAACCCGCTTGATTTGAGAACGATCGATAAGCATTTATGCTGTACCCTCGTAATCGACATATTCTTTTTCTTCAATTAGATTCGAGCCATAATTGAGGTTTATAGCCTTTTTTAAATTAGCTCTATGGTCATTGACCTGATAGACGCTACGAGCAAGTTGAATAAATTCATCATCAAATTCTCCCTTGAATTCTTTGATCCGAATGTCATCCTCAATCTGCCATAGTTTGAGGTTTATGGCTTTTAAGTTCGAATACTCTTCGCTTGAAGGATATGCACCTAAGTCCATCATATTTTGCCTAAGAAGTGTGTATTCCCTATTAATATTTGCCAATTTATCGGTGTTTTTGATTTTTTCGCTTTTGATTTCAAGGATCGTTACTTTATCAACGACTTCCCCAATAGATACTTCGATCAACATGATTGTTTCTTCCGAGTGATTAATAGAAGTTTGACTTACGCCAATATTATATTTCCAAATGAGAAAAAATAAAACCTTCAAAATGATCAACCAGACTAAAGTCTCGCTTTTGATAAATCCATAAATAAGACGTCCAGAACGTAAAAATAGCCATATTATTGATTCGCTTTCTGGTGGAGGAGTCAAAATAGTGGTGTTGACTTTAACACAAGCAATATTTGATTCTGGCGCATTTGCATGAAAGTTATCGAATCGACAATGCCTGCGATTTCACACCTTGATTTACATCATGCATAACTCATTTGAAAAAGTCACTTAGCCTTAGAGATAACAGCTTCAAAGCCAGAAAAATATGAATATGTAACTCCGCAACGGTAATCTTTGATCATAATCATATTTTGAAAATTGCAGTATCATTTATTTTAAAAAAGTATGCTCTAACAAATTGATTCAGAATGGTAGTATGTTGACGGTTTAGTGTTTCATTGGATTCTTGAGTTTTTATTATTTCAGTCCTTATTACCTTTATCCTGGTTAATGGCTAATATTGGTCATTTATAATCAACACACTTTGTTAGTTCATCTTTTTCTTCTCAATTTGTATTGGTAATATTGAACATTCTATACGTGCTGCTCACATAAAATTATATTAGAGGTTATTTTTGAAAAAGTTTCTTTTCTATATTTCACAAAATTATAGTTTTGCGATGTTGCGGCCAATTCAGGAAATTTTGTTATCCAGAGGTGATCAAGTTTGTTGGTTTTTTGAGCGAGACAATGTCAATCATAGCTACCTGAAAGAAAAAGAACACCTACTTGACACAGTGTTAGATATTTTTAACTATCAGCCTGATGCCGTTCTTGCTCCAGGAAATAGCATTCCTTCTTTCTTGCCAGGCTTAAAAGTGGCAATATTTCACGGTTTTGACGCGGGTAAACTTGATAGAAAAGGTAATAATGATCATTTTAAAATAAGAGGATGTTTTGACCTTTATTGTACTCAAGGGCCAAGCACTACTATTAAATTTAAAGAATTACAGGCTGTTTATCAGTACTTTAATGTAATCGAAACCGGTTGGCCGGCACTTGATAAGCTGTTTGCTAATAAACCTACCAAAGCAAAAAACACTAGGCCAACAATTTTTTTTGGTTCAACATTCAGCAAAAGGTTGACCCAAGCTCAAAATAATTTTGAGCAGATAAAATATCTAAGCGAAACTATGGACTGGCAATGGCTGGTGTCCTTGCATCCAAAAACAGCCCCTGAGGTATTAGAAATGTATCGTAGTATCCAGAGTGATAATTTACGCTATATTGAAACCGATGACATGCTGCCTATATTGCAAGAGGCAGATATTATGGTAGGTGATACATCATCTGCACTCACTATGTTTATCGTTCAGAATAAACCAGTGGTTACGGTTAATAATATTGATCCTAAACCTTATATGTTGAATATTACCTCAGCAGATAAACTTAAATCAGCTATAGAGAAAGCGCTGTCCCGGCCATCAGATTTAATACAAGAAATAGCAAACTATGTTAGCCAAACTCACCCTTATACAGATGGTCGTTCTGCGGAGCGTGTGGTGAACGGTATAGATGACGTTTTAGCTGGTCAGTTTCCGCTTAAGGTAAAAAAGCCTTTAAATTTCCTGAGAAACCTTAAGTTTCGTAAATATTTAAACTACTGGAAATTTAACTAGTCAATATTCGACTCTTCATTGATGGCTAATTATTGTGTTGTTGATGGTTTAGTAAAGACAATGAATTAGGCTGTTTTTTAATAAACGTCTTGAACTAGTAAGATAATTCCTGTATAAAATGCGCCCTCTTGTAATAGCGTTAGCTGACTCATTGATTGATTACAATTAAATGTGAATCAGAGCTAAATTTTTTTAGATTGTTTGGAGACAAAGGCCATGGCCAAAGTATGTCAAG
>JBLHNB010000258.1:0-4077 GCA_047621305.1 Alteromonadaceae bacterium | reverse complement strand
CGATGTCTCACCTTGTTGAATCAATGTTGAGTAGGATTTTTTATCCTTCATTTTAAGGGTGTAGCCATATAACTTAAGAAAGCCTAAACCAGTCATCATTCCGATAACAGGTGGAAGGTGCAAAAAGTTATGGGCACAAACTGCCATAGTAATCGTTAGTAAAAAGAGGCCAACTACAACTAAAGCACCTTCTTTCATTTCGGCCGTTTCATTTTGTGCTGCTGGTTGCTCATTAGCTACAGCCAATGACATGATAGCGGCAGGAACGATCCAGTTGACTACTGATGGTGCAAACAGCGAGAAAAAATCGCCGAAATCAACAACGCCTTTTTGCCAAACCATTAATGTTGTGATGTCACCGAATGGACTAAATGCGCCACCTGCATTAGCGGCCACGACAATATTAATACAAGCTAAGGCTACAAATTTGTGGTTAGAACCACCCACTGCCATGGCGACTGTCGCCATCAGTAAGGCTGTCGTTAAGTTGTCAGCAATCGGAGAAATAAAGAAAGCTAAAAGACCTGTTAACCAAAAAATGGTGCGTAGTGAGAAACCTTGATTCACTAGCCAGCCTCGGAGCGCATCAAATACACCGCGTTCGCCCATGGTGTTGATATAGGTCATTGCTGCTAATAAGAATAATAATAGCTCTGCATATTCAAGCAGATTGTGGCGAATCATTATCTCAGCTGTATGATGGAATACTGGATCCGTTTGTTGGGCATAAACAAAGGCGATCATTGCCCATATAATACCGGCTGCCACCATCACAGGTTTGGATTTACGCATGTGAATTTTTTCTTCAGCGATAACTAAAACGTAGGCAAGGAAGAAGATGGCTAAGGATGCATAACCAATCCAATGGGTCGTCAAATCTAATAGATGCGCGTCTGCAGAAGCAAATGAAATTTGTGGGAATGCGAACAATAATAAACTAAATATCAGTGTCATTATTGTTGAATGGTTTGATTGCAACTGTTTCAAGATGGAAATCCCTTATCTTAAGGTCGAGTTTGACAGAGACAATCATACCGTGGTGATTGAGCCTGTGGAAGCTAAGTTGTAAGATTAATTTAAATAGAGCAAACGTGTGATGTATCTTTATGACTTTAAGCTTTAAAGGTACATAGACTGAATTTATGCTATCTCTGAATTAATAATCTACGGTTTTATTTAAATTACTATTTTATTTGTTGTCGTCATTTCCACAAAATGGGGAATGACGACAACAATGAAAAACAGAAAGACCTAACACATCCGCTGTTTGTTTATGGTTTCAACTTCCGTTGAAACTTATAAGGGACGTGTAATTAATATTGTCGTTAGTAATAATTTACCACTGAGACTCGCCAGTTTCTGGGTCGTACATTTCATGAGAAATTTTATGACGGTTTGCCGTTAATTCTTCAATAGTGGGTGAGTTACTCATCGCACGAGAAATAGCCAGTTTCATTGCTTCGTAGTTAGTGCGATATAAGTCTTTGCGATCAACATCTGGATTTTTTGCACAATCAGGCGCAATCCAAATCATGGCAATAATGCATAAATCATTGGCTTGGTCGGCAGGGATAACACCTTCGATAACGCTATCTAATACGGCATCAGCAATAGCTGATTGTACTGGGCCACCAAATAAATTCACATAGGCACTTGATTTTATTGTAACTTTTGGCACCATAATGGTCGCAGGTTTAACCTGTTGATTAGTTCCACGAATGGCAAACATACGAGTATGGCCTTCGGTTTGCCCCATTAAGTTAGCAAATGCGTGACCTGCAGGGCCTTTAACGCTACCGATAAGAATTTCAGGCATCGCATCGGTACCTTGATCATCGCTAGCAAATACGGTGGCTTCACCGGTTCTGAACCAAATTTCATCTGACATAAATAATTCCACATTTAAAGAAAAGTAATCCATCATGAATGATGGGAAAATAAAAAGATGCAAAAGTATATCTTGTTCTTAATAAAACGATAAACTTCTAGCATTTAATGTGTTGCAACTTTTTATAGTGTGTTGCAACTTTGTATTATGCCATTGGCTAAGCCTTTCTTAAACCAAAATATACGTTGTTGTGATGTGCCGTGAGTAAATGATTCAGGTAAGGCGTATCCGCGCGCTTGTTTTTGCAAACGATCATCACCTATTGCGCTAGCGGCGGTGAGTGCTTCCTCAGTATCGCCTTGTGCAAGCACATGTTTAGCTTTTTCAGTGTGATGAGCCCATAGGCCAGAGAAGCAATCAGCCTGAAGTTCTAATTTGACGGATAAGGCATTTGCTTCCGTTTTATTCATGCCTTGTTGTGCTTGATGTACCTGTCCCGAAATGCCGAGTAGATTTTGCACATGATGACCAACTTCATGAGCAATCACGTAGGCTTGAGCAAAATCACCGGGCGCGTTATGGCGGTTTTTGAGTTGTTGATAAAATCCTAAATCGATATAGATTTTTTTATCGCTAGGGCAATAAAAGGGGCCCATCACTGATTCGGCATGACTACAAGCTGGTTGCACTGTATCAGTAAATAATACTAACGTGATAACGCTTACCCATTTGTTGAAATAACTGCTGCCATGTGTCTTCAGTATCAGCCAGTACTACGGCCGTAAACTGTACAAGCTGTTGTTGCTCAGCACTGGGTTTGTAATTGTAATTGGTTTGGCTACTTGTTTGAGTAAGTAACGTACCGTCGATTAACGACATGATTATTTTAGGAACAACACCAAAATACATGGCAATTAATACGACGACGATAATGCCTAACCCGCCTTTTTTTACCGCCGCTTCTTCTTACATGGCTTGAGCGTCTATCTTCAATATTGTTACTAACTTTTCTATTACGCCATTTCATAAATCTATGTATTAGTTATCGTACGATGTAGAAAGTATTTCATAGTCTTTATTTTACTGTCACGTTTATGATTTGTATCGATAATTAGCTAAAACAGATTACGAAATTTCTAGATTGGTCTTGGCTGTATATGTTGTAAATTGTCTGTAGACTTCAATTAGGTTCATTAATTAATTATATAATCGATATTCATTTTATTAGCCAACATCAGATAAGGTAAAAGCAATATGCTAAGCAATAATTATTTAGCTGAGTCTAAGCACATTTTTTTAATGTTCCTCATGAGTTTTTTGTTGGTCGCTTGCAATAAAAGTTCGGATGAATCGGAATTTACTGAGGTCATAGTGGAGGTGCCGACGTTGAATGACCAAAATATAAAAGATTTTACGATTAAAATGGCCAAGGATTATAACGAGCTACTTGATAGCTTATTGCTGGAGTTCAATGTGGCAAAAAAAGCAGGCGATGAGTATCGGTTTGTTAATTTTAGAAATCACACATGGACGCCAAATTATATTGAGCAAAAGAATTATTACCAAAATGTATTGGCACACAATTCATCTTATCTGGCAAAATTACCCACTAGAATCTTATTTGATAAATTTGAATATCTAATCTATATCGGCATCGAGCTAAAAAATGTCCTGTTGGATGAGGATGATGTTAAGTTGCAAGAGCAATTAGCCGCAATAACTAAAAATAAAGTAACCGTTGACGGGCTAATCAAATAATCGGTCTACAGTCTTAAAAAAAGTTAGCAAATGGCGACAATTTTCTTCGTTTTTCTGGGCTTAATTATTGGGGGCTTGCTCGCTGAAGAAGAAGGCGTGGTTGTTGGCTTGTTTATCGGTTTAGCATTTGGGATGATTGCTACCTTAAAGGGGCGGATATTCCAGCTGGATCAAGATCTGTCACGAACAATAAAATTGCTTAATAACGCTCGATCTGGCCAAGATGACGCCGCTCAATCTCAAGAGTTCGAGTCTGAGGAAATTGTTGACACTAGACTATTCTCAGTGCAATTTTCAGCCGTCACACCAGCTCGTTTTAGCCCTTCGATTGATGATACGCCAATACCGTTAAACCCCGCTTCAACGACGAGCCGTGGCGAAGAGGGATCTAATAAAACGCTAACGAATTGGCATAATGCTTCTAGCCAACAAAGTACACAGAAAAGAACCAACGAACCTGACTTTGCCCAAAAAGTATTTTTTACTGTTCG
>JBLHNB010000257.1:0-4102 GCA_047621305.1 Alteromonadaceae bacterium | reverse complement strand
GATGATGTCGTTGATAAAATCAAAGGTCCTAAAGGGACGACAGTTAGATTACAGGTAATTTCAGGAAAATCTGAAGATATCTCTAATGTAAAAATTGTCACCATCGTTCGAGACAAAATTAAATTAGAAAACAAAGCAGCTAAGTCAGAAGTATATTTTGAAGGTGCAGGAATTGAAAGTACCAAAATTGAAAGTGCTGAAATTGAAGGTGCCAGTATTGATGACAAAAGCACTCAAGGTAAAAAACTAGGGATAATCACGATTCCAAGTTTTTATAATGATCTATCTCAAGATGTTAAAAAAGAAATAGCAAAGCTAAAAGAACAAGAAGTGCAGGGCATTGTTATCGACTTGCGTGGTAATGGCGGTGGCTCGTTACCTGAAGCAACACTATTAACCGGTTTATTTATTGATAAAGGCCCGGTGGTACAAATTAGAAATGGTGCTAATCGAGTAGATGTACTTCGCGATAAAGATGGTATTAGTTATTACCATGGTCCTTTAACGGTTATGGTTGATCGATACAGCGCTTCAGCATCAGAAATTTTTGCTGCAGCGATACAAGATTATGGACGAGGTATCATTGTTGGTGAACATACCTTTGGTAAAGGTACTGTGCAACAGCATCGGGGCTTGGGTAGAGTTTATGATTTATACGAGCATCCATTAGGCAGCATTCAATATACTATTGCTAAGTTTTATCGCATTAACGGCGGTAGTACACAACATAGAGGTGTATTACCTGATATTGATTTCCCAACTGCTGTTAACCCTGAAGAGTGGGGTGAGAGTAAAGAGGAAAATGCATTACCTTGGGATCAAATAGATAAAGCGCAATACACTAAGCTTAATGATATTAATAGCGATGTTAATTATTTAACGTCGCGATACCAACAGCGTATTAAAGAGAATAGTGAATTTAATTATTTACTCAAGGATATTGAAAGTTATAAAGCTGAGAAAGATAACAAAACTATTTCACTTAATTTAGAAACACGTAAAGCTAAACGTGAAGAGCGTAAGGCAAAGCAACTTGTTCGCGCTAATGAGCGTCTTGTTAGGATGGGTAAAGAGAAAATAACCACGCTTGATGATTTACCTGATGAGTTAGATCAACTAGATCCATTTTTGGATGAAACAGCACGTATTACTTTTGATTTAATTAGTTTAGGTAAAATAGCTAAAAAATAACAAAAGACTCTGTTAGAAAGCCGCCTATAAGGCGGCTTTCTTGTCTCTAAAGTATAGTATAATTATTTATAAAAAACGCATAAATACACAAAATAACATAAAAATTATAATAAAATAAAAGGTTAATTTAAAATTATGTCAAAGCAAGAACCTGAGCAAATCAAACCGAAAGAGCCTAGCATGTTAGATGCTTGTATTCCCGTGATATCCTTGGTTGCACTACTTGCCACAGCGGTAGTGTATTTTGGTAATGACTCATCTTATGGGCCTAACCAAATATCATTGTTACTTGCTATGGGCATTGCAGCGGTTATAGGCATTAAAAATGGTTACCAATGGCATGATATAGAGAAAGCTATTATTCGCGGTATTTCGCTATCGCTTGGCGCTGTACTTATTCTACTTGCGGTCGGCTCGCTCATTGGTACCTGGTTGCTTTCGGGTACAGTGCCCACTATGATTTATTATGGTTTACAAATACTTGATCCCAGCTGGTTTTATGCCGCAGCCTGTATTATTTGTGGCATTGTTGCCTTAAGTATTGGTAGCTCTTGGACTACTGCAGCAACTATTGGTGTCGCGTTAATTGGTATTGCACAAGGATTATCATTAGATCCGGCTATTACCGCAGGTGCAGTTATTTCAGGCGCTTATTTTGGTGATAAAATGTCACCACTGTCTGAAACCACTAATTTAGCGCCGGCTATAGCAGGTAGTGAATTATTCGCTCATATTCGTTATATGTTTTGGACAACAATCCCTTCTATTTCAACCGCGATTGTTTTATTTTTAATTCTAGGCTTTAGTGAAGAAACTACCGCAACTACGTCGTCTATTAGTGACTTGAGCAATCAACTGGCTCAACAGTTTAATATTAGTTTATTCAATTTAATGCCTTTAGTCGTATTATTATTATTAGCAATTAAAAAGATGCCGGCATTTCCTGCTGTTGCTATTGGCGCATTAATGGGAGGTCTATGGGCCGTTCTGTTTCAACAAGAGTTGATTTTACGTTTAGCTAATGGCAATGTTGATGTGCTAACCGCTAATATCAAAGTTGTGTGGGCTGCTTTTTTTGATGGTGTAAATATTGCCACAGGTAATGCAGAATTAGATAAATTGTTAAGTGGTGGGGGCATGTCTAAAATGCTCAACACCGTTTGGTTAATTGTATGCGCGTTAAGTTTTGGAGCGGTATTAGAACATTTAGGCATGTTACGCAAATTTGTTAGTGTTATTCTCGCGACGGCAAAATCGACAGGTAGTTTAATTGCCAGTACGGTAGCAACGTGTATCGGTACAAACTTAATTACAGCTGATCAGTATATTTCGATAGTGATGCCAGGACGCATGTATAAAGAAGAATACCAACGACGTGGTTTGCATCCGCTTGTTTTAAGCCGTACGTTAGAAGACTCAGGTACGATAACGTCACCACTGATTCCGTGGAACACTTGTGGCGCTTATATGTATAGCGTATTACTAGTGAACCCACTTGATTATATATTTTATTGTTTCTTTAATTTAATGAATCCAGTATTAGCGGTTGTTTATGGCTATATTGGCTTTAATATTAAAAAACTTGCGACTAACAGTAAATAAAATGATGAATGATCAGTTCATTATTTTATTTGGTATAAACCTTAATTTTTTTATAGCCTGCAGAGCAGGCTATTTTGTTCAGGATAATTTATGACTCTTTCAACTGCTCGATATTTAGCTGATTATAGCTCTGCAAATTTCACTATTGAAACGGTGAATTTAACCATTGAATTAAATGATACCCTCACCCAGATTGTTAACGAATTAACACTTACTAGGCAAGGTGATCACCAAGAAAATCTAATTTTAGACGGTGAAAAATTAACCCTGGTTTCGGTGTCAATTGACAACGAACCATTATCAACTGATCAATACCAACAAGTAGATAACAACCTCATTATTAAAACGGACAAAAGTAACTTTACGCTAACTATTGTGACTGAAATAAATCCGCTAGATAACACCTCACTTGAAGGTTTATTTAAATCAGGCGGAGCTTTTTGCAGCCAATGTGAAGCGGAAGGCTTTCGCCGCATTAGTTATTATCTAGATAGACCCGACGTAATGGCTATATTTACCACTAAGGTCATTGCTGACAAAACGTTATACCCTTATCTTTTATCCAATGGTAATAAAATTGATCAAGGTGAACTCGCCGACAATAAACACTTTGCCACTTGGTATGATCCCTTCCCAAAGCCATGCTATTTATTTGCTTTAGTTGCCGGAGACTTTGATTTATTAACCGATACTTTTACCACGTGCTCAGGTAAAGATGTCGCTTTAGAGATTTTTGTTGATAAAGGTAACTTGCATAAAGCTGAACATGCCATGTCGTCATTAAAAAAATCAATGACGTGGGATGAACAAACTTTCGGGCTAGAGTATGATTTAAATATCTATATGATTGTCGCTGTTGATTTTTTCAACATGGGGGCAATGGAAAATAAAGGCTTGAACGTTTTTAATAGTAAATATGTTTTAGCGGACAAATCATCTGCAACAGACACCGATTACTTTAATATTGAAGCGGTCATTGCCCATGAGTACTTTCACAATTGGACAGGTAATCGAGTGACTTGTCGAGATTGGTTTCAATTAAGCTTAAAAGAAGGCTTAACCGTTTTTAGAGATCAACAATTCAGTGCTGATATGCATTCAAGTTCAGTGACGCGTATCCAAAATGTTCGCGTATTACGTTCATTACAATTTGCTGAAGATGGCGGCCCAATGGCGCATCCCATTCGACCGGAAAAAGTGTTAGAAATGAATAATTTCTATACCTTAACTGTGTATGAGAAAGGTGCTGAAGTTATTCGTATGTTGCATACTTTATTAGGTAAAGATAATTTTAGAGCCGGCATGGATC
>JBLHNB010000256.1:0-4111 GCA_047621305.1 Alteromonadaceae bacterium | reverse complement strand
GCTATTTGAAATATCCCTTCGAAGCCAGAATCAATGAGTAAGTCGTTAGCATAATCAACTAAATCTAAGTAACGCTCAAAGCCACGAAAACCATCACCATAAATAATAAGCGTGGTTTCTAGTTCTTCATGGTTTTGTAAGTACCGGCATTGCTCAATGAATTCATGCAAGGCTGTTTTTACTTGCTCAGTTTTTGATAAATGATAATGAATGGTCTTATTTACAAATTCTTTTTTAGCAAAAGGACAAATATTAAGACCTATAATAATTTCATCTAACCACTGCTTTGTCGCTAACACTTCATTTTGTTCATCGGTATTCATTGTTGTCATTAAAAATTCAACTCGTTAATTGTTGTTTAACTATTGTTTAACTGTCCAGTTTTTGGAATATCACATTTTACTGGATTTTCCATATAACACTAATCATTGTTGAAGGTTACCCTGCTCTAATCTATTACCTGTGTTGATAAAATATTCTAGAGTGGGCACTAGCTGATAAGCACTGGATTATAAGTTTATCAAATTAAGTGGATTAATTAGTGTTAAAAAACTGCTTTTAGTCTATTTAGCCCTACCCTTATTGAATCTAGATACATATTCCGTTATATTTATCGAAATAACTATCCTCGTTGAATTTCTTTCGGTTTTTTATGTTTTTTTCGAATTTAAACCTGGTCTTAAGTATTATTATCTGGTCTTGTTGTATAATCGTATAAATTTAAATAAAGTCTGATTCGTCGTTATAGGAGTGGTATGAACAAAAGAAATCAAACGTTGGTTAATGAAGAAGTTCACTTTCAACATAATGAAGAACTCGTTTCAACAACAGATACAAAAGGTGTGATCACATACGCTAACCCTGCGTTTTGCCATATTGCAGGATTCACACTCGAAGAACTTGTGGGCAAAAGTCACAACATTGTAAGGCATCCCGACATGCCATCAGAAGCCTTTAAAGATTTATGGAAAAATGTAGGGTCAGGATTACCTTGGCGAGGAGTTGTTAAAAATCGATGTAAGGATGGCCGCTATTACTGGGTTGATGCGTTTGTAACACCTATTTTTGAACTGGGTGAACTTGTTGGTTATCAATCAGTAAGAACTAAGTTAGATGAGAATACAAAAAAAAATGCAATATCGGCGTACAAAGCGATAAATTCAGGTAAATCAATCAATAAATGGTATCAAAACTCAAAAATAAAAAAACTCTTATATATTGGAATAAATGCTGTCACCCTATTTGGAGCAAGCTTTTTTCCATACGTTATGTTTTTTCTCCCTGTTATCCCTTTTATTGTCTATAAAAATGAACTGATTAATGTTCCTCAATATTTTAAAAAACTAACTCATGAATATGACAGTCTCTCTCGGTTCATATACTCAGGCACCCAACCTCAAGGGATAGCAGATTTTCATTTAAAAATGGCTGAAGGAAAAATTAATACTATTTTAGGGCGTATCTTAGATAGTAGTCAGTCATTAACAACGCGCGCTGGTAATTTAGTAGAAGCAGGTCGTTTGGCCAAGCAAGGGGTTGAGCAAGAAACGGCAGAACTTCATCAGGTTTCAACCGCGATAGAAGAAATGGTCGCTACAATTGATGAAGTAGCTAAAAACACAACCTTTACATCTGAAAAAGTTAACCAAGCCCATGATGATTGTGAGGCAGCAACACATGCCATGAATCATACGATGGAACAAATTAATCTCTTAGCGCTAGAAGTCGCAGATTCCGCATCAGCTGCGGCAGATCTGTCTAATGAAGCCAAAAAAATTGGCAGTATAATGACTGAAATTCAAGGTATTGCAGATCAAACTAATTTACTCGCCTTAAATGCGGCTATTGAAGCGGCTAGAGCCGGTGAACATGGGAGAGGATTTTCTGTTGTCGCTGATGAGGTACGAGCATTATCTAGCAGAACACATGGCGCCACAAAACAAATTCAAACTTCAATAGGTGAAATTCAAGGCACATTACTTTCTTGGTCAATCACCATGAATAAAGGTAAAGATTCAGCTGACCATTGTGTTACAAAAGCGACACAAGCAAATGAAGTTGTGAATAAAGTTTACCAATCAATTACTGATATCTCTGATTTAGCCATTCAAATATCAACCGCTTCTGAAGAACAAGGTATGGTATCTCAAGAAATCAGTCGAAATATTATCAATATAAGTGATGCATCTCAAAATAACCTTCACCAAGTTGATACTGTTGACACTGAGACGAAGGAGATAATAATGCGTGCAAATTCTCTTGCCTCACTCGGAAAAGCATTTAGTGGATAGTTATACCCGTTCCACTTGAAGATGCAGTTTCAGAGCGAAGCTAGGAAATCAGATCAAGGCGCGATACGCTGATAAGGGGTATTCAGGAGAATATGCTCCTGCATTCTCCACATAAGCTACATCCATGTAGCGTCCTTATCGAGTAGTGCAACGCAGGACTGGTTTTCTAGCTTAGTTCCCTACGGGCAAGTAGATAAAGAGTCATCTCCTGCGTTATTGATTTCGACAATAGAATAACTATTCTCTTCAATCAATTCCTGGTAGCTAACCCTTTCTCGTCTTGCTAAAATCTGCATCTTCAAGTGAAGCGGGTATATAGTGAGTAATAGCAGGATCCTCAATGGCGACACTAATCAAGCTGAACACTGTTTATTTGCTAGTAAACAACACACCACCCTATTCACTTAAGTATGCCAGGAATATTTGTGAAACAACTGTTTAACCCCGCTATAAATTTAATGAACAATCTGAGTTACTTTCGAAAGTTCATTGTACTTGGAGGACTTTCACTACTTGCGTTATTGATTGTTTCAATTTCGTTCATTAGCCACTTGTCTAGCTCGATCAGCACAGCTAATCAACAATTAGCCGGCTTAAGTCAGACACAAAAAACGTCAAGACTGATCCAATCTGTTCAGCAGCATCGAGGAATGTCTGCGTTAGTTATTGCAGGAATTAATAATAATATTGGTGTTAACAGTAGTACGACTAAGCAGAGTTCGGTTAATAAAAAAGTTGATGATCATTTTCTAACCGTCAGTAATGCACTGCCTTTAGCACTAAAGAAAACAGCACAATGGACTACTATTAATGATCAATGGAGCTATTTAAAGACCAATAGTATTACCTTAGCATTAGATAAAAGCTTTAATTTACATACAGAATTAATTCTCAACCTCAATTCTTTACAGCTGAAGGTGGCTGATTACCATCATTTGTTTGTCATGAATGATATGGATTCATATTATTTAACCAATAGCTTCTTATTCTCCATGCCCATCACGTTAGAACAACTTGGACAAGCACGTGCTGTTGGGATGTCATATTTAGTGAATAAAAACACAAAATCTAAAAAAGCCATCACGACACTCTTATCAAATGCCGTTATACCGCTCAATGTATTTAAAGAAAATATACACAATATCAAAAGAGAATTAGTTTCAGATGGAGAAAAATTATCTGCTAAGGCCTTAATTCAAACCATTGAGCAACACATAAAGTTAACCTTAGATGGGATCATAGCGGATAAAAGTTCGTTGGGCTCCCTCGAGTTTTATAATCTATCGACTTACGTTATTAATGAAGGCTATCAATTTTTAGATAACTCATTGGCTTTTACACTGAGTAGTTTGCTCCAAAAACGAGTTAACCAAGCAAGCAATGAATTAATCATCAGTATCGGTTTTTCCTCCATGCTATTCCTTATTGTGCTGTATTTTATAATAGGACTGTATTTCTCAACTATTAGAAGCATCACTTATTTAACTCAAGTAACGAGTAAATTTCATAATGGTGATCTTGATGCGCGCGTAACACTCAGTACGTATGACGAGCTTAATAATATAGCTATTGGATTCAATGAAATGGCTGCAGCCATTCAAAATTTAATGGCTGATAAAGAAGAAATAAGCACAAGACTGCGCGCCATTATTGATAATTCGCCCATAGGAATTTGGTTTACTGGCACAGATGGACGTTATCACTTCGTGAATAAGACCTTTTGTGATATGGCTGGAATAACAGAAGATGACTTGCTTAATACGCCTTCATCTCATTTGGCCGAGCTATTAGGAGAGGAGATAGCGCAGCATTGCTTAGCT
>JBLHNB010000255.1:0-4189 GCA_047621305.1 Alteromonadaceae bacterium | reverse complement strand
CCCAGTATCAAATATAATATTGTCATTGATTAAATAATTCATTCCACCATATGCTTTTGGATTGATCAAAATTGCCTCATTCCCGACATTGAAAATCAAATTGGAAGATAATTTTATATTCGACGAGTCTACGATTTTTATCGCAAATAGCCCACCTGTTACAATCAAACCTTTAATTATGATACCTGTTGAACCTTTAATTGTAATACCTGTACCGCTGTACTTCTTATTTGCTATTACAGTAGAAAGGTAATTGAGTGGACGGATGGTTAAATATTTTTTACCCCCGTTGAAGTCAAATATTGAAATATTTTTAGCGTTACCATCTGATAAGCAAATTATGTCACCTGCTTTATATTTATCCAATGCGTTTTCTAGGTCTTTATAGTGGGGCACTAGTTTATAGTTCTGAATTACTGATTTCGATATAATCTTAGTACAAGGCTCATCTGGCTTTGACGTCGCGAATTTCGAAGTGAAAATTATAAATATATAAACTAAAGTTATTGATGTTGCAGATAAAATCCGTGAAAGCTTATTTGAAAGACGCATGTATTGCCTTACTGAAGTGTGGGTATCGCCAGATACAAATTAAGTAGCATAATAAAGTAATAGTAGTTGAATAGTTCAAGATGCCCACAGTGAATGACTAAATCTACTGAACTTCAACATTTGATCACTCACAAAGAATAAAAAATTTCATAGGTACACAGTAACTATTTGTAAAATATATAGTTGCACTTTAGATGTAACGTGATGCAATAAGACGAGGACAATTTACAATGCGATTTTGTCAACCGACTACTAACATAATATGTGGGTATAGAAATATTAGGTAGTGTTTGAGTTTCTGGAAAGCTGATAGGAACACAAGAGGTGATTTATTGACAATCAATCGTATATGATTATATCTACAGTCAATAAGTCTTGGTTAAAGCAGTCATATAATATGTACAGGTGATGACATTGATAAGGGTTCTCGCATTTCCGGCGTATAAAAATAAAAACTCAAACCCCTATAACTACTTACTGTACTCAGGTATTGAGGAATTCAATATAAGTGTCAGAGAGTTTAGTTTTATGTCATGTCTTTCATTACGGTATGACGTTATTCATATTCATTGGCCAGAGATCTATTTAAACAGTAATTACCTTATAAAAAATATATTCTATTCAGTGGCTCTTTTGCTTTCTTTGTTTACAGCTAAAGTTTTTTCGAAAAAAATCATATGGACCGCTCATAATTTAAAACCTCATCATATCAAGTATAAACTACTTAATACCCTATTTTGGAAATGTTACTTACGCTTAGTCAGCGGTGTCGTATCCTTATCTGAGTCTAATGAAAAGTTGTTATTCAAAGAATTAAAAGAACTACATAATTTACCCGCTGTACATATTCATCATGGGCTTTATAAGGGGTTCTACCCTGATAATACCACGTCAGAGCAGGCGCGGAATCGATTGTCATTAGATAATAATAGCAATGTTAGTTTGTTTATTGGGCAGGTAAAACGATATAAAAATGTCGAGGTATTAATTAATTTATTTAGTCACTCTCCACATCTTAAAGAAAGCATATTGATAATTGCAGGGAAATTTGAGAGTGAAGCTTACTTCCAAGAAATAAATACTATGGCGCAATCTAATAAAAATATTATCATCCATAATAAATTCATACCTGATACTGAGTTGCAGTATTACTTTAGAGCCGCTGATTTATGTATTTTTCCCTTTAAGGACATTTTCAATTCAGGCAGTGTACTTCTTTCAGTATCGTTTGATACACCCGTATTAGTCCCGCACAGCCCGAATTTTGAAGAATATTCCTTACTTGTAAATAAAGGTTTAATAAGTACTTATACTGAACAGATAAAACCAGAAGATATCGTTGCCATGCTTAATGACCCATCGGAAAAACAAAACCTTTATAGTGATAAAAATTTAGGTTGTGAGGCCATTTTATGGCCAATATTACAGTCTAAATTGGCAGGGTTTTATAATCAGGTTCTTAGTCAATAACTTTAATTTGTTCAGACTACCTGGAAATATGCGATTTTTTTGTGAAATTATGTTTTGGGAAAGATGATGAGCTTTATAATATTTCTTGAAAAAAATGGATTTCTTTTCATGCTACTTTTTTGTCTTGGTGTTTTATCTCCGGATCTAACAAACAAAGTTGGCTTGATGGATCTTGAACTTGATGAAAGAAATTCGTCAATATCCGGTAGTAATTTATTTAAACAAGTTTTTTGGATTAGTTTATTCTTGTTTTTTTCATTCAGATTTATTTTTTCTGAAAAAATGCAGCCATTTAGGCATTTAGCTAAAAACAGAATATTGCTGTTAATCTTACTTTGTTGTGTCGCTTTAATTAGTGCTACTTGGTCCAATTATCCTAGCTATACTATTAAGCGTTCGATATTTCAGCTGATCTATTGTACTTCGCTAGCAATCGCGTTCTGTTTTGTGATCTATCATAATAATTTGGATTCCACTTTAAAAATTGCTATGTGTATATGTATTGGTCTAACCCTATTGACAGTTGTACTGGGCGTTGCTTTTAACAGCGATATGAAGCTAGTTAGTTTTACTAAGTCGAAGAATACATTCGGTATTAATTTAGCTGTTTTAATCACTATGACATATATGATGATGAAAACATTCAACTTTAAAAGTACTTCTATTAATATTTTAATGTTGGCATTGTTTGTGTTACTGATATTAACTCAAAGCAAAACGAGCATATTCTTGGTTTTGGTATACATGTTGGTTGTAAATCTTAGTGCTTTCAAAATAAATGTTACCATCGTTTCATTATCACTCATTTTTTTCTCAATATTTATTTTAATTCCAGGCGTGAGCTATTACCTGCATGATTATAAACACATTGCATTATTCGTCGAACCTGAATTTTTAACCGGGCGAGGGATCATATGGGATGCGTTGTATTATGACTTATCATTTTTTAATAAACTTGCGTTAGGCTATGGATATGGTAGTTACTTCGAAGTAGGTATAATTCCATTTGTACTTGATGATGTATACAGCTTTATAAGATATATAACTTCTGCTCACAATGGGTATTTGCAACTGTTGTTACAGTTCGGTGTTGTAGGCTCCTTCATCATATTTGTCATATTGGTGTCTACCGTGTTCAATACCAAGGTACTATATTTAACTGCTGGATTAATTATCCCGATTATTCACAATGTAACAGAAGCATCTATATTCAGGGATTCGAATATGGTCTGGTTTATGATGATTGTTATTATCACCGCGTCGAGTATCACTTCACCCAAACGAGCACGCTTGGGCGAAAAACAGCGGATTAATTAAAGGGTGTCGATTTCTTCATGAATAAGATGAATCGTGAATTAAATGCAGCAATTTTACAAAGCCTACTTGGTAAGTATTCGCTTTATGTATGCCAGTTGTTGTCTTTGGCTGTATTGGCTAGGCTATTTACACCTGACATATTTGGTACACTTGCTGCGTTACAGGTATTGATCATTTTCTTTCAGCTACTTGCAACATCAGGTCTTGGTCCAGCAATTATATACAAAGAGCAGATATCACCGCTGGAACGGGACGGTATATTTTCCGTAACTTGTATTATTGGTATTGTTTTTGCGCTTATATTCATACTTATAACGCCTGTTTTAGGGCAATGGTTAAACCTTGGTAACATTCGACTATTAACGTTTGTTCTCTGTTTAAATGTATTTTTTTCCGCTTTATCAATGTTGCCACTGGCAAGTTTGCAAAAAGACACGCAATTTTATGTTATCGCGCGGGCTGAGGTGTTTGCAGAGGTAATTGCATTTATCGTCTGTATTTGTGGTTTCTTTCTTAACCTTGGCATTATAGCCCTCGCGAGTAAGTTGATCGTTACGCCCATTGTACGATTTTACTTTTATTATAATTATTCTGCATCGACACAGATTGGACGTCCACACCTAGGCTGTAAGTTGTCGAGTATTTATAGCCTGGTGTCTATGGCCAAGTTCCAATTGGCTTTTAGTGTGTTGAATTTTTTTTCGAGGAACTTAGATACATTATTGGTCGCTAAATATTTTGGGGTTAATACTGTCGGATTTTATGAAAAAACGTATCAAGTTATGCGCTATCCACTTCAATTATTCACCTTTGCAATTGTCCCCGCCTTGCAACCAATCCTGACTCGATA
>JBLHNB010000254.1:0-4193 GCA_047621305.1 Alteromonadaceae bacterium | reverse complement strand
TTTCCAATGATGAACATTAAAGTCGGTTTGATAGGGTTAGGAGCAGGCACATTAGCCGCTTATAGTCGCCCAGGGGATCAATATACGTTCTATGAGTTAAATCCCAACGTTGAAGCGATGGCGTGGCGTTACTTTAGTTACCTTGAAGAGAGTAAAGGCGATATAAATATCATCTTAGGTGATGGCCGAGTTTCTTTACATAAGGAGCTAACCGCAGGAAAGCCAAATGATTATCAAGTCTTAGTGCTTGATGCTTTTTCTGGGGATTCAGTGCCGGCACATTTATTAACCAAAGAAGCGTTTGAATTATATTTTCAACACTTAAATGAGCAGGGCATTTTAGCGATTCATGTATCCAATAGTCATCTTGATTTAACTTCATTAACTCGCGGCCTTGCAGATAATTTAGGTAAATCTGCCTTGTATTTCGAAACGGCTGCTAATGCTGATGAGGTTAATCAAACACAGTGGGTCTTGCTCACCAACAACGCTTCATTTTTAAACAATTCGAAGGTGAAAAATTTAACTTCTGCTTGGCCAAATAAAGCAGATAAAAATATGATATGGACAGACGATTACAGTAATTTATTGTCTGTATTAAAATAAACGGCTATTAACTAACCCTGTATTAAGCCAGTATTAAAATAATCTATCCCCGATAACTTTCCGAGGCTTGGTATTTGTTAATATCGATTGTAAATAAGCCACTTATCGCTGGTATCTTTAAGGCGTTAGTTCACTTCGCGCCGCAGTAATACAGCACCATACTTCTTATGTGGGCGAGGAGGGATGTATTTTTGTCGACCAGCACTAGATAACATGCTCCACAGTAAAATAAACGACAAACCCGCTAACATACCTTTAATATCTGCGTAGTGATAGTAAACCCAGGTCCAATGAGAAAACTTTTCAGCTATTTCAGCACTAAAGCCTAGCTCGTCTAAATGCCGCATAAAGTTCTCTAGCCAAGCGCTCAGGTCAACGAGTATAAAGACAACCAGTAGACTCATAAAACCAAACTCAGCCTGATACATATAAACATTATCAATCGATTTGTTTTTTGCGGATAATATCCGCCGCGTTAAAGGGGCTCTAAATCGAACAAAAAAGTATAAAAACAGGTCGGTAACAAAATGTATTGAAATTATAATGGTATTAATCCACATCGAGCTTAGGGTATCACTGCTATAAATAATAAAATTTTCAAAAATGATCAATTCAAGTAACTTCACTGTGATGAAACCAAAGAAGAGATGAAAAATATTGGGATTGTCTCTGTTTGTTACTAATACAAATACCAATGAGCTAATCAGTAGACCGCTTATTAATAATCGACTTTCGCTTACGGCTGCAATTAGTATACCTAAAATTAGTAATATCAGTTTAAACATTAAGCTGCCTTATGGTTTACCCAAACATCACCACTAGCGAATAAATAGGTTGTAGTAGCTGATCTGGTTATTGTTTTAATATTAAAAATTGATTTAATAGTTATTTTCTTTTCACTTAAACTGACAATACTTGACCATAAAGTAGCTGGCGGTATAGTGCCCGAAGATTTATCTTTTTCTTCAGTACTTACCTTATACTTTATTTACTAGAGCATTTATTAGCTTATTACTTATCGTTTTCTGGTTTATTTCGGGTTGCACGCTTTGAGATGGTATTATTTTCATCATTCCTCCTAATATTTTTAAGTTGTTGCTTTAAAATCTTAAATTGATTTAATAGGGGATTTAAATTGATAGAACAATATGATCCTATGATTAAAAATTGATTGATTTTTGGTTGCCCAATGTCTTTTTCCCAATTTTCGTAGGTGATCCGTGAAACGCCAACGACTTTAGCGATGTTCACCGTCGTTTTATTGGCTGATAAACGCATTCTTTTTAAATCGTCCCCACTGATGATATTCACAATGCCTTAAATTCCTTAAATTCCTTAAATTTTTAAATTCAGTCCCTCTAACGATCTTCTATTTTTGGTTTAAATTGCTTAGGAGCAATTTAAAATATAACTAAATGTCGTTTTTCTTCCTTCTTCTTTTAAGAAGGAACCGTGCAAGGCTCAGTCAATAATTATCTAGGTTGTAATGGTGCCATTATTTAAAGGGAATGATGATTTAAGCGGACTTACCTTCTTTACCTCCCTATAACTGCTATAGGTGATCTACATCATGCATTTAAATATTTTGTTAATGCAAAGATTTCTTATCACTACTTAATATACATTAACACCAAGCTTAACACTTATTTAACATTCTATTGAGCTTTTTTGTAAAAATGATGCTTAAAGTTAACACAATTAACAACTGAGTATAGTTGAAAGTGAAATAAGTATAATAAATTATAGATAATTATGAAAAGGAATTAAAATGGAATATATATTGGCTATTTCAGGAGCAAGTATCCTTGTTGTTATTTGCTGGATCATCACTTTCTTCATTGATACAGACAATGATATTATTACTTAGCAGCTAACTGAAGTAGAGCAAACTCTCAGTTAGTCTGTCTTGGAATACGCGATTCATTATTTCAATGTGTATAACAACAAAGACACCTCTCGTTCACGGTATATTTCATACTTCGCTAAGCTTCTTACATGATAAAAAGTCTATTGTCTTTTTGTGCGTGATCAATATACCATTGGTCACTGTGAGCTATAGGACACTTATAAATAAAAATTAGGTCAAGCTGAAGTGGTTGTGTGTTTTTTTTGACCAAATTTAGATGTCATACTCCACAGCAAAATAAAAAAGATACCAACTAACGAGCTTTTAATCTCTATGTAGTGATAGAAAATCCAAGTCCAGTTAGTAAAATGTTCCGCTATTTCATCGCTAAAGCCAAGCTGGTCCAAGTGGCGGATAAAATTTTCTAACAGCGCAGCAAGGTCGACGAGCATAAGGACAACATATAAGCTCATAAAAGCAAATTCTGCTTGATACATATAAATATTGTCGATTGGTTTATTGATTGCTAATAATACTATCCGTGATAAAGGCGCTCGAAATAATACAAAAAGAAAGAAAAACAGGTCGGTAATAAAATGTATTGAAAATATGATGGCATTAATCCACATTGAACTTAAGGTGTTACTCTCATATATAATAAAATTTTCAAAAATGATCATTTCAAGTATCTTCAGCGTTATGAAGCCAAAGCAGAGATGAAACACATTTGGTTTGTCTCTGTTTGTTATCAATATAAACAGCAGTGAACCAATAATAAGACTGCCTATCAATAATTGATTTTCACTTATTACTGCAACCAGTACACCCAAAATGATCAGTATCAGCTTAAACATTAGGCTGGATTAACTCCAGTATGACTGCCAGATACATTGGTTGTTACTGGTTTTTCATCTTTTCTATCCGCCGCTGCTGGACTAACTCCAGTGTGACTGCCAGAGACATTGGTTGTCACTGGTTTTTCATCTTTCCTATCCGCCGCCGCTGGCTTAACTCCAGTATGACTGCCAGATACATTGGTTGTCATCGTTTGCCTGGTCATTGTTTTAATATCATAGGTAGCTTCGGTACTTGCCTTGTTATTACCTATATTGACAACGTCTGGCGCTAAAGTGCCTACCGCTTTTGCTTGTGAATCTAGCTGCGTGTTTGTTTGTGTACTAACGGTCTCATTTGTTGATAGACTGTTAGTCTTTGCTTGGTTTGCTTCGAGTGGCGCGTTTTGAGATGGTGTTATTTGCATCATTCATCCTTATATTTTTAAGTTGTTGCTTTAAAATTTTAAATTGATTTAACAGGGGGGTTAAATTAATGGAACAATATGACCCTATGATTAAAAATTGATTGATTTTGGGTTGTCCAATATCTTTCTCCCAGTTTTCGTAGGTTATTCGTGAAACACCAATCACTTTGGCTATGTCTACCGTCGTTTTATTGGCTGATAACCGCATTCTTTTTAAATCATCCCCACTAATAATATTCAAAATTCCTTCAATACCTTAATTATCTTCTCTTTTGTTATTTTTATTATTGAGAAGTAATTTTAAAAATATAACTAAATGTCGTATTGTCCTATGTTGCGACTTTTTACTTGCTACACTTTCATAGTCGATAACGAAAAGTGCAAAGTGTGGACAATAATTACCTATTTAGTGAATATGCTATAAAGGAAATTATGATTTAAGCGGCGCTACTTTCTATATTGTCCTATTTTATACCTTCC
>JBLHNB010000253.1:0-4228 GCA_047621305.1 Alteromonadaceae bacterium | reverse complement strand
CAGTGTTCAGAAGAAGTAGATCTACCTTTGCCCTGACAGACAACTAAGCCACCAAAGCGGTCGTTCACGGTTAAGCTGGCAATGATCACTTTGTGCGCAGAGTTGACGTAACCATCTGAAAAGATTAATGTCTGCTTAGGATCAATAAACGGTCGTTAATTTAATCGGCCGAACCTTACACGGTTGTATACCTTGCAAGGTCTCACTAATAAGCTTTATGTGCCAAGGAGGTTAGGCGTTGAATTCTATTGCCGTAGATCAAAAAACAATTAGTGCTCTTCAAAAGCTAGTTACAGGTGACACAATTAGCTCCCAAGGACCATTAGCACCATATCGTTCAGGACCTGAATTGATCGTTTTTTTCAATCAATTCAATCGCGATGAAGAATACGGGGAAGGTTTTCCTTCAAGATGGATGTATGCTGAAGCTATTTTATCCGAACTTAATGGAACTCCAGTTTTTAAAAAAGTCATTGAGTCTATTGTTGACCCAAGAGTCTTTGTTAGCACTGAATATTCAATAGATATCGCCGCTGACTACCTAAATCAATTTCTAGAATTCGATGATCTCACTCTTCAAAAACAAGGCTCTCGTTACTCACTCTCATCCACAAATCAACATATTATTAGTTTCAAAAATACATTTTTGGTTAATGAAGAAGCTAATTTTGATTTTATCAGAGAACAAATAATTAAGTGTGAAAGTAAGATTAACGATGGTGACTTTGATGGTTCAATAACTAATGCTCGTTCTCTTCTCGAATCTGTTTTAATTGAAATAGAGTCACAATTTGGAGAAGCTTTAAAATATAATGGTGACTTAAATCAATTATATAAACGAGTACAAAAACTATTAAATCTAGAACCTTCGCGTAAAGATATTTCTGATAGCTTAAAGAAAATACTAACAGGTATTATTAGTATAATTGGTGGAATTGCTCCTTTACGAAATAAAATGAGTGATTCACACGCTAGAAGCTATAAACCTTCTGGTCACCATGCTAAGTTAGCAGTGAATTCTGTAAATACTATTAGTATGTTTTTGCTAGAAAGCTTTGAATTTCAAGTAAAAAATGGTCATGTTAAATTGGCACATAATAAAATCAACAAGGACACGTAACAGTTGGCTACGTTTCGCTTCGCTACACAATTTTAGCCGACCATTACTTAACCTGTTATTTGTCTAGGCTTCTCAAGGATGCAGTGCATGGAATCTATCATAGAGTTAATTTCTAAAGTACCTAATGTTATGTGGAGCGCAATCATCGCTTCTTTCCTTACATTTTTAGGTGTGTTTTGGACAAATAGAGGCAATGAAAAACGCCAAGATGCGTTACTTGAACATGAAAAACAAAAATATCAATCCGAACAAAAATTAGCTTTAAAAAAAGAAGTGTTTTTAGATGTAGCCAGATCGTTTGCAGATGTATTAGGAATAATTCCTAACCTGATGAACTTAGATTTTACGCAAAAAGATATTGAAACTAAAATGGCTGACCATAGTGGCATTGTTGCTAAGTCCTACTTAGCAGCTAAAGAAAGTTCGGTTGCAGCTATTTTGAATTATTCAGCAGAAACGGCTGAAGTTTTCATTAAATTAATGAAAGAAAGAGCTGTAGTTCTAGACCATAAAAAAGCTATTGAGATATATCAATCAACTATAAATTCCGCCACAAACGAAAAAGACCGAATAATTTCAATAATGCAAGAGTTGAATCTTCAAGGGCATAATAATCAAGCTACTTTTGATTACTTAAATAAAAGCTATGATACGCAAGAAGCTATTGTTAAACGCAGCTCTGGCAGCTTAGAAGAGCAGGAATCTATTTTAGAACCTTTGCACTTGATATTTTCAAAAAAATGCATAAGTGATCACAGCCGCTTATTGTCATTGTTACCTCCTATGACAATAGCTCTTCGAGGTGAACTTGAGAATGATCAAGATTCTAAAATATTTGTTGATGCTTTAAATGAAAATATCCAAAGAATGAATGTAGCATTTGATAGTTTGTTTGAGAGTAACTAAGCCTAACAATAGAACTATGGCTCAAGTAAACGCTTTTTGTATTCCTGCCTTAATATCTTCTTTGTGGCAGAAGTGACGGTTAAACCAAATACCTCAATCGACTTCATTTTTGGCACTGATATTTGTTAGTGCTAATGTTCCCTTGGTGCGCTAAGCGGAAGCTTCGAGTAATAAAATCAAATCTTCTGCACCACACCTATAAGCTGACGTTAAGTTTAATGCTGCTATTGGCAACTGTGAGCCTAAAGCTATCTTTATCTTAAACTTAGAGTTAGCCATAAACGGGTTTGAATAGTAGTTTATTTGGTATACTTTACTCATTATCAGCATTAATTTAGGAAAATAAATGACGGAAATAATTAGAGCTAACTTTGAAGTTGGTAAAAATGACAAAATTTCTGGTGTAATGGATTGCAAAACTAGCTCTAAGAAATTTAGTTGCTGGTCTTCTGAACGTTTTTCTATTGATAACCATTCAAATATTTACGGTAAAACTGACAAAAACCAATATATATCCCTTTTAAATTGTTTAGGTGACGAATCAACCTATCAGAGTGACAATCAATCATCATATTCTTGTGAAGTTTATTCACACACTATGATTATGGGTAACGAGAAGATTGTCCCAGAAAGTGACAAATTTACTTCAATCTCACTAACGGTTGGCAACCCATTAAAATTATTTATGCGCTTGAAGTCTTTCGGCTACGTCAACGTCCCTGATCCAAAACTTATTGATGTACTCAATGAACAAAAATACACGCCACGATTCGATACCGAAAAAAGAACAATTATCGCCTACTTTAATGGTGATTTTGATATTTTCGAACAAGACACTAAGTTAGGTAAAATTAAAGCTCATAACATTATTCATCATGGCTCTTTGGGGAGCGTCACAGGTGTAACAATTGAAAATAAAATAATGGTGACGATTGACTTTCATAATGGTGTTTCACTTGATGAGGCGTTTAAACGCGCAAATTTAGTTACTTTGTTTTTTCGTTTTATTGGAGGACAAGGCCTGTACTTTAAAGATATTTCGTTAAGAAAAATTGAACATGAACACAATGAGTTTACTGTTTATCATGATAGTTGTAATTGGGGAAAAGAAGAAGATGAAGAAGATGATTTTTATACACGACCTCTTATTAACGTTACTAACCATAGTTTTCTTGAAATATTAAAAAACTGGTTTGACAAAGACGACAGGGAAAGTGTGAGGTATAGCTTTTATAATACATATTTCAGGGAAATATATTCACCTGATAGGCTGATCACTGCTGCAAATATGTTTGATATCTTTCCAATAGCAGATAACGATAAGAAAAAGATTATTCACCCAGATGCTGATTTGTTAATAAAAAATCTTAAGAATCATCTTAAGACGGAGTTTTCGGACTTTGATGAAATAAGAAATTCTCTCCTTCAATCTATTGGCAGCATTACCCGAAAATCACTAAAAGAAAGAGTGCTAGATCGTATTGAAATTATTAGACCACATTTAATTGGACACGTTGTTTGTGTTGAAGACATAAAGTTTATTATTGGTATAGCTATTAAGAGTCGAAATTATCATGTTCATGGAACTAAATATAAAAAATTAACACCTGAAAAATTATTTGAATTTCAAAGCCTATTTATAGACACTTTTGAATATATCTATGCCATAAGTGAGCTAATTGAATGTGGTTGGCAAGGAAGCGAGACTCCACTTTCGTGGTCCAATCACAGAATAAAAGGCTATGAACGGCAAATCGGCTCTGAGGTTCGAAATCTTAAAAAAGTATTTGATGTTTAGCTCCGGTAGAGGGAAATTTAGGGGTAGCTAAAACACCCCCGAATAGATCTAAAAGACTATATAATCGGATCACTTGCCGTTATATAAATAGAGGCTAACGTCAGCTTTCATATCCTAAGTGAACGTAAATCTGAATGAATTCTAGAGATAATTTAGGTCGGGTTTGTGGCAAAAGTGAATGTTCAGACACGAGTCGCCACCGTCCGCAATGAGCTTAAACCAGCCCCACAAGCGAGTAGAAAATCTTGGCTAATATTGCCCCAAATATACTCCTGAATTTGCAAAGGCTTAATGTCCGCAATTGGCTAATCAGTGACCTAAAGAACAAACCATAGTGAATGTCAGAAATGCGCACAAAGCGCCCATAAAAAGCTAGATAAAGCAAAATACATAAGATGTACTGA
>JBLHNB010000252.1:0-4275 GCA_047621305.1 Alteromonadaceae bacterium | reverse complement strand
TCCATGAAACCATTCCATACCTGAACATTCATATCTAAATCAATAACCACTAATCCTACATCAATATTTTGAACCATATCGACTAACCAATGGATATCTTTAAGCTCTATACTTGTACTCATTAGTTTATTAGGTATCCTATTTTATTAGTAAGGGTATCAATGGAGTCTTCTGTAAATAATAGTAAAAGATCGCATTTAATCTCATAATTTTCAATTGCATAGTTAACTTCAATGGCTAACGTTTTTTGCCAATGTGTTTGCCTATCTGAAATCAGATCTTCAACTTGACAATGCTGGCCTAACACATTTGGTTGTCCTTGACTAAAGTGAATGTCAAGCTGCTCAGAAAGACCATTTAAAAATGCACCAATCAAGATGTTAGAGATATCATTCATTACTTCAATTTCAATTTGGTCGTCTACTTTTTCATCATATTTGAGTAACTTTGCCATATCTTTAAAGCTAGAGTCATGGAATATGATAAGTGCCTCTCCACTAATTCCAGAACTGATAAACCCTTGAGACACCGCTGAAATGTTATCGTTGCTAGCGATCGAAGTGAGCGCCATGTGAAGCTCACTTGTTGCGAGTGTGTTTACATTAGGAATAGGTAATAAAACAAACACATCGAGTAAACGTGCGAGTAAGTCTCCTGCGCGTCCCATTGCTATATTTGAAATTTCTTGTAATGCATCGCGTAAACCGATAGTAACCTGAGACTCTTCTACTTCTAAAGAGTGGTGACTTCCCACTTTATAAATACCGTAGGATGCTAACAAACTAATTAATACATCTTGAACAATTGGCTTTTGAATAAAATCAATTGCGCCCAGTTCGAGCACTTTCCTGTGGGCTTCAGGTTGAATATCACCAGAAATGACAATTACTATGGCAGGTAAGTCATCTTTACAAATCGTTTCTAATACTTGATAACCATCCATTACTGGCATATTAAGGTCTAAAAATACAATATCACCTTTGCCCTGACGGATGGCTTCTAAACCAAGTTTACCATTTTCTGCAAAAGTGATGGAAATATCCCAATCTTTTGGAAGAGAGCGAGCAATCGCTTTACGTGCTAATGCTGAGTCGTCACAAATTAAAACAGGTAATGACATAGGATTCCTGAAAATGAAAAAGTTATCTATTTACTTAGAATAGGACAATATTAATATTTAGCGTTATCATTTTAACGCTTTAATTCTTTATTTATATAAGAAAATAATTGCGAAGTAAATTTCATCGAGTTTTTCAATGATTAATACTAAGAGCGCTTAAATTACTAGGAGCTCATAAATATGCTTATTCTACAAGAAAAGCAACATTGGTCTCTATCATTATTGCGCATATTTTAAACCTAATCATTTAATATCCCAACTATGTTCAGAAGCACTATTTAATTAGTTACACGCCAGTATCACTTACATGGAGATTTTATTAATTTCAGTTTCAGAAACGCATTAAATTAAAATTACTAATCTAAAAAAATTATACCATAAATAAGATCACAGTGATCTGCTATCCACATTTAAGGTGTTGATATTGAAACCCGAGAACAAGCGAGTAAGCAATTAATTCCGCCCAATCACTTTATTTATTGAATCTAAAATCTAAAAATAGCAGAAGATGTACGAGCAATAGTAACTGGAACTCAACGCAACATTGTGTTGAGTCACCAAATACCATCACAACATAGAAATATTAATTAAGCTGTTAAACGTTCTATCCTAATCGCTTCAAGCATCTGCTCTGTTGTTTTTATTTTTCGTACTTGGTGTAAAAATATCAGCGCTTTTGGTTGTTGGACCCGCATGAATGTTAACCATTGTTTAATGCGGTTGGGCAAATATTTATTTTTGTCACCATGTGTTTGAATAAATAGATACTCGATCATCAAATCTAAGGTTTGTGGCCAACTGTAAGGGGCCTCCTTACCTTTGATTACTTGGGCTAAATTTGGTATTGCTAGTGCACCACGGCCAATCATCAATCGTTCACAACCACTGATCTCTATACATCGCTTAGCATCATCGAGATTAAAAATGTCACCATTGGCCGTTACCGGGATATTAATGGCTTCACGAATTTTTGCTATCCAGTGCCAATGAGCAGGCGGTCTGTAACCTTCTTCTTTAGTGCGTGCATGTACAGCCAGTTCATTGGCGCCAGCTTCGGTTATGGCTTGTGCATTTTCAATTGCTAGTGATTTGTCATCGTATCCAAGCCGAATTTTAGCGCTTAATATCTGATTAGTCGGCATTATTTCACGCACTTCTTTGACTATTTTATAAAGCGTATCAGGGCATTTTAATAAAACAGCGCCTCCTTTATTTTTATTCACTGTTTTAGCTGGGCAACCAAAATTTAAGTCGATACCATCGGAACCTACATGTAGTGCTTTACTCGCATTTTCAGCAAGACAACGTGGGTCTTGACCGAGCAGTTGAATTCGAACCGGAGTGCCATAGGCTGTTTTGCTATCATTATGGAGCTCTGGGCTTAAACGACGGAATACTTTTGCGGGTAGCCGAAGTTCAATAACACGTATAAATTCAGTAACGCAAAGATCTATTCCCCCAAGTGAGGTTAATAACTGACGCATATGGTGATCCATTACGCCTTCCATCGGGGCAAGAGTGACTTTCATGTAACAACTACTCAAAATAAAAGGAGCATATTATACCTTTTACGCTCAAAAAAGATAATATCGATATTTGTTGATGCAAATCCTTGCAGATCTTTCACTGACTATTTACTCTATGGGGAAAATAAACTAAGTGAGTAAAAGTAATGAGTTCAAACGCACAACAATTAATCAAAAATAGTATTAAAAGCATCCCTGATTACCCAATAAAAGGCATTATATTCCGTGACGTCACCAGCCTGATTGAAAACGGTGAAGCATTTTCTGCTACTATCGCAGAATTTATAGCTCGCTATAAAGATGTTAAAATTGATAAAGTAGTTGGCACGGAAGCACGTGGCTTTATTTTTGGTGCTCCACTGGCCGCGGCTATCGGCGTAGGTTTTGTCCCAGTACGTAAACCAGGTAAGCTACCAAGAACGACAATTGAAGAAGCGTATACACTTGAATATGGTACCGACACGCTACAAATTCACACCGATGCAATTAAAAAGGGTGATAACGTTTTATTAATGGACGATCTTCTCGCAACGGGTGGAACTGCTGAAGCATCTGTTAAACTAATTCAACGCTTAGGTGGCAATGTCATCGAGTCGGCGTTTGTAATAGAGCTACCTAGCTTAAAGGGCGCTCAAAAACTGAAAAAACTCGGTGTACCCTTGTTTTCGTTAATCAGCTTTGAAGGTGAGTAATTTTAGTGAGTTATCAAGTTTTAGCCCGAAAATGGCGTCCGCATAATTTCTCGCAAGTTGTTGGACAGCAACATGTTTTAACAGCACTCAGTAATGGCTTAGCACAAAATAGAGTGCATCATGCTTATCTGTTTAGTGGTACCCGTGGTGTTGGTAAAACAACAATTGCACGTATTTTGGCGAAAAGCTTAAATTGTGAGCAAGGGGTTACAGCAACACCCTGTGGTAAATGTGAAAATTGTGTTGCCATTGATCAAGGGCGTTTTGTCGACTTATTAGAAATCGATGCAGCCTCTCGTACTAAAGTCGATGATACGCGCGAGTTACTTGATAATGTGCAATACAAACCTGCAGTAGGACGCTATAAAGTTTACTTGATTGATGAAGTACACATGCTGTCTAAGCATAGTTTTAACGCACTTTTAAAAACCTTGGAAGAGCCTCCTGAATATGTGAAGTTCTTACTCGCAACGACCGATCCTCAAAAGCTACCTATTACCGTGTTATCACGTTGTTTACAATTTCATTTAAAAGCAATTTTACCGGATCAAATAGAAGCACAACTTGCACATATTTTAAAACACGAAGAAGCAACCTTTGAACATACAGCCCTTAATGTGATCGCTAAAGCGGCCGATGGTAGTATGCGTGATGCGCTTAGTTTAACTGACCAAGCACTTGCATTTGGGGCTGGTGATATAGAATACCAATCAGTGCTTAAAATGTTAGGTACCTTAGATAATAGCCATCTGCATTATTTATTACATTTTATTGCTTCTGGAAACGTGACTAAAGTATTTCAAAAAATTGAAGAGTTTGTTGTACTCGGCGCGGATTTCGCGAAAGTACATCAAGAGTTAGCCGGTCTTTGTCATCAAATTGCATTACAGCAGTTACAAAGCCAACCATCAGCTACTGAAAAATCAGCGATTCAATT
>JBLHNB010000251.1:0-4294 GCA_047621305.1 Alteromonadaceae bacterium | reverse complement strand
CAAAGTTCACCTTTAGTGATTAAATCTCTTTGATATACTAAGCTTTGAGTAAATGAATTGCCTAAAAAGTATTCGCTCATAAAAACGATAATAGACAGTAATGCTACTATGAGTACAACTTGAAAATGTTGTCTAGAAAGCGCTAAGGTGTTTAATTTCATTTGATTTAGGATTTTAAGGGCTGAATTTATTAGTGCTTGAGTATACAATGGTACTTTGTAAAGTTTAAACTCATTGGCGCTTTTCTTTTTATGTCTAGAATTTTATGTAAGCAATGCCAACGCCCAACAATTGCTTGTATTTGCAAATTTATCTGTAAAATTGAAAATACCACCGCTGTTTTAGTATTACAACATCCTAGTGAAGTTACGCAAACTAAGGGTACTGTTGCTTTATTAAGTCGTTCATTAAGTCATTGCCAAGTATTAGTAGGTGAAGACTTTTCACAACATGATGAACTTAATACGATACTCTCGAACCACCAAGTACTTTTACTTTACCCAAGCGCCCAAGCGCAAGTCTTAGCTTTGGCTAAAAATGAGTTTGATAATACCGAGACCAAACTTGATTGCATTAATGTTAACTATGACGGAAAGAGTGAACAGCCTAAATTATTGATAATAATTGATGGCACATGGAAAAAATCCTATCGTATGTTTATGGTATCTTCTAATTTACAGGCACTAAAACAAGTTTGTTTACCCGATGCTCTAGCTAATAGTGGTCAGTACTTAATTCGAAAAGTAGCTAAAAAAAATGCATTATCAAGTCTTGAAGCATGTTGTTTTGCCCTTGCTCTACTTGATAATGAATTAGTTGAAAATGAGTCAGCTGAAAAAAGATCAATTGAAAATGAATCAGGCGAAAAAGTATTAAAAAAGATGAAGCAAAGTGTTGATTGTGGGCTTTATCAAGACTTATTAAATAAATTTGCACAATTTAACCAATTTCAGTTATCGTTTAGAACGTGAACATAATATTTTAAATTTCTTTAATGGAAGTCCTTTTAAATGCCAAAAAAATATCTTTTTCACAATCTTATCCGTTTGACAGCCGCGAGTTTTGTATTACTTGTTAGTACTTTGTCAGCAAGTGGATTGCCGCCAAGTTCAGCAATAACATCGAATGATATAAAACGAGAAACTCGTGAACCTGAAGCGGCAACCGGTTACCAAGCTAAAAAAGCGGTATTTGGTAAAGAGTTTATGGTAGCGGCGGCTAACCCTTATGCCAGTTACGCTGGCTTTACTATTTTAGAGCAAGGCGGTAGTGCGGTAGATGCAGCTATTGCAGTGCAATTAGTTCTAACCTTAGTTGAACCACAATCATCTGGCATTGGTGGTGGTACGTTTATGTTGCATTGGGATAATGAACACAAAGAAATGACGACTTTTGATGGCCGAGAAACTGCGCCATCAGCAGCAACAAGTGAGCTCTTTTTAGACAAAAAAAGTAAGCCCCTAAAGTGGATTGATGCGGTAGTCGGTGGTCGTTCAGTTGGCGTGCCAGGTGTAATGGCTACCTTCAAAAAGGCACATAGTAAATATGGTAAATTGCCCTGGGCTACTTTATTTGAGCAAGCTATTACCCTGGCGGAAAATGGTTTCGTGGTTTCTCCACGGCTAGAGAGATTGCTTTCGATTAACTTTAATCCAGGCATTTATAAGCTGACTGAAATTAATGAATATTTTTTTCCTAATGGAAAATCATTAAAAGCCGGTGATATTTTAGTCAATAAAAAACTTGCTAAGGTTTATCGTAGCCTTGCAAAAGACGGTGTTGATGTTTTTTATCAAGGTTGGATAGCCAAAAAAATAGTTGATACAGTACAGAATTCAAAGATTGCACCTGGATTACTATCAATGGAAGATATGGCTGCGTATCAAGCTAAAGAAAGATCGCCTGTGTGTGGACCTTATCGAGAATTTACCCTTTGTGGTATGGCACCTCCTAGTTCAGGCGGCGTTGCTGTTATTCAAATTCTTGCCCAGTTACAACGCTTTCATTTAGCTAATTATCCTGTTAATTCTGCGCAAGCGATACATTTGTATACGCAAAGTTCACGGTTAGCCTTTGCCGATAGAAATCGTTATATGGCTGACACGGACTATGTCTCTGTACCCGTTGAGGGCTTATTATCCCCTGATTATTTAGCTAAGCGTTCTGCATTGATTAACCCTCTAAAAGATATGAGTACAGCGAATGCTGGTTTACCCGAGGGTACGGTAGCATTGGTTGACGGTAAGAGTATTGAACGACCCTCTACGAGTCACTTATCGATTATTGATGCCCAAGGCAATGCCATTTCTATGACGAGTAGTATCGAAAATGCATTTGGCTCCGCATTGATGGTTGAAGGTTTTATTTTAAATAATCAACTGACTGACTTTTCTTTTATCCCTAAGAAAAATGAGGAATTACTTGCCAATCGGGTGGAAGCGAATAAACGTCCAAGAAGCTCAATGGCCCCAATGATGATTTTTAATAAAGACAAATCGTTAAAGTTGTTGATAGGCTCTCCTGGTGGTAGTCGTATTATTAATTATGTATCGCAAACGATTATTGGGGTGCTTGATTGGCAGTTAAACCCTCAAGAAGCGATTAATTTACCAAAAATAACGAATAGAAATTATGTAACTACATTAGAGCGGGGAACATCAGCCCAAGCACTACAGCCAATTTTAGAAGCAAAAGGTCATATCGTACATATTCGTGATTTGAATAGTGGCTTACATGCTATTGAATTAACCAAATCTGGTTTGGTTGGTGGTGCAGATCCTCGAAGAGAAGGAGTGGTATTGGCGAAGTAAACCATATTAAAATGCGCTTGTTAGCATTCTAATAAGTTCTTAGTAAGTCATAGCTATCATCAAAAACGATTATCTTTTTTAAAGATAATCGTTTTTTTGTATTGTGGTTTAATTTTTGCTTAGTTATTAAAAATAACAATATTTGTAATAGCATTTAAAAAGCCGACAAAAAACTGGCAGGAGCATGATGTGATTTTAAAAAAAATGTCTTTAATAACCAAAATATCAGCAAAATTTATAGCGATGGTTCTTTTTTTGGTGCCTATAAATAGTTATGCCATAGAAACGTCAATGCAATTGCATAAGGCCGATCAATCTGGCGCTTATGGCCTTAGCCTGGGTATTGGTGATAACTTTTTTAATCAACGTGAATTTAATTGGGCAGTAACCTATAACCATTTTGAGAATATTGTGGTTAATGATCTTAAAGATCAAAGTTTGGTCTGGGATAAATCAGACAATAGCTTTCCATTAGACACTATTGATTTAATGTTAAGTTATCGTTATTACCCAAGTTCTTATAACACTTTTATTAAAAGTTTAATTGTTGAGTTTCAGGCAGGTGCTGGCATTAACTTGACTGAAAATAAATTTATTTTTAATAATAACCCGACAGAAGTCGTTTTTTCAGAGCAGGGTGATATTAATGGTGTATTCGCTTTTATGGTTCATAAAAAATTTACTAAGCAAGTCGCTATGCATATTGGCTTAAAACATTACCCAGATTATTCTGAATTTGGTGATATTTCTTCAGTATTCTTAGGTTTTACCTATACTTTTGGTCGCCAAATGGGCTATTAAAATAAAGCTAAAGTTATTAGTTTATTCAGGCTCAAGTTTGAAATCCTGAAGTAGTTATAGAGCTTACTCTATCACTACTTAACTATTTTATTTTGCAGTTACAAAGCCTTTACCGCTTTGTTTTCATTTTTATCAATTAAATATGCATTAACTTAACAATGTGCAATGTTTAATTTGTGATGAAACTGACACTTGATTTTTATTTCGAAGGGAAGCGTGTGGAGAAGTTTATAATGCGTGGCTTTAAATCTTTAATACTAGCACTACTTATTTTTAGTAGTGCCGCCTTTGCTATTGATACCGATGGCGACGGTTATGACGACTCTGTTGATCTGTTTCCAGACGATCCGCTTGAATGGATTGATACTGACCTTGATGGCATTGGTAATAATTCAGACTCTGATATTGATAATGATGGTTTAATTAATGGGGTAGACAGCGATGGTAATATTGTAGTTAACGGCGAAGACCCTAATGACGATGGTGATTTGACACTTAATATTTATGATCCACTTCCTCATGATCCCAGTGAATGGTTAGACACTGACCTTGATGGTTTAGGCAATAATACCGATACCGATGATGATAATGATGGTGTACCTGATTTACTAGACGTTTTCCCGCTTAACTCACTAGAAAGTTTAGATACAGATAATGACACTCTAGGTAATAATGCTGATAGT
>JBLHNB010000250.1:0-4339 GCA_047621305.1 Alteromonadaceae bacterium | reverse complement strand
CATTATATTGATTATACGAAAGAGCCGACTGGAGCCTGAAGCGGTCAAAAAAGGTTGCTAATATTCACCTCTATTTAAGTCGGCTTAGATACGAAAGCAGACATAGACTTAGCTAATCTAATGACAAGTGATCCGACAAAACGGGCATTAGGTTCAACCGATGGATATTATTAAAAAATATTAATGACAACAATTAGTTGTCTAGCTTGTTAATTTTATTAATAATGAAGAAATATAATAATTTAAACTTAGTTAGGCACAATTAAAATGTCTGAATCATCATCTGTAATTACTAAAGTACTGGAAACAGAAACAGGAAAGTTCATTTCTAAAAAGTTATTTAGTCGTTTGGAAAATACTTTATCTAAATCAACCAATCAACAAGAAGCTGATAATATACTACAGACAATTGCCCCCATAAAAAAAGATATGGAGCAAAAAATATTTGATAAAATATCAGATCGCTACCTCACATTTCGAACATTATTATCTAGAGATGTAGATGTCTTCATCAATGACATCTATTATCCATTACGTATAAAATCATTCAAAGACGGTACTGCCCCCCTCACATTGTCAAAAGAAGCATCATTTGAATACCCTAAAATAGCCTGTATTGTAGGTAAAGCTGGACAAGGAAAAACAACATTTCTTCGTAAACTCTTCATAAATGAGTTATCTAGTAAGTCAGGTCAATTTCCATTAATTATTACACTTAGGAGGGTTGATTGGAGCGATAATGATTTAACTCCTGCTAGATTAGTAGCAAATGAATTCAAAGAACTTGGAATCACTGTAAAAGAAGATGCCTGCTCTTATTTACTTCAGTTGGATAGGCTAAAGATTTTTTATGATGGATATGACGAAGTTGAAAATGAATTTAGATCACATGCATTAAAATTGATAACTCAGACTTACACTACGTTTGGTGCCAAATGCGTAGTAACAACAAGACCTGCAACTGAAGTCCAGCTATATGGTGGTGAGATTCATAATTATGCCCTTATGGATCTTACTGAGATAGATGTTATTCAAATAATTAAAAGCCATACTCTTATAAGTGATATAGACAAAAAGCAATTACTAAATGTCATAGTAAATAAAAAAGAAATAACTAAAATACTTTTAACACCTATAATTGTCGATATATTTATCAGTACTTATAATTCATTAGTTGCAGAACCCTCTACTGTAATCGATTTTTATGAGCAACTCTTTCAAACACTTGCAGCAACACATGATCGCCTGAAAGTCATGTTTGCAAGGAAAGGTATATCCGGGTTGAATAATTTTGAGCTTGAAAAAGTCTTCAGATCGGCATCCTTCCAATTATTAAACAAAAAGAATGACATAACTTTTCGCGATAGTGATGTGGTTGACGCATTTAACTTTGCCACTAAAAAACTTGGTCTAGAAGTAAGTGATTCACATATCGATGTTATTAATAAGACTTCGTTAATTAAACAAGATGGTCATGATTACTCATATTTGCATAAATCTATAATTGAGTTTTTTGCGGCGAAACACATTAGATCATTGTCTGATGAAGCTAGACAAAAATATTATAAATATATTATTGAAAATTATAAGGCTTCTCATGAAAACGTTCTCCGTTACTTATCTAATATAGATGAAGACATGTTTTATATTACATTTGTCAAAACTATTGTCGAGAGTATAAAAAAAACTACAGATATATATGAAACGGAAAACTTATTTAAACTAACTCCAAGTGTTTTTTTCCTTGGTAGTTCTTTCCATTCGCTTATAATATCAAAAGAAATTAATAGTGAAGAAATATCTATCAAACCAGACTTGGAATTAAACATAAATGACCAGAATATTCAAACAAACTTCCTTAAATTAGCCTCGATTTTAGACCTAACTTTACCCACTATAAACCAAACTAATGTTATAGAATTAGTTGAACTTCAACTTGCCAAAAAGGTTGATCTAAAAGGTAATAAATATAAAGACATAACGAAATCTAAATCAAGTGAACATACTTATTATAGAGTTAATGTCGCTAATCAAATTGATTTTGATAAGCATGAAGGCCTGTTGATACCTAAAGTAGAGTTAGTATCTTTCTACAATGATCTATTAAATTTAGATAAAGACGTAAAAAAGAAAAAGATACTCTATGATGAAAAAAATGCGTTAAGTCAATTTTACTAATTTATTTTAATGTTCCTGTTCGTATTTAAACTGAATATAGAACAGGATGGTTTTTACTTATGATCAAGTCCGCTCAAGGCTCTGAACTGCCATTAGTAATTCAAAAGCTAATGTCAGCTTTTGGCTAAAAGTGATTATTAATATTTCTGACCGAATATCAAGTATTATGATTGAAAAACAAAGAAATCAATAAACCCTCATTTGTTTTAGCCCATTTAAATAAGCTATTTCAATATGAGACTAGTCCCAAACATTATGCGTAGTCACATAACTATTGGAACAGTTACATTGTAACCACTGCTGAACAAAGTAAAAAGATGGATTATTCACGTGTAACGTGGGAATAAATAATTAGATATGATGTTTGATACATCAAAGTGCGCCTGACCCAGATGCGCGAAGCGCATGCAGCGAAGCGGGAACGCTTTAAAAAATGCTTCAACGCACTCGGTTTCGGAACTTGCGTGTGGCAATGTACCAAAAAATACAGCACTCCATCGCGCCCTGCTAAACTTCTCTTTCTTTTGTTGGCTGCTAACTATACAAAAGCTATTGTCAATGAATGTCGCAGACAATCAAGCCTAGCAACGCGTTAATTGAACTTATATTTAATATCTAATTATTTAGAAATTATAACGCTAAATAAATCACACTTTAATACAGACTTTATAGTCCTCGCTGCCATTCCTGACGTAAATTGGCCATTTCAGGGGATATTAATGCGGTATTAACTTGAGCAAGGAGCTTATCTTTGTCTTTACCTAATATACCTTTAAGGCTGAGGTAGTTAGAAGCATGATCTGAACGGAATATTGTTTTGTCTAATTCTAAATGAGATAACAATAAAGCCATTTCTTCAAACAACTCAAACTGGGTTAATTGTCGAAAACTACCATTAAAATTAACACTAAATCTTTCTTCACCAAGTGGAAAAGAAACAACTAGCGTTGATAAATAATCAGGTTGAGCATCATTCATTAATTTTGCTGATTCAATAGCATGTTGCTTAGAATACTCTGGACCACCTAAGCCATTTAAAATCATTACCGAGCTTTTCATTCCAGCCTGCTTTATTTTCTTTAAAGCAATGAGTGAACTTTGATACGTTTCACCTTTTTCAATCAATTCTAGGACTTTATCATCACCACTTTCACAACCTATATAAAGCAAAGACATGCCTAGATCGTTCAACTCAGTTAATTGTTCAACTGTTTTATTAGTTAAATTTCTTGGTAAACAATAACTGGCTATCCGATTTACATTGGGTAAATATTCTTTTATTAGCAATAGAATTTCTTTTAGGCGATTGAATGGCAACATCATCGCATCGCCATCAGCTAGAAAGACACGACTTACAGGTAAACCAGAATTAACTATTTTTATTAGCTCTTGTTCTATGTCATTTGTTTTTTTAGGACGGAATTTTTTATTCTCTGCTGTATACATATCGCAGAAAGTACACTTGTTATAAGAGCAACCATTTGTAACTTGTAAAATTAAACTTTTCCATTCACTGGGTGGACGAAAAACAGGTTCTATATATTTTAAAGGGTACATATTAATCTCTTATTTTCTTTAATCTTTAGCGGATTATAATATCACAGAGTATAATCCGCTGGGTTATACTCGCACTAATAAAACCTATTTTTTACAAGTTTAGCGACCTTTTAGTTGTTACATTTTTTGCAACAACTGATCTCAATATTGGACAAGAATACTAAAAAGTTTATGTACCAAAAGTATTAAATTATTTTCATGTACCAGTTTATGTACTAAAACTACATGAACTTAATGGGTAATTTTCTTTAAAGCCTTACTAGAAAAGGGTTAGCACACACCCACCTACTTCACGTACAACCTTGGGGTTCTCATTTCGCGAACATTAGCTTTAAACCTAGCGCTTGTAGCTCAGATAGTTGCTCAACGGTTTTATTCGTTAAATTTCTCGGTAAACAATAACTAGAAACTCGGGTGACTTGCGGCAAGTACTGCTTGATTAACAATAATATTTCTTTTAACCGCTTAAATGGTAACTCCATTGCATCACCATCAGCGAGAAAAACTCGACCCACGGGTAAGTCTGATTGTACTACCGAAATAATTTCGTGCTTAATCAAATCAATTTTTTTTGGCTTAAATTTTTTATTTTCAGCCGTATACA
>JBLHNB010000249.1:0-4472 GCA_047621305.1 Alteromonadaceae bacterium | reverse complement strand
TGGAGCAGGCATTTAGTTCCTTTCTAATTTATTTTTCCTAAAGTTTAAGTTAATAACACCAATTGATTACACTTAGACTGTAACATTTTTTGATTTTAATGAAATTCTTATCCCGAATTCAGGTTACTTAGCTATTGTCATGGATTTTCACTCACGCCGTATTAGTTCCATACTCTTCAGCACGGGGCAAGCCCCGATATTTTCGTTACGCTCTGTTAAATATTTACACTACAGAAGCCTCCCCCATAGCATAAGCCACAGATATCAACCTTGATCCAGCCGCTTACGCTGACTAAAAGTGCTTTTTCGATAGATTCTACTTGGTTTGAGTTATTCATGTTAGTTCATTTACTTTTTGTTTTAGTTATTTGAAATTAAGGGTTTAATCAATTATTTGATCTATACTCCTTGACCCCTTTGTTGTTGACAATATCGACCGTTTCAAAAAAACAGCGATACTATTCATTATAATCACCCATAAGGTTTATGAGTGACATCATAAATTCATTAGCTACAAGTTGGGTCACCAGCAAATAACAAAAACAAAAGAATCTTTTCCGGCCGCCTACCCTATTTAACAGTGTTTTTTCATTGGTTTCACGTTTTCGATAGTTTGTGCTTGTGTTACCTGTTTTGAATTATTAATGCTTGTTGGTAATATCGATTATTGCAGCGAAATAACGATATCTTTGATGATAATAACCCTATCATCCCTAAGCTTTATGAGTAACACCATGAATATTGACTTCGTTATCGCTAAATGTCAACCAACCTGTCGCATTATTAATTTTTCAAGCCTACCACTACTTCTTTGCCTGGATTAAGATACACGGATTCGACGGGGTTTAAATTCCTTGTTTTTCGTCCATTCCAGCACGCTGGATTCTCTTTTTTAGCTTTCTCTATAACCAGCTTCCTATCTGTTAATATTTCCTTGTCTAAACCATTATGCCGTTGCTCTGGTGTCACAAATTTAATTGCACTATGTTTATGCTCCTTGTTATACCAATGTACAAAGCCTTCAACCCACTGTCTGGCTTCACTTAAGCTGCCAAATGTTTCTTCTGGATACGAATAATGGTATTTCACTGTTTTAAATAATGATTATGAATAAGGGTTGTCATTACTAACGCGGGGGCGACTGAATGATGTGGCTATTTCCAAGTCGATCAATTTGGCTCGTACAACATCATACTGCCTGTTAATTCGTGTAGGCAGTGGCGACATTTCAGCCCATAGATGCGGGTTAATCGGTTCATGTTCTTCATCCGTCCAATACTCAGTCTTGAGAAGCATCTTGACGTAACGAATTCTGCTCACTCTCCGTTGTCAGCGAGTTACATCTCCTTATCAGCATACGATAAGTCACTGTCGCTCAAACTCAACTACCTGCACAACCAAATAGTGTCACAAACAAATTAGTTCCTACTGCCTTGTTTATGTATTTCAGATAGATTCGTGGTTCATTTAAGCAATCCCATGCTAGTGCTGAACTCCGGACACACAATAGGTGATGTCCCAAGTATAAATTTAATTGGGATTTTCTGCCTTTAGCTGCTGAGGTTTTTTACGCTGATTTGCTGTGTTTTTACCCCTGTGTTTCAATTGGTTATGCTCTCTCATTATACGATAAAATGTTGATTCAGATGCAAGGTACTGTCCTAAATCCAATAACGCAGGCACAATTTTATAAGGGGTTAACGTGCTGTATGCAGGCTGATTTGTCACGCTTAATATCTCTTGTCTGATTGCATCAGAAATTCGGTTATGAGTGGGTGAATTATTATAAATTCTTTTATCTTCAGATAGTTCTTCACCTTTATTCCAGCGTTGATAAGTGCGTGCGGATAGTCCAACAAGCTCACATGCCAGTTTTTGTCTTGCACCATTGCTAACAGCCTCATTGATGAAATTACAGTATTTTTTACGATCTGGAAGGGAAATTAATCTTCCTGAATTTCCGTCCAAATCGCTTGGCACTTTTTTGATAATACTAGCAATGCTGCTGTTTCAGCTAACGCTTTATCTTTACGATTGAGTTCTTTTTGTAAGCGTTTATTTTCTTGTTTGAGCTTACTCTTTTCCTGCTTTGAAACAACGTCAGACGTTTGCTTTTTTGATATAAACTCTGATTTCCATGCACTTAAATGATGTGGATAAATCCCATTTTTACGGCAATCTTCACTGATATGTTCTTCATTTAATCCATGGCAATGCATAATGGCATTAAGGCGTTGTTCTTGCTCCCACTTATGTGGACTTTTTTCTGTCGTTTTGTTTTGTATTTTTTCCAATTTATTATCTTTCACTAACCGTACCCATTTCTGTAGTGTAGAATGACCAATATTAAGTGTTTCTGCAATATATTTTGTTGTTTGATCGGCTCGTTTTTCTAATACTTTTTTAACTGCTTGAAGTTTAAATTCCTGACTGAATTTTTTCATGACTGTCTCCTGATATTAAATATTTATAGGAGACAGGTATGTTGACATAGGGGGTTATTTCTTTTCGTAACCAACACTAGGGCACTAAGAAGTCACCGCCTTAAAGGATAGACAAACGCCAATGTTGTTCTTTGCCTACAAAAAGCGTCGACTAGGCCTACGCCGCAGTAGTTTCTTTTTTTACTTGGCTTATTGCTCACTACTATCGAGTACATTAAGCTGCATTTCAAGCAGTCGACGAACGCTGTACTTTTTCGGGTATTCTGCTTACCATTTTTGGAAAGTCTCTTTGTCCAGTTTATCGTAAACGTATTCGTACATAGGCCGTTTACGGTCTAGGATGAATGCAATACGATCTTCTTTTGTCTTGAGAGCTTGTATTTCCATTGTAAACTCAATTTGTTCTGCTTCCGTTGTAGGTGAATGGTACACGTTAATGGCCAAAAAATTGTTTGCAGAACTGACTGCAATGTTTGGTAAGTAGCACAAAGTTGTGCCACATTTCGTCAATGACAACTATAGGCGTGTCAATAGCGAGTCCTTTTTCTAGCCCATCTAAACGGCGTTTATGGTCCACCCAAAGAAATTTTTTCACTTGATTAAATATATCAACGCATTCCTCTTCGGGTAACCCGAAAATTTTCTGAAATCGGTAAATTACGTCACTGTTTTCGTAAGCCAAAATTTGTTCGAGACTAGGTGTTTTTTTGTTAAAGTGTTATCGCGGTGTCCATATTATCCTTGTGGATGTCGGATAAAAATGCATTATCACACCGTAATTGTATTAAAAGCAAGAAAAAACGATTGTTCAGAGTCATGTAATATTATTATTTACAAATTCTATTTAAACGATCTCACGTGTGAGTTATTAATCTATTAAATAAAGATAGCATTGATTGCATGACGGGAATTTCATTTGTTTTCGTCGACGTTTCTTTTTGGTAAATAATAATTGGTATAAGGCCGTTATCTACCACCATTTACCGTCATTAATTGCAAAGCGTCTATCTCACCATGCTTAGAGCCACAAACGACTTTACCATCAAAGCTGATATGTTCTTTACCGTCACTTTCTCTAACAACATTTGCATAATTAATGAAACATGAGACGAGACTATCAGCCTTGAGACCCCTTATAATGCGCCCGATAGAATGTCTTGTAGGTATACCGTGGCTAAAGTCTCGGTATTCTTTTAACCAATTTAGTTGAGCTTCCCCAAATATATTAATCGCTTTCCAGCCCTTAGCACCACAAAGCACAGCTGCTATTGTTAAGAAAATAATATCGGATAATTCGTAATATTTATTTGCGTACATGCAATATTATTCAATACTTTCCATACCTTATAGTAATAACATGACAAATAAATTTTGTTGTTTTTTGATACGGTTCTGATCATTACGTATCAATAAAGTTCAAAATTTATTACTCAAGTTTCGGAGTTCATTTTTATCCAATAAAAGTGAACTCTACCTCACTATATCCCTTCTTGACGCAAGGTAAAACTATCCATTTGCATGACTTGCGTAAAAAAATTAATCACAGTTTGCTCAATTTTCTCTAGTACATCAGATTTATCAACGCTTGTTAAATTAACCATTTCATTGACTGCTAAAGTCATTAATGCTTTAAATAATCCCCATAGTTTACTCGCAAAGTTCAAACAACTCAGACTCTCTTCAAAATCATTTCTTACATCACTAAGCCTTGCTGCCCCTTCTTCATCTTTGGCTGATAGTAAGTGACAAAACCTTAATCCTGTCAGATGAATTGAGGCTATATAAGCGCTGTAATGACGGCTTTGCTCTTTTAAAAAACCGAGCTTTTGTTTCGCTTCTTTGAAGTAAACTTCAATCCCCCAACGTAAGGCATAAACCGCTAGTATTTTTTCATCATCTAACTGACTATCTGTCGTTAAAAACAACGCCCAATCATGCTTACTTGCCTGCTGCTTATTCTCGTTTATTGAGCGAACAAAGAGTAATTTTACTTTAACCCATTGGGCTGGCTCTTTATCTGAGCTGGTG
>JBLHNB010000248.1:0-4528 GCA_047621305.1 Alteromonadaceae bacterium | reverse complement strand
AAAAACAGGCTCTGATACAATGTGTAGAGCAAGCTTTCTCTGACTCAAACTCGACCTATGGCAAACGTCGCATACAGGCTGATTTATTAGATTTAGATTGTAAGGTTGGGGTTTACGCCATTGCTACTGTAATGAAAAACTTGGGATTAATAGCGATTAGGTCAAAGAAAAAGCATTACTATCCTAACAAAGGTGAGGAGCAAATTTATGCACCTAATTTGCTTAGAAGACAGTTTAACCCTACGACTTATAATACTCACTGGGTGGGTGATATTACCTATATAAAATCACATCAAGGGTGGAGTTATTTAGCCTGTGAACTTGATTTAGGAACCAAAGAAATCGTTGGGTATGCTTTATCAAGCCAACCCAATGCAGCATTAGTGACAGCGGCCTTAAATAACGCGATACAACGTCAAAGGCCCAATACACAGGTATTGATGTTTCACTCCGACCAGGGTTGCCAGTACTCTGCTAACGTGTTCAGAGAAAAGCTAAAGCATTTAGGTATTGAACAAAGTATGAGTCGCAGAGGTAATTGTTGGGATAATGCTGTGATGGAACGATTCTTTAGGAGTTTAAAGACAGAAAGATTGAACCATTTAGCCTTTATCAATCACAGTTCTGTAGTCAGTGTGGTTGAGCAATATATTCAGTTCTACAATTACAAACGCAGACATTCAGCAATAGATTATAAGACGCCACATCAAAAATATAATGAGTTAAAAAAAGCGGCTTAAAATCTCTCCAGGAATACTTGACCATTACATTAAGGCTATGCTACCCAATGACTGCAAGCCTATTATCGTTACTGACGCAGGTTTTCGGATCCCTTGGTTTAAGCAAATATTGTCGCTTAACTGGGATTACGTAGGTCGATTTAGAAACCGAACACACTGCAAAAAATGCCTTGTGGATGACTGGTATCCCGTTAAGCAACTCTATGTTCAAGCAAGTGCTAGGGCCAAAAGTCTCGGCGTTTACTTGTTAGGTGAGAAAGTGTCTTTTAAATCACGCTTAGTTATTTTTAAGCGCAACGCAAAAGGTCGAAAAGATAAAGTGGCCACAGGTGACAAAGCTAGACAGAGTAAACAGTCTCGTGCAAGTGCAGAACGAGAAAAAGAGCCTTGGCTACTAGCGACATCACTATGTAATTCAAGTGCTACCGCTAAAAGGGTCGTTAAAATTTATGCGACAAGGATGCAGATAGAAGAGAGCTTTAGGGATGTCAAAACGGGTTTGAAAATGAATGAGAGTGGCTCAAGGATTATGCATAAACTAAGCGTTCTACTACTCATCGTCTGTCTATCTCAATTTATATTATACCTGCTAGAATTGGCAGTCAAAGCGGCTGATAAGCATAGGCAATACCAAGCAAATTCGATCAAACATAGTAATATTTTATCAAACCAATGTATAGGATTAAGAGCCTACAAAGATAAGTCTTTGAGGCTGCTGAAGTCTCACTGGCTAACAGGGATCGAGACGCTACAAGATTTAATCAAGGATCCACAGGCAAGCTTTTAAATTCGTGGGGATCCCTCAGACTCTGACCCAACTAATTTTGACCCCACTAAATTTGTTGCCAGAAAAGTTGGCCATGTTATTGCGTCAAGCAGGTGAAATAATGAATACTACTGTTAAGTTAATTGCTAATAGGTATACCAGCTTTGTAAAAATAATTGAATATTTTATTTGAAAAAAACTTTATAAGTCTATTGAAGATAAACTCAGGAACCTTCCAAAACGTTACAAACATTAAGGCATAGGGTAGGAATCTTGTTAACTCTGACTTAATAGTTATATATTTATTATCAAAAACTCCACTAACCAATGCATCTTGAAAATAAAATAAAGAAAAGCATATCATCAATGAGATCAATAAAACCATACTATGTTCAAAAACAATTGATATTTTCCTAGCAAAAGATTCAATTGCTTTATTATTCCTTTCTATCCTTTGCGTCTCTAGTATAACGTTTTCTTGAAATACTCTTTCATTCTCATTAAACTTAGCTTCCAAAGCTTCAAAGCGCTTGTCTTTAGCTAACTCTTCACTATTCCTAACAGTACTTCTTAACTCAATTTCAACTCTTGACTTTTCTGCAATAACTGCCAAAGATTTTAATTGTTTACTCTTCATTAATTCAACATCAAATTGAAGATTTTTCATTTCATTTTCAATTACAACTCGTTTTGATTCTTCCTCACTTTTAATATCTTTTAATAATTGCTCAATAGCAGACTCTCCGATAGATATTGCATTATCCTTTGATATTCTACTAAAATCCCCACCAACTTCATCCATCAAGCAATACATAGCTCTATCATTAAGAATAATATCTTCATATATAGATGATTTATCAGGTGACATATCGTTTATAAATTGAGAGAACAATCTAAAAGCATCTTTATTCATATCCATTGCTCGGGAACAATTACTTATCAAAGAAAGAGATGACACATCTATCCCTTTACCGCCAGCAACAACCCATAATAAAACAGCCAAGTTCCTTTCACTAATAATAGGTGAAAATTCAGGTTTTTTAAATATTCCGTTATTATATAAATATTTATTAACTTCAAAAACTTGTTTTTCATTATTAGTGACATAGAATGATTTAGACGTTGCCATATTACTAATAGAACTATAACCATGATCAGATACAACAAAAGTTATAGCTTCAGCATCGTGAAAAGATGCCTCCTCTGATTTATACCAATTTAAAACACCTATGATTTTTTCTTCAAGTGCTTTAGCTCTTTGAGATACTATTTTTGGTGTTAAGTTAGTCACCTGAGATTCAAGGTTAAAGCCTTTTAATTTAAGCAACGACCCGACTTTTGTTTGTGCATACCTTACTTCTGCTATTTTATTTGGATTTTTAATCATAAATCGATTGATACTACTACTTCTTTCTCCTTTTGCATCATAATTTCTTACAGCCTGCCTTATTGAGTTTTGAGCTTCTTCTATATAAGTATCAGATGTAGTTAAGACTCCGCCATAAATTTGGATTTGTTTTACTATTTCACACGAACAATCAATAGAGTATTTGTCATTAAAACCTAAAAGATTGAGGAGTATTGGAGCATCAATATAAAAAGTTTTCCCTTTAATATTTTCTTTCTTGATGTCAGGTTCTTGAAGGCTTAACACAACCTCTGCTAATATAGCACCAGAATAAGCACTTTCTAATATTTTTTTATTTTCACCACCATCATTGATTAGTTTCCATACAAACCGATTAAATGTATAATCTAGGCATGAATTAATATTAATATCACTTATATCGCTTCTTTCGTCTAAACTAATACCAATACTCTCGCTGTAACTAACTCGAGCTAATCGTCTAGAGAATTCATAGTCGTAATCAATATTAGATATGTCGGCATTTACTTTCGCTAAGATCCTTGAGGAAATCGCTGAAAACCCATTATATATTTCAATAAAGCTATCTTTTGATTTTTCATCATCGAAATCAGTTACCTTTGAAATAATATATTGCTTCCCAACCTTTACACTATTAACTTCATCAAGTATCTGTGCTTTCACAAACTTGGGGATCATTTCTTCAGCAACGTAAGGATGCATTTTAATCCCGTACATAATATTTATATCATTACAAAATTCTTGTGCTGAAAATATTTTACCTGACTTACCTTTAAGTGCAGGTATAAATATCGGTAATAAACCTTGAATAATATCACCTGTTGCAGAAAATGTTTCATGTACCATTGCAAAATGAAAAAGATGTTTGCTCAACATTAAATAACCCTAAATATATGTTCAGAATAGAATTTTATAAAAAATATATTCTGTTTTTTAATATAATTAGTTTTACAAGGAGTAATACAACATTTAGTATGAGAATTTGAATTTATCGCTTTTAAGCAATTTTAAACTAATTTGCTAGCTCATTTTTGAGTGCAATTCATCTTCCTGATGTATGTTTCATCACAAGCCTGTTGGTCTGTGGGTTATCCATGTATTAACTACGTTTCAATTTAGACACCATAGACCTACGGTTAAATTCTGTCTATATATTTCTCATAAATAATGATAATTATTAGCTAGTTAAATATTCTACTCATTTAAAATTTTGGAGTTGCCTCTGAACTTGAGGCCGTTGAAGACTCTTTATAACAGAATGCGTTAGCCTGACAGGCCTTTCTCGCACATCTGACCTATATGGATATTGGAAAGTCGGCAACATCATTGATCATGTCCTTCAAGGCATTCAGGCATCCTGCCTATCAGAATCAGGCTAGCTTACACGGTACAGGTCGATTGGCATCTAACCGATATGGATATGGGAAAAATAAGTTAAAGATGTATCTATATTTGAGTTAAAAAAAACGGGATTGGCGCGCAGTAACCAATCCCGTTTTTCACTTCTTGGTGCTTATCAGCTAAGCGCAGGTGTGCGTGTAGGGATCAGGCGCTTGCTGCCTGTCGCTTCAAATGCACCCGCAAACTTGAGCAGGTTGTTGTCGTCATAAGCACGGCCTGCGAAAGTTAACCCTA
>JBLHNB010000247.1:0-4611 GCA_047621305.1 Alteromonadaceae bacterium | reverse complement strand
TGATGATGAAATTCACCTAGATGGTTTTAATGAGTTAAGGGAGAAAATAATTAAACTCATTGGTGGTCATGCATTGAAATTATATAAAATCAAAAAAGTTGCCTAGGGGTCTGATCAATGTCTGTTTAACCGTTGAGGGCATCGGGCGGGCGATAAAAGAAATAAGCTAAGGGTTTTGATCGCTACTTGGATTAACATAAAAAGAAAGTTGCTTTCTCACTTAGCTTAAGGGCAAAATAAAAGAAAATTTTACAAGGAGTTAAAAGTGAAAAATACTAAATTGACCATAGGTGTTTTCTCTTGCCTACTATTTTTGCTCTCATTTTCACTTTTTGCAAAAGATACCGTACCTGAACCTTTAACACCATGGGTGTCATGGGTCTTAAAAGGTAGCGAAAAATTATCATGTCCCTTCATTAATAATACTGAGTATGCCGACCAGCGTAATCATATTTGTGCTTGGCCTAGTATGCTAGCGCTAGACGTAACAGACAACTCAGCTAAATTTAAGCAGTCGTGGCAGGTATTAACTACAAGTATTATTCCCTTACCAGGAAATGATGATAACTGGCCACTTTCCGTGACCGTTAATAATAAAGATTATCCGGTGTTTAGTTATCAAGGCAAACCCGCAGTTGAATTAATAAAAGGTTCATATCTAATTTCTGGTCATTTTGAATGGCTAAAAACACCTGAAAGCATTGCGATTCCAGCACAGTATGCCTTGGTTAAAATGACCATTAATAACCAAACTATTGCCTTTCCTAAAATAGAAAACAATGATTTATGGCTGCAAGCATTTGAAGCTAGCCAAGAAAAACAAGACGCAATTGACATAACGGTTGCTCGACGTATTACTGACGGTGCTTATATAAACCTTGAGACTTTCATTAGTATCAACGTCTCAGGAAAAATGAGAGAAGTAAAATTAGGCAAGCTGCTACCTAAAGGTTTTGAACTTATTGGCATAGAGTCACAAATATCCTCTTTTTTAGATGGTGACGGCGTACTACACGCAAAATTAAAACCAGGAAGTTGGCAGATAAAGGTTCAAGCCTATGCACAACCCACTTTATTAACTTGGCAAAGACCGGAACAATCTCACCATTGGCCCAAAGAAGAAATTTGGGTTTTCCAAGGAGATGAAAACCTACGCTTGGGTAAAATTGATGGTGCAAAAATGGTTGATAGTAGCCAAGCCAATATGCCTAGTGCTTGGTATGCGTTACCGAGCTATTTAGTTACTGCCAATGATTCATTAAGTTATGACATTCAACATCGCGGCAAGCCTTTGCATTTAGAAAACAAATTAAGCTTAAATCGCACATTATGGCTTTCATTTGATCATTCAGCTTACACTTTTAATGATGAGGTTAATGGCGCCATGATAAAAGATTGGCGTTTAAGTATGAAACCACCGTTCCTATTAGAGTCAGCAGAAGACCAAGACGGTTCCGTATTAATCACCACTAAAGAGCAAGATGAAAGAGGCATTGAAAATCGTTATCCTCAGGTAAATATTCAAGCGAGAGGAGTTATCAACTCAGCAAAAACATTACCGGTGACGGGTTGGAGTAGTGACTTTGAACGTGTCTCTTTAATACTTAATTTGCCGCCAGGTAATAAATTATTTGCTGTATTTGGTGCTGACTATGTATCGAACAGTTGGTGGTCAAGTTGGTCAATTTGGGCAAGTTTTATTGTATTATTGTCTGCTTTGATGGCAGGTCGATTAATCAATATGACAGCGGGTATTGCTACTGCGCTCATGTTAATTGTTATTTACCAAGAGAGTAGCGCCCCTGTGGTCGTTATTATTAATTTACTCTTGGCCATCGTTATCAAAAAACATCAGCCATTTGAACGGATGAAAGCATTAGTTAAAGTCTATTGGGGGGCGAGTATTACCGTCGCTATTGGGGCAATATTATTATTTTCTGCAACACAATTACGTACCGTGATACACCCTCAACTGGAATCACGAGAAACTGCTATACAAGGTTTTGATGATCGAGCGCCACTACAACAAAATATTGTGACAGCAGTAAAAAGTAAACGGCAAGAAGTTATGTCAGCTATGCCTTCAATGAGTATGCAGTCTACGGCTGCCGGAAGAATTATGCTTACAGACAGTCGAATTAAAGCGGAAGCATCAATAATGGCGCGTTACCAATCAGACGCCTTAATGCAAGCCGGTTCTGGTATCCCTAATTGGCAATGGAATCGTTATAAAATTCAATGGAATAGTCCGGTTGCTAACGAGCAAATGTTCGATGTAATTGTATTGTCGAAAACCGCCTATCGACTCATTAAAATTTTGGGTATATTTTTAACATTACTTTGGTTATTTTTAATCTTAAAAGAGGTCATAAGTGATGCATACACTAAATTTAAACCTCAGGCGATAGTCAGTGTATTGGCATTGTTTATTTTAATACCAATGTCTACCCCTAATGCCGAAGCACTTGATTTTCCAAATAAAAATTTATTAGATGAACTTAAAGTTAGGGTGACTGAAGCGCCTTTGTGTTCACCTGATTGTGTCGCTATCAATAACTTAGAAGTTAGCACTGATGACAAAAAATTAACGTTAATATTGTCTGTCCATGCCAATACTGATACTGCTTTGGCTATACCTAGGTCTGAATTCTGGCGGCCTGAGCAATTATCACTACATGAAAAATCAGGTGAAAAATTAAATGAAAAAAACATAACAAGTTTATTTAAAAGCAAAGGCTGGATATATATTCCTGTTGCCAAAGGGCTATCCAAAATCAGCATAGTAGGACAGGTAGCCCCTGTTGATGTCTTTCAACTTGAATTTAAAGATAAACCTAAGCATGTCAAAATATTAACCAGCGATGTCTGGGAGATTGTCGGTAACCAAGGAAACAGTCTAACGGGTAATGCTTTGGAATTTTTGGCAACCATTAAAAATAAGAATAAAAATCACAATAAAACGCGAAATGACGCTGGCACTGATACTGAGCAATTATCAAGCCGTTACAGTGTTCAACCGTTTGTTAAAGTAACTAGAGAATTGTCTATAGATCAATTATGGACAATACGGACTAAAGTTGAACGCATTGCGCCAAGTAGTGGTTCAATTAACATTAAAATACCGACACTAACCGGTGAAAACATTACCAGCGCTGATGTGATTGTCGAAAATGATCAGGTAGAGGTTAGCATACCTGCTGGCGATAATGTTTTTATATGGAGCTCAACACTGACTCGACAAAAAGTTCTGGCTTTACACGCCAAACCTGAAAAATCATTAATTGAGCAATCGTTTATTGAACAGTGGCGGGTGACTGTGAGTCCTGCATGGCATGCAAAACTTTCCGGATCACCGATTATTTTAGAACAACAAGATAACAGCGATTATTATACTTATTTGTTTTACCCATACCCAGATGAGCGATTAGATATAACCATTACTCGCCCTGATGCCGTTAAAGGTGATGTTTTAGCGATTGACTCAGTTAATTACGCCATTGATCAAGGTACACGGACTTCAAAATTAGCCTTATCTTTTGATTACCGAAGTACACGAGGCGGTGAGCACGTCATTGAATTGCCAGTAAGTTATCAGTTAATCGAAGTCCGCACTGATAACAAACTGATTAATCTGCAATTGGAAGGTGGTAAACTGGCAATTCCTGTTCTGCCCGGTAAGCATAATATCAATATATTAATGCGTGCGAGTGTTGCTGAACAATTATTATTGCCTGCGCCTGAAATAAACTTAAATGCCCCGGTGAGTAATATCACCAGTATCATTAATTTAAATAGCCAACGTTGGATATTATGGGCAAAAGGACCACTGCTTGGGCCTGCCGTTCTCTATTGGGGTGAGTTATTAGCGTTTATTTTATTGGCCTTATTAGTATCAAGAGTGAAGTTCTCTCCTTTAAATACGCTCAATTGGATTATATTAGGCTTTGGTTTAAGTTTAAGTAATTGGGGAGCGTTGATGCTCATTGCGCTTTGGTTTGCTGCTGTAACCGCCAGTAGTTTCCGTGCAAAAGACATGGGACGATTATCGTATAACGCATCGCAATTGTTATTATATGTTTTATCCATTGTGGCCATCGTGTCTCTATTATCAGTGGTGCCTACAAGTTTGTTGAGCTCACCCAATATGGGCATAGAGGGCAACTCTTCATATGGTAATCACCTGCAATGGTTTTCAGACAAAAGCCATGGCTTGTTACCGCAAGTATCTGTTTTGAGTATTTCAACAATATTCTATAAGGGCATGATGTTGGTCTGGGTTATTTGGCTCAGTTTTGCCTTTTTAAACTGGATCAAATGGGCTTGGAAAGCACTTGGGACACAGGGTTATTGGCGAAGTAAATTGAGCAAGCAATTAGAAAAAAAATAATTATTATTGGTCAGTACCCTTTATTCTGAGCTAAAACATACTGCCGATTTATCATCGGCAGTATGTTTTTACATAAGGAATAAGGTGCGGGAATAAGGTGAACGTCTCGCTAAATGCACATATCCTAAACTGATCATTAACTCTAGACTTGCTCTAACGTAATAAATGGAGCAACGTATGAGCCGTAAAACTTATCATGAGTGGAAAAACCTAGTAGAGCAACA
>JBLHNB010000246.1:0-4695 GCA_047621305.1 Alteromonadaceae bacterium | reverse complement strand
ACTACGTGAGTTGGCCACTTATGGTTGACGGTATTACAGTGCTTGACGAGTATCAGGAACAGAGCTTTAATTTTGACGAGGTAGTTTATCCAAATATTGAACAAGCTATGCAGCATTACGCTGACACGTTTTCGTTAAGTCTTGATTATTTTCGGTCAGTATTAGCTTTATTAGGCAATCAACATTTTGCTAAAGCGGTTAGATTTTGCCGGTTATTAGTTGCCGCTACTGCTTTTGAACGACAACAGGCACTACGCCAATTACGTACAGATTTATCATAGCTTAATACAAGAATATTAAACTACACAGAAGCGTTTTGACATATTAACTTTTTGACGATATAAAGCCTGATCAGCCCGTTCAAAGAAAGTATGCTCATTATCAGCCCTATTCATAAAAGTAGTGCCTAAACTGCAACTTACTTGGTATTTAGCTAATAACACATTTGTTTTTAAAGCGTTCTTAATGCGACTTTGAATAATGTCCAAAGCATATTCACTTGCATTTTCTACTATAATAGCAAACTCATCGCCGCCAAAACGAAAAGTGCTATCGGAATCACGAATACAAGAGCGAAGTATATTAGAAAATTGTCTCAACACCTGATCGCCTATGCTGTGGCCATAAGTATCATTGATGGCTTTAAACTTATTCAAATCCCCTAATACCAAGCCTACCTGGGTATGATGCCTGTTAGCATTATGCATAGCGCGTTTTAATTGTTCATCGAAGTAACGACGATTGCCTAAACCGGTCAGTCCATCTTGCATTGCAAGCTGTATAGCTTGATGATATTGCAAAGCATTTTTTAATGGATAAATGATTATCTGGTGAATACGTTGTAAGTCTTTATAGTGAATCATACCGATTGGCTTATCAATACTGTAACTCAAAGTACCAATAAACTCATCGTTGAGTTTTAATTCAAATTGACGTTCATATTTGGCTTTACGGCTGCCTCGTAAGGATTTACTGACTTCTTGGCTTCTGAAATACAGGCCAGAAAAGTTAATAAAGCGAGCAGCTTCCATAGCAATAATATCAAGTAACTTACCTAAATCCAGCGTTGTTTGCAGCTGTTCGAGTAAACTGGAATGATTTTTAACATATGCATTGGCACTGTTTTTTAATGCATTAAAGCTATGAAACGATAATGTTGGATTATCAAGTATATTCAATGTTTGCATACTTGTGCCTCTCTATATAGTAGCCTTGTCAATATGATATAAAACTGCTTATTGACGATCATATAAGTTTATTACCTAATAATTATTTAAATGCAAAAATTGTTCCATAATATAATTTGTTTTTGGGGCGATTATTGGTATGACAGTTAACTAGTTGATTATTAATTTATTTATTGAAATAATAACAGTGAAGTTTTATATGAATTTTGTATTCAGCTTTATTGTCGGTAACTTGACGGCAATAATTTGCAATTTGGCAATAATGTTTATCATTTTAAGGAATCTACGTGAGCGGTCATCTTGAAGTTTTAGTAATTTTATCTAGTGCTGTATTTATTGTATGGCTATTTCGTCGATTAAAGTTACCTGCAATTTTAGCTTACTTGGTTGCGGGTATGTTAGTGGGCGAGCATGGTTTAAATATAGCGCAAGACCAAGTTGATTATGATCACTTTGCTGAATTAGGTATTGTTTTTTTATTGTTTACCTTGGGTTTAGAGTTTTCTTTACCCCGTTTAATGGCAATGCGACATTTAGTACTAGCCGTGGGAAGCCTACAAGTGGGTATATCCCTATTAATTTTCACGATCGCCAGTATGTTCTTTGGTCTTAGCTTTGAATCAGCTTTTGTTGTTGGTGGCATTTTAACTCTATCTTCCACTGCCATTGTTATTAAACAGCTAAGTGAAACGGGCGCAATGAAGCGTAAATCCGGCCAACTGTCGGTGGCTATACTACTCTTTCAAGATGTCGCTGTAGTACCTCTTCTTATTATTATTCCGATGTTAGCACTAGACAGTGATACGTCTATGATTTGGGCTTTAGGTCTTGCCATTCTTAAAGGTGTCGTAGTTGTTACTTTATTATTATTTATTGGTAAATGGCTTTTACCCAAAGTGTTCAATATTATTGCGCAAGTAAGAACCGATGAGCTATTTGTTTTAACAACCCTTTTAGTCACTCTATTAGCCTCAGCACTGACGCAATGGTTTGGTTTATCTATGGCATTAGGAGCCTTTTTAGCGGGCATGATGTTAAGTGAAAGTGAATATAAACATCAATTAGAAGCCGATATCAGACCTTATCGTGATATTTTATTGGGTTTGTTTTTTATTACTGTCGGTATGAAACTTGATATTGCTTTATTATTATCATCACCTCTTAGCCTTCTGGCCATTATGTTTAGCTTTATGTTAGTTAAAGTAATGGTGATTAAAATATTAGCCACGCGGGCAGGGGTGTCTCCCAAAGATGCTTGGGCATCAGGGTTAATGTTAGCTCAAATGGGGGAATTTGGTTTTGTCCTTATTGCCCTTGCTAATCAAGTGAAAGTATTGCCAAGCGATGTATCATCTATGTTACTGGGTGCAGGTGTTATTAGTATGGCTATTACGCCCTATATGATTGATCATGCTCGTTCGTGGTCACTTTTTTTAAGCCAAGAAAAATCGCCTGAAACTGATGAATTAGAACAATTGCCAGAAAATGAAAACTTGAAAGATCACGTTATTATTTGTGGCTTTGGCCGAATAGGGCAAACGGTTAGTCGCTTTCTAAAACAAGAAACAATTGATTTCGTTGCTATTGATATTGATCCCCTACGTACTCGAACTGCTCGTGAAGCAGGAGAGAATGTATTATTTGGCTCATCAAGACAAACAGAGTTGCTAAACGCTGCGCACCTATTACAAGCTAGATTGGTAGTGATTGCGTTTGGTGAAGACAAGCAGTCATTAGAAGTTATTCAAAAAGTACGTTCTTTAGCACCTGACGTCCCTATTTTGGTTCGCACCCGTAATGATGATAATTTAAATATGTTATATGAAGCGGGTGCAAATGAAGTGGTTCCCGAAAGCTTAGAAGGTAGCTTAATGTTAGTTTCACAAGTGCTATCGCTTACGGGGGTACCGTTTTCTCGCATAATGCGCCGCGTACAAAAAGAGCGTAAAAGTCACTATAACCATTTACATGGTTTCTTTCAGGGAGAGCATACTGATATGAGCCCTGATGCTATTGATAGAATTGAATTTGCACGCGCTATTTTGATTAATAATGATTCTTTTGGTTGTGGTAAAAGTATAGAGTCATTAAACTTGGGGAAAAAACAAGTGAATATTATTGCGTTACGCCGCAGTGATATTGAATGTGAATCACCCGAAGTAGACACTATTTTACAAGATCAAGATACCTTGATTGTTCGTGGAAAGCCTAGAAAAGTTGAAAGAGCAGATCGTTATATACAAGAGGGTACTTAATTCTTTGATTATTTTTGATGGTATGCTATAAATTCAAAAAATCTTTTATTTGATTTTCTTGCTCCATCGCATCTTCAAACCCTAATTTTATTAATTCAGCACAAAAATTTTTTTCAAATAATAGATAACTAATAATACTGGATTCAGAATCGTTGCTAATACCTGTACTGCGCAACAATAGCCGAACAGGTAAAGGTAAATCATAATAGTAATTAAGGGCAATGGCATTTAAATCATGACTTGGGTTAATGATAAAGCTATCAATATGTTTTAAACCTTCCCTCTTATCTTTTTCACTTTTTGGAATTAACTTTAGTGTTTCATTAATACGCACCATTCGCTCTAAATCACTATTCATCGTATCTGCAAATATGGAGTCCAACAGGTGGCCGGCAACGGTTGCTGCTGTTGGTGGATGTAAAGTGTTATCACTCGAATGTAGGGTCGTTTTAGGTTGCTCTACGCCAATGACAAATATACGTTCAGCGCCCAAATGAATTGCAGGACTAAGTGGTGATAATTGATGTACTGAGCCATCACCATAATGCTGATTTTTTATTTTTATGGATGGAAAAACCAATGGAATAGCTGATGATGCCATTAAATGTTCGGTATTTAGTTGCGTGGGTTGACCACAACGTTTTGCTCTTTCCCAAGGAAGAGTATTGTCTTCTGCTTGAAAAAAACTGATTGAGTTTCCTGTGCTATAACTTGATGCAGTGACTGAAACGGATGACAAATAACCACGTAATATATTGTTGTCAATGCGCTTAAAGTTCATAACAGAATTGAGTAAATTTCTTAGTGGCGAATTGTTCAATAAGCTACGGGGTAGTTTATTGGCATAATCGGCTTGAAAGCTAGCTAACATCCCTTTTCCAATGTGACCAAAAACGCCTCTGGTGTCATTGTGATAAATTTTTGCTGTGTCTAAATTTTTCCATATCCACTCTAGTTTTTTTACTCCTAAGTTAAAGCAGGAAGCGTAGCAACCTAAAGCGGTGGTATTGATTGCACCTGCTGAAGTGCCACACAGAATAGGAAAAGGAATACCATGGTTTCTTGGAATGAATTTGGCTATTGCTGATAACACACCTACTTGGTAAGCAGCACGAGCGCCACCACCAGTGAGTACTAAAGCACTTTTACTTGCGACGTAATTACGTTTTTTAGTCATAGCTTATTGTTATTAAATTAAAAATATATTATTCATTAATCTAAGTGTATGAGGTTTTTGATAACATCGCTAGCTT
>JBLHNB010000245.1:0-4709 GCA_047621305.1 Alteromonadaceae bacterium | reverse complement strand
GTAATTGCTCAGGCAACCCTACTGGATTGATAAATTTATACTGTTTAGATAATTGCGAATACTGCATTTGTTATCCTTAACAACGATACGAAATATTATTTTATAAATAGAACAGCTAATTGATTTTATTTATCTTTATCTAACCAATCGGGTAAACCATCATCATCTTGATCAACATTAAATGAGTCGAAATACCCAAGGTAACGCAGAATAATGATGCCACCCACTTTTACATTGTTATCCGACATCCCCTATATCGCCTGATATCCAAGGTAATACCCTAAACTCAGTCTATTAGGGCAAATATTTTTAGGTAGAAATGTTATTTGGTATTTACCTTGCTTGATATTTAGCCAGCAGTCATAGGCGGCCATATTATTTTATACCTAAGCAATCAAACGAAAATAAGCCATATAAAGCCCATAGCCAATAACCCCCAAAAGGAACACTACAAGTGGGCCTAATATATAATATCGCCAAACCATCGGGGTTTTAGGGATTTGTGTCAGTGTGGCGCTATAACCCAGTTCACATAAAGCGATAACGAATTTTTTACTATCAAATGACTGACCTGCTAATGCCAAGCTGCTGTCATTTTCAACATCGATATTCAGGTTAAACACATAAGGCTCGCGGTATCTGTCATTAAGCTCTCCGCTATGACTTTTATACCAATTCCATTCAATATCAATTGATTGAATATCAGTTTTCTTTATCTGCTTAGCTTGTTTGTTTTCAAAATAAACAGCAGGTATATCTAAATATTCTTCACTGATGACAATTTCAATAATGGGAGATGCACCAAAAGTATAGTATTTATCACAAATCAGTTTCCGTCTCACTGCAGATATGCCGGCGCCAAATAGACCCACGACAATAGCAGCAATGAAATTCTGACTAGAATAGACAATAAACAAAGCAATCATGCTACTGATATAACTGGGGATCCAAACTCGATGAAAATACTGCGAAGGCAACGGCAGCATAAATAACGTAACCGGAAATTGTCGCTTTATTGGACTGTTAAATAAGTTAATGCCAATAAAAGCCTTTACAGTATCTTGGTCAAGCGCCACAGAGCCAAAGCTAGACCACTCTTTACTGTTTTCACTACCAAATTGACCAATAACATTGATACCTTGGGATGATAAATTAGTGCGCAGTTGTTGCACAACAGAAGATAACTTATTGGGCTTAACTTTAAGCGATATTGACGCTTGCTTAGAGGGCTGAGTGTGTTGAGGCTCTTTGAGATGCAATATCACTTTATTGGCATTATGCACTTCTTTTAATTCGATATTTTTAATGTTCGCGTAATCAAACTCTCGCTGCGTAATCGTATAAATAGCAATGTTACCGAGTTTGAAACCATGAAATTGTGTCAGCACCTTGCGTGAAGTATTAAAGCACCACCGACATTGGTAACTAAAGGTTATCAATATCAGTAATATGCTAATGATTAAACGCCCAACTGATTCAATTGAAAGCGTAAATAAAATCGATTCCAGCACAAGATGAATAAGATTAAAAAATAAAAAAATCCACTTCATTTTTTCAAATGCTGAAATAATTGAAAATGATGACTGACTTTTCAACAACGTCCCTGTTATCTTGCTAAACATCTTATTCCTTAGTCGGTTTGTTAATCTGTGGAAGCAGTCATTTTCTATGACATCATTAACGATTTTACCAAAAATAATTTTGATTTAGTTAACGGTTTGATAATCATAATACATTTTTCAAAACCAATAATAATGATTGGCTATGTTAGATTCTCCCTATTTTAGAGGATAGCGACACTACAGACTCTAAACCGAGGGAAATAAAATCGACAAAAGCCCCACGAACGATTTATTAGCAGGGCCATATTGTTATAAGAAAAGGCTAAAAGGTACTTGGTTTAATCCGCCAAGTACCATTAGCTAATTTGGTATAACCACAAGAGCCATTCCCTGAATACATTCCAGCCCGAGCATCCCACAGCGTTCCTACGGTCGCATAGTTAGGATTATTTACAGGCTTAATTATCATTAATTTAAGCTCATAACCATCCATACTTATACGTTTGATAAAGTTTTTCGATGTCTTCATTAATAAGCTTCTTACTGCATCTGGTTTGCTTTCTAGTAGTGCAGGTTCTACAAAAGTCTCAAGAGTCGACATATCTGAATGTTCAAGCGCACTTCGGTATATCATGCACTTTGCTAAAAATATTTCATCTTGATTTGAAGTTGCTGTAAATCCATAGTTTGGCTGTTGCTCATTAGGCTCTGCCATTGATGGTTTTACGAATAAAACTAAAACAGCAATGCACAAAATTATCTTGCTCATATATATTCCTTAGTCAACATTTAACGGTAATTGTGGATGGCCATGCTATGTTGCCGATATCAGCGTGCCACTTTCTATAGGAATTATGGTGGGCTTTTGTGTTGCCCTGTGGACCTTAGTTTATTACTTAATATCCCGTGGCATTGGCCTGAGAAGTTAACATTTTTGCCACCATGATTTAAGTTTTAATTTCTAGGGCCGCTTTAACGTTAAAGAGTAAATATTCCTCACTATTGATCTTATTTATTGAAAAACAGTTTAATTGCAGCTAAAAATTCATAATCAGGGATGATTAACAGTAAAACCATTAAAGCAGAGAAATTTATGTTACTTATTTCATTAATCCGACAATTCAAAGTAATTATGCTACTACTCATAACCAGTGGCAGCTCTTTTGCACTTGAGCGTCCTAATGAAATTCCTATTATGCTTCTCGGTGAAACTGAAGTTTACTCCATCGTAAATGACCCTGATTATATCGTCGATGATGCCTCGATGATTAAAATATGGGATGGTATTTTAACATATGCACATCCCAAGCTAACTCCTATTTATCAACATATGAGCCTCACTCGCTCTTGGGTCGAAATATCCAAAATACCCAATGCTTGTATGATCAATAAAATCAAAAATACTGAACGAGAGTCAATTGGGATTTTTTCTAAATACCCTTTTAGTATATTCCCCCCTATACGCCTTATCGCTCTAGAAAAAAACCAATTCAAATTTAAGCAGCCTTTTTCCTTAGCAGAGTTACACAAGCAAAATATACAAATTGGCGTCGCAAAATCGAGAAGTTATGGCTATGAAATCGATAAATTTATAAAGCAGAATCCTGAATACTTTTTTATTCGTGGCGCTGAAGATTCAATGAGTAAACTTATTGACATGCTAATGAAAGAGCGTATTGACGCCATCATAGATTTTAGCCAAATTGTCATAGCTCATAAACTAGAAATGGCACAATTACAGCCTATTATTTCGATCCCACTTATTGAAGCGCCGGAGCCAATATTGTCCTATGTAGTGTGCTCCAAAAGCGATCAAGGACAGGCCATTATTGATATTATTAACGAAAGTTATCAAACACAAGAGGTAAGGGAGATTTTTCAACGCTTTCATTATCACTATTTCGGTGAAAAGGAACTCGCCTTATTGCAGCCAATAATCGATGGCATCTTTTTATCCCCAGAAGAACTTCAAACCCAGGGCGAGATCACGAATATTTTTTAATCAATTTAACGCACTATTGACGTTAACATCTCGCGATGATCTTATACTCCCTTTTTTCGGGAACTAACCATACATATTGACCACTTCAAAGAGACTTTTCAAACAATAACGGACCCCCATTTTTGAGGTGCCGTTTGGATCACTATGTTCTGTTATTGCAGGCGCTAAAAGCTGGTTTGATATTCGAGAATACATACTTGGACATCATGATTGGTTTAAAAACAATAATTTATTCGAGAGTGGCATTCCTGCTGATGACACGATTGCCCGTATCATATCAACAACCAATAATGCAACAAACAATAAAACAAAACAATAATGCCACCCATTTTTATAATGAAATAACTTACTGCCTTTTTACTTAAATGACGATAGCCTTTTGTGACTATCAAAAAACAAAATACATTCTTTTAAACAGTAAATAAGCCCGAATTCAACTAAGAAGTTTGATATTCAGCTTATAGACCGAAGTAGGGAGAACACTTTGATTGATACCAACCAAAGTGTTAAAAAAATTATAACTTTCAGATAGTAAACTTTAAGCACACAGCCAGCGTTGGCAATTTGAAGCGCCTTGTCGTCGCTTTCTGTCTAAATGTTCACAATATTCTGTTAATGTAGGTAACGCCCCTACTGCACCTTTGAATAATGCGCCAAACTCTGTGGTGATTTCTAGCCAGTTTTCAGCAGGGATATTCAGTCTATTTAGAATATCTTAGCTACTTGAGCTTATCGCTTCAGGTTTGTCCTCTCGAATAATACGACCCGTATCTTCTACCAGTACAATATAGTCTTTTACATTGAACATCAGCCCATTAAACATGTCTAGCCGCTCATTGCCGACAAAAGGCTACTAACTACGATGCCACCCATTTTCAGAATGAAATAACTTACTGCCTTTTCACTTGAATTACGATAACCTTTTGTGACTATAAAAAACCTACAACACATTATTTTAAACGATTAATTATTTTATAATTTTGATATCCAGCTGCGATGAGTGGCGATGTTAATTTTATATGAAGCGCGAATTTAGTGGCTGCTAATGGATATTGTCTGACGGACATTGGTAGTCAAACTTGGGCATTGACCAATGGTAGCGAATTGCGAGCATTCTAAAGCTAAAACCAAAGGTCAGCGCAACA
>JBLHNB010000244.1:0-4743 GCA_047621305.1 Alteromonadaceae bacterium | reverse complement strand
TTTTAAGTTTAAATCTTTAACCATTTCACATATAGTCTGAACAGTGACTTCAGCATGCTCAAAACCAAGCATGCTTGCCGCCCATGTCACCACTGAATATTTGGCGTTTTTAAGTTGTTCGGCCAAGGCAGTTAAAACACTAATTTCAATACCACCAACACTTTTGGCTTGTATCGCTTTTCCTTTAACTAAGGCGCGTAATACTGATAGCACTTCTGGTAAGTCGGCATCATCACAAGCCAGAACTTGGGATTTTTTACCTTTTGGTGACGTTGAGGCTTCACCCGATGGCGCTGTACCAAGATAAACCACTTCGCGTGATTCGATATCCTGATCAAACATACTTTCTTTGTTCCACACCATACGTTCAAAAAAGCTAGGGAATCCAGCTTCAAGATCACTACCAACAACCAGTAACAAATCCACACGATTTTTAACTTCGGTTAATGTTGTTGTCATCCAACCTGTATCTTGCAATACCAATATGTTCTTGAAGCTGTCTGTTGAAAACATATGATCAACAGTTGCACGACTTTTATCAGCTAAAGCCATTGCCGAACGAACACCATTTACATCAGTAGCCATTCCAGCAATAACCGGCTGTTTGCTTGTCCGTAGTAAATCAGCAATATGTTTAACTGCTTTATCTAAAGAAACCGCTTGACCTTTCACCCGAGGTGACAGATCGGTAATGGGTGTCTCAAATCCTTTTTTAGTTACAGCATCACCATTGTTAATCACTATCACGGTGTTTCCATCTACTTTGATAGTGAGATCATCTGATGCAATACCACAAAATGGACTAGACACTTCTAACCACATTCCTGAATTAGTCATTTCAGTCATAGTTGTATCCTTAATCGTACTTAATATATTTAAAGCGTGGATCAGAAGGGGTGCCTTCAAAAGGACTTCCCTCTTCTTTCGCTGGTTGCCATTGCACAACTTTTTCAATCATTTTTGCTAATTCGATATCTTTATCGGTTATCCCTTTAGCGCTATGTGTCGTTAATTTTACAATGACAAACGCATACGATGCTGAAATATCAGGGTGATGCCAAGCAGCTTCTGCTAAATGACCTACCGTATTAACTACCATTAAGGTACCTTTCCAACCACTGGTTTTATATTTACGACGGATCCAGCCATTTTCAAAATACCAATTAGGTAGTTCTGTCGCTAATTTTTCAGCAACTTCAGCTTCAGAATATGTTTTATCATTTGTTTCAGTCATTACAATTCACCTTAATATTAGTTGTGATGAGGATACCCGAATTTTTTTTGACTAACCATTTTTAGCACGCATTAATAAAGAATCAATACTATTTTCTTTTAATTGTTTTTGTAGCGCATCAGCTTTATCTCGACCTATGACTGGCCCAATTTGAACTCGATGCCAAGTATCTTTATTATCAATTGTTACTGTTTGTACTCTAGATTCAACACCTAAAAATGCGAGTTTTGCTTTATAAGCATCCGCATCGGCGGCTTTACGAAAAGAGCCAACTTGCAATAAATAACTGACTTTATCAACTTCTTTATCGGTATTTTCTGTCGGTGTTGTTGGTAAAGTTATGACGGGGGGTTGTGTTTTTTTAGGTGTTTCAACGACAACCTCCATTTCAGGCAATAAGGTATAAAACTCAAACGTAGGTTCTACGCCATTCTTATTTTTACTGACCTTTTCCTCAATTGCTTTTTTTTCTGGTGTGACAACTTTTGGATCATCTTTGATATGTAGTAAAAACATAATAAAAGCGCCCACAGCAAAACTGAGAAACATAGGTCCCCATGGCATCGATTTTTTAGGTGCCGAATTTCGTGAATTTCGTTTTTCTGCCACTTACATAGTCTCCGGTGTTGATACACCCATAACCGTTAAGCCGTTATAAATTACTTGTTTAACGGCTGAAACCAAGGTTAACCGCGCCTGACTCAATTCAACATCATCAATAATAAAGTGATGAGCATTGTAATAGGTGTGGAAATCACGGGATAAGTCCATTAAATAATGAGCCAATATATGCGGCGTATGATTTAATGCTGATGATTCAATTACTTCTGGATAGCGCGCTAATGCGGTTAATAATGAGTGCTCATGTTCTTCAACTAAGCGCGTTAAGTGCATTTCCCCTTGTGATTGATCCCATGCCAAATCACGTTCAGCTAGTTGTCTAAATACACTACAAACACGTGCATAAGCATATTGAACATAAAAAACAGGATTATCAGTACTTTGTGTTTTAGCTAGTTCTAAATCAAAGTCCATATGTTGATCAGCACCGCGTAAAACATAAAAGAAACGAGCAGCATCTTTCCCTACTTCTTCTCTTAATTCACGCAAGGTAACAAAATCACCACTGCGCGTCGACATCGCTACTTTTTCAGATCCACGATACAACACGGCAAACTGAACTAATAATACTTTTAGCCTATCTGCATTTTGATTCATCGCTTCTAAAGATGCTTTTACACGAGGTACATAACCATGGTGATCTGAGCCCCAAATATCAATTACGGTATCAAAACCACGATTAAATTTATTCAAATGATAAGCAATGTCAGAAGCAAAATACGTAGTTTGGCCATTATCACGAACAACTACACGATCTTTTTCATCACCATAATCTGTTGACCTAAACCACCAGGCACCATCTTTTTCATATAATGCTTTGGAATTTTTTAAGGTTTCAATTGCTTGATCGACATCACCCGATTCCATTAATGAACGTTCTGAAAACCATTCATCGTAATCAGTACCAAAATCAGCTAAATCAGCACGAATATCAGCTAGAATTGAATTTAAACCTAAATCAAATAACTGACGATATCCCGTCTCACCTAATAATGCTTTTGCCTTATTGGTTAATCCATCAATATGCAGTTCTTTATCGCCACCTTGTGGTTCATCAAGAGGAACATCAGCAAATATCTCACTTGCTGGGTGGCGAAATAGTTCACCCTTATCTGCTTTTAAAGTAGCGGCGATATCTAAAACATAATCCCCTTTGTAAGCATTACTAGGGAAAATAAATTTTTCGCCACAGGCATCTAAATAACGTAACCAAACACTGGTTGCCAAAATATCCATCTGCCTACCAGCATCATTTACATAATATTCACGATGAACATCAAATCCTGCTGCCATTAGTAAACTACTGACCACAGAACCATAAGCTGCTCCACGACCATGACCAACATGTAGTGGACCAGTAGGATTAGCCGATACAAATTCAACTTGAACGCGTTTTCCATTACCTATTTGGCTACGACCAAACGTGTCGCCAGAGGCTAAAACATCTTTTACGATTTGTTGAGCTGATTCTGCGGACAAAAAGAAGTTAATAAAGCCAGGTCCAGCGATATCAATTTTAGTAATAAAATCAACATCCTTCATCGCGTCTACCAATAAAGTAGCTATTTGCCTAGGATTCATTTTGGCTGGTTTTGCCAACATCATCGCAATGTTGCATGCAAAATCACCGTGTAATTTATCTTTAGTGCGTTCAATTTGGATTTCTGGCAAATCAAGTTCAGGAAGCTTTTCCTGTTGAATAAGGGTGGTTAATGCAGTTTGAATTATTTTTATAAGCTGGACTTTCAATGTTGTAAAACCTGAGATTAATTAAGTCGGGGTATTTTAACTGATCATGAGTTATTGATCACAGAGAGAAAATTGATCTAGCTTTGTTTCTGGTCATTTCAGCTTAGAGGATGATATTTTTTTGAATGTTTTTTTTGCGTAGTTTTTGAAATTTGCGGGATATTAGCTTTTAATAATCATTAATATAGTTTTTAAAAGATAATGATGTTGATGTTTAATGGCTGTGGGTATGTGGGTAACATTTTAAAACAGTTTAATATTAACAACTTATAAATAATCCAATCTGTTAATAAATGAGATGGTTGATTAGTGATCTCCTGTGGATAACTATGCTACTTATCCACAGCCAAAGTTATCCACAAGTTATGATCAAATCTATAAGGTATTTATACAGGAGTTATCTTTGACGACTTATTGAATCATAAATAACTTGAATATTTTAAAAATAACCTAATTCGACTGAAAAATAATATATTTAAAATTAATCACTTATCGTTACTTAGACTGTAATATTGAAATTTAGCGGAAATTAGCAATAAATAAACATTATTTAAAGTCACTTTAAAATCGTTTAAATTTATAAAGCGACTTAGAATTTAGCTTAAAGCAAATCAAGCGGATCAATATCGATTGACCATCTTACTTTTCGAGTTAACTTTAAAGATCCAATCGCTTGCATGAAATGATCGAGTAATTGATGTAACGGTTTACGTTGTTGAGACAATAATAATAATTGTGCTCGATAACGACCTGCTCGTCTTTCCATAATCGCTGGAACAGGTCCCATCACAATAACTTCATGTTGCGTCGCTTGGTGGAAAATACCTGAAACTTCACTTAAAAATTGCATTGCTAACGATTCATCTTGAGATTCAGCACGAATTACACATAACGATCCTGTCGGTGGCATCGCCATCATTTTTCTTTCGGCTAATATTTTATGAGCGGTAAAAGCATAACCATGTTTGATAATATTTTGCCAAAACTCATGTTGTGGCTGGCTAGTCTGAATAAATACCTCCCCTTTTTTATCTCCACGCCCTGCTCGGCCCGTTACTTGAATAATTAATTGAGCTAAGGATTCTGTTGATCGAAAATCAGCACTAAATAAACCCTGATCAGCATCTAATACACCAACA
>JBLHNB010000243.1:0-4765 GCA_047621305.1 Alteromonadaceae bacterium | reverse complement strand
TCTTATCAATATATTGAAATGCCGTCACGAGACTTGGCTAAAAAACACGCATACCGTATTAAGAAAACAAGTAATATAGATGATTTAAATATCGTTTAAAATCAAATTTATTTTAGAATTGAAAAAAACATGCATCATTATAATAGAATTTTATATATTTATTTTCATCTCCAAATTATGAACTTTAGAGAGAATAAGGGATAAGCAGTGATAAGAAACAGTAAACCTCAGCTTGCTATTGTCATCCACACTGAAGAAGAATTTAATTGGAACCGTGGGTTTTATCGTTCAAATAATAAAGTAACCCACGGGCAAGAACTGATAGCATTTTGTAAACAAATGATTATTGCTGGAGCGAAAGTGACGTTCGCAATGGATTATGCCTTTGTAAATAGCAGACAAGGGCTTAAGGTCATTAATTTTTTTAAAGAACATAATAAAGGCATTGAGTTTGCAACTCATTTACACCCTTGGGTGAACCCTCCTTTTAATGATGATAAAGATAAAATTCGTGAATATGACTCTTATCCAGGAAATTTACCAAAAGAAGAAGAGTGTCGAAAACTGAAAACACTCACAGATATTATTGAAGCAAAAGTAGGATATAAGCCAACCACTTATTTAGCGGGTCGTTATGGGGTGGGTGAAAATACGTATCAAACATTATCAGAATTAGGTTATACAACTGATTTAAGTATCTCACCTTTTGCTAACTTCACTCATCAACAAGGTCCTGATTTCAGCCAATTTGATAACCAGGTTGTATTCAACGATAAAATAAAGTGTATTCCCCATACTACAGGGTATATAAGCTATATTGGTGTTTTTGCTAATTATTTAAATAAAGATCCGAATGCATTACCTAAGTTAAATAATAGTTTCGTAGGTAAAGTATTACTCAAGCTATTAGGAGTAAAACGAATCAGGCTTTCACCTGAAGGGTTTACTCTAAATGAGATGAAAAGATTAACCAAATCTTTAAGAGAAATTGGGGTGAGTAATTTTATATTTTCTTTTCACTCTCCAAGCGTCAAAACTGGATTAACTCCTTATGTGAAAACAGGCGATGAATTAGAGTCTTTCAAAATAAACACTTTGAGCTTCATAGACTGGTTCAATAAATTTGATTAAAAATCACCAAATTTATTGATAACAAGCAATTATATTATTCGTACAATTCATATAAGATGTACTAAATAAAATACTCTTGTATAAAATAATAGATAAAGGCTAATTACTTTGCTATATAAATTAGAATCATGGCGAGGGTTGGCTGCAATATTAGTCGTTATATATCACTCACCTTTCAGCTTTTCTGAAACACCCCTTCCCTTTATTTCCAATAGTTTTCTATTTGTTGACTTCTTTTTTATTTTATCTGGCATGGTAATGTCACTCGCATATTCAAAGAAAATTGCAAATGGTATGCATATTAAAGAATATGCATTATTGCGTTTCGCAAGAATATATCCTCTCCATTTTTTTATGTTAAATGCCTGGTTAATTTATTTTATTTTTAAACAAACACTCTTTTTAAATGGTTTAGGCGGTAATGACCAGTTTGCTCCTGAAAATCATATAAACCTATGGACTTATACCTGCAACTTATTACTAATTCATGCGATGGGGCTCTATAATGAGTTTAGTTGGAATGGGCCTAGCTGGAGTATTAGTGTTGAATTTTTTGCTTATTTATTCTTTTATCTATCAATCGTATTATTTGATAAAAAACAATCCATTTTGTACCCAATAATAATATCTTCTAGTTGTTATTTGGGTCTGTTTTTATTAGATATGGATAGTTTAGCGAGTTATCTCAGTCTGAGCTTCATTCGCTGTATCGGCGCTTTTTACATAGGGGTAATTATTCATCGTCTCAAAGTAAAAAAAATACTCCACTCGGTTCCTCATATAAATTTATTCGAAGTTTTATCAACACTTTCTTTAGTCATTTTATTGTGTTTTTCAAGCTCATATATTGACCAGTTATGTGTAGTAATAATAATGGCTCTTACAATAGTTATTTTTTCCGAAGAAAAGAATACCGGACTACTCGGCGCATTTTTCCAAACTAAGTTAATGAGAACTTTAGGGTTATGGTCTTATTCTATTTATATGATACATAGTATTTTATATTCGATGTCTTTAATTTTTGTGGATAAAGTCATGGGTTTAGAAGTAACTAATATCAGTGGTATTGATAGCCTATTAATTAATCTATCTATTCTTCTCATCACTGTTTATTTATCTAAATATTCATATAAATATATAGAAGTTATATGCAGAGATAAAATTAGATCATGGGCAACAACAAAATAAAACTTTATCATTGAACTTTATAAAAATTTTCAGTTTGATAACGAAGAATAAGTTTTTATATATTTCAACCTGGTAAAAATTAATCTAACAAAAACTAACATTATTGATGAAAGATAAAATGAAAAAAAATGAAGACATTCTAATATCAATTATCATTCCGACTTGTAATCGTCCAATGTTGTTACATCGAGCATTACAAAAAATTCAAGAACAAACATACAGCCACTTTGAAGTATTAATTATCAACAATGGCACTAAACCTGAATTGGTTGATGATTATCAAATAATAGAAAAGCAGTTTGATCAACGATTTAAGTTTTTAAATTTCCATAACGCAAGTGCTCAAGGTTTTGGGCCATCGATCGCGAGAAATATTGGTATCGATAATGCTGAAGGTGATTACATTGCCTTTTGTGATGATGATGATGAATGGATCGATCGTGACTATTTATTTAACCTAGAAAAAATAATAAACACTAAACAGCCACTCTTAATTTTATCTGATCAATACGCCCTTATTACTGATCAGGATACAATTTTAAAAAAATCAAATTGGCTTCCTCAAATTGAAAAATATACATGCTTTGAAAATGAAGTGACATATGGCCAATTAAATGTAGTACGATATTTTTCAGAAACAGGAGTATTTCCTCATCTTAATATTTCTGTATATAAAACCTCTTGGCTTAAAGCGCTAGGTGGCTTCAATAAATGTTTGTGGTACGAAGAAGATTTAGAGCTATTTTTAAGAGCATTACAACAATCACCAACTACCTATTTTTATAATAAAGTCGTCGCGAATCATTATGTGCCTAAAAAAGCACTAAAACAAAATGTAACCAGCGATATTACTGAGCAAAAAAAACATTTAAGTCGTTTTTTAATGACAATAAATTTAATAGACAAGTATGGTATAAAGTCATCAAGCCCCTTGCTATTATCACTTGCCAGCTCAAGTTCTAAACACCTTTGTGCATTTGCTATTGATAACAAACAAAAACGTTTAGCTAAAATGTACGCTCAGCAAGCGTTAGTTTTGAAACCAAGTTTAAAATGGGCCTTGTACACCACCTATCTAAAACTAATAACAATTATTTGGAAATAACTGCATGAACATAGGAAAAGCGGTATTAGCTTTACTAAAACGACCAACTTTAATAGCACCATCTAAGCATATTATTTTGTTAAGCCATATGCGCGCCAACACCAGCTTAATAGGTCATATATTAGGTAGCCATCCAGAAATAAGTGGTTATTATGAAATGCATATTGGATATTTTAGTTGGAAAAGTCTTTTTCGGCAAAAATTAGAATTCCAAGCGGCGCATGAACAAGAAGCTTGTTCTCCTTTTTATTTTGATAAAGTACTACATAGTGAACATTACATAAATACGAATTTATTCAATCCCTCCAGAGCTATCGCAATTTTTTCATTACGAAATCCTAAGAAAACTATTCCAAGTATTGTCAAACTATATGAGGGCGTCGATCCTGAACATGTTTTTTGCACAATAGCAGGCGCAGCAGAATACTACATTGAAAGAGTCAATACATTAGCGTCAATGGCTAAACAATTTTCCGGTCAATATTATTATTACGACGCTGAAGCAATAAAAGAAAAAACAGACGATACATTAACCTTTTTAACAGCGTCTTTAGGCCTAACAAGCCCATTACAAAAGAACTATAAATCTCAAAATAATACGGGGAAAGGTGATTCAGGCGATCATTCTGAAAACTTAACAAAAGGCTACATCTCACAAGCTAATACCGACTATTCAACCTACGAAATACCAAAAGAATTACTTGAAAAGCTAGAAAAATCCTATCAAGTATCGCGTGAAATAATCATAAAACATGCAAAAGCCACAATAGAAAATAGGGAATACAAATGAGTGAAGCTAAAGTATTGCTGATGGCCATAGCAAAGGATGAAGGGGCTTACTTACCTGAATGGATATTTCATCACTTAAACATTGGTATTGAAGGTATTTTAATTTATGTCAATTCAACAACCGATAATAGCTGTGCCATTCTTGATAAAATAGGTGAAAACCATAATGTGCATTACGAGGTAATTGATGATAAAGCCATGGATGAATTCGATCATTTAATTGATGATAAGTTTTTAAGCCGCAACGCCTTTCAATCACGCGCTTATGCCCATGCCTACGGTAATTGTGATACTAACCAATATAGCCATGTTCTTTTTATGGATATAGATGAATTTTTCATTTGCCCTCAAAATAATATTAATCATTTATTCCCCAAGCTACAATCAAAAGCAGTTACCTTATTTAGCTGGTTTAATAGCACGGGTGATGCCAACGATTTTTCGCTTTTACCGAATTGTGATAAAGGCGATAAGAGCTGGTATACCAAGTATATGGTTAAAACAGGAGCTGAAAAGCTAAGCCTGCAATCAACTCATATAGCCTCTGTCGGT
>JBLHNB010000242.1:0-4817 GCA_047621305.1 Alteromonadaceae bacterium | reverse complement strand
AACAGGCAAGCTAGAAGGCAGCGCTATGCAATGGGCTTATCAAATGGATTTGCCTGTTGGTGATAGTACTTATCGCATTACCTTTGATGACTGGATGTTTTTGATGAATGATGGTGTGTTAGTTAACCGATCTTATCTGAAAAAATTTGGCATTACCATGGCTGAATTGACATTGTTTATGCAAAAGCAGGAAGAATAATGTTTTTTTATGAGGAAGTAAAAACCATGATGAAAACGATTCATGGGCAATATATATGGATAATAGGTGCTAGTAGTGGTATTGGTGCTGAGTTAGCAATTGCGCTCAGTCAACAGGGCGCAAACGTGATTCTTTCTGCACGCCGTGAACCTGAGTTGCAATCAGTACGTCTACAACTAACAGGAGCGAATCACCAAGTCATAGCATTTGATATTAGCGATCATAGCCAAACAATCAATGCTTTTAAAAACATTAAACGCCTTGATCGTGTGATATTCATGGCAGCGGTTTACGATCCGTCAGAGCAAGGCAGAAAAGATATTGCCTTTATTCGTAAAAGTTTACAGGTTAACCTTGGTGGTGTTTACAATATGCTAGATGTTGCAACGGCATTCTTTGCGACACAAGGACATGGCCAAATTGTACTATGTGGTTCAGTATCAGGTTATTTTGGGCTGCCAAATGCACAGCCTTACTCTTCTACTAAAGCAGCAATTACAAATTTGGCTGAAAGCTTATACGTTGAATACCAATCAAAAAATATTGATGTAAAACTCATTAGTCCTGGTTTTGTCAGCACGCCAATGACTAGTAAGAATGATTTTGAAATGCCAATGGTGATTGATACTCTAACAGCGGCAAAGGCCATTGTAAAAGGCCTAACATCGGGTGCTTTTGAAATTCATTTTCCTAAACGATTTACACGATTAGTTAAACTACTAAGCCTATTGCCATATTGGTTGGCATTCAAAGTAAGCAGAAAGCTAATCAAGTAATTTAAGAGTGCCAAAGGTATGCTGCTAAAGCCATACCTAACAGTGCGATAACTAACGATAAGAGCACAGCCAACTTACTAGAGTAGGCTACAGGCAAGCTAGCTGCAGGTAAAGCAGCTACTGCCGCTTATGCTGAAATCAAGGGGTCAGCCAGCTTGATAACGATGTGTTTTTGAGCTAAACTAACCTCATGGCAAGACTACCCCGACTCGTTATTCCCAATCAGCCCCTACATATTATGCATAGGGGTAATAACCGGCAAGACATATTCAATTCTGAAGATGACATGATTAGAATTAAGGAAGATATTGAGCATGGATTAGAAAAGTCCGGCTGTTCATTACATGCCTATGTCTTTATGACGAATCATTTACACTTATTGATTACGCCTGAAAGTAAGGGTCAATTGGCTGTTTTTATGCAGGCAATGGCCAACAGGTACGTTCGATACTTTAATGCGATTCAGAAACGAACGGGGACGATGTGGGAAGGGCGTTATAAATCTTGCCTTGTAGACAGTGATAGCTATCTTTTTAGTTTGTACAAATACATTGAAATGAACCCTGTTAAAGCTAATATGGTGGGTGATATTTCTGAATATAAATGGTCTAGTTACCCCTATAACGCGCTAGGTGAACCCGATAAGTTAATGACGGAACATAGCCTGTATACAGAATTAGGTGATTCTGTTGAATTACGCTCTTCACGTTATAAAGAGATGTTTGACCAACTGGATATTAACCTACAACGCAAACAAATTACAAAAGCAACGTTAGCTGGCGAGGCTTACGGCAGCGATGCCTTTCACCGTAAAATAAGCAAGTTAGTTAACAGGGCTACTAAGCTTGCATCTCATGGAGGGGATAGAAAGAGTGAAGGATTTAAAAATCAAGCTGGCTGACCCCTTGATTTCAAGAGTAGAAATTTAATGAAGGTCTTAGACAACTAATTGCTCACCAGAGCGTTTTTTTGTCTATATTTTAGACAAAATTAGCTTTATTTGATTGTCAAGCTAACTGAAAGTATACTTTTTGATAAGATTTTTTTATGTGGGAATTACAATTATTTTACAAGTGTTGCTTTAAACTATTTGTTTTAACTTATCTGCTTTAAATGGATTATTTTTAGAGCTCATTACAACTGATTTTATTTACAGGACTAATAATGACTAAAAAACGTGTTGTAGTTACTGGTGTAGGCATTCTGTCACCTGTAGGTAACGATAAAAAAATATTTTTTTCCAATTTAATGGCTGGTAATTCAGGAATCAAAAAATTTAATGGCGCTTTTGTAAATGATATTAATTACAAGTTTGCAGGTTATATAAACGATTTTGAACCACTTACCTTCCTCACAAAAAGCAAGATAGCAACTATGGATCGTGTAACGCAATTTGCACTAGTCGCAAGCCAACAAGCAATAGATGATGCCAAACTCAACTTGCAAAGTGATGACATCGAAAAAATGGGAATTTATCTTGGCACAGGCATGGGAGGAGCCACGTCTATTGAAGAGGCCTACGTTAGGTTATATAAGGATCATGCAAAGGCATTAAAACCTTTCACTGTCCTAATGGCAATGAATAACGCAGCAGGTGCACAGATAGCCTTAAATTTTGGACTCAAAGGCACTAGCTTAACATTCTCTACCGCTTGTTCATCGTCAACCATAGCAATTGGTGAGGCTGTAAAGCAAATTAGACATGGATATACAGATATTATGTTAGCTGGAGGATCCGAGGCCCTACTAACCTTTGGTACAATTAAAGCTTGGGAGGCTCTGCGTATCTTGGCTAAAGAAGATGAAGATGACGTATCCACTTCATGCAAACCTTTTTCAGCAGATCGCTCAGGTTTAGTTTTGGGTGAAGGTGCAGCGATGGTCGTCTTAGAGAGTTTAGATAAAGCAATTGCTCGAGGTGCAAAAATTTATGCCGAAGTTATTGGCTACGGTAGCAGCAACGATTCTTCGCACATTACTCAACCATCTGTCGAGGGACAGGCGCGTGCAATGCGAGGAGCTATTGAAGATGCTGGTATTGATAGTATGGAGATTGACTATATTAATGCACATGGAACTGGAACAATACTAAACGACATTACTGAAACCAATGCTATTAAGCAGGTTTGCGGCAATAAAATTCCTACCAGCTCAACCAAGTCTATGCATGGACACTTAATGGGCGCGTCTGGTGCAGTAGAGTTTGTTGCTTGTTTAATGGCTATTCAAGAAAAAGCTTTACCACCAACCGCTCATTTATTAAAACCTGATTCAAAATGTGATTTAGACTACGTCCCTAATGTAGGAAGAATTAATGTTGATGTGAATACGGTCATGTCGAATTCGTTTGCATTTGGCGGTACTAGCGGCGTATTAATTATTAAAAAAATATAAATATTAATTTCTATTATTTATTGATAATGAAACATAATCCTTATTTAACAACAAAATGTTCTTAGCGAGTAACCATTGAAAGAATTTAATATTAGTCTATCATCAGAAATGTTCGATCAAAAAAATGCAAGAGTAGGGTCTAAAATAAAAAAAATTGTAATTTGTACGACTCCTAGAACCGCAGGGCATACCTTATCCTATTTAATTTTTAAGGCCGGCTGGGGAGTCCCAGCTGAATATTTTCATGAAGACTTGGCACAATATTTATATAAAAGATGGACGGGTAAGCTTTTAGAAAAGCGAGAAATATATAAACATAATCTGAATCACTATAAACTCGAGTTACTGAAACATCGTGTTAATAATAATATTTTTAGTGTCAAAATTTTCCCTGAGAATCATTTTGACTACCGAAAAACATTCGATACAAAAAACACCCAATATATATTTCTCCATAGAAAAGATAAGATTGCACAACTTATAAGCATGTTAGCTCTTTATGTTACAGGTAAGCCCTATGATAATAACCACATCAGCAAACATATCCCAAGAATTCAAAAACTGAATGAAAGAGAAATTAATAAATATTTTAAATTATTTATAAGTCAAGAAAACTATTGGAAAATATTTTCAGCGCGCTTGCCAAAGGAAATACAGACTCACATATTCTCAGAAAATATTATTGCTGAACCTGTTTCTGGCATGATGCAACTATCAGATAGATTTGATCTTGAATTTAATCCAGAATTCACAAATCGTGACCTCTTGCTTGGGTGTGCATACAAGCAGGACAAAGAACTAAAAAAAAGTATAACACTTAGCTATGGAGCTTATATTCAAACTCTCTTTAAAAATAAAGCCAATCTGTTCGAATGGCCTTAATAATTTACATATATATTAATTTACGAAACCATTAAAGTTATCAAAAGTATTGCCTAATATCATTGCACCTGCAGGTTGCTGGGCGATAGGGTCTAGACTTGCTCCAATACGATCTCGACCTTTGAGGGTTACCGAACCAAAATTTATTTTTATGCCCGCTATGTATTGATTATCTTCAAAATCAAATCCAGCAAGTTTTATCTCATTACGATTAAATTGTGCGTAGAAAGAAAAAGGCTTATTTTCTAGACGATATTCGGTTCCTATAGAATAGGTTTTCTGATTAAGCGATTCAGAAGATCCACTACCGAGGAAGTCATCATTAAATTTAGTTTTATTATAATTAAAACCCAGATCAACCCTCCAATTATCATTAATAAAATACTTACCTTCAATATTAGCAACCCAACCATCATCAACAATACTTTGTCCGCTAAAATCACGCTGGTTAACAAAGTCTTGTTTTGCTAATTGACCACCTACAGTAACGTCTCCAAAGTAGGCTTGACCCTCAGCACCCCAAAATACTTGCTCTGAAACCAGTATGTCTTCAAATAAATTGGTAA
>JBLHNB010000241.1:0-4878 GCA_047621305.1 Alteromonadaceae bacterium | reverse complement strand
CCTGTAAAAATGCACCTTAATAAGTGCAAGTTGTTAGCGCGAAAAATTGTTCTTATAACAGATCGAACAATCATACCTGAGTATGACAACCAATTCTATTGTGTCTGTTGCTTTTAATAGATATTTATACTAATTATTAACTTCTCGTTGATAAATGGTTCTATCATGACTCGAAATAAGCTAAAAGTTGCAATAGTCGTTCGGTTTGCATCAAGTATTTGGGTATCAACCCCATTCGAATTTCAGTCATATTTAAACCAAAAATATATTTCGATATACTCAAAAAGATACATCTTCCATATGGTTATTGTTCGGAAATGATATATCAAAAAACGAGCAATAAAAGTAACGCTAAGTGCCTAAAAAGAGATGTAAAGAGGTTAGAGTTTATCGTGAGAATCGGTTTCTTGAGAATAAAAACCCCATTATTGCGAGGCTTCAAGAGTATTATTAATTTGACGAAGTGTCGCTTAGCTAAATAATCTCTTTTTACTTACTAGAGTGATTAGACCTAGTGCAAAAATCATTAGGGTTGAAGGCTCGGGAACTTGAGAAGGACGAACATAAAACGTTTCATATGTCGCAAATAGGCTAGCAAAAGGAATATTCGGATCAACAAATCTACTGCTCACTGAACTGAACTGATTTCTATTTACCGTCACATAAACAGAGTTAAAAAACTGTGCTGCTTGGATAGTGTCACCAGTGGTAGTGGTAAAATCAGCTACAGTTAATTCGGTTCTTAAAATATTCAGTAAAAACTCATCTGCAAATTGCCAATTTTTCTGCAACTCTGGTGCATACAATATATTACCGTTAGAATTAAAAAACTCTACATTAACAGGAGAAGCCCACGCCCAATCATAACCGTTATAGTTAATGTAGTTAACACCTAATAAACTTGCAGATAGTTGATCTTCAGCATTAGCATAATCACGATCACTCAAATTTATATCAAACAAATTGGTAATAGGTGCTGCTTGAGAAAGTGAAACAAAAGATATAAAAATAAAAGACAATAATGTACCTACAATAAGTTTAATCATTAAAAACTCCAGAGCATTGTAAAAAAGAGATACTACATAATAATAATTATAACTAAGCAAGTATTGAGCCAGAAATTAATAAATAACATTAACAATGAGTTATAAGTAAAAGAAAGAATTTAAGACTCTTGATGTAAAAAATCCTGACAAGCAACTTTACAAACTACTTGCTCTTACTTCAATCGTCCTTGATGTTAACACACCAGCAATCTCGCACTGACCTACACTTATAATGGTATAGTACGTAACACCTAATATTACAGAACCTGTGCAGCCTACACTTGTTGCCTTACAGTTTTCTAAACCTTGGATAGCTGAGAAATCATAAGGAACAGGTGGTTCTGGTGCAGTGCAAACACCGACTGCTGGAACACTTGCGGCTGTCTCAAGAGGAAAAACGTCAGTAAGTTTTCTTTGTAAACCTGCCTGAGCAGCCTGATACGCTCGGATGCCTAATACTTCATAGGCAACAGTTTCAGCGCTAGAACCCATCATTCTAACCAGTGCTGTTCCGAGTAAGGTCATTATGACAATAATAAAAACAGCAACAACTAAGGCGCTACCTCGTTGATTATAATTTAAATTATTGGTATGTATCACTTTAGGGTACATTTAACACCTGCACTTCATTATTGAACGTTACTTGCTCAAAGTTCTTTTCAAATTGAAGATGAATTTGTACTAAAGCATTTCGCTGCAATGATGCAGACTCCACTTCAAATGGAGGATTGCTCAGAATATCATTTGTGATATCCTGAGCCATCAAAATACCATTGCGAGTTAAATCTGTTCCCGCTAAACAATAATCTACATTATCACTGATGAAATAGAGACGCTTTGACGGTGAATCACTTTCAAACCGAATTGGCAAATCAAAATTCAATACCCATGGCTCAGTTGTTATAGTCGATTTAACCAATCTATCAAATACATGGTTTTTTTCTGAGGCATCAGCTAAATCATCTAGACCCAAAGGGTAAACAATAGCTTTGCTTGATTGATCAAAGTTACTATCATTAAATGGGATTATCTCCAGAGTTGTACTACTGAGTTCAGGTAGTACAGGTAAGTCAATATAAGTAGAACTTGCTATAATTGGCGTAAATTGCAAGCAAGCAGAACCAGAAGAATTAACATATGTTCTTAGACTATTGGGTAGCGCTTGCCTAACCTCTCTATTTAAGCGTTCAACAGAAAAGCGTGCCGATGAAATAATTTGATCCCTTACTGTCGTTTCTGCATATATTTGCGTGCCAAATTTTAAAAAACTACTAATACCCACCGCAAGCACACCAAGAATAACAATAACAGAGACTAATTCAATTAAGGTAAAGCCTGATATTTTTTTAAACGATTGTTCATTCATCAGAAGTTTACTCGATATGTTGCAAAAACAACATCAAACCCTGTTGGTGTGGTGACTATAATAGTAATGAGTTTAGCCGTTGTATTGTTACTGTTAGTTAAGCAATCTCCATCATAATCACTGTCGTTACACACTGTAATTTTCATCACGTAACCCGTGTATAAATTTAGCACTTTTCCCTGTGAGTTTTCGATTTTTCCAGTGTCGTAAATCAAGTCATGATAATCATCAACGTCATTAAATAAATTACGACTATCCTCATTATTATCTGGGCGACCATCAATTCCATCTTCTGGCCCCATTAGTGAAGAGCACACTACACTGCTCTCACCACAACGGATTAAACCACCAGCCATATCTGAATTTTGATCAAAGGCTTTATTTTGAATTTCATTCAACATTGACTGTGCCAGTTCTGCTGCTTTAATCTGGTGTAATTGTTCTGCGCTTTTTTCTGCAACAGGATAAATAAGTGTCGTCATGACCGAAAGCGAAACCGCCAATACAACAATACCGACAATTGTTTCTATTAAGGTAAAACCTTTATTTTTTATTCGATTAAACAAAAAGTTAGAGTGCATAAATATAGCCCTCCGAATTGATCAAAATATCCAATGCATCATTACCTGTGACAGTCAGCGTTATTTCACAAGGATCAGCAGTAATACAACCAACAGGTCGTCCCAAAGAAGAAAAATTAAATAACGATAAGTTCTCGCTTATAGAAAAACTAATATTATTATCGCTGACAATACGAACAGTAGTGGTATCTCCAGCGAGAACACTATCACATGTATTCGTACCTATCTGTGTAGCTAATAAGCCAACCTCAGATGTATTAACACGAATAATTTGGCAGGCAACGTCGTTGGTCTGTTGCATTGAACGCAATTGAATTGCTCTAAGTTTTATGATCAACTCATCGCGGTAAGTATATTCGCCAAAACCTTCCGATGTAAAAAAACGTGGCACGACAGTTGCTGCCATAATACCTATCAATATGATAGTAACTACCAGTTCGATTAGAGTAAAACCACCTTCACGATGGCGCTTAAAGCCATTCAACCTTTCCATGTTCACTAAATACAGTCATTTACTTGAAAAGTGGGCTCTTGATTAACACCTAAAGACTGGCTATAAAAAACAATACAATTTTCATTAGTGGTAGTTGGTGGCGAAACTCCATCTTCTTCAAAATAAACAACAAAAGTAGAAGAATCGGCTCCAATTTGTGCATATTTATATTGACTATCAATCATAATCAATCGCTCAAACTGCTCATCGACAAAGCCAATTGGATAACCATATACGACTAACAATTCACCATCATCAAGAGGACCCCCCTCATCACCAATATTAACACTATTTGTTAAGGCGAAAGGTTCGTCCTGATTGCCCTTAACAAGAGATTTAACGTGCACTAACGCTGCAGCACCTTGTAAAGATGCCTTAATTCCCTCTAAAGTGGCTGTTTTTGCATCAGCCTGAAGATTAATATATTTAGGCACAGCCGTTACCGCTAATATACCTAAAATAACAATAACCACCACTAATTCAATTAAGGTAAAACCTTTATTATTCATGAGACATTCTCTAATGCTAAAACTTTAATTATTGAAGATATAATCCGTTATATCTCTGATATGATACCTTACAATATTTTATCAATAAAGGGTAAGTTATTGTTTGTTTCACACTCATAAACAAACCAATTTACTTCAATTAATTAAACCTATGTGGTCACTTTTTTCTTTTTTCAAATTTTTTCTTGTAAGCTATTTTTTAGTTGGTATGCATATTGTTTTAGATACTCCCGGTGGTACGGGGTTGTATTTATCATTCAATATTATTGCTTGGTTGTTTGTCGTGATATTAGTTGCCCTGGGTCTTTGGCAGATTACATTAAATAAAAAAATAGCTTATAGCAAAATGTTAGTGTGGCTATCTATTGGTTGTATTTGCTTATATGTACCAATGTTCTATTCTTTTGAATTTACTGATCATGCCATTCCTCGCCTCTTAGCACTAACAGGCGGTTTGCTGTTACTATTTTGTTTATATCAATTCCCGATTACTAAATCTGATAAGTACCAGCTACTTATGCTTGTACTAATTGCTGTAGCATTGGAGTCTTGCTTAGGCTTAGTGCAATATTTTTTCTTTACGGAAGGTTTTTGGGGCGGTTATAAAGTAGGCGTGAGTAGGCCACATGGTGTATTTTTACAACCCAATGTGATGGCAAGCTTTATGGCAACTGGCTTGGCTATTGCCCTTTTTCTCTCAATTCAAGTCACATTAATCAACTCTAGATTATCTACCCCCTTAAAAGGGATTATATACTTCACTTTATTTTCCACTAGCTTTTTACTTGTGGTACTCCAATCAAGAACAGGACACTTAAGTGCCATTCTAGTATTGGCTCTTATCACCCCTTATTTATATCAAATGAATCGTAAACAACTATTT
>JBLHNB010000240.1:0-4881 GCA_047621305.1 Alteromonadaceae bacterium | reverse complement strand
GAAATAATTCATCGCTGTACGTTCGATGCGCCTATAAGTGATGTATTGTCTGTTGCCTCTGACCATCCTTAGATAACAACAGCCAATATTGAAATAGAAAAACCTCACGCTCTTCGATTTGCAGATTCGGTTTCTTTAGAATAGACTTACTAAGTATAAATATGAGCCAGAAGCGGATTGTGTATTCGCTTCTGATTTGAACAACTTCATTTATTTAAACCTTTACCTCTACCTATCGACACCGCAGTAGACAGTTTGAACATCAAAACGCTTTATTATTGACAATATTTAAAAATTTTCGCTAACTAATTATATATTACCTTAGCCTCTATATTCATAGGTTTTTAAAACATCTAACGAGACAACTTTTAGTGCCTTTTGGTTAGTTGCTTCAAGTATAATAGGTGGGGCAACATTGGCCGAAATCGATTGATACCAGCGCACAGAGCACAAACACCATTTATCTCCAGCTTTTAACCCTGCAAAATCATAAAGAGGGTTCGGGTTAATTAAATCATTGCCTTGTGCTTTTGAAAATTGTAGAAACTCGTCGGTTATAAGGGCACATACACTGTGATTACCAAAATCAGATTATGGTACATAACAAAACCCTTTCCGTGTATATCCCGTATTGTTACAACACAACTCGAGAGGCGTACCTAATACATTTAATTGATTGTTCATGAAGGTGCTCTTTTATTAATATATAAAAATAGACGGATCAATTTACTATGTTAGACAAAAGTAAGCTTAACCCAGTCAAAAATAATAACACTGCACAGATCCCTGTCGGTAATTTTAGTCCTACTGAAATAGAAAAATTTGATAGATTAGCGGGCAGCTGGTGGGATCCAAGTGGCCAGTACAAAACCGCACTTGAGTTTAATCGAGTACGTGTGGCATATTTTATAGCACAAATCTGCCTCTTTTATAATCGTAATCCCAATACTAAAAATCCGTTGCATGGCCTAAAAATCATAGATGTTGGTTGTGGTGGTGGATTGGTGTGCGAGCCATTAGCAAAAGCAGGTGCCATAGTGGTGGGCATTGATGTGAGTGAAATGAGTATTGAAGTAGCCAAACGCCATGCCTTAAAATCTCAGCTTAATATTGAATATCGTCACGAACATGCCCAACACACGAATATAACCGATGAAAATCGTTACGATGTTGTCATTAATGCTGAAGTTATTGAGCATGTTCCGAATAAAAAAGATTTAGTTAAGCAATGCAGTGAACTCTGTAAAGTGGATGGGTGTATGATCATGGCGACACTCAATCGCACTATAAAATCTTATTTAGTGGGAATTGTTGGTGCAGAGTATATTATGCGTTACCTTCCCGTTGGCACGCATAATTGGCGTGACTTTGTTACCCCGTTTGAATTAAATAGTATGGCTGCAATCGCGCATATGCAGCAAGTGACTGAAATAGGCATGTCATACAACTTACTCATTAAAACGTGGCGCATCACTTCAAATATAGATGTTAACTATATACAAATTTACAAACGCTTAGGTATATCTACCAGTCAAAATTAATTATCAATGTAGTGTGTTTTATCTTGTTTATTAGATCATCGATTAAACAGCAACCTCATCAATGCTGTAATAATTCAAAGAAAGATAATAGCAAGACTCCCTACTATTATCAGACTCAAATTATTATGATCTAATCGTTTAGTTTATACGTATAAATTCTCTTTTAATGAAGAATTATATTGATGAAACGTACTTTATACTGGGTGACTAATGATCTTCGAATTGATGACAATACCGCACTTAAATTGGCCAGTAAAAGTGAGCAACTGCTTTGTGTCTATATAGTAGATAGAAAGTGGTTCACACCAAACAACTATCAATCAAAACACTTAGGTGATCATCGATGGGACTTTTTACAAAGCTGTTTAACTGACTTTAATCAACGCTTATTAAAATTGGGACAGCAGCTTTGTATTGTCTATGCTGATCCACGTTCTACGTTACATTCTTTTTGTGATAAATATCAAATTACAGATGTCATTATGACTCACTTACCCGGAACTAATGAACATCACCTTTCTAATCAGCTTACTGATAGTTTTCCTGACATAACGGTTCATCAAGTAGAACAATTTACCCTGTTTACGCAGAGTTCATTGCCTTTTCAACTGGAGAAACTGCCGGTCAGTTACTCAAAGTTTAGAAAGATAATGGCTGAAGTCACCATCCCCAGCATGACTCCAACGGTTAAGTCATTGCCTACTATGTTTAAAAACAAGCCTTCGCCTACCCTTTTTAGACCTCAATGGGTGCCCCCAGCGATTTATAAAAAAAGTAAGCATGGTTGTGATTTTGAGGGCGGTGAACAACAAGGTTTAAAGCATCTTAAACATTATTTTTGGTCAGATTTACCAACTAATTATAAACAAGTTAGAAATAACTTAGATGGTTGGGACAATAGCAGTAAGTTATCTCCTTGGTTAGCACACGGTTGCCTTTCTCCTCGACAAGTGATGCATTATATTGTTGAGTTTGAAAAGCAACAAGGTAAAAACAGTTCAACCGAGTGTCTTTATTTAGAGCTCTTGTGGCGTGAATATTTTCAATGGTTACACTTTAATGTTGGCGAAAAAACATACCAATTTAAAGGGCTCTCAGATCATGCCCCATTAACGAGTTTTTACCCTGAACGTTTTAAAAAATGGTGTTCAGGAAACACACCTTATCCCCTCGTTAATGCATGCATGAATGAGCTACGACAGACTGGGTATATGAGTAATAGAGGACGTCAAATTGTGGCCAGTTGCTTGGTTAATGAACTTAGTCTCGATTGGCGTTACGGCGCAGCCTGGTTTGAAGAACAATTAATAGATTATGATGCTGCCGTTAACTGGGGCAACTGGCAATATATTGCAGGTGTTGGCGTCGATCCTAGAGGAGGCAGACATTTCAATATAGAAAAACAAACCGCACTTTATGACCCTGACGGCCTCTATCAAGCTAAGTGGATTGTTGGATCTAACCAAACCAATCAGCCACTTGACTCTTTTGATGCTGCAGACTGGCCAACCCTCAGTAATTAATCATGACTAATGACATAGAGGTAAAAACTAAGGTCAATGTCGTTTGGCTAAAAAGATCGGGACATATATGGTCACTCCTTATAAATCAAGGTTACACTGTTTTTTCTTTGCTTTTTAATAATCGATATCGTGCAATAATTCGTAGCCACTTAAATATTAAGGGCCAGTTTTCCTGATTAAACCGGTTTTTGCTCTTTATCATATTATTCGATAGATCACCTTTCCTGAACTGTTTTTAACACTGTTGAGATAACGGTTTCTTGACATATATCCGGCGTCTTAATGACTCTTTATGGGGAGTCGCGCCCTCCTGAATTCCAGAAGAAGTCTTACAAGCCTTTGCACCCACTATGCCTTGATGGCAGAAGTCCCGATGAGGTTCCAAGTAAGACAAACCATTTTAAATCATCAATGCATATTACCGTTTAGGGTTGTTAATTGATTCGTTCATTTACTAATATTTTCATTTATTGTTCACGGCTTATGAACATGCTTTTGCCACGTCAAAGGGTTGCTTGCTTGTTAGCACCGACCAAACTATTCGTGCTAGCTTATTGGCTAATGCAACTACTGCTTTGCACCCGTGCATACGCTCTTTGAGTTTCTTTAACCAGCAACTTAATGCATCATCTTTTTTGTCACACCAATTCAACACAGTGCGGGCACCATGGATTAGATACTTCCTGAGCGTGCTATTTCCTCGCTTGGTTATTTTACCCATACGATTGGTTTCTCCACTCGCATATTGAGAAGGGGTAAGCCCAATCCACGCGGCAAGTTGTCTCCCATTCTTAAATACGTTGGCGTCACCAACTGCAGCCATTAATGCGGCTGCTGTAACAGGGCCGACACCTGGCACTGTTAATAGTAACTTGTAGGCTTGTTTATTTTTTATTAGCTCGGTTAACTGTGTTTTCACTTCGTCAAGCTGACGGCTTATCCGTTGTATATTGTGGTATATACGTCGCACAAACATACGCGCAGTAGAGGTTAGCTCATTGGTTGCATCTTCAACGATATCTGGAATTGCATTCATTAACGTTGGAACACCAAGGCCAACAACAGTTCCGTATTCAGACAATAACCCTCTTAGCTGATTAACATCGCCCGTTCTGACTTTTATCATACGCTCGGCAATGCGTTGCAACGATTGGATATCTTGTTGCTCAGTGGACTTTACAGCAACAAAACGTATTTTGGGTCTTAAGGAAGCTTCTGCAATAGCCAGTGCATCGTTAGCGTCATTTTTATTACCAATCACAAAAGGCTTTACAATAAAGGGCGGAATAAGTCTAACTTCATGGCCTAATTTTTCAATTCGTCTGCCCCATGGGTTAGAGCTGTAACAGGCTTCCATCACTACTAGCGAAGGCGTAAACTGCCTTAGTTCATGAATCAGCTCTGAACGTTTCACTTTCTTATTAAACAACACTTGGCGCATTTCATCTAGCACACAAATTTGGAATATATTCTTTGCTAGGTCGATACTAATTACGCTACATTTCATATTGGTCACTCCATGGGTTAGATTTGCTGAACACTCATCTAATATTGGCACATTGTGATGCCTTCGTGGAGTGACCATCTCAGCATCCATATCTTTTGACCGAATAGGGGTATTAACCTATTGTTAAATAAGTCTCTGTTCCACTTCTGTGTTGATGTTTTTACTGTACGTATAGTAAATAATTTTAAATCAATGGGTTACGGTTGGTGGTGAAGTGATCTTTGCTTTTTACAAGCGAGAATTAAAGACCTATCTTATGTGAACTTAAGCGTTAAATCATCAAATTGAATCCCAATTATCTAAAGATGAA
>JBLHNB010000239.1:0-4901 GCA_047621305.1 Alteromonadaceae bacterium | reverse complement strand
AGTGAGCAATTATAAGCGAGGGTAAATATTTAATAACAAGGCGCTTGAATGAGCAATAGTGGGCTATTGGGATTGAAAGCAACGCAGGTATAGAATATTTATAACGCCTTAGAATGATCGATTCATTATTTCAATTGGTATAAGGTACGTATTTTTTATGATATTAAAGAGTTCGTTGACACAGTGTAATAAAGTGAAATTTCACTTATCTTGAGTAACCATAAATAATCAACAAATTATTGATAAAGTAATAGATAAAGTCATTATAAATGTGGAACTAGATAATAAAATAAGCATACGTTAATAAAAACACGTTACACCAATGACTTCGAAACCGAGTAACTTTGCGCAAGTAACGTAATATATTTTACTAATAAAACATAATCAAGCGGTTTGGCCAAACAATAAGATGCGCCAAATGAAGAGATTTTTTCTATATTAGTTTCAGTGTATTCACCGGTTATTGCAATGACGGAGATGTGAGATGTGTTGCTATTTTCTTTAATTCTTTTACAAATTGAGAAACCATCTTCGCGAGGAACAAAGATATCTAAAAGAATGATAGCAGGTTTAAAGGTATGAATTAACCCGCCAGCTTCAAAGCCATCTTTAGCTAACAAAAACTCATATTCAGGTAAATAAAGAGCTAATAAACGGAGCATTACCTCGCCAAGGTCTTCGTCATCTTCAACGATCAAAATTTTAATTACATGGCTTTGAGCAGGCTTATTCAATATTTTTTTTATATCATCTAGCTTAAACCTTCGATGCCCACCTAATGTGGTTGTAAAAGGAATTTTACCTTCTTTAGCCCATAACCTTATAGTGGTAGGTGCAATATTCAAAGCTGAAGCTGCTTCTGCTGGTGTTAATAGCTTTTGACTCATAACCATGTCCATATCCCTATCCATACTTAAATATTTATTCTTATTATATAAGATCACAGTATTAATATCTTTGATTTAATAAATAAAACCATGAAAAATCGACATAAACAAAAAATCAGTATATGATTATGTCGTTTATGTCGTTTATGTCGTTTATGTCGTTTATGTCGTTTATGTCGTTTTGCGTTAAAAATGTAAAACACCGTCAAGAGAATAGTATCAAATGAAAAATAGAACAAATGAATATAGTAAAGTTTTTGATAAAAAAAATGAAAGCCAATATGAAAAATTACTGTTTGAAAATGATACATATGCGGTGGTGAGAAACATCACAGCGACTAAAGTTCAAATAGGTTTAATTACTCACAAAAATGATAAAGCTAATTCCCTATAACATCGAAGCTATAGCATCGATGTTATAGGCATGTTGGTTACTGGTTGTGAGAAAATTTAAGCAAAAACAGAGGTTTTTGCTTAAATTAAAAATTAAACGACTTAATTAGGCCTTGCAACTCTCATCGCTTGAGCAATTCCTTTAACAGTATCCGTTTGCCAAAAATCTTCTAATAGTACCGGCAACTTTTGTAGCCAATTTGGATGTTGATCTATTGTGCCAGGAATATTGACTTGTTCGGGTATTTCCAAGGCATCTTCTAGGGGAATTAATTGAATATGGCTGGGTGAAGCCGCTAAATATTTTTGTACTGCGATACTCAGTTCTGTATTCATCACAGCGGGATCTTGCTGAGGAGCTTTACTCATATCTATTACGTGTAAATCATCTAAAGCCGCAATGAGATTTTTACGTTCACTTGCCCGAGCATTTCTGTCAGCATGTCCTACTGCATCATTAACATATAAATTAAGTTGTTGACGCCATTCTAAATCTCTTCCTTGCCACCATCCAGACAATGTAGAAGTATCATGAGTGGCAACGGTTACAATTGATTGAGTGGGGAAGTTTTCCGGTCGTTTAAATAAGCCCGACGGCCAACGTTCAAAAAACATCACTTTGAAAGATAAAAGACCGGCATCTTGTATCGTTTCGCTAAAACCTTCAGGTACGTTACCTAAGTCTTCTCCAATCACAACACAATGATTACGCTGCGATTCTAAGGCGACAATGCGTAAAATATCATCAAAAGGAAAACTAATATACACCCCTTCATTTACGTCCATACCTGGGGCAACCCAGTACTGCCGCATTAAGCCTAATATATGGTCAATACGGAGCGCACCAGCATATTGCATATTACTACGAAGCGCCTTTATTAATGGTTGATAAGCTTTATTTTTCAATGCCACGGGGTTGATCGGTGTCAACCCCCAGTTTTGTCCTAAAGGGTTCATTCCATCAGGTGGTGCGCCAATAGCAGCGCCGGTAACATAAACCTCTTGTTCAGACCATACATCGACACCGCCACCATCACAGCCAACCGCTAAATCAAGGTATAAACCAAGAGCCATTTCATTATCAGCGGCACATCGAGCTACGGCACTTAATTGTTGATCAGCTATCCATTGCAAGAAGCAAAAGTATTCAATGCGTGTAATATGACTATGCTGAAATTTAAGCACCTCCTCGCTACTTGGGTTTTGAAAGTTCTTTGGCCAATCAGGCCAGCCATAAACATTTTTATCTGTTAAATTAAAGTGCTCGTTTAAGGCATCAAAAGTTGCAAATTGATACAAGTTAGCACCATGTTTTTGTTTGAATTCATTAAATTCAGCTGACATTATTTGATAGGAAATACCTTTTTTATGCCAAAAGTCGTCAAACAACATTTCGGTGATTTCATACTTAAGTTTTGCAACCGCAGGATAATCAACTAATTTACTATTATTAGCACGAGCGATTTTTTGTTGAAAGGTTTTATTTTTTACTTTTTTCTGTACTGCATCACACAGTAAAAAATTAGGTATTTTACTTACATCGATATAAAGAGGATTCAAAAAACTACGACTTGATGGCGAATAAGGGCTGCGGTGTGCAGGGTTTCTTTGAAAAAGTGGGTGTAGCGGGTTTAATCCTATGGTTGATGCTTGTTGCTCAGCTGATTTTTCAACGAGGGTAAATAAATCAGTAAAATCACCTATTCCCCAGTTACTATTACTACGTAAAGAATACAATTGCGCTGTGTACCCCCACATTTTATTAACGGCAGCTTCTTGAGGGCGGTAGCACATTTTTGGTGCGAATATCAGTGGGCAACTGGCTTGGGTATTAGCAAAGTTGATCTGAAGTTGGTGATAACCTTGTTCGAGCACAGGTAAGGGTAATAGATATTGACAATATTGTGTTTCACCAAGTTGTATCGTATCTACAAAGTGTAGGTTGCTAACATCTATAGAGCCTATAATGTCACTTCCTGACTCACGTTTTAACTTACTTCCTAATTCATTCTCGCATTCGGGCGTGATCTTCCAATGGAGTATTTGCTTTGCAACCTGATTTTTAACGATAGGCAGGCTTATTCTAATTGTATGTTCTTTCTCTTCAAGCTTTGCAATATGAAGGATGGGTAATGCATTTATCCATGGACTTTTATTTAAACGATCAATGGTTTTGACCAGCGATTTATCATCTAATTCAAACCCCATTACTGTTAATAAAGTGTGCCTTGCCGACGCTTTAGTGAGCACCTGTTCGCCAAATGCACCGGTGTAACTTGAGTGCAAACCTACCATGTCAGCTAACTGTTCAATAAGACTCATTTAAATTCCTTGTCAGTTGTGAAATAAAATTACATTTGTGTGTAATTTCAGCAATACCAAGCGTACAATCAAACTCAATTAAGTATTGATACATCCTTAATCGGCATTATTTATTGTAAATGTAATTTATTTACAATAAAAGTTGAAGTGATATTTCAATGGAAAATCTATCATCACTTTTTTTTGTAAATTTATATTAGACTCGCTTTATTTTTTTTCATCTTTTTGTCATAAGAAGTCACTATTTTAACAGGCAATATACACATTTTTGGCATACACTTTAAGCGCATAAATATTAAGTAAAAGTTAAAAATATCATATTTATTAGTACATGATTAATGGAGAATAACAATGCTAACAAAGAAATTTTTTAAGACTAAAAACGAAGCTGAAGTGACTTTTGAATTTAATCGCAGTGATGTTACATCAGCAGTATTGGTGGGCGATTTTAATAACTGGCAAGCCATTGAAATGAAGTTTAATAAAAAAACACAGAGCTTCAAAACTAAGGTGAGGTTACCTAAAAACGAAACGTTTCATTTCCGTTATCTCTTAAATGAAAATGAATGGGAAAATGATTATCAAGCAGATCAATACCTGCCTAATGAATTTGGAACTGAAAATAGTGTGGTAAATACTAGGCTATAAACGGCAATTAAAAACAACGTTTAATTGCCGTTTAGTTTTTAACACGTAAATTTTTATGAAAGTACTTTTATAGCAACTATCACATATGAAAGCATTCTACGTTGGCTTAACTATATTTAAGTAAATTTAACTAAGTTAAATAGGTTAAGTAGGTCTAACTAAGTTCATAGCGAGTCGTTATCTAACGTTAGTTATTGGAGAAGCATGGAACAATATAGAATCGAACCCGGTAGAGTCTACCCAATAGGCTCAACTGTTGATGATTCCGGTGTTAATTTTGCTATTTTTTCAGCACACGCTGAAAAAATTGAACTGTGTATTTTTGACCAACAGGGCCAAAAAGAGTTAATGCGCTTTGCGTTACCTGCCTGTGAACATGATATTTGGCATGGTTTCCTTAAAGGTGCAAAAGCAGGTTTAGTTTATGGCTATCGGGTCTATGGACCTTATCGGCCAGAGTTTGGTCATCGCTTTAATCACCATAAATTATTGTTAGACCCTTATGCAAAAGCTTTAAAAGGAAAATTTTCATGGTCTGATCGCCACTTCGCTTATGACGTTAATGATCCCAAACAAGATTTATCTTTTGACAAGAGAGATAATGCTGATGTGATGTTTAAAGCCGTTGTTATGGATTTATCTGCATCCCTT
>JBLHNB010000238.1:0-4920 GCA_047621305.1 Alteromonadaceae bacterium | reverse complement strand
ACGCTCGTTATCAATTACTTATTATATTGGTAGTTTTGCAAAAAACGTCTGTTTTTAACAAGAAAATAATATCGACACCCTCAATATTTCACCCTAAGAAGTGAAATAAGTTATCGCGACTTTGATTGAGTAGAACATACAATTAGCCTCGTTCTTTAAAAGGGATTTGTTGTCTCCGGAGTTAATATATTTCAAGAGTCATATTGTGTTGTGAATACACCAACCTATATTTTATAGGATATTTTTTGTCTAGATAATTGATGGAAATCTTCTTCCACTTGCTAAGCTAAGGTGAAAATACTGTATTAGGCGAACTCATAATAGGACTGGTTGTACTATCATGGATCGGCCTTGTTGGTTTACTTACGGCTATTTTGGCGGAGTGAATTTTCAGATAAGCATAATTTACGAAGAGATATATCTAGGTTTATTCTAATTTTTGGTCGATACAAACCAATGCTATTTCAGAGGGTTCAATTCCGATTTCCCACATTGAATTCTTTATTGCTTTGGCTTCAATATTTTTACGACTATAACTTACCACACAATATTGTTTATTGATTAGTAATTTTACTAATTTATCCACGTCACTTTTGAACTCCAAATTAGTCTTATAATATCAATTTCATAAGCTTTAGTATCCCTAAATTGTCTAGGCATAACGATTCTTCTTTTGTCTTTATCGTAATACATCATCAAACCAATATTAGCACTGGTTGGCCAGCCTGGCGTTGACGATTTAATCGATTATAATACTGAATTAGTTGAACCTTTATGCCCCCAAGATAAACTTAAACCATCTGCATAAGTAAGTACGGAATGTCCAAATTCATGAGCTGAAACTAACTTGAAATTTTGATCTGCAAAAGTAGGCGCATGACTAAAAAAATCTTTGTTATATGTAAACGTCGCATCAATGCCTAAAATTACCGGATTACTTGATCTTGAATATTTACCGCTATGCTCAATGTTTAGGTCAACAGGAATGCTGTTGTTAATTCGATGAATAGCTTTTATTTGTACTTTAAAAACGCCATCTACCTTAATGCTTTGCGACCAGTAGTGGTTTATACGATCGATTGCTAATTGTTTTAATTTTGAAAATTGAGAAGTGGTTAAATCGTTTTGTTTAAAATTTAAATAAACATCTATTGAAATTATTTTAGCCGGAAGGTTTACCTCCACACTTGACCAAGTAGTATTATGTGCGCCAGTGTATATTTTTATTAATGGTTAATTCCATCTACTATTTTTAGCTGAAAATTGCCTGCAGGTTTTTTAATATCTTTGTGTAAATGTTGTTGAAATATATCAGACGTGAGATCTTTAGATGTTTTCATAGCTAGCTATTCCTTTTAAAAATTCAATCCATTGGGCCGTTAATAATATCAACACCTTAGAAGATCAAATAAATTACCCATGGTCATTTACACAACCATCAACTCGAAAGTAACTCAAAATTAAACAATTTAACTAACAACAACGCTATTTCATATTTAATGCAGGTTCAGCAAGTTTTAATTGGCGTCTGGCACATGACTCACCCTACAGGCGCTATTGCACAAATTATTGAAGTAACACCACTGAATTTTTTTAAGCAAGACTTTAGTCAAGCTCTGCTTAACCACATTATAAAAATAACTCACACCCAAATAGATCAATAATTGCTCACCATTTTTTCAAACGCTCGTTTAATAATCAACAGTTGCGCACACAAACTGTGGATAACTTACTGAGTAAGTTCTTGATAGTCTCTCAAATCCTTTACCAGTAAAAGGATTTGAAGATATGCTTATTTTTTATACACCTAAATATCTACCACTTTATTATTATAAATAGCGAACATTATTTAATTTTTTTTGTCTTTGTTCACTAAATAATCAAAAGTTGCACACACAAACTGTGGATAACTTACTGAATAAGTTCTTAATAGATTCTCAGAACCCTTTACTGTCACGGGATTTAAACAAGTGTTCGTTTTTTGAACACAACAATGATTTATGCTTAAACACGGCTTTACATTTAATCAATGGCTAAAAATCGAGTATACGGATAAAATGCCGCTCAAAATGACAATATCAATTAAGCGAGTTATTTCTCAATGAATAGAAAAATCGAATTATTAGCGCCAGGTGGTGACGTTGAAGCTATAAAAGCGGCCATTATTGCGGGTGCCAATGCGGTTTATTGTGGTCTTGACCACTTCAATGCTCGAAATCGTGCATCGAACCTTTCTTTTGAAGAACTAAACGGCGTAATTCGTCTAGCACATCAATATCATTGCGAAATATTTTTAACACTCAATGTTGTTATTTTAGAGCACGAGATTAAAACCTTAGTAAAACTTTTAAACCAATTAGTGAACTCCGGTATTGATGGGATAATCGTTCAGGATTTGGGAGTATTTAATCTCGTTAAAAAATTCTTTCCTAGCTTAGATATACACGCCTCGACTCAATTAACAACGACAAATGAAGGCCAAGTTTTATTCTTAGGAAAAATTGGCGCATCGCGTCTAAACCTCTCTCGTGAATTGAACTTAGATGAAGTAAGGACCTTAACAAAAGTAGCACATAATCATAATGTACTCACCGAAGTGTTTGTTCATGGTTCACTGTGTATTGCTTTTTCAGGTCAGTGTTACTCAAGTTCAGTGAGTGTTGGCAACTCGGGTAATCGTGGTCGCTGTAGCCAAGCCTGTCGCGACGAATATGAAACAACAGCAACAGGCAATAATTTCCCGCTTAATCTTAAAGATAACTCTGCATATTTTGATTTACCGGAATTGGTTGCAGCGGGCGTTGACTCCTTAAAAATTGAAGGTCGTATTAAAGGCGCTCATTATGTATATACCGTTGTCGATACCTGGCGCAAACAGATTAATCAATTTATAGACTCTGGCAAACTATTAGCAGACGACTCAAATCTACACAGGGTATTTAATCGTGATTTTACGAACTCTTTTCTAACAGGCAATCTTACTAAAGATATGTTTATTGATAACCCTCGTGATCACAGTGCAATAAACGCTGTCAAAAACAGTAAAGCCATTTCAGTGGTACAAATTCAAGAAGTAAAAGAAACACTCAAATTAGAAAAAAATGATATAGGCTTAGAACTTGAACAAAAAATCAGTCCGCTAAGTATTGAAAAAATAGAGCTTACATTAAAAGTATCCGGAAAACTGAATGCGCCATTAACGGTGTCGGTATCAAGCTTAAATGTGATAACACATCAGGCGAGCGATTTCACTGTGTCCTCTGACTTAAACTTAATGCAAAGTGAAAAGTCTGTCATTGATCAAACAACCCTTAAAAAGCGCTTTAACAACTTTAACGATGCCAACCACGTTATTGTAGGTTTTGACTTTTCTGACCTTGACGAAAATCTGAGCTTTGCATTTAAAGAATTAACCGCAGTCAAAAACAAAATAGCTTACCTATTGAATGATTCAAAAACAGTCATAGCGCCTGTAGAGATCCCAGCACTATCTAAACATCCAAAATTGGAAGAAAAGCCTAAGCTATCATTATTAATCGCGAGTGAACAAGATTTTCATCTCTTCGATACCACCGACGCAGATATTTATTTCAAGATACCTGAGAGTTTAAAAAAGGACTGCACAAAACATATTGACTTGCTTTTAGCGAACCCAAGACTAATACCTTGGTTCCCTGCCGTGCTTATTGGTAAAGACTATATTGAAGCCGTTAAAATTCTAGAACAAGTAAATCCTAAGCGTATTGTGACCAACAATACTGGCATTGCTTACAAAGCATTTGAAATGAATATTGATTGGATAGCTGGGCCATTTTTAAACACAACTAATTCTTATGCCTTATTGACGCTGAAAGAAGAGCTGAACTGTTCAGGCGCATTTATATCGAATGAGATTAATCGTCTTCAAATCAAAAATATTTCTCGTCCAGAAAACTTCAAAATGCTATATAGCATTTACCACCCTATTCTCATGATGACGAGCAGACAATGCTTCTTCCAACAAACCGTTGGTTGCAAAAAGCCAAGCATTGAAGATGGCTGTATGTTGAAGTGTGAAAAAGCGACCACCATCACTAATGTCAAAGGCGTCTCGTTTGCGGTTGATAAACAAAAAGGTGGCTACCCTAGTATTTACAACGATGAACAATTTTTGAACTTTGATGTCGTCAACGACTTAGCGGGTTTATTCGATGAATTTTTCATTGACTTAACCGATATAGGTTCAGGTTCAAAGCCTAAACAGGACAAAATACAGTTAATTAAACATTTTGAAGGCTTTCTTAACGGTATAGACGCATCAAAAAATGAGTTAATCACTATGATTCCTGTTTCAACCAATGCTCAGTATAGCCAAGGACTCTAATTTGATTAATTTTAAGGCGTCGTATTTACTTTAGGCAATAGCAAGTTTGGCTCAGTAATAAACGCCATAAACCCGTTAATTTCGTGACAACTACGCAGTCTTCATCAGATTTAGAAAGCTGAGTACTTGCTTCGAATTTCATTATTATGGCAAATTTTTCTGGGTTTTGATCAATATTTGAATGCAGTAAATAATCTCTATCGCTAACAGGCCAAGGCGCGGTTGTACGTTGATAAATATAAAAATCTCGACCTGAAACTTTCTTAAGCAGCTCGTTTTCCTCAGAGTCCTGCAGCCAATTTTCATTTACGTTATGTCTGTATAGTGAGCCACCAAGTTTTTAAGTGTACGCGTGACAAAAACTTCTCCCCTAAATGTATTGAAAGAAGAATCAGGAATTTCTTGCGTGTAAATTTTAATACCATCTTCATCATGCTTTAGCACCTATGCCGACAAATTGAAAATTGACAAGCAAAGCAAAGCAAAGCAGAAAAATATAATGAGCATTTTATTCATGATAGAGATCCAAGCAGTTTGGATGTATCGTTATGCATGCA
>JBLHNB010000237.1:0-4970 GCA_047621305.1 Alteromonadaceae bacterium | reverse complement strand
TGTCCCAGCTAATCGTTATTGTGGCATTGATGAAGATGAGGCAATACAAGCTTCCGATGTAAATTTAAGTATTAACACTGGTAGGTTACTTACTTCATCACAACTTGTCGCTCGAATTAAAACAGAAATCACAGAGATTCTACCTTCAGAGGTAGTGCCCATGCTTACTCAAGAGGATGTGATTCTCATTGATATTCGTGAACCCAGTGAATATGAAAAAAGCTTTATACCCAGTGCCCACTTGATCCCTCGCGGTGTACTTGAATTCAAGATTATGGAACTTGAAAAAATTATTAATCCTCAAAATAAAATCATTTTGTACTGTCGGTCGGGCAATCGTTCTGCATTAGCCGCCGCAAGTTTGAATAAGATGGGATTCAGGAACGTTATGTCTATGACTGGCGGTTACGAGGCGTGGAAAAAGTAAATTTCTAATAGATAAATAATTCACAATAAAGGGGAATTATGAAAAATAATCATTATAGCGTTGTTATTATAGGTGGTGGTGCGGCAGGTACCTCTCTAGCAAACGACTTAAAAAAACAGAATGCATCTTTAGATATAGCATTGGTTGAACCATCAAGCCTGCATTATTATCAACCCGCCTTTACGCTTGTTGGTGCTGGCGCATTTACCTTAAAAAATGCAACTCGTGAACAAAAAGATTTGCTACCAAAAGGTGTTACTTGGCTAAAAGAGTATGCTACTTCTTTTTCACCTGATCAAAACAAAGTAACTTTAGATAGCGACTGCGAAATCAGTTACGACTACTTAGTGGTATGTCCTGGACTACAGCTGGACTTTCATAAGATTAAGGGGCTAGAAGCCACTTTAGGTCAGAATGGTGTTTGTTGTAATTATTCACCAAAACACGTTGAATACACTTGGCAAACAATACAAAAAATGACGTCAGGTAATGCCTTATTCACTCAGCCACCCATGCCAATTAAGTGTGCCGGTGCACCACAAAAAGCAATGTACTTAGCTTCTGATTATTTCAGAATACACGGTCATCTAAATAAAATAAATGTTGAATTTTTTAATGCTGGACCAGGATTATTTGGCGTTCCATTTTTTGCAAAAGCCCTTGAAAAAGTGATTACTGAATACGGAATAAAAACGAATTATACTTCTAACCTTGTCGAAATAGATGGTCCTTCAAAAAAAGCTACATTTGAAGTCAAAGATTCATTAGGTAATACAAAACTAGTCGATAAATACTTTGACATGATACATGTGACTCCTCCTCAAAGCTCACCTGACTTTATCAAAGAAAGTCCGTTAAGTAATGATGCTGGTTGGTTAGATGTTGATCCTGCAACCTTACAACACATTAAGTATAACAACGTCTTTGGCTTAGGGGATGTCATCGGTACAACCAATGCCAAGACAGCCGCTGCCGTCAGAAAACAATACCCTGTAGTTACAGATAATATCCTTAATCTGATGGCCAATAAGCCACTGGCTTCCAAATATACTGGCTATGGTTCATGTCCTTTAACAACCTCACTATCAAGTGTGATGCTTGCTGAGTTTTCATATGGTGGTGAAGTCACGCCATCTTTTCCAATGCTAGACCCCAGAAAAAATCGCTACGTTTGGTGGCTAGTTAAACGAATTGGCCTTCCGTGGTTGTATTGGACCATTATGTTGAAAGGTCGTCGTATTGATTTACCCAGTAAAGCAAGTTATGCAAAAAAATATATCGATCAATAAATAAATTACTCCTCTCACACCTCTAATTTATAAATGTGGCTAGTTTAGTACTTTCACAACAATATTAATCTAAGGTTAAGACTTAAAATAGATGACTAACAAAGCCACTGCTAATCCCTTAATTCAAATCCTAAAGCAATATATACCTGCTTTAGGCTGGATTAAGTCATACAATTCACAATTATTTCATAGTGATGTATTTGCAGGTATTATCACTGCCATATTATTGATACCACAAGGAATAGCCTATGCCTTCTTAGCAGGCTTACCCGCTGAAGTTGGTATTTATTCAAGCCTGTTGCCGGCATTAGTTTATGTCGTTCTTGGTTCGAGTAGAGTCTTATCAGTTGGCCCCGTTTCTATCGCTGCTATTATGGTTGCAAGTGCCCTATCATCAACTGAATTGTTATCGATGGGGACACCAACACAAAATGCCATGATATTAGCTGTAGAAGGTGGGCTTATATTGTGTCTCATGTCACTTCTGAGAATGGGTAGCCTAGTTAATTATATTAGCCATCCTGTTTTGACTGGGTTTACATCAGGTGCAGCTATTATAATTGTTTTCAGCCAGTTACCAAAAATGTTGGGGGTAGATGTTGCAAGCTGTGACTCATTAACTACGTGTTTATTTGACTCAACTATTCAGTACAACTTTTACACCATGGGATTAGGGTTAATTGCCATATTGATCATGATCTTGATGGGGACTCCGCTATACACCTTATTGAAAAAACTTAAAGTCAAACAATCTCTTGTCACAGCAATAACAAAATCTGCTCCATTACTGACTATTATTGTAGGCACTGTATTAGTTACACAATTTTCGTTAAATGACAGCCAAGGTGTTTCTATAGTAGGCTCCATTCCACAGGGTTTTCCCTCTTTCAGTTTTGAGTTTCTTAATGTTTCTCTAACTCACATGCTTACATTACTACCTAGTGCCTTTTTTATTAGCCTTATCGCATATGTTGAAAGTGTAGCTATTGCAAAGTTTATAGCATCAGTTAGAAATGAGAAACTTGATACCAATCAAGAGCTTGTTAGTTTAGGCGTGGCTAATATAGCTTCGTCATTTACTGGAGGTATGCCCGTAGCCGGTGGTTTTAGTAGAACGATGGTAAATTATGCCGCTGGGGCTCAGTCTCAAATTGCCATGTTAATTGCCGTTATTGTTTTATCCACTCTGCTCTATACTGTCTCACAAGCAATAGAAACCATCCCGAAGGCGGTCTTAGCGGCAATCATTATCATCGCTGTTTTTCCTTTGATAAAACTAAAAACTATCATAACCACCTGGAAACTCGATAAGTCTGATGGCATCAGTCAAATTATTACCCTGTTAGGCGTATTAGTACTCGGCATAGAAGAAGGTATCGTTCTGGGCGTGTTAGTAACAATCCTCAGTTATATCAGAAGAACGGGGAATCCTCATATTGCCGTCGTCGGAAGAATAAAAGACACTGAACACTTTCGTAATATCAAACGCCATGCAGTACAAACATGGGACGGCCTATTGCTAATTAGGATCGACGAAAATATAACATTCACTAACATTAACTATATTTCAGAATTTATTGAACACCAATATCAACTTCATTCACCCAAAAATATTGTGTTGATATTTTCATCAGTAAGCTATGTTGATACCACCGCTGTTATCTATTTTAAACAATTAATTACTAACCTCAAGAATCAAGGAACAACGCTTAATCTTGCTGAAGTCAAAGGCCCCGTCTTAGATATTTTCGAGAAGTGTGATTTTCTTAAAGAATTGTCGCCAGGCAAGATCTTTTTTCAAACATCCGCTGCTGTCGAAAACTACGTCAAAGCAATTGATTAACACTTTACTTTATTCATTGATACATCGGTCAAATAGATGTTTAAAGCATCACCTATAGATAGTGGTTTAATCCCTCTATGGGTGTTGCTGAAAAGCGTTCTATGAACTGTACCCCATCCATCAGACAGCTAATCTAAAAACTAAGGTGTAATTTTCTGTTTTATAATTATTGAAAAATAAGGAACAGAAAATGAGTCAAAAACGTCGAAATCATTAACCAGACTTTAAAGCTAAAGTCGCACTGGCAGCCATCAAAGGCGATCAAACATTAAGCGAAATCGCGAGTCGTTTTGCTATCAATGCCAATCTGGTTGTTAAGTGGAAAAAGCAATTGCTGGAGCAATCAGCAGAAGTCTTTGCATCAACCAAAGGTTTAGCACCAGACAGAGAATCAGAAATTAAATCATTACAGGCTAAGATTGATGAAATCACCATGGAAAATGATTTTTTATCTAAAGCGCTCGGTCGCTAAAGTTGGCTGATCGCAAGCAAATGGTTTCAAAAAAGAATAAGCTTTCCATTATTCAACAATGTCGTCTTCTCAAGGTGAACCGAACCGTTCACGTGTATATCATCGTGTAGCACCTCCATCAGATGATGATTTAAAACTGATGACAATGATTGATAAAATACACCTGAGCAGACCGTTTCTAGGTGTGAGACGTATCACCGATAGCTTGCGTGATAGTGGCGGAGCCACTAATCACAAGCGTGTTTATCGACTCATGAAACAAATGGGTATTCAGGCTATTTATCCCAAACACAATACCAGTAAGAAACATCCAAAGAATAAGATCTATCCTTATTTGTTACGCGGTTTAACAATTAATCAGCCCAATCAGGTATGGGCCACAGATATAACGTATGTGCCAATGAGTTCGGGCTTTGTCTATTTAACGGTGATAATGGACTGGTACAGCCGTAAGGTATTGTCATGGCGATTATCCAGCAGCATGGACAGTTAATTTTGTGTTGATGCTTTAGAGGACGCGATACATCGTTATGGCAAGCCCGCTATTTTCAATAGCGACCAAGGGTTACAATTTACCAGTGATATTTTCACTCAAGTACTGAAACAAAATGACATCAGAATCAGTATGGACAGATATTTGTTCCTGCAATATCTGCATTTCCTACATCCCTGTAGGTCACGGTAAAGGCGCTTGGCGTGACAACGTCTTTGTAGAACGCCTCTGGCGTAGTATCAAATATGAATAAATTTATTTAAACGCCTATGATGCCGTCACTGAGGCTAAATAAGGCATTAAAGCCTGGATCAATTTTTACAACGAGGAACGAAAACATCAAATTTTGGGCACAACACCGAGCTTGATGTATGATAATTTAAGCGGTCAATTGGCGGCTTAATTTGAGGAAGATAACTCCTTAGCTAGCTGTCCGAAAATTGGGG
>JBLHNB010000236.1:0-4990 GCA_047621305.1 Alteromonadaceae bacterium | reverse complement strand
GGCAACTTCGATTAACAACGCATCTCCTACAGGATGACCATAGCTGTCGTTAACCTGTTTAAATCCATCCAAATCCAACATCAAAAAAGCCAATGTGAAGTTTTCTCTGTGCTGACGTAACAATGAGTATTTCAAACTTTTCATCAACGAATATCTATTATCTAATCCTGTTAAACTATCGGTTAATGCAAGTAGCTCCAGTGATTTCTCAGCTTTTTTTCGCTCTGTAATATCAAGTATTGAACCTACAACCCCTTCAATACCCGCGTCTTCTGCGTGAAAGTAAGCCTTATGAAACATAACATCGTGAGTGGAGCCATCAGCGTAATCCACCTTAGATTCATAGATTTGAGTACCTTTGCTATCAAATAGTGCTTTATCTGCTTCGAAATAAACTCTAGCTAAGTTATTATCAAAAAGTTCGAGGACATTTTTGCCAATTAATTGTTCACGTTTTAAGCCAATATATTCTTCAAAGGCTTTATTGCAACCTAAGTATCGACCTTTTGCATCTTTATAAAAAATAGGCGTGGGCGCAGCATTAATAACTGCTTGCATAAAGTCCGTTTTATTATCTACAGGTAATGTCATGAAAATATCTCATCATTTTGAATAAACTAGCATTGAATTGGCAAAGCTGACCTAAGTGATTGTCGATGATTGCTGAACAACAAATTCAGCTATTAGCATATTGGCAATTAGTGTTAACTGCCAATTTCTTTTTTAACACCGGTATCACTAGCCGTTTTAGCTAACAACTGCAAAAAATCATCTGCTGGTATTGGCCTTGAGAATAAATACCCTTGGCCATAATCACATCCAGAATCAAGCAGTAACTTCCGTTGTTCTTCTGTTTCTATCCCTTCAGCTATAACTTTTAGCCCTAATTTTTGAGCCATTGTGATAATGGCTTCTGACAAAATCATATCTTCTGAATCAGGCGCTAAATTTCTGGTAAAGGACTGATCTATTTTTAGGTAATCAAGCTCAAATTTTTTCAAATACGATAATGAAGAATACCCTGTGCCAAAATCGTCCATAGACAACTTAATATCAGCTGCTCTTAACTGAGAAAGCTGATCCATTGTACTGGTATTATTATTCATTAGCAGGCCTTCGGTTATTTCAATAACAATATTTTCCCCTGGTAATTCATTTTCAGTGAGATAGCTTAACCAATCAAAATTATTGACTGTTTCTCTAAATTGCACTGGTGATTTATTAACACTAATTTGTATATCTAAACCAAGCTGCTTTTTGCATTTTTTAATGTGTTGAACCGTTTGTTTAAAGACCCAGTCACCTATTTCTACGATTAATCCCGATTCTTCTGCCAGTGGAATAAATTCTGCGGGACTGACCATACCACGAACAGGGTGTTTCCAACGTAAAAGGGCTTCTGCCTTTCGAATAATACCTGTATTCAATTCAACTATAGGTTGATAAAAGACAGCTAATTGGTTTAGGTTAATGGCATTACGCAAGTCATTTATCAACGATAATTTATTGAGAGCTTCATCTTGCATTGATGTAGTAAAATAACAAAATCGATTGCGCCCAAGATCTTTAGCAAGATACATGGCTTGGTCTGCATTTTTAAGTAGTTCCAACGTGGTCCTTGCATCATTAGGATACACAGTCACGCCTAAACTAGCAGATATATAAGTATACATTTTAGCAATACAAAAAGGCTTACTTAAAGCGAGTAATACTTTCTGACAAATAGAGTCAACATTAGATAGATCAGATAAGTCAGACAAGATAATAGTAAATTCATCCCCCCCTAATCGAGCAACCGTATCCACTTCTCGAACACAATGACTAATGCGTTTTCCAGCCTGTACCAGTAGTGCGTCACCATAATCATGACCTTTACTGTCATTGATAACTTTAAAGTTATCAAGGTCAATAAAAATTAAAGCAAATTGTTGTTTCTTACGCTCAGACACCTTAATTTCTTGTTCTAACCTATCAATGAACATTCTTCGATTGGGTAGGTTGGTAAGGCTGTCATAATTAGCTTGCTTTAATATTAGTTCATCTGCTTCTTTCTTTTCAGTAATATCTGAAAATAAAGCGATGCGCCTAAAGACTATACCTTCATCATAAATAGTGTTAATTGAAAGCCATTCTGGATAATCTGTGCCATTTTTTCTGGTATTCCAAATTTCGCCCTGCCACCTTCCTGTTAGTTTTATTTCTTCCCACATTAATTGGTAAAATAGTGGGCTTTGTTTGCCCGAACTAAGTATCTTAGGATCTTTTCCAATTAATTCGCTTTTGCTATAGCCCGTCATATCAGACAAAGCAGGATTAATCGTAATGATCTCATTATTAATGTTGGTAATCATCATCGCTTCAGCGCTATTTTGATACACGATATCGGCAAGTTTCAAATCATCTTCCTGTTGACGTGAATTGGTTATATCTTTACTGATACCGATTAAACCAATAACCTCACCGTGTGTGTTTTTTAATTTTACTTTAGTGACTTCCAAAAGGTAAGGTTTTGTATTTGAACAAGGAATTGTTGCATAGGAAACATGAGGGAAATCTTGTTCTAAGGCCGCTTTATCTGAAGTTAAGCACTGCTGCGCTACCTCCTCTCCCAATAGCTCGGCTAAATGAGATGAAGGGGTATTAAGCATATCTTCTTCTATTATTCCTGCTACATCACAAAAGGTCTTATTTACGAAATGATAACGACCATCCGTGCCAGTAAACCAAATACCTATGGGCGAATTATCAATAATGGCGCGCAGCCTTGTGCTTATTTCTTTTTTATCAGCCATTAAATTTTGAATGGATGCAGCCATTTCATTAAATCCAAACGCTATCTCATTCAGCTCATCATGGGTATTAAGCGTTACGCGCGCATCAAGATCACCGCTATAAAACTTACCTGTAACCTGAGTTAACGAATTGATACTTCTAATAGTGGAAAAATACAGTCCTATTATGAAATAGAGCACGATAAGAAATAGCATGGACGAAAAGCCAACACTTAAAATTAATTGAGTGTTTGCTTGGTTAACTCGTTTGTGAAGCAAACTACTGAGTGTAAAAGCCAATGTGTGATCTAAAAATTGATAGCCTTCATCAATAACGTAAGTAGATATATTATAAAACTCGAGGGGGCCCGGCGAATTTTTATTCTTTCGGATCCCGTCTAAGGTCAATTTTATGTGTTGTTCAATGGTTTCAATTAGCACCTGAGCAGAAAGATTTCCTCCATCTGAAATTAATTCCCTTTTGATATTGTCTATATTTTCTTTAAATACATTCAGGGGTAGAATGGTACTTGATAAAAGTCTCGTGATGGCTTTTTTAGATTTTATGTTTTTATTCACTAGATATGACATCCCAACAGCACGTGCTTGTCCAAGTTGTTCTAACGTGATGGGGATTGAGAATAAAAAGCTATTGGTTAAATAATATGAGTCCATATCATTCATGACAAACAAACGATGGTAGTCAGCAACCTTTAGCTGTAAAGAATTGAGATTGAAAATTAATTCTGTATGTAAATTAAAGCTTTTATCTAACGCTAAGATAATGCCTTTCGTCTTTATATAGCTCCACTGATCATTAATAGTAGACCATTGTGCTGTTTTCTTTAGTGCTAAAGGCAGTGCATTACTAACGGTTAGAAAATGATCATCAACATTTTCATTTACAAATCCCTGCTTATTTGCACTATCACTAACACCGGCAATGACTGCTGCAGAGATGCCTCTATGCCGTTGTAATAATTGAATTAATCCTGATATTTTCTGTACATCATTTAAACCTGATAACTGTTGGTTAGCGGTACTGATCGATCCAGACAACTGGCCAATAAACGAAATTGAAACAATCAATAACGCAAGCAATGAAAGCCCTCCAAGTACAATGAACTTTCGAAAGTAACTCAGATTGTTCATTAAATTTATAGCAGGGTTAAATAATTGTTTCACAAATATACCTTGATTAACTTGTCTGTAATTTTTTCAATGCCATAAACATTGCTAAAAAAGCATCCTCCTTGTGCTATTTTAGCAATGTTTAGCCATACCCAAATATGCACCTAGGATATAATAAGATCTAAAATGTAACGTGCAATGAATAACCTATCGACCACTTTTATCTCATAACAAGGTATTGGTGTAACTAATCTACTTTAGTAACACGGATTTCATAATGATTACAAATGTATCATCTTTAATTTAATCTTTGAGTATACATAAAAAACCAAAATTAACGTTGATTTAAATCAACACTTTAAATCAACGACTAATACATTGATTTAAATAAATAAAAATAAATAAATTTTAATTCAAATATTTTATTAATCGTTTATAATATGTTCAAAGAAATTATTGAGAAGTAATATGGCACAGGTTATATGGCAAGATAGTTATTCTATTGGTATCAACACAATAGATATTCAGCATAAACAGCTCTTTAACATAATAAATAAAATTTATATTGCCTCTGAGCAAGACAGCGACTTAGAGGTCATTATGCCCTTATTTTATCAGCTTCAAGACTACACAAGATATCATTTTGACGAAGAAGAAAAGTACTTTACCACGCTAACGCCAAGTGATATTGAACATCATAAAAATGAGCATCAATTCTTTATCAATGAACTTGAAAAAATAAAACAGCAATCATTGAGAATAGGAGCTATCTCTTTGGGATTAATTTATTTCTTAAACGATTGGTTGGTCGATCATATTCAGACTGAAGATCCTAAATATCTTGATCATAAAAATATAAATTAACTCATTCATTTTTTTGAGACAATAAAGCAATAAAATCCTGCTGTTGCAATGGTTTAGACCAGAGGTATCCTTGGCCTACTTCGCAACCTAAATCGGTTAGTACTTTCGCCGTTTCTTTGTCTTCAATACCCTCAGCAACATTAGTAATACTCAAGCTTTTGCTCATTTCTATGATAGCTTTGACAATTTGTAACTCATTACTTGAATGACGAATATTCATCACA
>JBLHNB010000235.1:0-5016 GCA_047621305.1 Alteromonadaceae bacterium | reverse complement strand
ATAATCGATGTCTATCGCTTGTTCTTTATATTGCTCTAATACTCGTTCTATCGCTAACGTTGGATTGTCGAGTTTTGAATTAATCTCTCCTGAGCTAGGAAAAGCAGCAATACAATTTTTAACCATCGAAGATAACGTCTGTTTTTTAACTGATAATAATTCTGCAACTAATAACCATGGGATCATACCGCTATCACAGTAAGCAAAATCGCGAAAGTAATGATGAGCACTCATTTCTCCGCCATAAACGGCATCTTCTTTACGCATTCGCTCTTTAATAAAAGCATGCCCTGTTTTAGACATAATGGCTTCGCCATTATTTTCTTTAATTATTTGCTCGGTATTCCAAGTTAAGCGCGGATCATAAATGATTTTTGTTGGTTTTTCACTTCCACCCGTATTTTTTTTCAAAAAAGCTTCGGCTAGTAATCCTACAATATAATATCCTTCGATGAATTCACCTGTTTCATCAAATAAAAAACATCTATCGAAATCGCCATCCCATGCTATCCCCATATCTGCATTATGCTCACGAACAGCTTGTGCCGTATCTTCCCTATTTTCTACCAATAGTGGATTAGGTATACCATTAGGAAAATTACCATCAGCTTCGTGATGCACTTTAATCAACTCAATAGAGATATTTAATTGTTTAAACGCTAACTCTATTGCATCAACAACATGACCTGCAGCGCCATTACCCGAATTTACCACTAATTTAAGTGGGGTTATGTTTTTAGGCGCTATGTATGTCATTAAGTGGTCAACATAAGCAGCTAAATTCGAGGTTTGTGTATATTCCCCTTTTGGGGTTGCTTGCATGGTAGGTTCGCTATTTTTCCAAGATTGACTTTCAGCTAGCGCTTTAATGGCATTTAATCCGGTATCGCCACTTATCGGCTTAGAATCTTCTCTAACGAATTTCATGCCATTATAATTCATAGGGTTATGACTCGCTGTTACTTCAACGCCACCACACATGCCTAGATTTTTAGTAGCAAAATAGATTTCTTCAGTACCTGTCATTCCTATATCAAAAACATCAACACCTTCATCACGCAGGCCCTCAGAAAACGAGAGTTTTAATGATTCTGAAGTTAAACGGATGTCACCACCTACAACTACTTTTTTAGGTTTTAGATACAGAGCAAAAGCGCGACCTATTCGGTAAGCGATTTCATCATTAAGTTCTTCACCTAATTGACCACGAATATCGTATGCTTTAAAACAAGTAAGTTCAGTCATATATTTTCTCTTAAGCGTTGGTTTTACACGCGACCATATCGGTCTTCAAAACGTACAATATCATCTTCACCTAGATAGGTTCCTGACTGAACCTCTATCATTTCCAAAGGTAATTTCCCTGGATTTTCGAGCGCATGGATCACACCAATGGGTATGTATGTAGATTCATTTTCTGTCACTAAAAATGTTTTATCACCATTTGTGACCTTTGCCGTACCTGATACCACTATCCAATGCTCAGCTCTGTGATGATGCATTTGAATAGACAGTTTTTCACCGGGCTTAACCGTTATACGCTTCACTTGATAACGTGTACCAGCATCGATAGAGTCATATTTACCCCAAGGACGATAAACTTCACGGTGATTCTTAAACTCGTCTCTACCTTCAGCTTTTAATTGTTCAACGATTTTTTTAACATCTTGCACTTTATCTTTATTTGCAACAAGTAAGGCATCTTTGGTATCAACGATAACTAAATTATCGACACCAACAGTTGTAATTAATCTTTCACTGCCTTGAATTAAGCTGTTAGTGGTTTCGCGCATAATGCTGTCACCAATCACAGCATTGCCATTAGAGTCTTTGTTATTTACATCCCATAATGCAGACCAAGAACCAATATCGCTCCAACCTGCATCTAATGGAACCACAACCGCATCCGATGTTTTTTCCATTACCGCATAATCAATAGATTCATCAGCACATTTTTCAAAGGCACCTTTATCTATTCGAATAAAGTCTTCATCTTTTGATGTGTTTGCCAAAGCACTTTCACATGCGGTATAAATATCAGGTCTAAATTGGTTTAATTCTTCTAAGTACCGACTTGCTTTCATTAAAAACATACCGCTATTCCAATAATGCTCTTTCCCTTCAAAGTATTCACTGGCTATTTCTGCATTAGGTTTTTCAACAAAGGCATCGACTTGATAGCCATGTTCATTAACGGATTCGCCACGCTTTATGTAGCCATAGCCGGTATGCGCTTCGGTAGGTACAATACCAAAAGTCACAAGTTTACCCGCTTCTGCTAAAGGAATTGCTTTTTCGACGGCATCGACAAAAGCGCTTTCATTAAGAATAACGTGATCTGCCGCTAAAATGAGAATGAGTGAATCTTTAGACTCAACTACTGTCTTTGAGGCTAATGCAATTGCAGGCGCTGTGTTTCGGCCAACAGGCTCTAGGATAATAGAGCCAGATTGATTGATTTCACGTAATTGCTCCGCCACGATAAAACGGTGTTCTTCATTACAAATAACTACCGGACGTTCAAGCGTTAACCCAGAAAGTCTTTGTAAGGTTTGCTGTAGCATTGTTGCTTTGCCGTTTAAGGCTAAAAACTGCTTAGGATATAACGAACGACTTAATGGCCATAACCTTGAGCCTGAGCCACCGGCCATAATAACAGGAGTGATCATATAAAATTTCCGTTTAAAATCATTTGATTTGAATTATGTTACTTATTTAAAGGAGCATCTGCTTGTTTATTTTCTTGAAAATACCATTTACTGTGTTTATGCACTTGTTCACTTTCAACGAGCTCTTTTTCATCGAACCATTTATATTTTGAATGTTGTTCAAGTGGCAAAGAAGCTAAATCACCCTTAAAGGATATTTCATAAGCGAGTACTAGATAATGCGTTGAAAAATCACCTTCAGAGAAGTTATCATCATAAAAGTGCTGGTAGATACCTTTAAAAGTTGACTGTACGTTATCAAGCCCTAACTCTTCTTTTATGAGACGTTTAAATGCAGAGGCAAAATGCTCATCTTTTAGTACGCGTCCACCAGGGACAAACCAAAAGCCTTGTGCTGGGCGGTTCGTTCTTTTGCCCAACAGTACATTGCCTTCAATGTTTCGAACGATTAAATCGATAGAGACTAGAGGGGTAGACTTAACAATAGTTTTAAAATCAGCAGATGATAATTTCATTAAACCTCTATATAAAACACTACATTTCAAATTTATAAACTGTAGCTAAAACAATTAGTGTTGATTTTTTTCAACATAAAAACTCAGGTTTTATATCACCTTGAGACTAAATCTGTCGTTATTGAGCCAATATCCAATGCACCCAACTAACGTTAATTTATTAAAAAAGCCCTTACTTGTAAGGGCTTAGCCATTCAATTCTTCATTCTGCCAATAGGTTGCCCCTATTCAACATATTTCCAACTAAAATGACGCGCATATTTATTATAAAGTACAAAAATAAAAAGAAACAACAACAACGAGCTACTTTCCGCTATTTCAAAGTACTCACCTAACAGGCCAATAATAGACATTAATATGGCAAAAACAGTAATAAACACTAATGCTTGTTCTGATGATAAACCAGCACGTTGAAGGATATGGTGTAGATGGTCTCTGTCAGGTTTAAATGGCGATTTACCTTTTTTTACTCTACGATAGACAATTGCTAACATATCCATTAACGGTATCGCACAAATCCATAACGCAGTTACAGGTCGAAACGATGCATTTTCACCTTGTGTACCCATTGATAGCAACCAGATAACACTTAAACCGATAAACATACTTCCGGCATCACCCATAAATATCTTTTTGGTAAGTATTTGGAAAAAACCGAGGTTAAATATTAAGTAAGGTAATGTGGCCGTAGCCAATATTAACGGGTAACTTAAATAGCCATTACTTCCGCTCATTAAAAACAGAATAGCAATAGCAGTAAAAGTATTTAAACTTAACATGCCTATTAAGCCATCAATTCCATCTACCATGTTGTATGCATTAATCACGACTATTATGGCTACATAAGTAAATAACACACCGAAAGGACCAAGTTGAATATCACCTAATCCAACAAGATTACCTAGGTTTGAAATAGAATCACCAACACCGTAAATCATTAAGCTGGCAACAATAATTTGACCCACAATACGAATTCTTACTCGCAAATCAAATTTATCATCTAAGGCACCAATAAAAACCATCATCGCTGATGCGATAAGGTACATACGTAACTCAAGCGAATTCGGTAACCATAAAAGACTAGCAGCCAGAACGGCTACATAAATTGAAATTCCACCAATTAAAGGGATATGTCCTGCATGGTGTTTTCTTTCATTTGGTTTATCAACTAAACCAACTTCAATAGCAAAAGGCTTAAATAATTTTATAGCTAAAATTGCGAAGAAAAAAGCGGTGAAGGCTGTAGCTAATATATTCATGTTAAATTCCGGTAACGTTCGTGTTAACTCTCTAATATAATTACATTTTCATTAGGTTAAGCACCCTTTACAGAAAATAATTAAGTATCTAATAGACTGTAATAATCTATTTCAACTGTCATTATATCATTAGCACAACTTTTAACTTTATCTCAATAAGGCTAACTTGAGATGGATCAATAGATTTAAGCAATAAATCAAATCCGGCGGTATTGTACTGTAATTTTTAGAGTAATGCAGTAAATAAACAATATAAGCTACACTTAGGAAACTTTATTTCGCAATTTCAATTTTTGTAGGTTTTTAGTTCTGTCTTTTCGGCTTTTATGATTATTATCACCATAGGTTGATTCGATAATTAGAGTATCAGCACGATATGGGCCTTTGGGGGCGGGTAATAATTGTGCGTATGGTGCTCCTAAATCACCTGAAAACACTACTCTGTGGTGTTCTTTTTTATTTTGACTATTTTGAATGTCAATTTCAACGTAGGCTGAACCTAGAATGTACCCTGCTTGCTGTAATTTGATTTTTACTCTGGGTTGCGTTATCCCTCCCTTCGACAAGCTCGGG
>JBLHNB010000234.1:0-5062 GCA_047621305.1 Alteromonadaceae bacterium | reverse complement strand
GATAGCTTGCTTGTAATAAAGAGGAACCCGTGGGTTCAAAGTCCTATCTTTCGCCCAAATAAAAAGGCCTTATCTTTCGATAAGGCCTTTTTATTTGAATGTGGCGGAGGGATAGGGATTTGAACCCAGACTCTCGAATTAAATAGTTAAAATAGTCGTTTAAATTCATTTAGTTGCAGAGCTTTATATCTTCAAGTTCTGCAATTGCTAACTGAGATTGACTTTATTCCTGAAGTTGAAAAAAGTCAATAATTATGAACCTTTAAACGTGCTGACTTGATACATCTAAATTTTTAATCAAAATGCCATATAAATGAAACAGCTATGATTACAAAAATCGAGCAACCCATTTTTTGAACAAGTAACGAAATAATTATTGGTGTCATAATTATTATGTCTTATTTGTTGGCCATTCTGGCTATAGGCTCACTGAGTGAACGCATAAACCAACTAATATCGATTAAGCGTTTATGATACTCGGTAATGCATTCATTAACCGTTTGACGCTCAAATTGATTGAGGTCTTCCCCTTTTAAAAACTTATGGGTTAATAGTGTGCCTTTAAAGCCTCTGTGCCACTGTATGAGCACTTCTTTATCTGACCAACCTTTTGCTTTGTCAGCATTTACTTTTATCACGACATGCAAATGATTACTCATCACGGCATAGGCACAAATATCAATAGCAAAGATGGTCGCTAACTCAAGAATGCGTGAATCAACCCACTCGCGCCGATGCTCAAAATTCTCACCCGTTGATTTATCAAAGCCGCACAAAAACGCCTTACGTACCACACGCGAACAACAGTGATAGTAAGGCGTATCTTCAAGGCTAACGATAGTTTGTCTTGGTCTGGCCATCTTCAATTACCATTTGGAAAGGGTAAATAAAGCCTAGTTCATTGTTCGTTATTTAGCCAATAATCTTGGGTGTCTCAATTATTTTTTTATATTTAACCAGAAATCTTGGGTGTCTAAATTATTTTTAAGGCTTGGGATTTGAAACGCCCTTCCCAAAATCGCCCTGTGCATTTATCTTCTTTGTTAGCCATTCTGGCTATCGGCTCACTGAGTGAGCGCATAAACCAACTGATATCAATTAAGCGTTTACGGTACTCGGTAATGCATTCATTAACCGTTTGAAGCTCAAACTGGTTAAGCTCTTCTTCTTTTAGGTACTTGTGCGTGAGTAACGTGCCCTTAAAGCCTTTGTGCCACTGCATAAGCACTTCTTTATCTGACCACTTTTTTGCTTTGTCAGCATCGACTTTTAGCACCACATGTAAATGATTACTCATCACGGCATAGGCACAAATATCAATAGCAAAGATGGTCGCCAATTCAAGGATACGTGAATCGACCCACTCACGCCGATGCTCAAAGTTATCACCAGTAGATTTATCGATGCCACACAAAAAAGCCTTACGTACCACACGCGAACAACAGTGATAGTAAGGCGTATCTTCTAGACTAACGATAGTTTGTCTTGGTCTGGCCATCTTCAATTACCATTTTGAAAGCGTAAATAAAGCGTAAATAAAGCGTAGTTGAGCGGTCAATATTTAGCCAGAAATCTTGGGTGTCTAAATTATTTTATGTTTTCGTGCGCAGACTTCAGTGGTGGTTTGTTTTAACTGAATAAAACGTGATGATGTAGCGCTCTTTGGCAAGGTTGTTTTTTGCTGGTTCTCAGCCTGTAAAGCACGTTGTTTATAATAAGTGGTAATCGAGACATTATGATGTTGGCAAAATTCGATATTAGTGCCACTAAACGAGCCGCGTTGTTGAAGTAGCATCTGCCACTGAGTCGTTGTTCTGTATGTTTTCATCACCTGCTCCAAATTTATCATTGAGCAAGTATTTTTAGACAATCAGAACATCGATGCTAGGTGTACTTCGCTAGACGCATACAGTGATAGTAGGGCGTATCGTCTAAGCTAACGATAGTTTGTCTTGGTCTGGCCATGTTTTCTTACGAACTGAATCATCAAAAGGGAGTATTCCGATGAAACAAAAACGAGCTTGGATGAAGCCAGAATATTTAGAAGACGTTTTGAGTGCTGGCTTAACCGGTTTGGTTGAAATTTAAGCGCTCATGCGATCACCCTGGTCATTTGCGCATCAACAATTTATATAAACTAATTCGTTTTATTGTAACTAATGGTGCTTTTTACGATATTGGCAGCTTGATATACAAAAATCCTTTGCCAACAGAACGAACCACATAATAATACTCCCCTAACTTCTTTAGGGACACTATCAGAAATAACAAAGTATCATTAAAAACAATAACAGCATTATTTAATTAACTTCAAAATCTTTTCAATCAAAGTTTCCTTGCCAAGGAAAAATTGAATTAAACTAATAAAAAACACTAGTTTTATAGAAAGCATTATCACCTGAAAAAAAAGCCACATAAAAATAACCTGCTTAAGATTTAAGAATACTTATTAATCGCCTTTAAAACCAACACTGTAATAAGGAAATGTAGCAAAGCATGAAAGTAACTCCCAATGAAAACAAGAAACAGAATTAAAACAAAACTTTCTATTATCACAAAAAACTTCATAATCATTCCTATCTAAAAGGGCTTGTTTTAAACAAGCCCTTTATTAAGACTCCTACGGCTCAGACATCCACTTCGCCCAGGAATAAACGCCTGAAATACTAGACCCCATATATAAATAATATGCTGCCACTGCTGGAAGGAATCCACCAACAACTAAATTTAGCTCATCTTGATTAAGTTCTTTCATATCTAAACACCTCTAAGTTATTTGAAGTTTTGCACAATTCCATGAATCTGGATATAGACCAAAAATACAGCACCAAAAATACCACCATTAACTTGCTCAATCTCATTCTTTGTTAATTCTTGCATAATATCTTCCTTAATTTAAACTACATAACGTTATGTTTGCTTAAGTGTTTCGTTGCTCAAATTGAACAACTAACCTTAAGCGACTGTCCAAGGGCGCGGTTTCCCGCTAAAGTTGCCGCGCCCTTGCTTTAAGCTGATGAAATATTGGATTTACTTTGTTGAATCCAGATATATTACCTGCTTAAATTCTTTAACTCTTGTCTCTATTTTTAAATATTGCCAAGCTTATGGTTACTCATGAGTACCCGTTAATTGCTGTATTTGCTCTGGGGTATACACTTTCCCTTGATGCATAACGACTACCCTGTCTGCCTGTTTTATGGTTTCAGGCCTGTGGGCAATAATCACTCGTGTCATCTCTAAATGTTTTATCTGCTCACTAATTTTTGCTTCATTTTCAATATCTAAATGACTCGTCGCTTCATCCATAAACAGAAGGCTGGGTTGTTGATAGAGCGCTCTTGCAAGCAATAATCGTTGTACTTGTCCACCTGAAAACTGACTGCCCATATCACCAACTAGCGTGTTATAGCCCATGGTCATCTTACTAATGTCTTTATCTATGGCGGCATGCTGAGCACACTGCTGCATGCGAAGATAGTTAGGTTCAGGGTCAAAAAATGTCAGGTTATCAGCAATAGAGCCAGATAGCAGGGTATCGTCTTGCATTACTGCCGCAAGTTGCTGACGATACTGAATTAAGCCTATTTGATGTATATCCTGTCCATCGAGTAATATGCGCCCTTGTGTTGGCGTAAGTAGCCCCAGCATTAATTTTACTATGGTAGTTTTACCGCATCCAGACTCACCAACAATGGCCACAGACTCATGGGCATTGATGGTTAATGACACGTTATCAATCACATTTGGCTCATTATCACTGTAGCGAAAACTCACATTTTCAAGCTGAAGCTGCCCACTTACTGAGTTCAAAGGACTGGTGCTATTTCGATTCGCTTCTTGCTCACTTAGGGCAATATCAGAAATACGGTCTAAATGCAGTCTTAGCATGCGAAACAATATCAGTTGTTCTATAAGGCTGGCAAAACGCTCAGTCAGCTGATTTTTATAGGCAATAAAGGCAAGCACCATGCCGATAGTTAACCCGCCGCTCATAACTATGGACGCAGCCAGGTATACCACTATGATATTTTCTAGCCCAAACAATAACTTGTTCATCGCATCAAAACTTATCTTCAGCTTACCTAAGCGAATATCTGTATTAATCACTTCGCTGTAACGGTTTTGCCATAAATTCTGTCGTTGCGGTTCACAGGTAAACAGTTTAATTGTTTGTATTGCACGAATGTTCTCTAAGAAATTCGTCTGCTCTTTCGCTGATGCTTGAATTGATTCTTCTGTTGCACGGTGCAACGGCCTATATAAGGCTAGTCTTAACAAGGCATAGATAAAAATTGCAGCTACTACGACCAAGGTTAATTTAACACTGTAAATGAGCATCATAATCAATACCGCTATCGACATCACACCATCAACCACGGTTTCAACCAAACCAGTTGTAAGCCTTTCGCGTACCTGTGCTAATGAACCAAAGCGTGAGACTAAATCACCGATGTGGCGCTTCTCAAAATAACTCATTGGCAGGCGGAGCAAATGCCTAAGTAAATTAACCCCCATCTGCATATTTAATAAGCTGGAAACTCTTAGTACTAACCAACTACGAATGCCAGTAGTCAGAACATTGATAATAGCGAGTAGTCCGAAGCCCAATGCCAGCACTGTTAATAAAGGCTTATCTTGACTTATTAGTACCTCATCAACCACCCATTGCATATAGTAGGGCGTTACTAAGGCGAATACCTGCAGCAAAATAGACAGAACAAAAAGTGCCGTTAACGTTTTGCTTAGGCCTGTCATCTTACTCCACAGTTGAGACAGCCCCATCTGTTGACGCTCGTCCTGTTTTTCAAAACCTTTAGTCGGAGTTAACTCTAACGCAATGCCTGTAAAGTGATTTGAAAACTCTTTAAACGTGAGCTTTCTTTTACCTATAGCAGGATCATTAATGCTTACTCCAGACTTAGTCACACCAGCAAGAAAAACGAAGCCACCCATTTCTTGAACAAATAACATAACTCGTTTTCATGGCTTTGGCGAGGGTTACGATCGATGTGATCAACTCATCAATTTTTATCGATATGGCTAAAATATTATCGTTAAA
>JBLHNB010000233.1:0-5062 GCA_047621305.1 Alteromonadaceae bacterium | reverse complement strand
AAAAGGGTCGTGGTTTATTTGTAGATAATTGGGATAAGGTTCCTAATGCGATTAGCGCTGTTGATTACTTGGAGTCTTTTAATCTAGGCAATATGAAATATACAGCGCCCAAAATTGTATGTGTGGGTGGTGGTGATACTTCGATTGATGTTGTGTCAGTTTCTCGAAGAATAGGCACTTTAGCTGACTATCATAAACTTGGCGAACATGGTGAAGATGTAGCTACAGGCATAATCAAACATACCGAAAATCCTGAAAATCATATTAAAAACAAGGTCTCATGTGAAGTGACGTTAACTTCTCTATTCCCATTAGATCAAATGACAGCGGCAGAACACGAAGTTCAAGATGCTTTAATTGAGGGTGTAACAATTCTAAATGAAGTAATGCCATTAGAAATAATTGTTGATGAAAACGGCCGAGCTATAGCTCTTAAAGTTGTCGAATCAGTTATGGAAGGTAATTTACCAAAACCCAAAGAAGATGGTATAGAAACCATTATTGAAGCTGATCTAATTGTTTCAGCAATTGGTCAATTCGGCGATCTCGAAGGTGTTGAAGAATTTGGTAATGAACGAAATGCAATCGATGCAGATAACTTTTATCAAGTTCCTGGTAAAGAAGGCCATTTCGTAGCAGGTGATATTGTCCGACCACATTTGTTGACTACTGCAATCGGTCAAGCTTCAATTGCCGCTGAAACTATTGATCATTATTTAAAGCAAGCTGAATTATCTAAGCGACCTAAAGTAGATAAACATCATTTTGATCTCTTAGATAAGTTAAAAGAATTTAATTTAAGTCCTACTGATTATCAGGAAACTAAAGAACCAGATCTACGTGGTACAGATAGTGATAATTATGCGGTACATAACTTTGATGATCGTTCACAATTTGAAATAGTTAAATCAAGTGAGCTATTCCTAGGTCATTTTGAACAAGTTAATCGTTATAAACGTACTGAAGACGTGCCATCTAGCAATGAAGTGTTAGGCCATTTCATGGAACGCATGAATGCACTTGCTGAAGATGACGTTGTCGAGGAAGCAGGGCGTTGTATGAGTTGCGGCATGTGCTTTGAGTGTGATAACTGTGTTATCTACTGTCCACAGATCGCTGTTTTCCGAGTGGATAAAACTAAATCAACTATGGGTCGATATGTAGACACTGACTATGATAAATGTATTGGTTGTCATATCTGTGCAGATGTATGTCCTACAGGTTATATTGAAATGGGTTTTGGAGCATAAACGCTTAGCGTTAATAGTTTATATTTGAATATGCTAAATCGATTTTTCCTATTGTCATTAATGTTTGTTTCACTATTGGGTTTAAGCGCCTGTGATAGTGAGCCTCCTGAACTAATGAAAGCTTCTAAGCAATTCGAATCTGATGAAATTAGTGATAAACATGTAGCCTATATGCGCACAAATCATATGGATGCTTTAAAACATAAACGTGATGAAACGATGTATAACGGTATCCGGACTGAAGAGCATAGTCTAAATGCTTGTATAGATTGCCATGTTCCTGAAAGTCATTATGGTGAGGTGTTAAGGCATACTGATCAGGAACATTTTTGTACTACTTGCCATACTTATGTTGCGGCGAAGTTAGACTGTTTTGAATGTCATGTTGATCATCCTACCAAATTTGATTACGAATTTAAGTCTGCTAAAACATCAATTTCACAAAAAAGATCAATACTAACAGATATGGCTGATTCTAATATCGAATCTATGCAACTTAAGTCATTAGGTAAAAAAGAACTAATGGATTTAGCTTTTAAGCATGTAAATAATCAACAATCGACAAAACATACAAAAAGTGGGGGGGGGTCATTGAAAACTCTCCAAAACTCAGATCTAGAATTAAATAGCTCAAATAAACCTAATCAAACCCAGAAGACGGAGGAGCTTACTAGTGAATAACTTTGACTCATACCGTCGTAATTTCTTATCGATAGTTGGCATAACAGCTGGGGCTGCAGCCTCAGTGACACTCGCACCTAATTTGTTATTAAGAGAAGCTCAAGCCAAGCCAGATAATGAAGCTGTTACAGGTGCAAAGCGTTGGGGCTTATTGATTAATATCGATAAGCTAGAAGATGGTGGCGATGCCTGCATAGCAGCGTGCAAGAAAGAACATGGCTGGGGAGATGATCCCAAGTCCAATCAAGCCCAAGATGCGCAATGGGTCCGAAAAGTAAAAGTTACTGAGAAACTCACAGGCCATACTTTTAGCCTACCAGTGATGTGCCAGCATTGTGAAACTGCACCTTGTGTCGATGTGTGTCCAACTGGCGCCTCAATGAAACGTGCTGATGGTATTGTGCAAGTGAATAAACATATCTGTATTGGTTGCCGTTATTGCATGATGGCCTGTCCTTATAAAGCACGTAGCTTCGTACATGAAACCTTAGTTGATCAACGACCTAATTCACCACGCGGTAAAGGTACAGTGGAATCATGCAATCTCTGTGTACATCGAATCGATAAAGGTGAAAATCCAGCCTGTGTGGATGCATCGCCCGATGCGATTGTGTTTGGTGATCTTAATGACCCTGATAGCACCATCAGTAAAGAATTGGAACAAAATGGTGGATCTCAGATTCGAGCAGATCTCGGTTTAAATACCGGCGTTCGATATCAGGGGATATAAGTATGTCTAGCGAATCTATCAACAAAGGTGTATCAAAAAAAGTAAGCTACTGCGAACTTGAGAATAACGGAATAGGTTTCTGGAGTATTTTTACATTTTTCGCTGTGTTAATTCTTTTAGGAATCGGCGCATTTAACTATATGCATCATCATGGTCATTACGTAACAGGAATGAATAACCAAATTGTTTGGGGTATGCCGCATGTATTCGCTATATTTCTCATTGTGTCGGCCTCGGGAGCTGCAAATATTGCAACAATAGGCACTGTATTTGGAAATAAGACTTATCAGCCTTTAGGGCGTTTATCTTTGTTGCTAGCTGGATCTTTGTTAGTGGGTGGATTAATGGTGTTATTACTTGATTTAGGTAAGATTAGTAATGTTATCGAGATGGCTAAAGGAGCGATAAATTTTAAATCAATTTTTGCGTGGAATATGATTCTATATTCTGGTTTTATTGCAATTATAGTAGTCTATCTTTGGACTATGATGGATCGCATTAAATCAGCAAAATCTCTCTATAGACCATTGGGAGTCGCTAATATGGTTTGGCGTTTTTTATTAACTATGGGAACAGGTTCAATATTTGGATTTCTTGTAGCTCGTCAATATTATGATGCAGCAATTTTAGCGCCATTATTTATTTCAGCATCGTATGTATTCGGCACTGCTGTTTATTCATTACTTATTATTAGTACTTTTACTTTAACTAAACGAGATTTAGGTAATGCGGTAATTAAACGGCTTCGCAGAAGCTTACCGTTATTCATAACTGCTGTTCTATTTTTTGAATTCGTGAGACATTTAACAAATCTTTATGCTACTGAACATCATGGCGTTGAAACTTATATTCTAAGTGGAGATATGTTTTCACTTTTATTTTGGTTTGGCCAGATTATTATAGGCAGTATATTACCAATGATTTTACTCTGGGGGGCATGGTTTAAAAACCATACATTGGCATTAGTTAGTGCATCCATATTAGTTATTATCGGCGGTTTTATTCAACTTTATATCATCATAATTGGCGGACAGTCTTACCCTCTAATTCTTTTCCCCAATGCAGAAATAAGCAGTTTATTTGCGGATGGTGTATTCAATGACTATTCTGCAACACTGTCAGAATATCTGTTGGGCTTTGGTGGCATTGGTATAAGTTTTTGTATAGTGATGATCGGTATGAAAATATTCAGAATGCTACCTACAACTTTAGCTGAACCAAGTTAAAAAATAAATCAGTTAAAAGTAGGGGGATGTCATTCTTAAAATTATACTTTCTAATAAAATGCCCCCCTACTTATTGATTTTTTTATAGTTTTACCAGTTTTTAGATATTCAAATATTATAGATACTCGCCATTTGCATCAATACCATCCAATTGATCACCATTAGGGTCTTCTCCTTTAGTGGGAACCCATTTTGCCATACAGGTTTTATCTGTAACACATGGATCAGTAAGCGCGCGCATAAAGTCTACTAGTTGTGACACTTGCTCATTTGATAGTTCCACATCCTGTAGGACATTTAATCCATCTAGGCGATCTTGTGTAAGTTTGTCTAAGGCTTCTTGAGTGTTGTTTTGCATTTTATCTAAATTAGAAATGCCACTTTGTTGCAACTGTGAAAAATCATAGTTAGCTAATGCTTTTGCTGGATTAGCATGGTGCTTAATAACTTCTTCTAATGAAGTATAAGATCCTGCATGAGTATAGGGACCTGTTACTTTAATGTTGAGTATAGTAGACGTTCTGAAAGCAAATTTGTCCGCTTCTAATGTTGTTTCTCGAAAACGTCCAAAGTCAGCACTACCATCTCCGTCACCTTTACCATTACCATTACCTATTTGAGGCATTGCTATGTTATGGAATTTTTCATCAGAAAAGAAATCCCCAGAATGACAACTTGAGCAATTAGCACCACCATCAGCTTTTGAATTAAAGAATAATAATGCGTTTTGTTTTGCAGACTCTGATAGCTAATTTTCATTACCTTCGACGTATTTTTTCCAAGGTGAATTGGTAAAGGCTTGTGAACTTTCGTAAGTGGCCAAAAGTTCGGCAATATTTTGTTCTAAAATTAATTCTTCTGTAGTCGCCGTTGGTTTTTGAAAGGCACTTCTAAATTGTGATAACTAATAGTCGAGATCTGCAAGCTCGCTGGTTCCTTCTCCATAGTTTCCTATGCGACTTGCTAAGTACTCTCGAATTTCTTGGTTGTTTTTATCGTCATGAAAGAAGGCTTTCATTTCTTCTGGAGACGTAACAGGAAAACGAGTTTGTGCGATTACTAAGTTCATTCCAGACATAATATCGTTTTCACCAAAACCAACATCTGGTGTACGTATACCTTGGCCATCATTACCAAATAATTTAGGTGTTTTACCTATACTTTCGACTCTGCCA
>JBLHNB010000232.1:0-5076 GCA_047621305.1 Alteromonadaceae bacterium | reverse complement strand
TTAATTTTTCAATGGTACTTTTTCCTGAGCCAATACGACCAATAATGGCAACTCTTTCACCTGGTTCAATGGTAAAGGACACATTTTTCAAGGCCGGTAAATCCGCATCTGGATAAGTAAAAGTCACATCTATAAATTCTATTTTTCCATAGATTTCATCAAGTTTAATGAAGTTTTTTTCACTAGAGCGCTCAGAGGGCTGCTGCATTAAATCATTAAGTAAAATAAAGGATGCTTTAGCGTCTTCATAATTGCTGATTAATGTAGCGGCTTGTCCCATCGGTGCTACACAGCGAGAAGAAAGGATCATTGTCGCAATTAAGCCCCCCATGGTCAGTGATAAATCTTGTATTAAATAAACGCCAATAATAATAACAAAGACGGTATTTAACTGTACCAAAAAGGAGGTGACGGTGGTTATTGACGCTGTCATTTCACGGGTTTTTAAACCTTTAGTTGCTATTTCGCCACATGCTTCTTCCCAAAGCCACTGAGTTTGCCCTTCTTTTACTTGAGTTTTAATCGTTTCAATATTTTGCAATGTTTCTATTAATATTGAATTTTTTCTTGCTGCGGCTTGATGACTACTCGCTATTTGTTCATACAATGCTTTACGCTTCATTAGTGAAAAAATCAATATCAGTAACATAATAGTCAGTGGGACGAAGGCAATAATACCGCCAATATAAAAAATAACAGCTAAAAATAGCATTGAAAAAGGCAGATCTATTAATGCTGTCATGGTGGTGTTTGTTAGAAAGGAGCGAATTGAATCAAAGTCTTTAAGGCTACTAGCAAAAGAACCAACAGATCGAGGCACATTAGCCATTTTTAATCCAAGTACTTTTTCAAAAAGAATAGAAGAGATGATGACATCACTTTTTTTAGCCGCTTTCTCAAGTAAATGTGTACGAGTAAATTTTAGAAATACATCAAGTAAATAAACGAGGATGACGCCAATAGCAAAAACATGCAAAGTTTCCATCGCGTTATTAGGTATAACCCTATCGTAAACATTCATAGTAAATAATGGGGTCGCTAATACAAAGAGGTTAATGAGTAATGAGGCTGAAAAAACATCTTGATAGAGCGATTTAGAGTAACGTAAACTACTCCAAAACCAGTGTTTTTTTTCAAGTTTTAACGTACGTACTTCATTTTCATCATGAGCATATTTTTTTTTGAGTAAAAAAGAAAAACCTAAATACTGCGACATTAATACGTCTGTATCAACCCACTGCTCATTAGTTTCATCAGCAGGTATTATTATTTTCACTTGTTTTTTATCAGCTGAAAAAGAGTCTAAAATGCATGTTTGCTGATCTTTTAACAATAAGATGATGGGTAATTGCAACGGGGAGATGTTTGCTAATGGCCGTTCAATTAAGCTACTTGATAAACCTGCTCGGCTAGCGGCACGTGAAAATAATCCTTTAGCTTTACCTAATGAAAATAATTTCGTAACACCAGATGATTCAGCGGGTAAACCTTCGGTAATATATTGTGCCGATATAGATTGGTGATAAGTTTTACAAAAGAGTAAAAGTATATTCAACAAGCTATCTATATGAACCGGGATATCACTCTTTGACATAAATTATATAATCTACAAATTAAAAGGGTAGTAAATACCATTTTTCAATACTGACTTATTAACAAAAAATCACTGATTCAAATGGCATTACTTTACATATTATTCAAGTGTTAAACTCATTGTTTTTGAGTGTTAACCCATTCGGTAGGATAATCCATAAAAGTATCGTTAACTTCTTCTGGTAATGAATCTACGTTTTGTTCTGCATCGGTTTTATCTCTATCTAAACCCACTTTTTTAAGATAAGTATCGTCATCACCTAAAACAGCAACTAACATAGTACCCATAGCGTCATGAATGCGGTATTTAGCAAATAAACGATTATATTGTGCCGTAATTATTTCATTTTTTGCAGAAACAACATCATTTTGCGCGGCAAGTAAATCAAGCAAAGTTCGACGACCAAAATCATACTCTTCTTCATAGTGTTCTAACGTTGAGCGACTGTAATCACGATATTTTATCAGTAATGATAATTGCTTATCTACCATAGTGTATGCTGACCAACTCAACTCTAAACTTTCAACTATTTGACGACGTAACTCATCGCGAATTTGATATTCTTGATTAATAGCACTCACTTGCTGTTGTACTTTTGCTCTGTCAGCACCACCGGTAAATAAATTCCAAGTTAGCGTAATACCTGCTCGGGTTTCATTGATCTTGCCACCGTAAATATCACCGTAAGTACCACTATCATCATTCAGGTTATGACTTAATTGAAAATCTACCTGTGGGTAATAGCTATGCTTACGTTCTTTATGTAAGAGTTGAGCTGCATTAACATTATGATTACTCGTTAAGATTGAGGGGTTGTGTAGTATTGCTATGTTAGCCGCTTGCTTAAGTGTTTTAGGTAACTGAGTATCAAAAGAAGGTTTTGATAGTGACGCTACTGAAGGTAAATAACCTAAAACCCGTTGCAAATTGAAACGTGCGTCCATTAAGTTATTCTCTTGTACAACAAAATTACTTTCGGCTAACGCTAATGATGATTGAATTTTTTCTACTTCAGAAGCTGTAGTATGACCATTTTCATAAAGCACCTGTACCTTTTTAAATATTTGTTGGTTGTTCAAAATATTTTCTTTCGCGGTAACTAATAGCTCTTTATTTAGTAACACCTGTATATATACATTAACCAAACCTAAAGCAACGTCATTTGATTTTTCAATGTAGTTATTTGCTGCGGCTAAAATGCGCTGTTCCTGAAAGTCGACCTGGTTTACGGTGCTAAATCCAGCAAATAGATTTTGGGTTAAAATTAAAGAGTTTTCATAAAAATTATAATCTTCCCTATTAAATGCCGTTACACGAGATTTAGTTCTAGCACGACCTACACTCGAGATAAGATCCAATTTAGGAAAGTACGCTGAATTCGCAATTTTTAGATCTTGTACCGTAGCACGATAATTCTTTAACCTTTCTTGTACAACAGGATGAGTTGAAAGTACTTGTTTAATCCCTTCCTCTACCGTAATAGCTTGTACATAATAGGCCGAGAAACAAAAAATTAAACAAACATATTTTAACTTAAAAAAATTTAATAAATACAACGCCACATATCCTATGTTGTGCCAAGTTAAACAATTACGAATTAAGTTATATAGTTTAATATATAGTTATTCATAATTGAAACTGGCAGTATTAAAAACTAATTTTAACCAAATGTTCTATGAAAAACAATGGCTTAAAAAAAATAAATTAATAGCCCGCCGCAAGTGGCGAGGAATTAAACCTAAAGAAGATCACCCGACTTATTCAACTGTAGATATTTTGCCTTCTACTCGACGATTTGTGGCATGGGCTTCCATCGTATTAGACAAGTCAATCAATTTCTCTTCGCCATAACCCGCGGCAGATAAACGATTATTGTCAATAGTAAACTTATTAATTAAAACATTTACGATTTCATTAGCACGTTTTTGTGATAATCCTTTATTGTATTTAGAATTTCCTTGGCTAGAAGTATGCCCTTCAATGGTTAGAGATATCTTGGGATATTGCTTAAGAAAATTAGCAACACGCTTGATTTCGGCAAAATATTTTTCATCAACATTATATTTATCATTTTCAAAGTTAACTAATAAAGAAATGGTAATTACGGTTTCTTTTATTGGTTCTATTTTAGTACATCCATATGAGTCGACGTCATTACCCACTGGCGAATTAGGACATTGATCATGTTTGTCTAAAACGGAATCCTTATCTCCATCAAGTTTTACTTGCTCTAAGGTGCCATGATTTACCTCAGATAGTTTTTGTTTCGTTAGAACAACCCCTTCTCTACTATCATTTGTAGATTGTTGTTCCGCATTCGTCTCTTGTAACGTTGTTAATAAGGCAACACTGGTAATGAGTAAGACTTTAAATAAGATAAATTTATTCATAAGGTAGTTAATTTCCCTGTATTTTAGCTAAAAGTGGTGATGATATTCTTCATCTATTATTTATATTTTAAGGTTTACACCCAACCCCTTTCCAACTAACTGATCCAGCTGTAATGAGAATACCTTTAGATGTAGGTTGATTGAAAAATGGTTAATTCGGCGAGTTTTATCCAGCATTATCTAAGAATATGACATCTAGCACCCTTGTTAAAATGAATAACGTCGCAGTAGATGTTTACATTTTCTTTTGGAAAATCATATCGTGGGTATCTGTAATCACATTGAAAGTACAAGTGCCGTATTCAGTTTATATCATATTGAATTAATTAACTATTTAAGTCAAATCATTTAAGTCTTATAGGATATAAGACTAGCGTATTTTAATCCCTAATTCTAGCGCATCACTAGAAAAAAACCTCTGGTTAAATATTTGAGATTACTTTGTAATTGAATAAACGTATGCCAATTGAAAAAAGACAAGTAACCGATAGTAGCAACAAGCCAAAAGATGCTGCTGAGCGTATTGGGTTTCATCTTGTTTATTCGGTATTAGATTCTAACTCTATCGGATTTTCACCTCTGTCGTAAATAACATAACGACCAACATTGTTACCTGTTTGTACATCATTTACCATTTTATTCAAAAAAGGTTGTTGTTAGCTCCTCAGGCAGTTTATCAACACACATTACAGGCAAAATAGTGCGATTTCGTAATCACTTAGCCTAAATAGTGCAAAAAGCATAACATAGGATATCAAAAGTACTTTGATCTTCAACAAGTTTGTTGCGTTAAAAGTCAGATCTTTCGAGAGACGAGCAGTGTGGTGAAATGAATGTATTTTTCACCACACCAAACTCGCTACTCGTCACAACTTATCGATATTTATTGCGCTTTAGCATTCACTTCGGCTTCATCATTATCAAGCGCTAGCTTGTAACCAAATGAAACATGGTGATAACGAGCATTTGAGTAATCGTCATGGATAGCGAAACCAAAGTTATATACTTTGCCTGCTTCAATACTCACATCACCCGCATTATCAGATTTAAGCTTACGCTTGACAACTACCGACCAAGTACCATTTTTTAGTG
>JBLHNB010000231.1:0-5079 GCA_047621305.1 Alteromonadaceae bacterium | reverse complement strand
GACAACTTAGTGCGCATTCCTGACATTAACTATGGTTTGTTCTTTAGGTCACTGATTAGCCAATAGCTGAAGTTAGCTTTTGAGTTAATAACGGCAGATCAGGGATCCTAAAGTTGTCGTTTTTATATAAAAACTCACATCCATTCACAACTGAGCTTGTGCCGAAGACTTTTGCACGGAATTAAATCTCAAATCCTCAAAGCGGACGTTGGAATCATTTAAGTTTCCAACGAATTTAGAGTATTAAATCTAAGGCGGTTTCGCCCCCATTGCGCCAGAGAAATTAAAATAACTTTTGCCACAGACGGTGTAAAAACTGTTTGATCACCTTTTCGAATACCAAAGAGATATACTGTGAATCATGTTATGACGGAGATCAGTTCGTTGATAAATATTTTAACTACTGCATTCTCTTGCGTTCCGTTCTTGAAAATTAACGAATTTTCAGCGCTGTAGTTGAATCTTTCAGGAAGAAGACGACGAAGGTGATATTTAGCGGCCTTAGCCTCAGCATAATAGTCTGGCAAAAAGCCAATATACTTACCCGATAGTATCAATAATAAACAGCCTTCCATATGGTCTGCCTCAGCATGATTACTAAACATGTTAATAAGATTATCGGTTGATGATTGAACTTTGTAACTCGATGCCGCCAGATCATAACGAGTAATATTCTCTTCTGTTATGCTTTCTTCTGGGTATTCAAAAAGAGGGTGATATGGGCCACAAAAAAGAAAACTTTTATGTTCAAAAATAGGTTTGTATTCAAGGCCTAGACGCCTGATATGTACAGTATTTATACCGAGATCTGCCTTTCCGTTAAGGATCTCGAAGTCTACTTCATTGGGTGCCCTCGTGACTATTTGTAAATCTACGCGAGGCGCAACTTCTTTGAATCGTGCGATAACGGGAGCAAGATCGAAACAAGCATCGCTCATTTCTAACCAGTCATCTGGTAGAGCTATCTTGAGCCTACCAGTTAACCGTGACTGAATAGCATTGATTTGGTTACGATAACCATCTAGGTATTTCAACATATCTTTGGTCGCGTCATATACCTGCTCACCTTGAGGTGTGAGAGAAAAATCGGAGCGACCCCGACTACGTCGACACAGTCTCATACCCAATCGAGCTTCCAGATTAGAAATATGAATACTGATAGTTGATCTACTTATGTTTAGTTCAATTTCAGCCGCTGCGAAACCTCCTGATTGGGCTACACCGATAAAAATCCGAAGTAATCGTAAATCAATATCACTCAACTTTCCTCTTAATGTTGAACCATTCATAGGTACCTCCTAAGTTGTATTGATTAAAAATATAATAGAATTAATTATAGGATCAGATAAAAGTAAATATAGGGTGTATTTAAAGGAAATAAAATCATTATACAATTGATAAATATCAAATTAATACTAATGTAAAGATTAATCAACTTTTAGTTTTAAAATAATGTATTTTCGTAACCTTTTTAAGTCGGCAGAATACCCTTATGGTTTATTATATTGAGTTATAACGGTTAAAACAGATACCTTTTGGATGCTCTTATCGCTGAAACACCAGCGATAAGATGTAGTAATTTGAGACATTCAGTATAGAAATTTAAGCCAGCATGAACAGTCCATTGTGATCGTTAGATTATAGTTCAATCGATAACTTGGGACACGAAATAGGCTTCAATTATGCTGAGCGACTTGTAAAGGTGACGCCATTTTTATATCGCCGCCGCTAACCATCGAATAGAAACATATTAACTATATTTGCAAAGTGTTGCGCGAAATTATTCCCACACTAGTAAATTAATTTTCAGAGGAACATATTAAATGACATATCAACTAACTAAATTAATGACCGCTGCTCGAAGTGCCCAAACTATTTTTGAGGAATTTTCTCAGACTCAGGTAGATGCTTGCGTGCGAGCCGTCGGTAAAGTGATCTTCGACAATGCGGAGACTCTCGCAATTGATGCTGTAGCCGAAACAGGTATGGGTAACGTGCAAGACAAGACCTTGAAAAACAAAGGTAAACCACGCAATGTATGGAACTATCTTAAAAATAAAAAATCAATCGGTGTAATTAAAGACAAGAACGCAGAAGGCATAATTACCGTCGCGAAGCCAGTAGGCGTGGTCGGGGCTGTTACTCCTACTACGAGCCCAACTATGACAATAATGTGCAACGTGATGTTTGCACTTAAAGGAGGAAACTCCATCATAATAGCACCTCATCCGCGTGCAAAAGACATTAGTGCTAGAACTGTGGAACTGATAAACGATGAACTTAATAAACTAGGTGCGCCGGATAATTTATTGCAGATTATACGCGAACCTTCTATGGAGCTTACTAATGAATTAATGTCAGCCGTCGATGTACTAGTTGCCACCGGTGGACCGGCAATGGTTAAAGCAGCATATTCTAGTGGAAAACCCTCATTTGGGGTCGGTGCTGGCAATGTACAAACCATCATTGATCAAGGCGTTGATTATATTACCGCAGCGAGAAAAATTATTACTGGCCGTATATTTGATAACGGTATTATTTGTTCAGGTGATCAAAGCATCATCATACCCGCCCATGACTTTGTTCAAGTAATCGAGGCTTTCAAATCTGAAGGTGCTTATTATGTTGATGATTTGACACTTGCTAATAGATTTCGCGAGGCTTTATTTGACAATGGTTACATGAGGCCAGATGTCATTGGTCAAAGCGTAAAAACAATTGCTAGTCTTGTCGGCATTGAATTACCGCTGGAAACAAAGGTAATTGTGATCAAATCTGACGGAAGTGCTGACGACATTTTACGTAGCGAAAAAATGTGTCCTGTATTAACCGCTTTTGCTTACGATACGTTAGATGATGCGATTGCAATTGCTTCGGCAAATTTAGAGATAAGAGGTAAAGGACATACTTGCGTGATTCATTCTGATAATCAAGCGAATATTGAAAAAATCAGTCTCCAGTTGCCCGTTAGTCGAATTGCAATCAACGAATCAGGATCTTTATCAGTCGGTGGAGCATTGCACAACGGTTTTGTGCCAACAGGCACACTCGGGTGCGGTTCATGGGGTAATAATTCGATTTCTGAAAACTTGAGCTTCAAACATATGATTAATACTCAACGAATCGGATTTACCGTACAAGGAAAGTCAATTCCGACTGATGAAGAAATATGGTCATAGACTAGACTAAACTCGTTTAAAAATAACCATCCTGCTATGTAAGTTTTTTTAATAAATGGAGTACGTATGAGCAAAATAATTTATCCCACATCAAACCTTAGTTTGAATAGTACATTTGTAATCGAGCGCGGAGAAGGTGCCTATGTTTACGATAATAATGGAAAAAAATATCTAGAGGCGATGGCCGGTTTATGGTGCACATCCCTTGGTTACAATAATAGTGAACTCATAGAAGCAGCTACTGAACAAATGAGTAAGCTCTCATACTCTCATATGTTTGGAGGGAAAACTCATCAGGTTGGTATTGATTTAGCTGAGCGATTAACCTCTATGGTGCCAGTAGATAATGCTCATGTATTTTTTGGCAATTCAGGGAGTGATGCAAACGATACCCTAATCAAGTTATTACGTTATTATTTTAACGCTATTGGGCAACCACAGAAATATAAAATAATTGCACGTGAACGCTCATATCATGGTGTAACAATAGCATCAGCATCTTTAACTGGATTAGCAGCTAACCACACACACTTTGATTTACCTTTTGATGCCTTGGGCATTTTACGAACAGACGCACCACATTATTATCGAGGTGCTGCGCTAGGTGAAAGTGAAGAAGAGTTCGTTAACCGTATTACCGATAATTTAGAGGCTCTCATTCTTAGTGAAGGAGCCGATACCATAGCCGCGTTTATTGCTGAACCGATAACGGGAGCTAGTGGCGTAATTGTTCCGCCAAAAGGATATTATAAAAAGGTACAGACAATTCTTAGAAAATACAATATCTTGTTTTGGGCTGACGAAGTTATTACTGCGTTTGGTCGAACAGGAAATGATTTCGGTTGCACGACCATGGGAATTGAAAAGCCAGATATGATGACCTTGGCAAAACAATTGTCTTCTGCCTACATGCCAATTAGCGCATCGGTAGTGAGTGATCATATCTATCAAGCATTGATTGAACCAAGCAATAAACTGGGTGTTTTTGGCCATGGTTATACTTATTCTGGTCACCCTGTTGCCTGTGCTGTTGCATTAAAAACACTTGAGATATACCAACGAGATAATATTTTTGACCATGCGGCAAGTATTGGCTTTTATATGCAAAAGAGGCTTCGCGAATTTTTACCGCACCCTTTAGTTGGCGAAGTTAGAGGTAAGGGCATGATTGCAGCAATTGAGTTGGTGGCTAACAAAACTACCCATAAAGCATTTACTGGAACGATTGTAGGTGATTTTGCCATGCAATCATGTCAGAGACTGGGAATGATAACGCGAGCTATGGCTGGTTCTTCACTTGCTTTTTGTCCTCCTTTAATTGTTACCAAAAATCAAATTGATGAAATTATTGATATACTAGCTATAGCGCTTGATGAAACGTTAGATTTTGCCCATAAAAATAATTTATTGCAGTAATAACGCCTTGAGTTTGACTGTCATAAAAAATGGCAGTCTAAGTTCTGCTTTATACATTTAATTATCCTGAGCTACGCCTGAAAGTCTAACGGCATTGATTGTATGACGCCACATAAGAAATTAGAACAATTGAAAAAAGTAACTTAAATACTCTACGGATTTAGTTGACCATTACACCCTATTAATAGGGTAAATATAGTTGATTAAAATAAGTGACTATATAGCCGTCATTCCGCACCAATCCCAAACTTTACAATGAATTAATTTTATTGATATAAATCAAGTCTTCCTCACGAATAGCCAATAGATCACAAGAACTATAGCCAATGGATCACAAGAATTCTCTTGTACCTATGTAACAATACAGCCCTTAGTTTCTATTTTTAATGAAAGTCGCATGTCATACCCATTTGGATCCATCAACAATATCGATATTAATGAAGATATCAAAAATGAATCACTTGACTACCACGGGATCACTGCG
>JBLHNB010000230.1:0-5080 GCA_047621305.1 Alteromonadaceae bacterium | reverse complement strand
TAGTTGATTTTGATGGCAGTAATCAATAATTGTTAAGCCACTCGATTTTTGATCTTCTATAAGTGCTTGCCATTGTTCTTGGTTGCGAAATATTCTCATGAGGTACTCCAAATAATTGTTTGAAGTATCTTAGCTTGAACACAGTTTATTGTTTAGACGCCTTTCTCCAGACGCTTACAGTTAATCTATATCTATTTTATGTTTTAATCTTGGGGGAATTATCTCTTCAAACTCACAATTTAGTGCGTTTACTAATTTGTATAAGGTTTCTAACTTAATATTCACGCCACCTCTTTCCATCTTGCCGTAGTTACCTCTTTCGATACCTACATAGGTGGCAAAGCTCTCTTGGGAATACCCTGCTGATTTACGTTTTGACCGTAACATTTCACCAAACTCTTTAACTAAATCACTCACCGTATTTTCCTTTAAGGCAAAATGATTAGATTTTCATGTTGAGCACTAAAGCACCACGCCCTATAATACCCATTATCATGTTAAGTTAATTAGGATTTATTTTGAAGTTTGACCCTTTTGTAGCTCAAATTATCATAGTTAAAGGTTTTGACCGTTTCACTACAGGTGATGTTCGAATAGCTTATTTAGCTTTAAAGAATGACCCACTTTTAGATCCTGCGACAATTAGACGGAAAATATACGCGGAACTTGTAAAGCTAGTCAAAAAAGGTTGGCTGAATAAATTAGTATCGAATACAAAGGGGTTTACTCGTTTTAAAAAAACAGTACATTTTGATATAGAAGAATTAAGGCTAAACATTGAGTGTGAACCTACTAACATCATTAAAGATATCGATAAGAAAAGAGAACAATTACTTGGTAAGTTGAATACTTACAAAGCAGAGCTATTACTAAATATGGGCGAGTCTGAAGCATACAAAGAGCTTTATTCAGAGTACCCAGAGTTAGTTGATGAAATACAGCCGAAATATAATAAGGCTAGAGATAATAATACAAGAATACTAGGGAAGATAAGAGCCATTGAAGGCCTAATGAATCAAGATAAGCGTTAGGTAAATATGAAATTAAGACAATGGCAAGTTAGCTGTATAGATAAAGCTTTAAAACAATACTTGAATGGCAATAGTCACTTTTTAGCCCTAGCAACACCAGGCGCAGGTAAAACCTTGATGGCATCTGAATTGGCCGATCAGTTATTAAAAAACAATCTGATTGATTTAATTATTTGTTTTTCACCTTCTTCCATTGTTTCTCAAGATTTCAGTCAAAGTTTGCAGTTGAGAATTAATGAACGATTCGATGGTTTGTTAGGTGCTAAAGGGCATTCTCTTACCTACCAAAGTTTGCAGCATCTCGATGACGCTTTTTGGCAGTTATTCCATAGGTATCGTGTATTTGTGATCTTTGATGAGATTCACCATTGTGCAGGCTCTAATATCGGTAATGCTAATGCATGGGGTGAACAAATAATATTAAACATTCAAGATAAAGCTAAATATACATTGGCGTTAACAGGAACACCTTGGCGCTCAGACGCTGCTCCTATTGTTCTTTCAAACTATATGCATCCTAGCAACAAAATATCCTGTGATTATGTTTATGGGCTTGCTAAGGCTATTCAGGATAATGTTTGCCGTATACCGCAGATAATTGCTGTAGATAACAATAATATCTCAGTTGTTGATGAAGATGAGACTAAAACGTTTACCAGCTTTAAGTGTTTATTATCGCAATCAATCATTCCGTATCAGGAGATTATTGAAAATGAAAAGGTTATTAAATATGTAATTTCATCTGCACAGAAAAAACTGAGTTCAATTAGAACGAAAAACTCTGACGCCGCAGGATTAATTGTTGCCTATTCTGTTGAGCATGCAAAACAGATTTCAACGTTAATGAAAGCCTGTTTTAACGAAGATGCAGTTGTTGTTACTTACAGAGAAAATGAGCCGACCAGTATTATTCAACAGTTTAGGCATGCAAAAACTAAATGGATAATTTCAGTTGGCATGATCAGCGAAGGAACGAATATCCCTCGTCTACAGGTTTGTTGTCACCTCACCAATATAAAAACTGAAATGCACTTTAGACAGATTTTAGGTCGAATACTTAGAATGACTGGCTCAAAGAATCAAGAAGCTGTTATGTATATGCCTGCGGAGCCTAAGTTGTTGGAATATGCTTATCGAGTTAAGCAAGATGTGCCGTTTGAAGCTGATGTGGTTAAGTTTGAAAAGATGGTAGCTGAGGTTGAAGACGATGTTGAGGAATCAAGTGGCGTTACTTTTGATAAGGAAAGTACATTAAAGCCTTTGGTTGAGATTGATTTTAATAGCTTTGATGATATTTTTGCCCCGTATGATTTAAATACAAAAAGTACGGTTGATGATGAACACTTTTTGACGAGTTCTTATGAGAAAGTAGTAAATATATTTGGTCGATTTCAACAAGAAGCGATTGATTTAGGGCTGAGTGAGTTGAGGTAATTATGCTTAGTGTTGTCAAATTAGAGATTTTAAAATGAAACTATATGAAGTGATTTTACTAACGCTACCGGTTAAAATTTTGAATTTGATCATTTCCGTTATTCCTGCATATTTTCTTTGGAATTGGATCATACCCGATATTTTTCCATTGCCAGAAATTGGTCTACTACAAATGACGGGGTTAATTATTTTAATTCAATGCATTATCAGTCGGGGCTTTGTTTCTATTAGTCCCGATTAATGCAGCTACGGTTTGAATAAAAACCGACTGTTTTTTGCAAACTAAAATGTGGTTGATAGCTGCTTTGGTAAAACCGATCACATCAAAAAAATAACAAGAGGAGCAATGATGAAAAAATTCAAAACGGTCACTACGCAGGAATTAACCACAGTGGTATGTGATGGGTGTGGTTTACAAGCAAGTGCCAACGGTGATTATGAGTTTCATGAATTTATATCAGTAGAGCATCATTGCGGCTATGGCTCGGTACATGGTGATGGCAAACATATTGGCATTGATTTATGCCAACAATGCTTTGCTGATATGTGTGGCGATACTCTCAGGGTAACGGATAAAAATATTACTGAAGACAATGAAAGTAGTGAAACGAGTCAGCTTGAATATAGTAATATTTTTGATGTTATTTGCCAGTCAAAGACTGAAGCAGATCAACTAAAGAAGAGCGCTGATTTAAGGTTGGCTGTAAGGGATATATTATTGAAAAATAAAGTTGCAGATAATAATGAGTTAATGGCTGCGCTGAAACGAGTAGAACAACTTTGGGATGCACAGTACCAATCAGCCGAAGGTAATGAGCTTCATCAACTTGCCGACTTGATTTGTGCTTATGAGAAAAAAGATTGGAACAGTTTTTTTGAACAAGCGCCATTAGCTGATGATGACTTTATGCCTGGAAGGTTAAATTTTGAATCCAAGTTTACTTTTGATGAAGAAGTTCCTGAGAATATGCAGTTATCAAGATTAGTCTCCAATACAAACATAGATGATGTAAAAAAAACGTTGATAGAAAGTATTATTCGCGCGGTGGCTAAATACCCTGAACTACGTCTGGGACAGTTATTGGAAGGCGCTATGAATATTACACCATCGTCCCCTGAGATATCTCATGTGGAATGTCCTGAATTATTTTATGTTAAAGATGACTTATTGGCTGAAAAAATCAATCTATTCTGTTTATAAGGGGATTTACATAATGAATTCTAATGAAATTATAAAGACGATAATGTTTGCTGCAGAGGCTCACAGAAGCCAGCGAAGAAAGGGAAATGGTGGTTCTCCTTATATTAACCATTTAATTGAAGTTGCGGGTTTACTATCTGATATTGCAAAAGTAACCGATGTTAAAGTTATTCAAGCAGGTATCCTTCATAATGTTTTAGAGGACACAAATACCACTGAAAATGAGCTGTATCAATTTTTTTGGTGCTGAAGTAACCAAATATGTAAAGTATGTTACCGATGATAAATCTTTAAGTCTAGAAGCTCGTAGGGCGCAACAATTAAAGCACTTAAGCTCTTCGGAAGATGCAATAAAACTAATCAAATTATCTGATAACTGTAGCAATATTTCGTGTATTCCAGAAAATTGGTATCCTGAACGTATAAGTAGTTATATTGAGTGGTCGCATAGTGTTGCCACTCTTTGCTTTAGTGCTTCCATCGAGCTATCAAATGAATACATGCGACGTTACAAGCATACAGTCAGTGCACAGAGGTGCCTCTCGGAACATAAATAAAGAAGTTGCTTAGATGAAAAAAATCAAGACGCGTTTACCAAGTAGCTAAGGCCAACGGGTAGACTAGAATGTTGTGTTTATCAGAAATCACTGGCATATTTACTCAATAATCGAACCTCAGGTAAAATCATGAAAATAATAATAAGCCTATTAATAGCAATTTTAATCATTACACCAGCCATAGCAGCGAATAAAACAGTTCAATCCTTTAGCCAAGCTAAGAAAAAATTACAACGTCAGGTGTATAACAATCATCGTGAAACTATCTACTGTGCAGCTGAGTTTAATGTTGATAAGCAAGTATGTGATTGCTGTCAAAGCAGCTTACATAAAATCGGTGAGTCTCGCAGTGAAAAGCTTGAGTTTGTTCCTGCGCACATTAAGGTTATTGAAACCATTCGTCCCAAGTACGCCTATAAGGAGTGTGAGAAAACAGGTGTCGCCAATCACATTAAAACTGCACCAATGCCTCCAACACCAATTCCCAAAGGTATTGCTACAGCAAGTTTACTTAGCCAGCTTATCACGGCAAAATATCAATATGGTTTACCACTTTATCGACAAGAAAGTATGTTTAACGACTATGGCATAAGCTTAAGTCGTCAAACGATGTCAGATTGGTTAATGCGTTGCAGTGAGTTACTGATGCCCCATTGTGTTTCTTGACGGTTATAGCAATTACTTACAAGTTGATGGTTATGCTGCGTACGGAAAAACGAATGCGATATTGGCTGGCTGTATGGCGCATGCGCGTCGTAAATTCATTGATGCGAAAACCGCGCAAGGTAAAAGCAAAACAGGTAAAGCAGATGTAGTATTGAGCTTGATAGGTAAGCTCTACGGAATTGAATCAAATA
>JBLHNB010000229.1:0-5121 GCA_047621305.1 Alteromonadaceae bacterium | reverse complement strand
CATAAAACGTTGACATATTTATTTTATGTTCACTGTAAAATTCAGAGATGGTTAAACCGCTATTTTTTTGTTGTGACAGAATGACTAACCTGTATGATTATTTTTGTTTTAAATTATTCAAAAATATCGCTTTATCTTTTGCAGGAAGAATAAAGTCGGTATATGCCTCTATCATTTTATCTTTATTCTTCATTACAAAATGAGCACAACTAAACTTAAAACGAATCCATTTATTAATACCTCCGCAGTTTTGTATTTCTTGAGGAAAAGCCATAAACCATGTTTGCCACACTTTTAAATTGAGTTTACGGGCAAAATAATCAGCTGCAATATCTTCGACAACAATATCAATATTCTCAACTAGCTTTTCAATGGTATGATCTTTAATCATTTGGTTTATTTGATTAATCGCATTGGCTTTAAAAAAATAACAGCCGCCTTGCACATATTTGAACTCAACAAAATGACCATCGCCAATTAAATCAGCATCACTTCTTAGCGCTATTTGAAAAATACGATCATTAAAGAAAAACACATCAGAGTCTACTCGCGCGATAATGTCAATATCGTTAGCATTTTTGCTGGCATAATCATAAGCATTCCAAATGTTTTCAATTTGTTGTGTGCCCCAACCCATGCTTTTCGGCCAAAGAATAAATTCAACATCAGGGAGCATTTTTTTGATTAGCGCTATTTGTGACTCTGAAATAGGCATGTCACTATCATTGAAAACATAAACTTTGTAATTTATCTCAGTTAAATGTTTGGTGAGGCTATGTAAGGCGCAGTATAAATAAGGGAAATACGACTCACAGCTGAAATAGCATAAGTGAAATGTTTTTGCGTTGCTTAACGGTAATGACAATACGTTTTTCTTGATAAAATAATCGGTAATAAAGTTAGGGAAAAATTTTATTCTAGTGGGAATGCGTAATGAATTCATGATATAACCTCTAAGATGTCAATTAGCACAGTTATTAATTTTGGCCAGAAATAGTCATAAAGCTAATGATATATTACTTTAACTTTAACTTTAACTTTGATTAGTATGTCTTGGGCGATGATTGCTTTATATCCACTAAAAATATTTAAGTTTTTAACCTGTTTGCCTTTAAACAAAATTTTTGGTTAATTTGTATTTTGACAAAAATTTAGCTAATAAAATTGATAAGGTAAGTACAATGAATATTTTAGCTAGATCCCAAATAGGACCAGTAAGTCGGTCATCAAAATAACTTAATAAATCAATAAAAATGAAATGTCCTGCATACACACCAAAAATGCCTTTGCCTATTGCGCTTAACGTGTCATTTTGTAGTAAATGATGATTAGATAATGCCATCATTGCTACACCAACGCCCATAAAAACAGTACTGAAACCATAATCTTTATCTAAAGGACTGTTGAAATATTGTTTAAGAAAATAACACTCTAAAAAATGAAAAATAGTTGCTAGTGAAAAGATTAACAAGCCTAGATATAACCAAGACTTAGTTATTCTCAGCTTAGACAAACTGAAGCCGATGACAAAAGGTAATAGTGAGAATATAGGACCATAACGTGCATTTAGCTCTGATTTGATGCCAAATGGCGTAATAGAGTATGCTCCTAAGAGTACACCAGTAAAATATAAGGCAATAGCGGTTGCAACAAGCAGGTATGGTGTTTTAGCTAAAAATGTTGTTAGGTAAATGGCATAAATTAAGCTGATTAAAAACCACAAATGCACTTTACTTCCTTCAAATAATACAGGGAGCGGCTCTTCGTAAGTTCTAACTATATTCCAATAGACTTCTTTTATGGGGGCCAATAATCCATGCTGCTGGTAAAGCTCTGGCTTAAAAGGAAATAAATAAATTACCGACCAAAACAAGAGCAGCATAAATATTTTTTGAGCTGTACTATTTGCTAACTGCAATTTAACATTTGATGAATAATATTTTTTTTCGTAAAAATAGCCTGAAATAATAAAGAAGAATGGTACTGCAAAGCGTGATAACTGAACTGAAAATATATTCCAATCACCCCAAAAATTAGAATTCGCGCTTGGATTTTGAAATGGATTCAGATGAATGGTTATTACAGCAATAATTGCTATTAACCTGAAAACATCAACAGTTTTAATACGCTCCAAACTTATTTCCTTTTATTCTATTAATTAAATAATTTTTTAATTGAAATACTTTCATGATTAAGCTGCTGGAGAAATAGCTTTCTTCCCCATTGAAACTTTAATAGGTGAAGTAATAAAGGGGCTTTAATGCGTAGATACCATTTTGGTGAGCCATATTCTGTTAATATGTAATTGTTTTTTTGCCATTTTGGGTAATTGTTCGTTAGCCAGCTATTGCCTATTTCTAATAGGTTTAATGCTTTTTCTAATTTACCTTCACGATAAGCTACACGAACGTTGATAAACAAGTCTTTTACCGTGACAAATTCTAAGTCTATCGTATTACTTAGCGTTTTATGATTGCAGAGTAATGAGTAAGCATTGAACAAAATGCTAGGCTCACCCCTTTGTCCATCCATAATTGAGCCTTCGCGTTGCCGGTAGCGGTAAGTGAAAGAAGGGCTATATATTATTTTTTCACATTCATGTACAACGGCTGGAATAACGGCTACATCTTCAAATAGGGCGCCAACAGGGAAAATATAGGGTTGGAATATTGTTGTTTTAAATACTTTCCCCCAAGCGGTTACTGGCATCTTAGCTAACATTTTGTGTTGGTGATAACTTTTTAATAATAGTGTGTCTGAGCTTTCATTGTTAAATGTTACTTTTTCACTTCTGTTTGGCCATTCTCGAATAAAATCGAAAAACATTAAATCAGGTTTATACTGTTGAATTTCGCTGATAATTACTTCAATACAGTTGTCTGAAAGCCAGTCATCCGAGTCAATAAACATAATGTAGTCTGACTGAGCATGTTTTATACCTGTGTTTCTGGCCGCGGAAAGTCCTGAATTTTGTGAATGAGTGATAACTTGAATTAATGCGGGATATTTTTCAGCGTACTCATTTCCAATGTTTATACTGTTATCGTTGCCGCAATCATCGATCAATAATAGTTGATATTTATCTTGGCAATTAATATCAACTAAACTGTTAATACATTGCTCAAAATAAGGTTCAACATTGTAGAAGGGAACAATAATCGTCAATAATTTCATGTAAATATTCCGTGTAACTGTCGGTTTTCAGGCTAGTATGTCGAATGTAAATACCGAGAGAAGTAGTCTAAAACGTTAGCTTATTAGTTTAGCCATAATTTCACCAAGGACTTGTTCTGACCTTGCATTTCTAATTTTTAGCAAGGTTTTGTGCCATTGAGGATATGATTCTTCAAATGCTTCATCGTCAAATTTTTCAAAAAAATGTTCAAGCGCTGCTTGATCTTTTACAATTTCACCATAGTTACCATACTTTTCTTGAATAGCGATTAGCGATTGATTTTCAGTGATAATTAATGGTTTTAACCCTGCAAAGGCGTCAATAATACTACCACTTGATACAAATGAAGTTTTTGCTGGTAACGGTAAGCAAACAATGTCTACTTGGTTGAGTAAATCAATAAAGTCTGCGCGAGGTAAATAGCGGTTAGCGGGTAAAACTGTTAAACCGTCAAAGCTGATATTATCTTCGGGTTGAATATTGTTTTTGCCTATAGCATAAAATTGATATTTATCACCTGAAAACTTTTCAGCCAACGCTAAAAAAGTATCGAAGCCTTTACCAACACCACAATGACCAACAAAACCTACGGTAATAGGTTTCGATTTATCAAAAGGCTTGGCTTCAAGCCATTCGCTTTCTAATACCGGGTGTTCAACAGTGACAATAGATCTGGTTAATTTAGGTGCGTATTGACTCAATAAGTCTTTTAAACCCAGTTCAAGTACTATTAATTTTTGACGTTCCGGTAGGCCGCGGCCTAATACTGATAAATAATCAAAATATTTGGTGATTGGGTTTCTTGAGCGCCATGCCGCCGCTCTGGCAAATTGATCATGCTGAATAAAATGCAAATGTCCTGAAAACTTTCTATTCCACCGAGTTGAAAATGAATGTATTAATGGCCCTACGGCACCTAATATACTTACCGAACGTATTGTTTTATTTGAAGATAAGGCTAATAAATCATTCCAACATTTTTTTGAAGAACGCAATGAATAAAGAGGACTGTGTGGCGAATGGCCGTTTAAGTGATCTCTAAGGTTAGCTGTTTTTTTCATGGTAATGTTGAAGTCTTCTGATAAATTAGCATCCATATTATCAATGTGGCCAGCAGTCGCGGCGAATATGATTTCATCATTAGGAAAAGCGTTTCTCATCACTCTTAAGTAACCTTCGTTAAAAGGTATGTGCATATTCTCGTGGCTGATCAGATCTAATAAAATTATTGTTTTATTCATAATAGGCATCTATTTTTCACATTATAAAAATTGTTTAGTAAAACTAGACAAGGTGTTTTGGTCTATCTAACCCTAAATGTTTTTTAATCAGTTTGATAAATAATTTTTTTATTGAGTAGTCATGATGAGGCACATCACTACCATATAAAATTTGATCTAATTGATTATTTAAATTTCTTATTTTTTCTATTTGCTCAACAACATTTTGTTGGCGTTTTATAACAAATTGTTGTGCGGTTAATTGTTCATCTACTAATTGGTTTTCTTTAATAAAGTTATTAAATGATACTTCATAATCATTCAGTAATTCATTTGGCAGTGCGACTTTATCTTTAAAGGTTTGTCGCCAACCTTTTCTATTGTTTTTTAAGCCAATCATTGTTTTGTTATAGAGATCTGAACGGCCTAATAAAGAAATATATTCCGTTTTTGAGCGAAGATACCTGTGCAAAATAAAAGCATTCTTAGTCCATATATCGCCTTGGTATATTTCGCCTTTTAGCATCATATTCTGCTCTAGCGCTAGTTCTTGCTCTTCATCACCGACAGAGGCTATATGAGTTGATTGCAGGCTTAGCTTTTCAGCTCCTGTTTTAACCATATACTTGGTATACCAGCTCTTATCGCCTTTATCACAATTCGGTAAAAGCGAAAAATCGTTGGCATCCCCCGTGCTATTAAACCAGCTAAATAAGGTAACTGCTT
>JBLHNB010000228.1:0-5157 GCA_047621305.1 Alteromonadaceae bacterium | reverse complement strand
CGCCATAAATAATAAAAAATACCACCCATTATTAACATTGATGGCAAGGTAATTACTGGATAGCTGTACAGCGTTAGCTGGCCAAGTTGCTCATTAAACTCAGGTGTACCTGCTGGGCTGGTCACAATCCATTTAGCCAAGACGTAATTCATGATTGCTGAGAAAACAAACGAACCTGCAACAAGATAGGTCGAATTGAGTAGCCGTTTTTCAAAAATGGCGGTGCTATTATTTTCTGCTAATTTTTGTTTTATTTTTTCAACATCCATCACTTCAGGGTTTAAAAGTAACGCCTTGATTAACGGGTAAGGCGTAAAAGCCGAGATTAAAACAGCCGTTCCAATTAATGCTGGAATAGCCGCCTCTTTAATCGCTAACCATTTAGTATCAAGCTCAAATAAACCAATACCACCGGTAAGTAATACACTTACTAAACCTAACAAAGCGATAAAATTAAACTTTCTGTATTTAATTAACTCAAACAGCCCCCAAAGCAACGGGAAAGCAAGGGCGACAATGAGGCCGCCTGTAGCGCCCAAGTCATCGTCGCCGCTTAGTTTCATTAAAACAATTGACGGTAGAACGATGCTAACCATAAGATCAACCATCGGGCGTTTTTTATGCGCTGGGGCGTTATTCATTTGTGTTGTGTTCCAGATTAAAATTTCAACAATGCCATCATTATATAGAAGTATAGATTTACAAATTCGCTAGATATCTTATATCAAGCCCAAAAAGCGCTCATTCAAGTATAGAATTGTATTAACAAGGGCTGTGAACCTAATTTGTAACTTAATTTAAGTTTGCAATAACGGCTTGATGTTATAGCCGATTTTTAACTAAAATGAATAACATCTGATTTGATACTTGTAGACACCGCTATTTAAAATAGTAACCATACCCATAAACATTCCAAGAGGAAAACACGGTGGAAAATACAACCAACACATCTCGTAGAGATTTATTGAAAGGCTTGGGCATGGCTTCGACAGTCTTAGGTGCTGGGCTCTCATTGAATGCGAATGCAGCCGCTGTCGATCATAGTATGATGAATCACCAGATCCCGATTGATGTGAAATTAGAAGAGTTGATCGATACCTTTCTAGAATGTATCAAAATGGGTGAAATCTGTAATCAACATTGCATGCACATGTTTCAAATGGGCGATACCACACTGGCTGATTGTTCAATTGCAGTTCAAGAGTTGATTGTAGCAAACACTGCGGTAATGAGATTCACCGCCAATAATTCGCGCCATTTAAATACGTTTCTCGAAGCCACAATAAAAGTATGTGAAACATGTGAAGAAGAATGTAAAAAACACGAAAAACACATTCAATGTAAAGACTGCGCTGAAGCATGCCGTGATTGTATTGATTTCTGCACTGTATTCCTTGCAGCTTAAGACATTAAACAAGACCCTGGAACCGTAGCAACAGTCCTAACTATTCCTGCTTTTATGGAATACGTTGGGACTGTTATTCCGTTTTATCAGCTAATTACTTTCTTAGTAGCTACATTTAAATTGTTGTATTCATTGGATTACTACTTAGCTCTCACCTTTTTCAATGATAAATATTAACTTATCTTCTATTTCCGACGAAGTAATTAAGTGATGTATGGATATTTCACAATAAACAGGAATATCGATAAATGCAGCGCGATCAGTTGCAATCACTCGGAGCCGTTGTCCTACTTGCATTGCAGAGAGTGCTTTTTTTGTTTTTAGTAATGGAAGAGGGCAGTTCAAGCCCGAGGTATCAATTTCTGTGTCGAAGTGGGACATATATAGTTTTCTTGTTTTAAAGTTTAATAGCGCGATATTTTATAATAGCTAGCGATTATTTGAAGATGAGTTGTTAAATAAATCGCTTACTTTTTTATAAATGAGAAATTACTCTTGGCTCATTGACAGTATAGAGCATCATGAGTTTGATGGTGCGCTGTGTTGACAGTTCCAACAAAAATCAAAAGAAGCATTATTCTTTTCCCGACAGTTACTGCATATCCATTCAACATCGTCATCACTACTAAAAGATGACGATATAACATCCATTGCTCTGTTATAGTCATTATCGTTAACCACCCATAACTCAAGCCATGTTTCATGCGGTACAAGATCACCAGCACCGCCTGCTGCGAATTCATTTTTAAGCATGATATTTATGCCAGAATTTTCAACTAAGTTTTGAATGTTATGGACTAAATAGCGATTTTCATTGGTGTAGAGTAATTTCATAAATCAATATCCTTAACCAATAGAGGTTGCAGAAAACGGTGAAGATTAACGATATGGCGTTTCAAAAATAGCGCTACCTTGATATTTTGGGAAGTGTGAATAAACACTTGAGTCCTTAAAAATCTATTTAGGTCGAAACCGTTAATTCAATTTAAAGTCGCTAATTAAAAACTATCAGCTTCAAGTTCCATAAATATTCTACCGGCATTTTTCTTAGCAAGCTCGTCAAATGTATCCAAATAACGGTAAGCAGACTGGTCTATCATGTAGGCTTCATTAAGCCCTAAATCTTCATCTAGCAACTTCCTGGCTTCAGACTGTAAGTAGAGTAAATAACCTTTTGTTTCACGCGTTACGGTTGCCATATCTGTTGCTTCTCCATGGCCAGGAATAACATGCGTTACATTCATTGCAGAAAACAGATCAAAAGTCTTAATCCATACAAGTGTTTTTGTCTCTGGGAAGACAGGTAACATCCGTTGATGGAAAGCTATATCACCGGCAATAATGATGTCATGATCCGGCAGATAGACTGATATATCGCCAGGTGAGTGGGCTGTACCAAAATGAATCAATTCAACACGACTGCTCCCCAACTGAATTTTTTTGCGATCTGAAAACCCAATATCAGGTACTACTATTTGAGTCTTAATTGCTCGATCAGATTTATCAGCCTGTATTGCGACTAATTCTTCTTTAGCTAAACGTTTAATAATAGCAATTGCATCGTCTTGGGCAATGATAGGGACACCTTGTTCATGCCAATAGTTATTACCTAACATCGCATGGCCTTGTGCATTTTCGTTAATAACATAACGGATCGGCTGGTCGGTGATCTTTTTAATTTCATCATGCAACGCTTTTGCTAAATGATAAGACGCACCTGAATTAATCACAAGTACACCACCATCGCTGATAACAAAACTCAGATTATTATTATGTCCCGCATTTTCAATCGTCGGCGGTTGTGTTGCGCCAATCGCTGACCAAACACCGGGGACAACTTCAACGGGTTTTGAATACAATTCTGATTCAGGATATTTATCAGCATCGTTATCAGCGTAACTGTTTAAACTGATTGTTAAAATCGCTAGAAATAAAAAAAGAGAGCGCATAATTCATCCTTAAATTGGGTAAAATTAAATACTGATTACAAATTTTAAAAAGACCGGATGAAATTATTTGTAAGATTTAGCTTTCTCAAATCTGAATAATCATCTAGTCACAACGTTTCCTACGTCGTATCGAATCACTCCATTGATTCGGATTGGCTTTTCGCTTATTTACCACCCGTACGGTGAAGTTTTTGCATAGGATTGACATCTTTTCTCTTTTCGCGGTTAAATAAATCAGAAAATATTGATTGTTTACCCACTTCGTTTTCAGCTACGCTTTTATCTGTATTGTAACCAAGTAGCTTTTGGTATGTTTCTTTACAAGCACTCACCGCGCCAAGGCGCATGAAATCAATATCTTGCATCGTTAAATCTTGTTCTGATTGGCTTTTAAGCTCATTGGCAATCGAGATTGATTGACTCTCACAGATCGAGTTTATTTCAGCCATATCAGTAGTATCAGCATAGGCTGGAATTGTTAATGAAGAAGCGAGCAGAATGGTTAAGCTTGCAAGGCATGATCGTGTTATACATTTACTATTTTGTTTGAGTTGTGTCATTAGTGTTTACATCCAGTTAATGTGTTTTTGATTAATATCGTATAAAATCCAGAAATAAATGGGGTCAGACTCTGACCGATCCCCACGAAATATTGATAGTTAAACATTAAGCGGCTCTCTCATCAACTGCTGATTAATTATCTTGAACTCAATTTGCTGGAATGTAATCAATGGCTAGACCAGAAGGGCTGCTTGAAGCAACGATGTACGCAAATAGGCTTGGCGTATCTGTTGAAGATGTGATTACTAAAATCACAAACGGAACTTATATTGGACGTCAAGTGCATGGTGAGTGGTATTTAGAACCTCCCAAGGTGGCAACAGCATCGACCGAGAATACATCTTCCGAAGATGTTAATACTAAATTAAATGATTCTAGATACAACGACGACGTGCCGACATCTTACGCAACGGCACGTTTCTTATTGAAAGTCACAAGCTTTTTAGGCTGGATCTTGTTTTTAGGCGGAGTGGTGTGGCTTTTAAGTGGTTTTGTATTGAGTGACGGCGCTCAAGATAAGCTAATAAAAGGCGGCATAGCATTTCTTGTCGGTATTGCCATAATCCACGTAAATCAAGTTATTTTAGCTGTTCTAGATACGTCGGACAACACACTTGAATTATTGAGAGTCATGCGTGACAAGTAATAATTAAATGGACTTAAATATCAAATTAACACTTACTTTATAGATATGTATATCGTCTCTATCGGGTTATGCTGTTAGCTGATCAGTCGAGTTCTACAATACGTTTTCTGATAGGGCTGGAAATCTTTTTTGCCTAGATATAGAAAAATCAAACTGGTAGCCTACATCTCCTCATGTAAAATAAATCGAGTATGCCCCTCATTTAAAAGCGATAACGCATAAGGATAATAACCAAGATGAGTCAGTTTTGAATAGAGAACAAAATAACAAGCAACTCCTAATTATAGATGTTCCTTTTCAACCCCCAACTTCCCATCAAGCGCAGCGATTATTTCATGGTCGAAGTCATGTGCATAGAGGCTACGAGCACGTTGCTATAGATTGGTTATCACCCGTACTACTCATTACTGTCTATAAAGTCGTTGCCGCTATCGAATTAATGCAGTTGGCAGAAAAACTGTTTTCAGCAGTGAGTGAATGTAACTCAGTTCAAGTTCAATACCGATATGAACAAACAGGGCCTATTGAGTTATTAATCGGGGAGTCCTGCACAGAGACCACCGTTGAAGAAAATGGCCTGAAATATCAAATCTCAT
>JBLHNB010000227.1:0-5216 GCA_047621305.1 Alteromonadaceae bacterium | reverse complement strand
GCAATAATATGACGAGTATTTGATATAAATGGTTATTTGCATAGAAAAAGAAAATGGGAAGTAAGCCGTATACCAAACCAGATAAACTTGTGAACGTGCGACTTATCAATAGCCAGGTGTGAATGCTAAAGCATGAAATATTTTAAAAGTAAATTTTATGAAAGAAATACCTAACAATGTTTAAGGATATACCTACTAAAAACCAAGTTAGTATTTTTGAAGTAGGGTAAACGCTTACTAAAACAAAGGAAATAATTGTAATATTAATAACGCTGCCAAACATCGCTCCACTACCGTTGTTTGTAGAGAATTGAAACAATTTTCTCTTCTCTCCATTGTTTGATGGGGGTTGAGCTGCTTAACTGTAACAATTGTTTAATTTCCTCAATTTAAGTAATGTAGCTGACGTTAAAGCTGGCTTTGGAGTGTGCAATAAATTTCTAATTGATTTCCAAAGACGTTTGGTTTGTTGATTTTTAATTTTATAATGTGAAAAAGTATAGGCTCTATATGAAATGCTACTCTTTTTTATAATTATTTCAGAAGTAACAATGGATTTATGAAAACAAATGAGAAATGACAAGGCTATAGTTCATTCTGGTGAAAAGTCATCGCTAGATACTGTACGCATTTCAAATAGTGCCCAATCGACTTCGTTTTTTCAGCGCTTGTCTTTTAGGATGGGGGTGGGGTGTTGCCTGTTTGTTGTTCTAGTGATGACTGCAACTTATTATGTGGCGCAAACTCGTGGCAGAGAAGTCGTTCTTGAACAAGCGAATAAGTTAAATTCTAAAATAGGCGAAACAATCGTACTTAAATTGAATGAGCGTCTATCGTCTGCAGAGTCACTTACCATTGCGCTTGCAAATCTTGCTTTGATTTTACCCAAAGATGAAGCTACGTTTCAACTCGTTATACCTAGCCTAATTGATAATGCTGGTATGAAAAATTTGATTGCTGGGGGTGGAATTTGGCCTGAACCTAGTGCATTTAAAGAAAATGTTGAGCGCCATTCTTTTTTTTGGGGACGTAATCAACAGGGTGTATTGCAGTTTTATGATGAATATAATAATCCTGATGGAAAAGGATATCACCACGAAGAGTGGTATGTTCCTGCAAGATACATGAAAAAAGGGCAGGTTTATTGGTCAAGATCGTATATGGACCCATACTCACATGAGCCTATGGTGACATGCATGGTGCCAATGTGGGATGAACTTGGTTTTCACGGTGTCGCTACAATTGATTTAAAACTGGCAGGGCTGTCAGAATTTATGATCGAACAGGCAAAGTTAATTGGAGGGTACGCGCTAGCGGTTGATCGTAATAATCGTCTTTTATCCTTACCCGGTGATGATAAGAATTATTTTTCAAATTTGAGTAATGAAAGTAACTTTCCGACTATGGATGAATTGGCATTGAGCAATCCAGGTTTTGACGGTCTTTTAAAAATTCTGATTGACATTGACGTAGAAATACTTAAAAAAGCTAACGTCTCTAATACCGAAAACTTATTTGATTTGTCGAAAAGACTGACGGTCGATTCTTATCAAATCAATCTAGCAGAAGCCTCAATGATTGCTGCTATGTTACTCGGTGAGCAATATTTATTACAAGAAGAAAAACACTCACTACTCAGTACTGATCCTATATTAAATGAGCCTGTTTCTGTGCGCGTATTTACGATGCTCAATACAAATTGGAAATTGGTCGTAGCGATGCCTTTAAAGTATACCGATGCAGTGGTATCAGAAATTACTGATAGTATGATGACGTTACTCTTTATGTTGCTGGCAATTTCAGGGGTCATATATGGTGTTTTTTTTAAAGCAGCTTTTTTATTACCGCTAAATAAATTAACGTCGCAGGTGAGAAGGCTTGTGAGTCGAGAGGACTATGTTACTAGACTCAATACAAATGGTGCTGATGAACTTTCGCAGTTGGCAGCCTGGTTTAATATTCGGACTACTCAGTTAAGTGAAGCTTTAGATAAGTTACATGATAAAAATGCAGCTTTAGATGAAGCGCGTTTGGAGTCTGAGCAGGCAAATAGAACTAAAAATATATTTCTAGCTTCTATGAGTCATGATATTAGAACGCCTATGAATGCAATTGTCGGTATGTCTGAGTTATTAGGTAAGAGTGAGTTAGGGGCCGAACAAAGTAATTATTCTCGAGTTATTAATTCGTCTGCTCAAGCCTTATTGTTATTGATTAATGACATTATGGATTTCTCTAAAATTGAGGCAAACGAACTAAATTTAGAGCAAATAGCATTTAATCTTCGTGATACGATTGATGATTGTGCTGACCTTATTAGTTTTCAAGCATTAGAAAAAAACTTAGAATTTATCTATTTTTTATCTCCTGGCATAAACCCATATTTATTGGGTGATCCGAGTAGGATTCGTCAAATTATTTTAAATTTAGCGGGTAATGCGCTTAAGTTTACTGATTCTGGACGCGTTGAGTTATGGATAGAAACAACTCATCAAAGTGATGAAAGTGTCAATTTACATGTTGAAGTCAGGGATACGGGGATAGGTTTATCTTCATCCGCAAAAGAGGGACTTTTCTTGCCGTTTTTGCAGGGAGATGACTCTACTACGCGTAAGTTTGGAGGAACAGGTTTAGGCTTGACTATAAGTAAGCATCTTGCCGAGTTGATGGGAGGTAGTATTGAATTTCGAAGCATTGAAAATACTGGTACGACGTTTACCTTTAGTGTGAAACTTAAAATTCAGCATAAATCCCAAGATATCCCTTCTGAGCAAGCAAGTAGTCAGACTAAAAATATGCTGTTTGTTTTAGGTCAGAATCATTTTCAAAATGCGGTAATAGAGCGCTATGCTGACGCAACAAATTATGAAAGTCATATATTTAACTCACTCCAAAGTTGGTTAAGTGCGATAGAGGCATGCGAGTCAAGTTTATGTGTTAGTTTATGTGGTGATCTAAGCTTACTCGGTGATTTGAATCGCTTAAGTGCAAGACTTCCACCTAACCTTGATCAACATAGAATGATTATATTAAAATCTCAGAATGATGTTTATTTTAGTGATTTTAAAGCTTTACTGCCTCAATTAAATCTACTTCCTGTGACATTACCGCTTAAGTTTGATGTGTTTAAGAATCAATTTAACGTGGTGTCTGATTCTGACCAAACTATTTCAAACGAGAATGTATTGTTAAAGCCATTCAATCATAAAAAGATTTTAGTGGTCGAAGATAATAAAGTTAATCAGCAAGTTATTATGATTATGTTACGCCATCTTGGTTTAAATGCAGAGGTTGCATGTGATGGCCTTGAAGCCGTCGAGGCCTTGCAGAATAAATATTATGATTTGATCTTAATGGATTGGCAGATGCCAAGAATGGACGGCTTAGAAGCAACTCGTCGTATTAGAGCGTTAAGTTTTGAGACCAAGCCAATTATTATAGCGGTCACCGCAAATGCCATGTCAGGTGATATTGAAAAATGTTTAGAAGCGGGCATGGATGATTATCTTAGTAAGCCGATTAGGCGTGAAAAATTATCAACTACTTTAGGAAAATGGTTGGTGTAAAGCTTAACTAATGCTTCAACCTAATATTTTAGGTTGTTATGTATGTATGTATGTATGTATGTATGTATGTATGGTTGATAAAAGCGTGGTTTAAAGTAAGTGATTAATGATCTGGTTATGCTTCATTGGTAGGCATGACAATTGTTAATAAATTGACTTCCTTCGTTATGTTACTGCATAGTTTATAGCATAAATTATGTAGTAAATTTTATAGGTATTCTGTCAGTAAAAAGCCTAACTTTTATTGACAAGCATACGCGCTAGGAACACTACTAGATTCATACAGAAAAACTAATTCAATTCATTAAACCGATAGCCAGTGAATAATTAAAGGTACTCATGATTTTTTTAATATCCCCCGCAAAAACATTAGATTTTGAATCATCTAGTCTTACGTCAGAATTTACCAATGCCGAATTTTTGACTGAATCAAAAGAACTAATCAGCGTAATGCGTGATTATGATTGGCATGGGCTTAATAAGCTTATGGGGGTGAGTGAAAAAATCGCTAAACTCAATGTACAGCGCTTTAATGATTGGGTGCTTCCATTTACAGAGCAAAATTCAAAACAAGCTATTTTTGCTTTTAAGGGAGATGTTTATACAGGTTTAGCCGTTGAAACAATGATCAAAACTGAGCTTGATTTCATTCAATCTCACGTTAGAATTTTGTCGGGTCTATACGGTTTATTAAAACCAATGGATTTAATGCAGGCATACAGACTAGAAATGGGTACTAAAATTAAATCAGATCGTTTTAGTAGTCTTTATGATTTTTGGGGCGATAAAATAACGTCTTGTTTGAATAAAGAGTTAGATGATGGGGCTGTATTAGTTAACCTTGCCTCTAATGAATATTACAAATCGGTACAAGAAAAAAAGTTAAATACTCGCGTTGTCACACCTATATTTAAGGATTTCAAAGGTGATAAATATAAAATTATAAGCTTTTATGCAAAAAAGGCGCGCGGCTTAATGGTCCGGTATGCAGCAGATCATCAAATAACCAAGGTAGAAGCTCTAAAAGAGTTTAATTATGCGGGGTATTATTTTAGTAAAGAGGAATCAACAGAATCTAGCTGGGTGTTCTTGCGTGACGCCGTTAAACCCTAATGTTTGATTTTTTTAAGTCTAAAAAAAAATCACACGGTATCTCGATAAGAATAAAATTGAGGCAAGGCTTACGTTACTCCCGGTTAGGGGTTAATTTATTGTCAGGTGGCGCATTTATAGCGTCGTGCTACAGGTTTCCTTCTATTTCTAAAATTAAATCTAAATATCTCAACGATTTCGAAATTTTTTCGCTTTGGGTTAAGGATTTAAATTATTCTATGAATGTGAAGGTAAGTGTGTCTGGTGAGATTATGTCTGAGCATGGTCTGTTTGTTTCGAATCATATTTCGTGGCTTGATACGATTGTTTTATCGGGTATAAAGCCTTTAAGTTTTATTGCACGACATGATTTAGAAAACTGGCCACTTTTAGGCACATTTACCGCGCGAATGCAGTCAGTTTTTATTAACAGAGATAATAAATTTCATGCCTATAGATCACTACCAGCTATTGAAAAAAAATTAAATGAAGGGCGTTCAGTTCATGTTTTTCCTGAAGGTACAACTTCCGTTGGGAGAACAGTACTTCCTTTTTATC
>JBLHNB010000226.1:0-5222 GCA_047621305.1 Alteromonadaceae bacterium | reverse complement strand
GAAAAAATATCGAAAAAAACTTATCTCTAAAGTCTATAATGCGCACTTTGTGATCCTTTCGACCAGTTAACCAAAATCGTTTGCATATTCCATCAGAACTAAAGATGCTAACCCTCACTAATGCCACTTTGCTGACATTAGCACTAACGAGCTAAAACTGAATTCGGATTAGTTTTTGTATCGATAACGCCCGAATAATCTGTGGAGTAAATGGGCGCTTCTTTTGGCTCCGCAAAAAATGTGACCGTATACGGAATCCGCATTGAGTCGCTTGTTAACTATCGTTGTCAATACTCGTCACCATGCTTTGGAACGGGGGCTGTAGGCCCTCCAGCTGCAACATATAAACCACGTATTTCTATAGGACACTCCGTTTTTTTCCTAGGGTAAGCCAGTTTATTTGATCTGATGAATTTTGCATAAGCTAAAGTATTATCAATTTTTGTTTTTGCAGCCCAATCTGTTGGGGATTTAAGGAGTGATTTTGTACCACTCTCAACCGTCAGATTCCAGCGCCAATTAACAGTATACTCTTCTCTTACTTCGCCTTTTTTCATTGGAACTAGATACTTAACAAAAAGATAGTTTAAATATTTACCATACTCATGTGAGCCATCGAATAGATCTGGAAATGAATCAACAATTTTAGAATCAATAGTTACTCCAGCCCATTCTTGTTTCATTTCAAGTTGATAAGCGTTTGTCAAAGCACTACCGACAAAAATATTGCTCTTTAAATCAACAAACATATCACCAAAAGAAACTCCGCCTCTGACTAAGAATCCCTGAACCATCATCATTCGCGTGATCAAAAAAGTAAATATGAGTAGTTTAAGAACACTTTCTTGAGAGTCGTCGTGAGATGATAAAATTATAGAATCCGAGAATACTGTACTATGGCAATATTGCTCCCCCTTAGTTCTTGATGGAAAAAATGATACTTCATTAGTATTTTGGTAAAAATTTTCATTCATCCCCAGCGCATTACTAATAGCATTTTTATATTTCTCCCCTAATTCATCAGAACTATGAGAATTAATCATTTCCTTAAACCCAAGTACGTCAATAAAAGTTACAGCGCGATTCATTAGATTCCCATTAGATAGTTAACGCCCTGTTAACAGGCAAAAAATAGTTGGTTAAAATAAGGGACGAAGGAGCAAAACCAACTGTTTTTTGTCCTTGTTTAACAGCTTATTATATTTTTATTTCTTCAAACTCAATAGAAAACAACTCCTGAGATTTCTTAGCTTGGAACCATTTTATATGTTCCCATTCAGCTCCTGAAAGTAATTTAACTAAAGTTGATTTATCACGCTCTGGCATTCTTAGACCAAACATAATCGATTCAATACATTTAGGCGAGAATTTGATCGCACCAAATTGTGAACTAAGGAATCTCCTTTCTTCTTCGTAACTCCAACTTTGATCTTTTGTTGTGAGTATTTGAATGAATTTATTTCGATCAACTATGCTTGTAGCAATCAAATAAGTGTCGGTCGGCGGGAGTTTCATAAATAATCCATGTTCAGGTAACTGCTCTTGATAGGTTACATCCATCATCGAAAGGTTTAAATTTTCATTTGTAAGATCGTCTTCTTTAAACCCGATACATAAACCGTAGTGCTGTTCTGCATAATGTGACCACATCACCTGGTTTTTGTTATTTTTACTAAATGAGCAGATACCAAAATTATCAAATGCATTCTTCGTTCTTTTTGCAATGCCTGAATTGACTTCTGATACGCCCAGAGCTGAATTCATTGAATTTGCAAATGCTTCGATATTAAACTGGGAGTCGAAAGGGTCATTCAAACTACTGGCTTTTGCGCACCACAATTCACAATTCAAGAGCAACTCAATAGTCGTTTTATTAAGTTCCCTATATTTATATATGATATTAGAATTTGACACGTAACCTCTGAAAAAATATAACAGCTTATTATGTAGCCAGATCAGTAATACCCGTTCCATAATGTAATATCCCACAAATTCAAAGAATTAGAAACCAATTCAGCCAAATATTTTATTAAAAATAGGATATTACTAAGGCTATGCAGTAATTAATCCCCTTTATAGAAAACGGTATTAATTGACGTAAGATCAACCAAGTAGACTCTTATTATGGATATTTAGGTGTGTTACTGAGAAGATCAGTAACATGGCGAAATTATGCATTAGAAAATATATGGCAAAAAAATTATTGCTAATGTCTCCAATGCGCACAAAGTGATCATTGCCAGCTTAACCGTGAACGACCGCTTTGGTGGCTAAGCGGACTATTTATTGTGATAAATATGAGTCTAAATTAGGTCAGCAATGTGCGCATTGCTGACATTTTCCCTAAATGTTTATCCATATATTTTCTAATGAATTATTACTGATAAGCCTCAGTAATATCCAAGTTCTGATAAAATGTAAAACTTCTGTTTCCTAAAGCTATGAACTTATGGGATATTAATGTCAATTAAATAAAATTTATGGGGCAGACAATACTGAGAAGCCCCCATAATATACTATTGAAGCACCTAGGAGAAAGGAATGCACCTACGTAGAAATATAAAACTTGGATTACTTATCAGCGGATTCATAGCCTTAAGTGGTTGTGGTGGTGTCGATAAAGGAGCTTTTACGGATCAACAAATATGTATCGCTACTGTTGCAGTAACTATGGGTAGAGATCCATCGATAATTAAAATTGATTCTATTCAAGGTAATGTTACCTATCTTTCTTATAATCGTCAGGATGATGGAAAGCACTGGGCGTACCGTTGTAAGCTAGATGGTAATAAAGCAATATGGGCATCTGACACGGGCAGATGGCGAGCTGATCAATTTGATTCAAAAATAACTTTTTCAGTATCTGGAAACAAAGTTAATATTTCTGAAAAATATTCTGATGGTTCAGGTGGTGTTAAAACATATAACATTAATCAATTAGGCGGCTAAGTGCTAACAAGGCAATTAAAAATCGCCCACAAAACACGTGGACTGGACTCGCTAACGCTCACGTTCACTTCTTATTGCGACGTTATGCTTTTGGAGTAATATTTGAACTGCTTTGATGTAATTGTTACATTTTTAAATGAAATTTTTAGGCCATTCCTCTTATTGGTAAGCACTGCATTTGCAATATATTTTGCTTATAAAAAAATTGGCAACAGAGTTACGGCTCAATATTCTTTTGGTGGTGAAAACTTCACCCCTTTTCATATAACAGAAGTGGTCCTATCTAATAAAAAAGATAAGCCCGTAAATGTATATGCAATACATGCCGTCTTTCACAATGACTTGTGGCTAGAGCTAGATAAGTGTTCCCCACCAAAAGTATTAAAGCCTTACGAGTCATTATCATTATCAATGAATCCTTATAGTTCTTTAAGTGTTGGCTCCGATAAATATGAGCCAGATTTTATGAGTGCTGAAATTTACATCGAATCTGACGACAAAGTTATAAAATGTGAATCAAAATGTCGCCCTAATCTGTTGGAAAAATATTCTAAAGTTTCCGTAAAAAGTTGTTCATACAATGGTTTTGTTTATGATGAAACAGTAGCTTATATTATTGTCTATATTATAGATAACAGCATGAAAACAGCTTTTATTCATAAGTCAGGATATATAGACAATGAATGGGAATTAAGTCCAAACCACTTAGGCCAGAATGCTACTGATCAAAATGTATTGGGTATGATAGTTGCTAATAAATTTGATAAGATTTTTAGTTCTCATGTTGTCTACAGAGTAAATTCTCTCGGCAAGTTAGAGGCAATCAAAGCATAACAAGTCATTAAGAGGTGCTATGAATACAAAAACTAATACGAATTCAATTCTAGACGGTTAGTACTAAGGTCGGCTCTGTGGCACTAGACGGTAAATCTGTTGCAGCTTGGTTAAAAGAGTTAGGTAACAATAAAGCTAAATATAAGAAAGTAAAATAAAATAAGAGAACAGCTATGAATAAAAATGAAGTGTTGATACCAAGTGGTGCAATTCATGGTACCTCATATGGCGAAGAGAAATGGCAACACTTTTTGTTATCACTCCTAAAAACAGGCAGTGTACGTTTTTTAAAAGAGCCAGGAGATGCACTACTCTCTGAATCATACGAAGAAGACCTACCAAAAGATTTAACTACTCCAATTGAAGAATTCTTTAAGCAAGCTAAGAATTTTATTTCTAATTCTGATTTAACTTTACCCGTAATAGATAATAAATATCAACGGAATTATTTAATTCAAAAAGTTGGGTGTGGTGCTCTGAGCGCATTGGAATTAAAGGGGTTTGTTAGTAAGTCTCCTAATGTGCATGAATTATATACAGCAAATGCTATAAATAAATCATTTGATATTTATGTGCTTACTGCAAAAGGTGTCGATATAGCTGTAAAACTTCAGGAACATAAAGACAACAATGAACAACATGGCGTTCAATCGCGTATTAGTAGAACTATGAAAACTAATAGCACTATAAGCGCTATATCTTCATTTGTAGCGGTGATTGTTTCCTGTGTGGCATTGGCACTTACTTATAATATATTCGATGTAAATAACGAACGTTTAAATATTGCTAAAGATGAAAAAGAAAAGTTGATACGTCAGTCAGCTATACTTAAAAAAGCAATTAATGATATAGCGACTTTAAAGTCTGATAGGGTTAGATTGGCTAACTTAGAAAAGCAGAAAAATCAAAAAAACACCATAAAAAAAGTCGAGGCTAAAATGGATAAAGCGACAATAAAAAAAGTCGAGGCTAAAATGGATAAAGCGACCATAAAAAGTAGCTAAAGTGTTTAATAAAATATATTAAACTAGGCTTAATAAACGCCCCGTAAGGTGATGCTATTTTCAAAAATGCAACAGATCTCTAGTGTTTTATTGCAACAATTAACTGTTTCACCTCCTACCTAAAACGAAAGAATGCGGCCTATAGCCGCACTCGATACCCAATTTTGAACAAAACTGCAACACTCTGGGGTAAAGCGTTTAAGAGTGACTCCAAACGCTTGCCGCACCTTAACGTTATCCATACAAAATCTAATCCTAAACAGTGTTTGACGCTGGTAACCTAATGTCTCGAAAGTGGCAAAAGTGAACATTAGAAAGGCATCAACTTTAGCCTTTTGTGTATAGGTGTTGAATCTATATTTAGTTGGCCTGGTTGTTAAAATTCAATAGCCCACGAGCATATGAGCCAAACGCTACTAGTTCAAATTCTTGATC
>JBLHNB010000225.1:0-5229 GCA_047621305.1 Alteromonadaceae bacterium | reverse complement strand
CAAACAAATTTAAAATAGAGAAGTCGATGTCAGTCAGTTCAGTGATCAAGTCCATTCAAGATATTATGCGTAAAGATGCCGGTGTAGACGGTGATGCTCAACGGTTAGGGCAAATGTCTTGGTTACTCTTTCTTAAAATATTTGATGCCCAAGAAGAAGCCTTAGAGTTTGAACAAACCAATTATCAATGCCCATTACCTAAGGAATACTTATGGCGTGAATGGGCGGCAGACAACGAAGGGATCACCGGTGACGAATTATTAGAATTTGTTAACGACCAGTTATTTCCAGATCTTAAAAACCTAACAGCCCCTATAAACTTAAACCCACGTGGTTATGTAGTGCGTGAAGCTTTTAGTGATGCCTTCAACTACATGAAAAACGGCACACTACTGCGCCAAGTGATCAACAAGCTTAACGAAATTGACTTTACCGACTCAGAAGAGCGTCACTTATTTGGTGATTTATACGAGCAAATATTAAAAGACTTACAAAGCGCTGGTAATGCTGGCGAATTTTATACGCCGCGCGCCGTTACCCGTTTTATGGTAAACCGTATAGACCCTAAGTTGGGTGAAAGCATTATGGACCCGGCCTGTGGTACGGGTGGCTTTTTAGCCTGTTCGTTTGACCATGTTAAAGACAACTACGTAAAAACCGCCGCTGATCACCAAACATTGCAAAAGCAAATTCACGGTGTTGAGAAAAAACAATTACCGCACTTACTCTGTACTACCAATATGCTACTACACGGCATTGAAGTACCGGTACAAGTAAAACACGGCAATACCTTAAACAAACCGCTTTCAAGCTGGGATGAAGAATTAGACGTTATTGTAACCAACCCACCTTTTGGCGGTACGGAAGAAGACGGTATTGAAAAGAACTTTCCTACGGAAACCCGTACTCGTGAAACCGCTGATTTGTTTTTACAGCTAATTGTTGAAGTGCTGGCGTCGCCAACAACAGCAAAACAGGGTGGTCGTGCGGCGGTGGTATTGCCCGACGGTACTTTATTTGGTGAAGGCGTTAAAACCAAAATCAAAAAGCTATTAACTGAAGAATGTAACTTACACACCATCGTGCGTTTACCTAATGGCGTATTCGCTCCGTATACCAGCATTAAAACTAACATATTGTTCTTTAGAAAAGGCAAGCCAACAACAAAAATATGGTACTACGAGCATCCTTATCCAGCAGGGGTTAAAAACTACAACAAAACCAAACCAATGAAATTTGAAGAGTTTCAAACAGAAATTGACTGGTGGGGCAACGAGGCTGACGGTTTTGCCTCGCGTGTTGAGAACGAACAAGCATGGCAAGTAAGCATTGACGATATTATTGCTCGTAATTTCAACCTTGATATTAAAAACCCACATGTTGGTGAAGTGATCAGCCATGATCCGCAAGAGTTATTGAGCGATTACGCCAAACAGCAAGATAATATTCAAGCTTTGCGCGATCAGCTTAAAGGTATTTTGTCTGCGGCACTTGCTAGTGATGGTAAGTAATCATGACTGATGTTAATAAGCTAATTACCGATAACATTGATGTTTGGACTAGTGCGATTAAAAAGCGTAATACCACTGGGCGTGGCAGTTCTAAAAAAATAGAATTAACTGGCGTTAAGAAACTGCGGGAGTTAATTTTAGAGCTGGCTGTGCGTGGTAAGTTAGTACCACAAGATGCTAATGATGAGCCTGCCAGTATTTTGCTTGAAAGGATTGCAGTAGAAAAAACGCAACTTATAGCAGATAAAAAGATTAAAAAACAAAAGCCATTACCTGCTATTACAGATGGAGAAAAGCCGTTTGCACTGCCTAGTGGTTGGGAGTGGTCACAACTTGGCGCTATATGTGAGATAGGCCCTAGAAACCAGTTAGCAGATGATCTCGATGTAGGCTTTGTTCCTATGCCTTTAATTTCTACTAGTTATAAAGGTAATCATGGTTTAGAAATTCGTAAATGGTCAGAAATAAAAAAAGGTTATACACATTTTGCTGATGGGGATATTGGTTTGGCAAAAATAACACCTTGTTTTGAAAACAGTAAAGCTGCTGTTTTTAGTCATTTGACCAATGGCTATGGTGCAGGCACAACAGAATTACATATAGCACGGCCAATTAAAAATACGCTAGATCCATTATTTATATTATTATTTTTAAAGGCTCCAATGTTTTTAGAAGTTGGTAAGTCTAAAATGACTGGTTCGGCAGGACAAAAACGTGTGCCGAGTGATTACTTTTCTGGGCGAGAACTTCCATTTGCGCCTTTAGCTGAACAACACCGCATCGTTGCTAAAGTCGATGAATTGATGTCCTTGTGTGACGAGCTAGAGCAACAAACAGAGCAAAGCCTAACTGCACACCAAACCTTGGTTGAAGTGCTGCTAGCGGCGTTAACAAAAAGTGACAGTACAGAGGACTTCCAAACAAGCTGGCAACGTATCGCCGAACACTTCGACGTACTGTTCACCACCGAACACAGCATAGAGCAACTAAAACAAACCATCTTACAACTAGCTGCCATGGGCAAACTCGTCCCACAAAACCCAAGCGATGAACCTGTCGACAAATTATTGGCCAGAATAGCATCACATCGTGATGAGAGGGTCAAAAATAAAGAAATGCAAAAGTTTAAGCTAGTTAAACCAATTGATGATCCTAATAGTGAAGTACCACTAAGTTGGAAGTCAATTTTACTTAATGACCTTGTTTTTGTAACAAAACTAGCTGGATTTGAATATACCAAGCATATTGATTTAAAAGACTCAGGGGAAGTACCTGTCATCAGAGCACAGAACGTACGGCCTTTTAGACCAGATCTGCGAAACCTTAAATACATTGATGAAGAAACTTCAATGGCATTACCTAGAAGTGCATTGGATAGAGCCGCTTTATTAATAACATTTATTGGTGCTGGCATTGGTGATGTGTGTTTACTAAACGAAAATAAAAGGTTTCATCTAGCGCCAAACGTGGCGAAAGTCGAAGCTTTTTCAGATTTGAGTCTGCAATACTTATCGGTATATTTGAACAGCCCTTTAGGTAAAGTAGAATTGTTTAAATCAATGAAGTCAACGGCACAGCCAAGTATTTCAATGACAACTTTAAGGGAGATGTGGGTTTCTTTACCACCATTAGCCGAACAACACCGTATCGTTGCTAAAGTCGATGAACTGATAGCCTTATGTGAGAAACTAAAAGCCCGTCTAAGTGACTCACAAACCACCCAACTTCATCTAGCCGATGCTGTAGTTGAAAATGCATTAAATGATGCAATTATTTAATGATAGTTACAATTATTATAATCTCTATGATTGACAAAAAAAGGATTGATAGTATGATACAAAATCTTAAAGTAAATTTACCATTATGGTAAGTCCTATGAATTTAAGTCTATACTCAGGTAGACCACCACAAAATAGTGATGGCGATTTAAAGATAAGTGATGGGCCTTTGTATGATAACGCGTCTGTTATGAACATTCTTGATGAACTTGGTGCAGATTCCATTAATGTTGTAACTAGAAGAGCAAACCGTCATATTCAAAAGCACGACTTAGATATTGATAACGGTGTACTTAAACTATTAAAGATGGCCCTAAAAAGAGGGGTATACCTAAATTCTCAATGGTGTGAACATGGCAAAGGAATTACATGGTCGGCGTGTGATGCATATTCTTTTGTAGAGAGTAAATGGTATGAAACCATGCATGACTATCTTGAAACCAAGTGGTATATCAAGTTCGCAATTGGCAAAACGGGCAAGTTAATTTTGATTGTGTCTTGTCATACATCTGATGAGCAGGAGTAATTATGAAAAATATAAATCAATGTCCTTTATGTGAAGAAGGCACACTGCACGAGCAGGTTGAATACGAAACTACGCTGTATAAAGATAAGGAAATAACATCACCGTTGTATTTTAATGAATGTAATTCATGTGGTACAGAGCAAGCAGGTACAGCTATTTCACGTAAAAACAAACGAGCGCACATTGCCGTTAAAAAAGAAGCCGACGGTTTATTGTGTGGCGATCAGGTGCGTGAATTAAGAGAGCAATGGGGAATTAGCCAAAAAGAAGCCGCTGAAATGTTTGGCGGCGGCCCCGTGGCATTTTCTAAATATGAGAGTAATGATGTGGCACAGGCTGAAGCAATGGATAAATTACTTAGACTAGCTAAAGATATGCCACAAGTACTTATGTCGCTAGCTGTTAAAGCTGACGTGGTATTAAATAGAAGTAATCATTCAATTCTCTGGAAAACAACGACAAACATAGTCGCTGCTAACGGTAGAACAGCTAAACACTTAATAGAAGTAACTCCACTACCTGCTCTGCATGATCAAGAAAGGAAATACGCATGACAAGCAAGGAATTACAACAGGCTATCGACAACTTACAAATACGAGATATCTATGTTAAAAACTTTTTAGCGAATAGTGCTGAAGGGTTTGAACCCAAATATTCTGAAAATTTTGATAGCTTGCTTCAACAAAATAAACATTTAGTGTCAAAATCATCGGTAATGGTCATTGATGGTCCTGATGTTGATAAAGAAAAGGTTTTTAAGGTTCATGTTGAGTTTGGAATGCGTTGGAGTGAACCTACTGAGCAAGATGGTGAAGGTGAGCAGAAAGCTATTATTGAAGCTGAATTTATCATTGAATACCTTATGATAAATGACTTGAGCAATGATAGTTTAAATGAATTCGCACTAAAAAATGCTAGCTTCCATGCTTGGCCTTATTGGAGAGAGCTTGTTAGCTCTCAATGCGAGAGAATGCAAATGCCACGAATCATAATGCCGACATTACAATTGGCCAGTAATAGAAATGAGCAACACAAAGAAAAATAGTACCTACGATTTTATTACACAATAACTAATTGGTGGGTAATTCGGCGGGCAAAGCACCTACACGAACGAAAAAACCCACCAAGGCCATTGATTAACAAGTGATTTATCTAAATGCAAAATAAGAAGATCGCGAATATAGAATAAAATATACTAGCTAATCATTGTAAGTTAGAAACCCTGCGCTGCAGGGCTTTTTTCTTTTTGAATCTAGTCATAATATCGTTTCCATTGTATACATTAATACGCCTAATCGACTTTGTCTTGTTGTTCCCATCAACAATGACACTGAATTTTTATAGAATAACAGAAAATCACTATCACATTTCAGTAGCAACATGGCTAGGTATTTATTTGGGCTACAATAGCCCC
>JBLHNB010000224.1:0-5321 GCA_047621305.1 Alteromonadaceae bacterium | reverse complement strand
CTATTTGAATTAAATACTGAACAGGTCATTTGTGATTTCTCTCTATTTTTAATTCATAGACAGGTTAGCAACAGGGTAACCTATTGTAAATATTTAAATTAACCTTAAGTTAATGACATTGGTGTGGCAAAAGCCGACATTAGCTTTTGTGCATTATTGACCATATTTAGAAGTATATTAGCCAAGAGTGTACATCGACTGTGGGGTGGGTTTAAGCTCATTGCTGTCAGTACTGGCACTTCAGAACGCTAACTTTTACCGCAGGTTGTGTGAAAACTCCCAGCGTAAATTTTTTATATAATGCTGCGTAAATGAACAGGTGGTTTGACATCAAACGCACGACAAAATTTAATCTACAAAGACTTTTTCGTTGATATTATCCAAAGACGCAAGTTCGAAATAGTTTTAACACATAGCCTGACCATAAAAGAAACCTTAGCAATTACAGGTGATTGGACAGATTGAATTAGGTTTTTTATTGATTATACCTCATTTATCTTCTATTAATAGTTAGTTAAAATTTATGGGGGACAATCAAGCGTCAACTGTAAATTGTCCCGTCTTTATATAATTGTTATTATGTTTACACTCAATAAAACCGTAAACCATCATATGGTTTTAACTTTAAAGCTTCTAGTCGGTTAGATAAATTACCAACATGCAACTCCAATTTATACCCATTTGGATCTAGAAAATAAAGGGAGTCACCTTCGCTATTATTCTGCTTCCATTGTTTAATTCCAGCATTAAGAATTTCAGATTTAACTTCTTGAAAGTTGGACGCTGAAACGTCAAAAGCTAAATGACTATAATCGTTGCTTGGTATGGCTGTATCACACGACAAACAAAACCAAAGCTCATTTAGGGATAAATATGCACCTTTTGTCCATTTTGCATGTGGAACCATACCAAGTAAGTTAACGTAAAAGTAAAATTATTCATCTAAATCATTTACAGCGATTGTAATGTGATTGATACCTTGAAGCATAAATGATCCTTAATAAACATAAAGCCACAATTAAGAGGCGAAATGAACACAATACAATTAACAGCTTATTGATTAGCCACGTGGCCTATCATTATCAAAGATGCGGGTTTTCCCGTATTAAGATTTATAGGTTCCTTTAACTGAATCAATTTAAGCCCATTGTTGTGAAACAAATTAGACCAAGATTCAATAGTTCGAAAATACCAAGGCGCAGGTTCACTAAATTCACTGCTAAAGCCAGTCCACGAACCTTCACGCCAACCGTCTATATATGGGAGTTCACCACAACTGACATTTGGATGTAAGGTTTGTATTATGAAGTAACCATTGTCATTCAGGATGGAAGGGATTATTTTGAAAATGTGCTCTACGGACTCTTTGCCCAAAAGTGAAAAATTACAGACAGCAATGTCATATTTTTCATCAATAGTCCGGGAAGACATTTCTTCATATTCAAGGACTTTATATAAACCATCTCCAAGTTCCTTTGCCTTATTTATTAATGCTTCAATTGCGTCAATACCCGTCACCGATAACCCTAAAAAAAGCAGTTCACGAACAAGCCAACCTTCACCACAACCGATATCAAGAACCTTGTTCCCTGAAACCGATGTTATGGTCTCAATAATTGCTTGGTCAGTAGTAATCCTTCTACTCTCAATCTGTCCATTTTTGATAGCTTTGATCCATGGAGATACGTTTTTCGCCCATGAGTCTAGAATTTTCCTATCGCTTAATGCTTCCATTTTAACCCTCTATAATATAACGCTTTGCTTACTGATGATTAGGAAACACAGCGAGTAGTTTTTAATACCACAAGAATTATCCGTTATTTGTCGTTTTTATCCATTTTTTTATAGGCTGAATCCAATCCTTTAGAGGGGTGTAGAATGCCCCGTGGCCTTTTCCTGTATTGATAGAAATTTCAGAAAAAGACTTTAACTGCTCACTTCTGTTCTTTAAAAACAGGCAAGATTTTACCGTATCGGAAATTTCATAAATGGATAGCACATTGCCAAAAACTTTAATATCCTTCTCGCTCTTTATCGGCCCTGTACAAGCTGCCATGATTATTAAATTCACATTATTTGATTTGAGTTCGTTTGATGCACGGATAGAAATCCCGCCCCCTTTTGAAAAGCCAAGTAAAAAGATGCTACTCGGTTTGACTCCTGCGGAAATAAGTGTACGAACTTCTTCAGCAATTTTTTTGGCAAATTGAATCGGCTCTGTCTTTGACGGTCGATGGTAAGCTATTAAATTATAATCAACATCACTTAATGCTTCTTTTACCTTGGGAAAATCATAAATGCCCCAACGCTCATGTACTGGCGTAGGATCACTTCCTTCCACACCATATCCGTGAGAGTAGAACACGTATTTCCCATTTTTATCTATTGCTTTTGGAAAACTAGTAAATATATTATTTGCTAATAATTCGAATGAAAGTAGATAGGTAAGTAATATGAAGATAGAAACTTTGTACATTAAACTTCCTTTATTGACTAACGCCACTTTAAAAGACGATTAGCCACATGAATATTAAATTCTATAGACCTGAGTCTTCGTACTGTTTGGTGAATGCTAGTATATAATTAAATCCAGTTAGAAACATGTTTAAATTATGATGAAATGTGGCAAAAGCATTGCAAATTATCATACAGGTGCGTCAGTAACATTACATAAATTGAATCATTGGAAAATATAGGGCAAAATATTTTACGCCAATATCTATAATGCACTTTGAAGTCATCCCAGTTCAACTTCGTGACTGACTGCAATAGTGGCTTAGTTCACACTCAGGTAGAACGACTTATTGGCAAAAATCTATTATCAAAAGTCCCATCTACTCATTTGTGTGGAACGTCCGGTTTCGTATCAGAGAAGACCTTTTTGGTGCTGATTTAGGGTGTTAGGAAAGGTCTCTTTTGTGGCATTTTTGACGATAGCGTAACGCTAACAAAGTGGCAAAAATGACCAAAAATAGTATTATGCAGAAACTACATCATTTAATGGCTATACATGTACTACGATAATTTACTAAACCTTTGCTTTGAGGCTTTATTACATCTCTATTTCACTGTTCAGTCAAATGATGGTTACACTTCTGCTACCGCTAGAAATGCAATACTGGTTAAGTTTTTAAAACCTAAATTGAAGTTAGCCGCATATAAGGACCAAAAAAAGAATATTCAGCTTATGCTTCGGGTGGGGCGTCAAAAAGATAAAAAATTAGAGCTAGAATTACTTGAGATAAAAAACGTGCGTTTGATGTTTATAACGCACCCGACTTATAAGTTCCCTGACTGGCATCTAACGCCCTTAGCAATCATTCCAAGAATATTTTAATTATTAAAATTTATCAAAAATCACCTAATGTCAAAAAAGTGCGCATACCTGACATTACAGTGAAAAATTTTGCCATATATTTTCTAATGACTAATTTGCGTTTTTTTACTTAGAAGTCTTAGTAATAAAGACATCAACAAGTATGTTAAGTAATTGCGCGTTGCTGATATAAATTTAAATAGCCAAATACTTTTTTTCTTCCTAGGTTATGATTTTTCAAAAAGCTTACTGTCGGCCTACATGTAATTGTTTTTCAACATAGTTTAAAGTTTTTTCTGTTTCTTCTTCTATGTCATAAACAATACCTCCTGGACGAGACAAGGTTTCATGTAATATTTTATCTTTGATCTTATTCCTCACCTCTGGAATGTTTCTAAACTCATTAATGGAATGGCTACTTTGAATGATAAAGGTCAGGTATTTTTCCATGATAAAATTCTCCTCGTTATTTTTTATACCTTGATGGAAATCAATTTTTTTTGTCAACCCTCTGGGCTATGTGTAATTATCGGTTAGCACCTTTTATTTATTATATAGCTAATTTATCTAAAATGATTTTCTAACAGTATGATTTATTGAATATATACTATAACTAGCAAAAATGTATTTTATCTTGGCTAAATAATTAAGGTAAACAACCCTTTTAATTATGTGGATAAATAAGAAATATGTTCTATTCTAAAGTCTAAAGGAGTGTGCGCCATTCGAGGAGGAAATCAAATGGATGAAAATGGACTTCCCATCGTACTTGTTAATACTTGGCTATATATCGAGTTAAGTGAGCGAACAGATTTAAGAGATGCAAAACCTCATGTTCACCACCTAATTGAAGAGAGTTTTGGCTCTGTTGATATCGCACAAAAACACATACAAACTTGCAACAAAAAGTTATACAAATCGTTATATTAACGAGTTGAAGTACAAATACTTTAAAGCTATTTTTGCGTAGTAATTGAAAACAACGTTGTGCGCATTGACTTTAGTTTTAATTTTTTTCTATATATTTCCTAATATTTGATTTTTCGTTATGTTGCTAATGTGATGAAAAAAAGGGTGTTAGTAAAGAGAGGAAAATAATTTTCCTGAAGGTAATCCCCATTGAAATCAATATTGCTAATCGATAATAATCTAGCTTTCGTCAATGTATTAGTTCCTAAATTGAAAGAATGGGGGTATACAGTTTCGAGTTGTGATAACGCGGTTAATGCCATGCAATTAGTGAAAGACAAAACTTATAAGTTAGTATTATGTGAGTTGTACTTACCCAGTTTAAGAGCAGACAGGTTATTTACCCTTCTATATCGAAATAACCCTGAGCTTAATTGTTGCCTCTTGACTAGTGCTGATTATGACGACCCATTAATCAAAAAAACCATTAAATTAAAAAACGTCAAAGGATTACTTAAAAAGCCATTAAGTTTTGAAAAACTAGATGCTTTCTTAAAAAAGACGTTTGATGTATCTCAAACGTCTTAACAGGAATTTTCTTTATACTATGCTCGACAGGGTGCCAGTATACGGATGAAAGGGACCATTTATTAACGTTATTTAGTTGTTTTACATTCGTCTTTTACATAGCGTTTTTATTTTGAGCTGATTTTAATGCACACAATAAACAGTTAGAACGGGCCAATACACTTGCTGAAAAAGCGTTTAATAAAAAGATATCACCTGACGAGTTAAAGGAGTATCTTCATCTTCTAGATGAATGGGAGGTTCTTGATTACCAAAGTATCGTTGATGGCCAAAAACTTAATGATTAATTAATTTATGCCGCTTGCATTTCAATTAGCGATTATAATTTCCTTGTTCACTATCGGTACAAAAAATCTAATCCGAAACTTTATTTCAATGTTAACTCCTAATGACTCGGATGTGGCAATAGTGACGGTTAGCACTATCTCATTAGCGCCTTAGATTTAACAACTCTACTTTATGTGGACCTTAGATGATTCTAATGTCCGCTTTTGAGATTGTGTACATA
>JBLHNB010000223.1:0-5323 GCA_047621305.1 Alteromonadaceae bacterium | reverse complement strand
ACCATTACTGCGACATAGCTGCCATTGAATATACCCTTTGTCTTTATATTGCTTTATAAGTCGGGTAAGTTGTTGGCGAGAGTAACCTGAAACCGTTCTGATATAGCGGTTTACAATGCCTTTCTCTACTTTATTTAGTGTAATATAGCCAAACTTAACCAGTATCTTTTGAATAAAACGATACCGTTCCTGTTTATCCCCTAACACAGGTAACACTTCAGTTTCATTGCTTTGAATAAAGTGTTCAAGGTCTTTAATGGTGTTAAGGTTTTCTATACTCATGATCGCTTTTATCTTCTCAATATTTGTAAAGTTCAAGTATTTAGGTACATCGTAAGTTAGAAATAGATAGTTACATCAGGCTTGTTTTATATTAAAAAGGGATGTGGGTGCCATTCTCAAGTCAACATTATTTACAATAAATAAATGACTTTGTCTGCTGTCAGTGGCCGGCTCAAATAATATCCTTGGGCAATATCACACTTAAGTGCTTTTAAGAAATCTAATTGTTCTTTGCACTCAATACCTTCGGCGGTGACATGAAAATTAAGTGAATGGGCAAGTGAAATCATAGCTTTAACTAGTTTGGTCTGAGTCTTATTCTTATTTATTTCTTCAATAAATGACTTGTCAATTTTAATTGAGTTAATCGGGTAGTCTTTTATGTAGCTTAAAGAAGAATAGCCAGTACCAAAATCATCTAGCGCAATTGTAATGTCAGCCTTTCTAAAATCATTTAAGGTGTCTTTGAGCGCTTGTGTCGCTTCAAGTATTATTCCTTCTGTAATTTCAATTTCTAAAGAGTGCCCAGCTAAATCATACTTAGTCAACTTTTGCATCACTTGTTGAAATAACATGGGATCATTAAACTGCATTGGCGATATATTAACGGCCATTTGCAACGGTTGTTGTGTCATTGACTGCCACTTTTTAATCATTTGTAGCGCATGATCTAAGACAAACATGCCCACGTCATATATAAGGCCTATTTGTTCTAGTACGGGAATAAACTCATCAGGGCCAGTACCGGCAAATTCAGTATTATCCCACCTAACTAAGGCTTCAAATCCTATAATTATATTAGAGCTTATTTCATATTTAGGTTGGTAAACAACGTAAAATTCATTTCTCTCTAAGCTAGATTTCAACGCTTTTTCAAGAGACGATTGTCTCTTAATTGAATCTCTCATGGAATTTTCAAAAAATGTGAATGAATTCTTGCCTACTTTTTTAGATTGATACATCGATAAGTCAGCATTAACCAGTAAGTCGTCAACGGTATGTCCATCATCCGGGTAAACACTAATGCCAATACTGGCAGATAGTAATGTACTTATAGGGCCAATATTAAAGGGCTTTTTAAATGCTTCTAATATGTTGTTGGCAACGGTTATTAATGAATCTTGAGAAGAAAAATGGTCAATTAAAACAAAAAATTCATCGCCCCCAAAACGACCCACCGTATCCACAGCTCGCATTGCATTTTTTAATCTAGCAGCGGCGGAAACTAAAATTTTATCACCGACATGATGACCGAAAATATCATTTGCTTTTTTAAAATCATCAAGATCAATGTACATAACCGCGAGTTTAGTCTTATTGCGTTTAGCATGCTCAAGAGAAGTTGCCAGTCTATCTACCGATAAGAATCTATTAGGTAGCTGTGTTAAAAAGTCATAGTTTGCTTGATGTAATACTTTTGATTCAATATGTTTTTGTTTGGTGACATCGCGAATACTCGTAATAGCCACTTTATTATTGTTCAATTCGGCTAAATTTAAACTAATCTCTACTTGAAACACTTCTCCTGATTTTTTTAAAGCAAAAAGTTCTCTCCCTTCCCCCATAACCCGTGTAGAGGAATTTTCAAAAAAACCATTGATTTTTTCTTGATGATGTAAAAATCGTTTTGGCATTAATTCGCTAATATTCAAACCAATGAACTCAACTCTAGTGTAACCAAATAGTTTTTCAGCGCTAATGTTTATTTGGGTTATGTTACCGTTTTGAGTTGTTATGATCATTGCATCAGGCGATGAATCAATTAATTCATTAGACCATTTAAGTGCTTTTAGTACGGTGTTTTTTTCTTTGATTGAATTTTTCTTAAACATCCTAAAGAGTAATACTTGCATTGCTAATAGAAAAAAGATGAGGATGAATCCTGCTTTTTCTACAACAATGAAATTTGACTTTGCACTTTCACTAAACTTTTTAGCTTTATTATTGGCAAATTCAACTATCTCTATAATTTCACCTTGTAGTTTATCGACTTGATTTTTGTTTTGTTGGGCTACATACGTTAACTGCACTTCATTAAACGCTATAGAATTAATTTTTTGTAAGTACAGATCGAAAAAATCCTGTCTAATCAACTTCCAGTCGTCAACTAACTGATAAATATTATCAATAACTTCCTGTTTGCCTAAATAACGTTGAGAAATTAATGATAATTTACCCAAGATCTCATTTTCATGTTCACTAACGAGTGATAGAGCTGTTTTTATTTGTTCTTTATTCTGTGCATATTTACTACCCTTTATTATCTGATTTATTCTGTGAATATGAAGTTTAATAGTTAGCGATGCATTTGATACTTTATAGGGATGTTGGTATAAATTGTTTGTATCTGCAAAAATTTCATTAACCTGCTGAAATGAAGCAATCCATAATGTGAGAGTCAGTATTGCTGTACCGACATAAAACCGAGAAATGCTCGGCCAACTAAGAATTCTTTTGGTAACGCTAGTCATTAACATGCACCTTGTTTAAAGCCTAAATTTGATATTTAATACTGTTGCTAGCTTAACTATTGCTAGCCACTAAATCGTGCAATTAAGCGTTGTTGGTCACTCAAACGTGTTAGCCGTTTTCACTTGATGTAATAGCTTTTTTACTCCGATGAATTAATTACGTTATAGACAAGTATGTGGAGTGATTTTTACGTTATTAATTTTGATAAGGAGTCTAGTAAAGCTTTATTAAAAGAACATTGATTAGTATTGATTTAACATTGATCCTAGCAGTTTTTTTATTTTAAGTCTCTGTAAATAAACAAATATTTTTTATTCGTATTATGTATATATGATTTAAAATGTCTTTTTTTATGTTTTTTAAATTGAGGTTAGGTATCACAGGGCTCTAACGAGATAAATTTTTTAGTGAGCTTTATTTATTAATTTACCTTTGTATAAGTAGGTTTTTTATGCGAAAAATGTACATATACTGCATTCTGATTATGCGAAAAAAGTACATATGACGTTGTTGACATGCATAACTCAGGTGGGATAATTAAATAGAATGAACTCAAGAAAGTTTGACCAATAAACTATGATAGAAAAATGATCGATTTAGAATTTTTATGTATTGAAGATTACCTTCAAGGACTAACAAAATTAGACATATATGCCACGCAAATATCACCAGGGAGCTTTTCATGTCGACATAGGGAATTTCAACTACCTAAACTGACAGTCGGAGACCGTTCTATTAATACTTCATTGCTATTTCAAGCGGCGATGAATAAAGATTATTTTTATATCATTTTGCCCAAAAACCAAGGAACAGGAGTATCGGTCAATGGAAAACCTTTACGAATGAATCAACCCTTAGTTTTTTCAGATAACCAAGATATGTTGGTTATTATACCCAGCAATTATCCCAAATATTGCGTTATTGTAATTTCATCAGAGGAATTAGCCAAATCCTATGGTATTGAAAATATTGGTATTTTAAAAAAAGCACTTAAAAAAGAAAGTCATGAAAAAATAATTTTCTCACATGTGGGTGGAAATCTTAATCATTTAAATCTAATCATTGAAAGTTTACTTAACCAAGGCGGTTCATTAACTTACCAAGCAGTTATGGATGTTCAAGAAACTATAATAGGTCTTCTTTCCAATTTACTTAAGATAAGTTCATTGACACCCAAATTAAATAATATTAAATACCGCAGACAATTTACGATAGTCACCCGTGCATTAAATTATATTCACAAAAAAAGTGTCATCATTATTACTGTTCCTGAACTAGCAAAAGCTAGTTGCTGTTGTGTTCGCAATTTAGAATACAGTTTTAAAGCGATTATTGGCATGACGCCTAAACAATATATAATTAAACGCCGGCTTCAGTTAATTTATTCAATGTTAAAAAAGAAGAATACAAAATCTATTGCGGAATTAACCAAGGCTTATGGGGTTGTTAACCAAGGACGATTTGCACAGGACTATTTTAAGTTTTTTAATGAATACCCACATCAAACTCGTGATATACAAGCAGAGGGCGGTAACCACCAAGAATAACTATAGATAAATTAAAGCTAAGGATGACAGTAGCGCATCATTACTTAAAAATAATAGCCAGACATCGTATGAGTAAATATCTTTACAAACATGCCTTTTGTTGCTTTAGTTAAAGTATTGGTCACTAATATTAGTCATTAATATGAATTGTCTAGCCCTGAGGTCGGTGACAATAAATAGCTTTCATTTAAGCGAGTGAAAACCCAAACTAATGTCATAGGGAAAAGTACTAAAAAAAGATATTTAGCGTATAACAAGGGTAATAATACGGAGCTAGCGATTAACAAGGCATAAAGGTACAACGTAAATTTTAGCCTTTTAGCGAATGAAAAAGCAGCAACAAAGTTACCAACTACCCCAAAATTGTCTAAACGGGCAATCAAACAAGGTAATATACCAACAACCATAGATAAAAGTGCAAATACCCAAGCGAGTACAAAGTTAAAGCAATAAAACTCAAAAGTCATATCTCCCTTGGTTTTCGTTTTTATATCAAACACTTTAGCAAGAAATGAGTTTTGATCAACATAAATGCTATACAAAGCAATAGCATCAGTGATCCAGATAAGAAAGCATAGAAACTGAACTACACAAACTAAACCTATATTGGCGAGTAAGTCCCTAAATTGAAACGTTTCTCTTTTGCCTTTTTTGTTAAGGAGTAGGGGATGTAATACCAAGCTTACCAACGGAATAAATAAAATAAAGCCTGCGCCAAAAGAAATATACATAGTGGTAAAATTATAAGCGCCGAGATAAAACTGAATCACTTGTGAGATAAAGAAAATCACTAAACTGGCCAAAAACACCAAACTGTAACTCACCCTTTTTTCACTTGAGAAACGTGACAGGCTCAAAGTCTGTAACACTATAACCACCAATAAATTATTTAATTAAAAAGTCATTTTAGCTTAACTAATCAGTGAATATATTGATGTAAAACAAGACAACAGCTAAGGCTAGAGCATAACCAGCAATAAATGTTTAACCTCAATAATAAAGCTGTTAAATTATCAATCACA
>JBLHNB010000222.1:0-5357 GCA_047621305.1 Alteromonadaceae bacterium | reverse complement strand
ATTGAAACATTTCGTGCCAGTGATGGTCTATGGGCGCGACACCATATTGAGGATATAGCGACCCTTGATGGTTATCGTCGCAATCCACAGCTCGTCTATACTTTTTACAATCAACGCTATACCCAGCTATCTTTACCCCGAATCCAACCTAATGATGCACACCTAGCATTAGCGGAATTACAGCAAAGGTATACTGGTAATGTCACTATCATTACGCAAAACATTGATAACTTACACGAGCGCGGTGGAGCAAGAAACGTCATCCACATGCATGGCGAGTTATGTAAAGTTCGCTGTGAAAAAACAGAACAATTGTATCCATTCCAACCTCTGAGTCAGGTTTTAAAGTGCCCATGCTGTAATAAAATGGGTAACCTTAGACCTCATGTGGTGTGGTTCAATGAAATACCGCTATATATGGATGAAATTTACGATAAACTGAAAACAGCGGATCTTTTCATTGCGGTTGGAACGTCTGGTTCCGTTTTTCCTGCTGCCGACTTTGTCAATGAAGCTGGAAAGGTACGCGCACATACGATTGAAGTGAATCTAGAAGCCACACATATATCGTCCAATTTTAAAGAGCATAGAATTGGGAAAGCAACGGTTGAAGTGAGGGAGTTAGTTGAAGAATTATTGGCCCGAGATAGGCGGTTTTTCTAAATAAAAAAGGTGCGTGTCGCACCTTTTTATTTTTTACTCTTTTTTGCTATATCAAAAGTTGTATCAAATGCACAATCTTTTGGTTCTACTCATTATATTAAATATTTTGCGCTTTCAGCTTTTCAAAATAACGCTCATAGATAACATTTGCATCACCAACATCCGAATGGAATTCACCTTTTTCGATAGTTTCTGCATCGGGAAAAATCATTTTATTTTCAGTAAATGACTTCGGCAATAGCTTCTTCGCTGCTTTATTTGGGGTAGGGTAGCCAATTTCCAGCGCCACTTCTGCTGCGACATCAGGACGTAGCAAGAAGTCGATTAGCTTATGTACAGCATCAATGTTTTTCGCATTAGCTGGTATTGCTAAACTGTCCATCCAAAAAACGGCACCTTCTGATGGATACACCATAGTTATGTCGCTATCTTCTTGTTGCGCCATGTATGCGCTGCCATTCCATATCATACCAAACTCAACCTCACCAGCAATGTAAGGATTTGCGGGCGTATCTGAGTTAAAGACCAGAACATTCGGCATCAGTTTTTTAAGTAATTCATAAGCTTGTGCTAATTCTGTTTCATCTTGCGTATTAGCTGAATGACCCTGGATTTTAAGTGCCATATGAAATATTTCACGCGCATCGTCCGTTAATAGTAACTGTCCCTGCCATTTTGGATCCCAGAGGTCTTGCCAGCTATGTACTTTGCTCAAGTCTACACTCGAAGTATTAACACCAATTCCTGTTGAACCCCAGATATAGGGAACACTAAAATCATTATTTTGATCATAATCTTTGTTCAAAAGTGCCGGTTCTAAATTTGAAAAATTATGTAATTTTGATTTATCAATTTTTTGCAACATGCCTTCTTTTTTCATTTTACTAATAAAGTAAGTCGAAGGAACCACAAGGTCATAACCATTTTCCTTGTGAGTTTTAAGTTTTGCATACATTGATTCATTCGATTCATAAGTTGAATAAATAACCTTGATACCAGTTTCTTCGGTAAATTTAGTAAGTAACCCAGCAGGGATATACTCAGACCAGTTGTAAAAATTAATCGTCGTAGCAAATGAGCTAGTTGTGGTCAAAAGCATGGCGGCAGCGATGCATTTAATACTTGATTTAAACATAATTATTTTATTTCTTCTCTCGTCCAGTTTTTGTCATTATGTGTGCCAGTGTTGCTCGGTCACACGCGTATCTGTTGAATCTATTTATCTGTTTTATTAATGAGTGCTGCGGTGATAACTAAAGTGAGTGAAATAATAATCATCAATGTAGCTAATGCATTTACTTCCGGAGAAACACCCACTTTTACCATGGAATAAATTTTAAGTGGTAATACTTCAAAGCTTGGCCCTGTTACAAATGAGCTTACGATGACATCGTCAAGTGACAGAGTGAAACACAGTAGCCAGCTAGCTATAATGGCTGGTTTTGCAATAGGTAAAATGATCCGCTTAAATATAGTAGCCTCTGTCGCGCCGAGATCTTTACCCGCATCCAGAATTGCATTGTCAAAGTGGCTTAAACGACTATAAACAGTAATGACAACAAAAGGAATGCAAAAGGTAATGTGCGATATCAACAAGGTTGCGAACCCTAAATTGAGCCCCAATATAATAAATAAAGCCAATAGAGAGATGGCCATAACAATATCAGGTGACATCATAACTACAAACAGTAATCCAGATATGATTTTTTTACCTTTGAAATTATGTTTGAATAAGGCAACTGCGCCTAATGCACCTATTGCCACTGCAATGCTTGATGCAAAAATTGCAATAGTAATCGAGTTAAAGGCAGCTTGAAGTAGGGTGTCATTACTTGCTAGTAACTCATACCATTTGGTCGTAAATCCATTCCACTTTAAACCATATTTAGAAGCATTAAATGAATTAGCAATAAGAATGATTATTGGTGTATACAAATATACATACACAGACAGTAAGATGAATTTAGAAAGGTTACGCTTAAACATGTATCCCCCTATTTTTTATTGTTTTACCTACTTTATAATAAAAAAACAATAATCCAGCCATGAGGATAGTCAGTGTGATACTCGCTGCAGATCCAAACGGCCAATCGCGTATATTCAGAAACTGCGTTTTAATTATATTTCCAATAAGTAAATTTTTAGCGCCGCCAACCAAGTCTGCAATATAAAACATACCCATCGCAGGTAAGAAAACTAATAACATGCCCGCAATAATTCCAGGCAGTGTTAACGGCAATTCGATCTTAAGAAAGGTAGTTAACTTTGAAGCTCCGAGGTCTTTGGCTGCGTCGATGTAACTATTATCGATTTTTTCTATGCTAGAATATAAAGGTAATATCATAAAAGGCAGTAAAATATACACCAGTGCAAAAATGACAGCGAACTCTGTATACATAAGTCTTGCAGGTTTATCAATAATATGTAAATTGAGCAGTAAAGCGTTCAACAACCCTTTCTTTGCAAGCAGAATTTTAATGCCATATGTTCTGATCAATGAATTTGTCCAAAACGGCACTATAATCAAAAATAATAAAATGGGTCGGACATGCTTTGGTAACTTAGCAACGATATAGGCAAACGGGTAGCCTACTAATAAGCACACAAGCGTTGCAATGCTCGCCATATAGACAGAGTGAGTTAATACCTTCAAATAGAGGGGATCAAATAAACGAACATAGTTATCTAGCGTGAAGGTCAGGCTGATCAGATCTGCATCATCGCGAGTTAAAAAACTTGTTGCAATGATCATGCAATTTGGAATTAACACAAATATACTTAGCCAAACCAATAACAATCCAATGGAGAAGCGTTTAAACAGGGATGAATTATTCATCTGTTAAGATAACCTCCCAGCTTTCGACCCAAGATATAGCGACCTTTTGCCCAAGGCTATGATCGAAGTCTGGATCATCTTCATCAAAAAATTCACTGATTTGTACACGTTGCCCTGACTCTAATTGAATCACAGAGTCTAGTGTCATTCCCTTATAATTACGCTCTATAATGTGGCCAATTAACTGTTCTGACGTTGCGTTTATATCAATCTCTTTGATGCGCATATCTTCAGGGCGTAATAGAATGTTGATAGCCTGGTCGTCAGCAAGTACTTTATCTGTTGCGATGGGATATTGGCATCCATGTACATTGGCAATATATTGATTATCAGAAATGCGTTTTATAATGTGGCCTGGGAAGATATTAATTTCGCCAATAAACTTTGCTACAAATAGGTTTTTCGGTGTTTCGTAGATCTCTCTTGGCGTTCCGATTTGTTCAACATTGCCATTATTCATCACGATGATACGATCAGACATGGTCAACGCTTCTTCTTGATCGTGGGTAACAAAAATAAATGTGATGCTGAGTTTACGTTGCAGCATTTTCAATTCATTCTGCATTTGTTTACGTAATTTATAGTCAAGCGCACTCAACGATTCATCAAGCAATAGTACCTTAGGCTCATTGACTACCGCTCGTGCAATAGCTACACGCTGTTGTTGTCCGCCGGATAATTGATTCGGTTTTCTGTCTCGAAAATCATTTAATTTCACGATTTTAAGGATGTTTTCAACGCGGCTGCTTATCTCCGTTTCCGGTCGCTTTTGCATGCGTAAACCAAATGCGATATTTTCAAACACGGTCATGTGTGGGAAAAGGGCATATCCTTGAAATACCGTATTGGTATTTCTATTTTCAGCGGGGACCTCTGTAATACATTCACCTGAAAGGTATACATTGCCAGAGTCCAGCGTTTCTAGTCCAGCGAGCACCCGTAATACTGTGGTTTTGCCACAGCCTGAAGGGCCAAGGATTGTAACAAATTCGCCATCGTAGATATCTAAGGAAAGTTCATTAATAATGATCTTGTCATCAAACGATTTTTGCGCGCTTGTGAGTCTAATGATTGTATTTGGTTTTATATTAAGCATCAATAAACCTAAAGAAATAAGACGTTCATCTATGTAGAGATGAGTATTTTGGGTGAATTTTAATGCTATAACTCAAATAAATGAAGTATAAATTCACAGTTCAATAAAATAATTAAATACCAATCCAATTCAGGTTGTTTTTCGCGCTAGAAACAAGATTAAAAACGAATACATAGGTATAATCAGCACGGTAATAATATTCTATACACAAACTACGCCCAATTCTCGCGGAACCAGCATCTTGGTGTGGTTTAAGTATGTACACAAATTGATAAGGATTAGGTCATGTTCAATAACAATTTCATAAAGGTCGTGCTGCTTTCAAGTTTAATTGTATCCTCTCTAAGTGCGCAGGAATTAGTCGTTGGCTATGATGTTTTTTACAACAGAATTAAAAGCAGTAAAAAAGAGCAGTACGTGAACACAAAATTAGGGGTTTTTCTTAATAATGCACAGTCGGGAAAACATTGCCAGATAAGCAATGCATTCATAAACTTTGAAGGCGCCATTACAGATGTTGAAATTGGCGCTGATAACGAACTGCGTTTGCCATTTAATAAACAGCTACGAGATGATAAAGCTAAATTGCATGTCGACGTAGAAGATGCTGTAAGCTGTGATCTTACGTTTCAAATAATGACAGAAAAAAATAATGCCACTGATTATTCTACACAAGTATTAGTGAAACAAATTAAGGAGTTTGATCAGTTTTTGGGGGGCATGGCAGGCTACTTCGGGCGGCTTAATTTGCCAACAACAATG
>JBLHNB010000221.1:0-5360 GCA_047621305.1 Alteromonadaceae bacterium | reverse complement strand
AAGATATGTCAGCACCTATTTACAGTAAAAGCCTAATAATTCCGGCGGGCTTGCCGGTGACTATTGACACAAAAGGTTCACTAATTGCAAATTGCAACCTCGACGTATTAGGACAAGATTTCTTTTATTTACATGCTCAGGCACAAAAAAAATGCGGAAAGATGGGCTATGCGTTGTCCCATGAAACGTCCTTAATCAAAGATTTTACACAGATGTTCAATACTCAAATGAACTCACACAATGCTTTTGATTTTTTAGAATCTAGCCTTAAAAACAAACAAGACAGTCCATTAAGCACGCCTTTTATTGACCCTCGTATTGAAAAAGTGATCGACCTGATTCAAGAGACCGTAAAGTACGCGATAACCGGCGAAGAACTGGCAGAATCAGTCAATTTGTCGCCCCCTCGTTTAGCGCAGTTATTTAAGAAACAAACAGGTATTCCTATTAGACGCTACCGATTATGGCACCGTTTATATCTCACTGCTCAAAATGTTGGGCAAGGTAAAAATCTAACGGATGCGGCTATTGATGCCGGTTTTACTGACTCTCCACACTTCGCCCACACTTTCCGAGCTATGCTGGGTATAACACCTTCGTGTGTTTTGTCTCAAGTAAACAAAACACGCATTACACTTTAAACAAAAAGGAAGGCATAGTTTGAATGCCTCTTCCTTAAATGGCTTCAATACTATTTTGCAGATTGTGGATAAATGAAGTGATCCCAACAATACACATTTAGTGAAACTTTATTGGCGCTTTTGGGCTTAACTAAGTGCCATTTTGGCATGATCTTTCTTATTGAAGCCCGACAAGCTCTTCATATCGAACATTTGAAAATTTTGACATAGCGTAATGTTCGGTAAAATATCCTGGGTGTATTAGCGGCGCACGTTGCATAGGCATCGTGACCCGAGCTAATGCTATGTTTTTTAATAGGTAAGGGCCATCTGTATTTGCGTCACGCATCATTAAACCGTAAAATTTAAATGGCACCCACGCTTTTCCTTTATTTAGATTCAAAGTCATTTGATTACCACCAATTGGGTCACCTAACTCTGTATATAAAGATGCCTGAAAATAGAAGCGGTCGGCACTTGTAACCACCACTTCAGCTTCAACCAGCAAGTCACCTTCAGGCGTTAAGGCATCGCGATAGTTGCCTGTAAATGTTGCTTCAGGGTCAGCCAGAACAAACACAACTGCGTCGAGTAAATCACTCGCATCACTCACAACAAGTACTTTATAGATACCGGCTAAAAGTGCCTGCTCATTGATTTCATCCGCCTTAAAACTCAACTCATAAACTGCATCATGATCTAGATCTTGAAAGTCCATTACTTGAATATTTTTTGTTTCATCAAAAATTAACTGTGCGCTAATATTACTTGGAATCCGCATACCTTTTTCATCACTGACATAGGCACTAACGGTGACAATATCGTCACGAATATAGTATTTTTTATCACTCCAAATAGTTAATGAATTGGTTTTATCATCTGAAATTGTTGTGCGTTCATCAATGGCGTAATTTTTTATTAATGGGTCACTATCTACTTTTTTAATGCGTTGATTATTACTCGGATAGCGCTTAAATTCGTCATGATCTTTTAACATTGCTCGATGCATATCCGTTTGATCTTGTAACGCTCGAATGCGATCAATCTTACTTAACGAAACATTAGGTTCGGATAACGTTGTTTGAGAATAGTTTTTTTTAGTCGCTTGTGGCAATGCTATCATTGCAGGTGGCAACAAACTAGTTTGCGAATTAACCGCTGCCTCAGCTTGAGCATTATTTGTCGAAGACAGTCCCTCTTGGTCAGCATTCAAACCAAAATACAAAACAGGCGCTAAAAGAAGCACCAGTGCTAATGCGATTTTTTTACGTGACATGCGTTAAGCCTCATACTCATAATGTTATTAACAAGCAGGCCAATAACACGGGCCTGCCATACTCGACTAACTAGTTAATACAATCATTAATACGTTTAGCCATGTTTCCACCTGAACCACAATTGATACCATTTTCAATTGACGTTGAGCTCGGCGAACTAATACCTGCATTACGTTCGGCGTCATGGTCGGTATAAATACTCGCGAGGTTATACGTGCGAGCCGTCCCTTTATTCGCATTATTACAACGAAACGTTGGGCTACCATAAGTGATGCCTAAAAATGATTTGTAGCTATTCAAGTCACTCTCTATGCTTCGTTTACCGGAACCAGTGCAGCTCATTTGAGACGCTAGATTAAGAAAACCATCATCTTCACCACTTAATAGCGCTGATGTCAGGCCTGCAATACCAGGAAAGCCTTTATAACCACCTAAAACATAAAAAGGAGCACCTAAGTTAGTACCAATATAACTTTTAGCAGCATAGGCATCATTAGTCTGCAGCCACTTAACACTATCATTACAGTCTCGCCCTATAAACGTTGCAACAATGGCATCGGTCCAACTACCATTACACACTCGGTCAGCGCCTTCTGTTCCGGTAATTGCGCCACCAACTGAGAGGATACCATTAACACCATTCATGGCTGACGCGTAGTCGACCGTCACCGCCGAATTTTCACCAAAGGCGGTATTATAATAGGGAGAGCCTGACACAGCGTTTCCCGAAATCCACATCATTTCTGCGCCACCTTGGCTGTGGCTAACCACCCAAAAATCATCATTAGCATTACATTGAGTGCCTGCAACGTCATGCGTTAAGCCATCGCCGTTACCGGCTTTGATAGAAATAATTTGACGCGTTATCTCACCCGCTGTTTCATCACGCCAATAAGGGTAACCACCTTCATCTGTTGAGTCATAACCAACAATCGCAAAATTATCACCCGGGCCCAGTAAATCATCCATAAAGTCACTGCCGTTATACTGGCTGAATTCTGCGTCACGCCAGTTTTTACGCCCTTCACTTCGAATATCACCTTGCACACCATGACCATGTACCATGATATAGCAATTGTCGGCAGCCATTGTTTGCGTTGAACCAAGAAATAATCCTAAAGAAATTGCACCAAATGCGAGTAAAGATTTTTTATTATTTTTCATAATCAGACCTATGTTATTAATTTTATTATTGTTACTTTGTCTAATCCTTTCGAGTACTGCTTCCTTTGTGCATTAATATATTGCACTAGCCATGCACAATACTGCACTTACCTTGCACAATTATTATTACTGAGATTTGATACTCGATCCATGACCGTTATGGCCAGTCATTTAGCATTTAAGGCAAATCAATCACATCACACATCGCTCAGTATGTGCGTTTATTAAATTACCGGTCTTTAAATAAAACCTTTATTTGTAATGCTTAGGCGAAACGCCATACCAACGTTTGAATGCTCTACTGAAGCTCGATGCGTCGCTATACCCTAGTTTTTCAGCAAGTTCTTCAATTGTTACTTCAGTTTTTTTGATTTGAGATAACGCCACTCTTTTTCGTTCACTCTCCAGCAACATTTTATAAGAGGTATTGCTCTCTTGAAGTTGCCGCCTTAATGTTCGAGGTGAAATACATAATTCGTTGGCGAGTAAGTCAAGTGATAGTTCAGAGAATATTTGACGATGTATCAAAAATCTTACACGGTCCAAAATCGTGTTATCCGGACTAATTTCAGTCACTTTAGCTTGGCAAATTTGGTCGTTATATTGAGCAGAGTCTTTATTAGAAAAAATAAGGGGTTGTGCTAGTAATTTTTTGGACAATATTAACTGATTTGTAATTTGGTTAAAGTTTACTGGAAGCGAGAAAAACGCATCGAATTCATCGCGAGAGCTTGGTTCAGGATAACTCAATCGAATCGTTGCATTAATACCATGATGGCCAAGATCAATCCCGCCTAAAAAAAACCGCCCCAATGAATAGATAACAGAACAAGTATATTCAATAAAGTAAGGCAGTGACTCTCCTAGTTCAAAATGAGGCGTTAAGGTTAAAACACCATCACCAGAATCATTCAATTCAAAGTCAAACAGTAGAATTTGAGTAAAGAGAGGCTGGTAACGTGTTAACAACTCCATCGCTTGACCTACATTCTCACTACTCATTATTCGCGCTGCGAGCAAACCATCGTGATGCAGAAAACTTTGTTCTCCTAAGCGCAGCGCAAAGATAGAATCTGCCGACAAATTTCGTGCATTAATAATTAGTTGTTGATATTGCTCAAAAGCAATCGTTTTATCCGTTGCTGTAAAGTCTTGCAGACTAATATCTGTGTTGGCCAATAAAGCATTTAAATTGACTTTATTCATGACCAAAATTTTGATCAGTGGTTTAATCCGTGCAATAGGGATATATACTTGACTGATACACTTGGATTTTTGCGCAAAAGATATATCAGTAGCGTAGTTTGTTAACGACATAAACCGCTCACTTTTTTTATTTTTGTTTTATTTAGTCAAAACAAGATTACGCCTTTGACATCTCATTTTAAAGCGTTATTGCATATTTTTTAAACAAATTTGATAAAATCAAACCATGGAAAACTTGATAATAAGCACCAATAACAGCCCTAAAACCCGCTATTTAAACGATAAAAACCTCGTTAAAGATGACTCACAGCTTATTGCTTTTGAATTGCTGGATAATATTTACCGCGCTTTAAAACAAGAAATATCAAACAAAAGCGCAATTAAAGGTGCTTACCTTTGGGGTAAAGTAGGTCGCGGTAAAACGTGCCTGATGTATATTTTTTATCATTCAATGAACTCAAATATAATTTTATGCTTACATTTTCATCATTTTATGAAAACAATTCATCAGCAACTCCGTCAAACTTCCGGCAAACCTGATCCTCTTAAAGTCATCGCCAAAAATTTAAGTAAAAAGTACATGATTTTATGTTTTGATGAATTGTTTGTGTCAGATATCGGTGATGCAATGCTACTTGGAAAGCTGTTTCAATATTTATTTGAGTTAAATGTAACCCTGATAGCTAACAGCAATATTGCGGTAGAAAATTTATATAAAAATGGTTTATAGCGTGAGCGATTTTTACCCGCATTAAAATTAATAATGCTAAATACTCACGATATAAACCTGGAGGATAAAAGATTATCGTGAGCGTACTTTACATGTCCAGCCGATTTATTTTTTGCATACTAAAGAGCAAAACCAAAATCTCTATTTACTGAGGCATTTCCAGCTTTATTCCCCGTTAGTTGAAACATTACCAACAGAGGCATTGATCAATAAAACGTCTCTTGTAAATTCTATGTACGACACCACCTTAGGCCAAGAGATTGCTTGTATCGCTAGAAATAAAAAAGCGATATGCTTCGAATTCTCTGCACTTTGCTAAGGCCCAAGAAGCCGCCTTGATTACATTGAACTTGCTAGCCGATA
>JBLHNB010000220.1:0-5435 GCA_047621305.1 Alteromonadaceae bacterium | reverse complement strand
TAGTGAATATTAATCGCTGGTAAATCTAGTCAATAGAAAATTTAGGCAGCGAGCTATTTATTAACTTTGAGCCTAAAATAATTATTATTTAAGCATTAATTAATGAAGGGGAAGATGTCCTTTTAAAACTTGAGGATAAATTCAATAATACGAGATTGTACATAACAAACTAACTGAGATTGGCAGTACTGGTGGTGGTGATTATATTTGCTATTGATGGCTTTTTAGAGCTGAGATATGTTATGAAACGAAGGTATGAAGAAAATTCATTATGGACTACATACAAGTTAAAGACTACCTACTATCAAAGCCTGAAGCAAGGGAAGACTACCCTTTTGGTAGCGATGTAATGGTGCCTAAAATAAAATGCAAGATGTTTGCGACTTTAAGCATTAATAAGGGGGAGGCGCAAATGAATTTAAAGTGCGAACCTAATCATGCATTTGAACTCAGAGATATTTTCCCCTCCGTTATTGAGGGCTACCACATGAATAAAAAACATTGGAATACCGTGATACTAGATGGATCGATACCTAGTGGTGAGATCGAAAGGATGATCGATCACTCTTATAGTTTAGTTGTAAAAAAATTGAAGAAAAAAGAACGAGATGCACTTGAATTATCTTACGGTAAAGACGAACTTTACAAAACTTGATGAGGTGCTGTTTATATTTCAGGCTCCGTAATTTTTACTAAAAATCAATATACCTACTCACTATTTCAGTGATTTTAACGTCACTGATTATCGATGTAATCGAAACTAAACTTACCATTCAATTTCTATTTTTCACTATAAAACCGCTTTGAAAAAGAAGATCGAAATTGACTAATCACATGGTATAAAACCATAACCTCCCCAACAATCAACTTCTTAATCATTGAATATAAATACCACCTAAACTAAGCGCTAGTTTTATAAAATATGCTTGCGATTAACTGTATCAGCTACCGTTACCCTGCCTGTTTTTATAGTATTAAAGATATGATCAAAAACCGTACCGGCTTGACCCTTTCCATTATCTAAAAAATATGCATGACCTGTTGGAAAATCATACTTATTGTTAAAATTATCGCAATCAATTGAATATACATTTGATTGTACTTTTTTCATATCTTCCGGACCAGTGTGCCCTAACCTTCTAGAAGCTACCTTATTTCTTAAATTCGAAATTTTGCTAGACCTCAAAGCTAGATCATCTGATGCGTAATAGACCGATACGTTTCTGGACGATTCACTAATTAGCCGTCCTTCTTGTTCACTCTCAAGTGACTCATTAACAATATCCGCAGCCAATAATAGGGTATTTCTAAACAATAACGGGACACCATTTGCTAAATCATATTTATTCCAAACTGAAAGCGTTTCCCGAAAAACCCTATTACCCATTGAATGAGCAAGAATATTAATGCGTTTAAGGCATGGCGCATCTTCAGGAGCTTTATCTCTCCAAGCCATGAAAAACTGTAAAGCGCGTGCAAAAGAATAAGCACTTTTGTCAGCTGACTTTTGATCATCCCAATAATCTTTAATGACGCCTACGTCATTATCACATGGCCAGATTAATGGCACTACCTCTATTAGATTCGGCTCTTTGGAGTCAAAATATGCTTGTAGCTTTTCTACTCTAGGAAAAATATCAGGCTCAGGTAAATTTGAAAACCCATGCACGTAAAGTAAAATTTGTTTCGCATTACACGCCTTAAGATTAGACATTAATTCGCTTGAACCAATTTCAATGTAATTATCTTTACTTTTTCGTTCACAACAATATATAGAATTTGATGGTGCATTTTTATTTAAGTCAAATTTGTATTCGCGGCCAAAATTAGTTTTTATAGATCCTTGTGGCTCTCTGTTTGTAATAAACAGCATGTTTAACCTCCATATTATGATTTTATTTTTATCAATGTCTTTTTACTGGTGTTTTCTTTAATGAATAGAGCTGTGTGTCACTACGTGTACATGAGGAATTTTAATATTCTGACCTGGGTGAATAATATCACCACCGATATGGTTAAGTCGGCTTATATGGTCAACACTCACGCCGAATAGTTGACCTATTTTCCAGAGAGAGTCACCCGACTTAACAACATAATGATCCGGTAAGCTCAGTGTTTCGCTAAGTGTAAGGTCTTCATCAAAGTCTTCATCTTCTTCAATCGTAATGCGGCTTTCAATAAAGTCAGCGACATCAAAACAAGGACACGCTTTAGGCGCGGAATTCGTTAAAGCAATTAGATCGCGATGCCCCATAAATTCTATATTGGATGGACTTGGATGCGACATTTTAAAAGCTTCGATCATTTCATATAACGTATCAAACTGAGAAGGTGTAAAATTGTTTTCTGGTTTATTACGCTTATCAACGCCACCAACTAAAGTGACGCCAAAACTGCGTTTATTCCATCCGCGCCCACAACCCCCTACATGCGCGCCCGCTTTATCAATTGGGCGTGCAGGAAACCCTTTATCATGAGTTTGTAAAGAACCATCGCGACAAATGACAGCATGATAACCACACCCACTCCACCCTTTATTTTTATGCGCCAGATCTACCCAGTGGGCATCAACATTTTCCATCTCGGGACTAGTTGCTGTGCAATGAACGACAAAATAGTCGTAATTTTTAATACGATAATCAATAGGCTTTTTGAAGGGCATCATTATTATCCTTTTCACTAAAGTCTGTCAGTAATGCAGATAAAATTAGAAAATTTAACCGGTTTTATTGATGTAAAGCGGGGGCATCAACCAGAAAAAAATTAAGATATTAACTAATTTAATAGTTTAAAATTCAGCTTATGTCAACTTAAAAAAACATAAAGCCTTACTTTTGTATAGACAGATCTTATTCAAAATAATGACGGCTAAAGCTATTGCATCATGACTACTTACTACGCCACGTATTAGCCTAATGTACGGTATTCCAATATAAGGTCAATAATCTCATGGTCACTTATCGCTGATTCTAGCGATTCTTTTAGAGATACTCGCTGTGGCAAATGGATATTAAATTTAGAACGTAATACTTCTGTTACTTGATCATCAGCCGACGGATCAAATTCTTTTCCCGCATAAATTCGAATACGCTGACATATAAAATCTTTATTTACCATATAAAACATTTCTCTTCTGTAACATAAAATTATTATTGGTATATTCTAAAAAAGAAAAAGTGATTCCCATTTGAACGCTGGGTACAAAATTTGCGAGGATAATGAAAATAGAATTTCAATATTGTTGTTAGACTATATACTTGAGTATAGCATCATAAAAAAAATAACATAATATTCATCGAACAAGATACACGAAGCGCCAATATGAAGCCTCTAAGTACTTTTAAGCATCACACTCGCCACGTAAACAGCTTATAAATCGTATGCAAACAAGTAAATCAGACTTCGTTAAGGTTGCACACAATGTCAATCCAAATATCCTCACACCCTATTATATGAAGAAGTTCTTATCGATATATACTCAGTTTTTCTCGGTAATAGGTAACATCGTAATAATAGCGATAACAAAAACTGACACAAAATAAAAATATCATAGTGCTTATTTATTGAAACTTCGTTATTTATAGTTCTTAGATTAACTTTTTATTATTGATATCGAGCCATTTACTTGATGAAAAACCAACCTAAAAGATAGTTCTATTCAAACCTTTACTAAATATTGATAGTCAAAAATATCGACGGTATTTAGTACAGCTACTATTATTGAATATACTCAGGCCTAATGCTTGTATATAAAAAAATGTAACGATTTTATTATGTTATCTAATAATAAGTTAAACCATATTACAGTAAAATCAACAAAACTAAGCCTATAGTAATATCTTGGAAGTTTCTTCTATTGGCTTATTGTTAGACTTACTTAACTAGAGCTTAGCTAATTATTCCAACTCACATTTACAATTAAAAGATTGGTAAGATAACAGTAAAAGATGTCCCCTCACCCAATCGACTAGTGATACTAACACTTCCACCATGTTGTTCAGCTATATTTTTAACGATCGATAAACCAAGACCTGTACCGCCCAAATCTCTTGATCGCGCTTTATCGACACGGTAAAAGCGTTCAAATATTCGTTTTTGGTGCTGTAAACTAATACCTATACCACTGTCTTTAACAGCTAAAGTTACTTTTGAATAATCTAAATTAATATTCAATGAAATATTCACATTTCCATTTTCAAGTGTGTATTTGACTGCATTATCTAACAGGTTATCAACCAACTGGCTAATCGCTTGTTCATCAGCTTCTATTTGAACTCGACCTTCGCAAAATTGTGATGACAACTGAATATTTTTATCCTGACAAGCTGACGCAACATCTGATAGAGCATTTTCAACTATTTTCTTAAAATTGAGCACTTGTAATGGTTTAGTTGTTTCATCAGACTCTAAACGAGAAATTGTCATTAGATCGGTTACTAAAGACGACAAACGAAGGCTTTGCGCGTAGATTTTCTCAGTAAATCTACGCGCAATGGCCGGTTCCATCTCGTCATCATCAAGAATCGTCTCCGTTAGAGCGCGAATCGCAGTGATAGGCGTCTTGAGTTCATGCGAAGCATTTGCTACAAAGTCTCGGCGTATCCGCTCCAGTAAGGCTATTTCAGAGATATCATTTAATACAATAACAACACCGATAGAACGTCCATTCTCATTTAATATTGCCCCGACATAGATCTCTATCACGGTTTCTTTTGATTGGCCTAATAGTTGACCAGGCTCCTTACAAAGCTGTGTTTTTACAACCTGCCCTGTTTCAATCGCCTGCTCTACAGCTGTGGTAATTTCGTCAATACGCACTTGCTCCCATATAGGCTTATCAAGGCAGTTAGACTTGGATAATGAAAGCATATTGAGTGCTGCTTGATTAATATGCTGAATAAGTTGATTTTCATTAACATAAATTACCCCTTCGACCATGCCCGTTAATATACCAGCTAATCGATTTCGGTCTTCAGTGATCTCCTCCATTCGTAATGATGAAGTTAAGGCCATTCTATTGACTGCGCGAGCCAACATACCCATCTCGTCTCGCTGGTTTATATCAATTCGACGATTGTAGTCACCTTTTGATATCGACTCAGCAACTTCTGTCATACGCACGATAGGTGAAAGAAAATGTTTAACAAAAAAGAAACCTAAGATTAAGGCTGAAAAAGCGGCAATAGCAGCCCCATAAAGAACGTTTAACCTTAACAAGCCAAGCTTTTTATCAATGTTATATAGAGGTAGCGACACACGCACAAACCCTAAAGTGATATCTCCGTCGTTAACTCTTTGTGCGCGATATACCATTTTTTGTTGTAGCGTTTGACTAAAACGCGACAGCGTCGAAAAGCCGTGGATTCGTGCTGCGATAATTTCAGGCCTAAAGTTATGATTATCCATATTTTCAGCTGTTTTTTGAGAGTCAGCAA
>JBLHNB010000219.1:0-5457 GCA_047621305.1 Alteromonadaceae bacterium | reverse complement strand
AGACGTTTTATTCGTTGGCAGGGATTGATCGGTTTTGTATCGATTATTGTATTAATGGCTGCATTGGTCTTTTTATTTGCAGACAAGTTAGTTAAAGCAGGTATTGAAAAATCAGGTGAGTGGTATTTAGGTGCGCAAGTGAATGTTGAAGAAGTCATCGTTGATTTTTCGCCGCTGTCATTAACCATTATCGGTTTTGAAGCCACTGATCCTGAAAACCCCAGTCATAATATGGTGAGTTTTACTAAGGCGGTAACTCGTATCGAATTATGGCAATACTTATTGGGTAAAATTCATATTACCGATTTAACCATTGCTCAACTTGAACTGGGTAAAAAAAGACGCTCAGTAGGAGAAGTCTATTTTACCGCCGATGCTAAGGCAAGTGATGACACGGATAAAGCAACCAACGGTTTACCCTCATTAGGCAGCAGCTTACCTAGTGTTGATGATTTACTTAAAGATAATAATTTACAAACAGTAAAACAAGCTCAACTTTTACAAGAAACCTATAAAACTGAGCAAGCAAAGCTTGACGCTATTCAAGCGACACTACCTTCAAAAGAAAAATTAGCAGACTATAAAAGACAAGTGAAATTACTAACTGATACTAAAGTGAAATCTTTACAAGATGTTGAAAAAATCACCAAAGCGTTTACTGAATTAAAAAAGCAGTTTAATGCGGATAAAAAAAGGGTTAATCAGGCAAGAACACAATTACAGCAGTCAAAAGAGCTATTAATGGCTCAAATTCAGCAGTTGAAAGATGCCCCTCAAGCAGATTGGCAAACAATTGAGAAGAAGTACAGTTTGCAGCAAATTGATGCAGCTGACTTCGCTCATATACTTTTTGGTGAGCAAGCAAGAACATACCTAGGATATGCTGAGCAGGTTTATCAAAAACTATCACCTATGTTAACGGGTACATCAACAAGCCCAGCAATAGAGAAAAATCGACGAGATGGTGAGTTTATCTATTTTAGTGAACAGTCGCCTCAACCTAGTGTATTCATTGAAAATGCTCATGTATCCGTCGTATTAGCTCAAGGAGATATTGTCATTGAAGGTAATGAATTAACCCATCAACATTGGATGCGCGGTCAACCCAGTGTGGTTAATGTCAAATCGAACAATTTTCAAGGGCAAGGTAAGTTCGCACTTAAGCTGTTATTTAGTTTAGATCAACAACAAACGATTAAAAGTGACGGTAACTGGCAATTAGATAACTTATCTGTTGCTGATGTTGCTATTCAAAAATCATCCGCATTGTCATTATCCCTTAATAGTGGATTAGTTTCGGGTAAAGGCACGTTTACTTTATTCGCTGACCAAGTCGAAAGTATCAATGAAATAGCGGTAAATAACGCCGACTTTAGTGGCAAAGCCAGTTCTTCTTTAAGCACTATGTTTATTGATAAGATCACATCAACGAATAACTTATCTTTAACTATTAATGCGAAAGGAAAGGTAACCGATCCAGCGTTATCTATTTCTTCACCATTAAATAATCAGCTGGAAGGTGCCCTACAAAAACAAGTTTCTAAAAAGCTTGCTCGTTTTAAAAGTGAAGTGAACGTTGGTTTAAATAAAAAATTAAGCTCTGCACTAGGTAATAACGAAAGTGAAAGTAAAGCACTTGTCGATTTGGAAAGTTTGATAAATGGTACCGGTGGCTCTTTAACTGATTTACTCAACTCCGATGTTACAAAAGGCCATAAAAATCAAATTGAAGATAAACTAAAGAAAAAATGGGGCAATTTATTTGGCGGTTAACCCCTCCTTAACAGGGTTAATTTCAACCAAATAAATCATGATTATATTAATCAAGTAACGAGTGATTATTTACTAAAAATGACGTGGTTTTTATAGGACTGTTTAATGCTTTACATGCCACGTCATATTCATTCAATGTTAATATATGATGCAAAATCGCCGTATTTTCCACTAAGGGATTTGCCATAAACGAGTATTGAATATTGTTATTTATATATAAGCTACAGTCGTGCTTTTTTAACGTTTTATTATTAATAACGAGTAATATTTCTTTATTAGTTAGGAAAATCTGTTTATTTATTTCAATTTTTTGATCAAAAATAGTAATAAACATTTGATCATCCGCGGTGTTTGAACCAATACGTTCACCTTCAACTTTCCAGCTACTATTTACCTTAATTAACTTTATATCTCTATAAATGCCTTTTTTATTTTTAGTGTAATGTAATCTAACAACAGCAATATTTTCATTAATCAGAGATTCACCCACATAAACTTTTTCTAACATCTTCATAGCATATGACCAGATAGTAGAACTTATATTTGAGTCTAATTCATCTATCACGGATAAAGTAGATAACCAATTTTCGCTTGCCAAATATCGCATTTTTTTAATGTTGCCATCTCTTTTAGCGTTATAATATTTTATCGCTACTGTACTTGGGGAGCTGTTTGAATCCTTTAACGTATATGATTTAGTCACTGCGGTGTTATAACTTGAACAGCCTGTAATAATCAAAAGATAACTCAAAGAGCATAAAAAAAAGATCACTAATTTCATATTAATTCCATTTAAAGTGGCAAAGTTCTAATTTGATTAATGACAACACCGCAGTCGACAATATTTAAAAATAAACCAATAGCAGTAAAAAAACAACAAGGTGCTAAAGAAAAATCTACATTGAGTGGTGTATACTCTCGATAAACTTGTTCATCGATCTTTTCTTTCATTATCAATACCAGAACATTTACATAGGAGCACTTAGTGCCAACATCTCTACTTCCCCCAGAAAAACACGTTACCGCGCCAATTGCTAAAAAAATTCCGCATAAAATGGAAATCCATAATCATCAACGTGTCGATAATTATTATTGGATGCGTGATGACCAGCGCAGCGATAAACGTATATTGGCACATCTTCAGGCTGAAAATAATTATGCTGATGCCATGTTAGCCGCGCAAAAGCCGTTACAAGAATTGCTTTTTCAAGAGCTTAAAAGCAGGATTGTAAAAGACGATAATACGGTGCCAGCACAAGACGGAAAATATTGGTACCACAGTGAAATTAATGGTGAACAAGAGTTTTCAAATTATTATCGAGCCACCAGTTTTTCTGGTGAAGATAAAACGCTGTTATTAGATGTTAATGAGCGAGCCAAAGATCATGAGTTTTATGAATTAGGTGATTTATCTATCAGTCCTAATGATCAAATAATGTCAATATCTGAAGATATTGACAGCCGTCGTATTTATACCGTTAACTTTAAAGACCTAAGCAAAACATGTAAAACAAGTAAAATAAACAAAAAAAACAGCAAGTTAAATACCTCGCCTGACGCGCACGATGCATATTTAACCGATATTTTAGTTGAAACCGAAGGACAAATTGTTTGGGCTAATGACAACCAAACCGTATTTTATGTAAAAAAAGATCTAGAAACTTTACTCGGAACGCAAGTTTATCGTCATAAATTAGGATCACCACAAGTGGGTGATGTACTCGTTTATGAGGAAGAAGACCACAGCTTTTATATGAGTTTAGATAAGAGCAGAGATGACTCACAAATTTATATATGTTTACACGCCACGGAATCAACACATTACTTAGCACTCGATGCCGATGAACCTAATGGTGAGTTTAGTGAGTTATTTCCTTATCAAGAACAACATGAATACCATGCCGATAAAATGGGTGAACATTTTTATATTGTTACTAATTATCAAGCTAAAAACTTTAGGTTAATGAAAGCTACTGTTGATCAGATTCATGAATTAAATAACTGGCAAGAAGTGATCCCCCACAGAAATGATGTGCTTATCGAGGGCATTGAATTATTTCATCACTTTATTGTGGTCACCGAACGAGAACAGGGACAAATTCGTTTTATTGTTCACACTACCGCTGGAGAAAATACCGGTCATCACTATGCATTATCTTTTGATGACCCATGCTATTTTGCTTGCCTCGATGATAACCCAGAGCCAAAAAGTACAATCGCGAGATTGTATTATTCGAGTTTAACCACACCCAGTTCTTTATTTGAGTTTGACTTAGCTACAGGCGAGCGCAAGTTGCTTAAGCAACAACAAGTAGTCGGCGATTTTAACAAAGAATATTATCAGTCAGAGCGTATATTTATTACTGCACGTGATAACGTGAAGGTACCTGTATCTATTGTATATCGTAGCGATACTTTTAAAAAAGATGGTACAAATCCCCTACTACAATTTGGTTATGGCGCTTATGGTATTACCATAGATCCTGATTTTTCCAGTCAAACGTTAAGCTTACTCGACCGAGGTTTTGTTTACGTTATTGCCCATGTTCGTGGTTCAGAAATGCTCGGAAGACACTGGTACGACACCGGAAAAAAACAACATAAACAAAATACCTTTAATGATTTTATTGACGTTACTAAGGCATTAGTTGTCCAAGGTTATGCCGCTGAAGATAAAGTATTCGCTTCTGGCGGTAGTGCTGGCGGTTTATTAATGGCAGCGATTGTAAATCAAGCCCCTGAGCTATATTTAGGTATTGGCGCTCATGTGCCATTTGTAGATGTGTTAACCACTATGCTCGACGAAAGTATACCGCTAACCACTAATGAATATGACGAATGGGGCAACCCAAACGAAGCACAAGCCTATCAAAGCATTTTAGCTTATTCCCCCATTGATAATGTCATGGCGCAACATTACCCAAATATACTCGTTACCACAGGGCTACACGACTCACAAGTTCAGTACTTTGAACCGATGAAGTGGGTAGCAAAAATGAGAGCGCTTAAAACAGATGATAATTTACTGCTCTTTAAAACAGATATGGAAGCTGGTCATGGCGGTGCATCGGGACGCTTTAAAAGCTTAAAAGAGAAAGCCTTAGAAATGAGCTTTTTCATCTCATTATTAACCGAGTAATACCGTCGATTTTTCAGAGGCTTTTTAGGTATTAGAGAAACTGAATATTTAAAGGCTTATATTAATTGTCATGAGATGAGTATTGGTGAACTTGTGCGTGGTAAATTAAAAATATTATTACAACAATTAAAAGCATAATACTATTATGCAACCGAGATAACCTAATGGGTTATCTCAATTTAATGTATTTAGTTTTCCTCATAATTAGCCTTTGTTTTTAATGTTATCTACTATTACGCATATAACTACGTCTGATCGTAAATGAGAAAGGTAGCGATAGCATTATTCAAGCAAGATGATACGAAAAACCAGTCTGGCTGCCAAGAAGAAAGTAGCAGAGTTAGGTGATGAATATCGTTCAACCCTGTTAGAGTCTCGGCTTAAAATGCGCTAGCCGTGGCATTAATACCAATCACACAAACTAAGTGACCATTTCTACTTGTTAAAAGTAATAATTACTGCGTTATTTATTTAATAATTAGAACAACTAGTTAGTTAAATAAATGCCTTGTACTTATCACTTTTTCCTACGTATAAAATAGGTC
>JBLHNB010000218.1:0-5490 GCA_047621305.1 Alteromonadaceae bacterium | reverse complement strand
TGCTTTACTATTAAAAACAAAACGAGATTTTACTTGAGTTCTATCATCAGACAACATAAAAAAACTACAACGTTCAAACTCAAAGATATTTACAACATCAATCAAGGTAGTTTGTAAATACTCATTTATGTCACGACTAGACTTTATCAATGTTGTTAGCTTCATAAAGGCAGTAAGCAACTTTTTATCTTTACTCATCTGATTAATGGATACAAAGCGAACAGGTTGATTGAAGGCACTCGCTTTAGGCAATGCTTTAATTAAATCAATTAGGATATCTGCGCCATACGAACTCAATAATTGAGCAGCTTGCTTTCTGGTGTGAGTAATTCTAACCTTTAATTGTGACACCGAAATTTTCATTATTTTGGCAATATTTGCTAATAATTGATTAAAGTCCTCTTCATTGTCACCTGGTTGGGCAATACTAGTACTCAATTTATCAGCAAAAAATACAATTTTAACTTCATCGGTACGACTTTCGGGTTGATCTAACGTTTTTAATAATAAATCACTTAGACTCCAAGTATGAGCTAACCCTCGACTTAATGAATTAAAACTGGTGCCAATTTCTTGCTCACAATATTCTTTAAAGCCGGGACTACCTATATCTGCAGTACAAACTAGTTTATCTGCTATTTCACCTCCACTACTCCAAAATGCAGTTTCACCTATACCGTATAATAAGGCCGCTAAATAAACCTCTTCCTGTGTCTCATCACTGTAATTTGGTACCATCATTTTAGCTAGCATCGCAGCAAAAAAAGAGTTTGCCATCAACTGCATTAATTTTTCATAGACACGATAATCTACGCTTTTACTAACTAATAAGCTGTCGACTAACTTAGCGGTCAAACAAACATTTTTCACCGTTTGAATACCAAGTACTACTGTTGCACGAGAAACAGTAGTTACCTTGTTTACCCCCATATGCTGTGCATTATTGGCAATCTTTAGCAGGCAAGAAGAAAGCGCTTGATCGTGTAATATAACCTTACTAAGTTTTGGTAGAGAAGACTTGTCATCATTGGAAAATTTATCAAGCATTTTCACCGTTGACGTTATCGCCGGTAACTCCTTATTGGCAATCAGTTCAATCCATTGTTCTGTTGTGTTTGGTATTGACTTCAACATTCCAATATCCGCTTTATTGCACCCATAATTAGCTTAACTATGCGCCCAAACGCCTGTTTTGTCTAAAGTTACTTTTATGAAGACTCAGTATTTAATTGCTAGAAACTACTTCTATCAATAAAGTCTTTTTTATCGCCATTTTTACTCAAACCATTTGTCATTGCGATACGCTGGTTTTTTCTGCCCAGTAAACGTAGTTGTGTAATTCGCTCCCAAAAAAGAGCCGTGCGAGTACCTTTCTTCCACGTTTTTTTGAACAAGTATTTAGTTGCTGCTATGGCATCGGGGCTTTGCTGACATATTTTCTCAGCCAATAGTGTGGCTTCGGCTAAAGGATTATCACTCACTTTCGAAACAAGGCCATATTCTAAAGCGTCGTCACCAGAAAAAAATCGACCTGTCATCGTTAATTCTTGGGCAATATCAATTCGAGTTAGCTGCGATAAAGTTGCCATACCACTCATATCAGGTATTAATCCCCACTTCATTTCTAAAATTGACAAGTTAGCATCGGGTGTTGCAATACGGTAATCACACGCTAAAATAATTTGCATACCCGCGCCAAAACAATTGCCATGTACAACAGCAATAACAGGCACAGATATATCACGCCAAATATGGGCAACGCGCTGAAACATGTTATCTTTATTCCAAGGAAGCTTTAGAAAAAAACGAAAAATCATTGATGGATTTTTAGCAACATAGTTAAAATCTAAACCGGCACAAAATGAAGCCCCCTCACCTTGTAAAATAACGCAACGAATAGCACTATTTTTATTGACTTTTTTTGCGATTTTCACCAAATCAATAATCATTTGTTTATCTAAACCGTTATGTTTATCAGGACGATTAAGGGTGATATAAGCAATTTTCTGTTCAAGTTTGAAGCTAACTCTGGCACTAGTCATAATTTCACTATCATTAAAAAATGGGAATTAAATCGTGTACTGAGTGTGGCACAATCAAACTGGTAGAACCAGTTATTTTATGACCAATGTAATAAGTTCTATACTATAAGTAATTTACAGATAAAAATTATTTATACCTGCTCTACTTCAAGATGCAGATTTCAGCAAGTCGAGAAAGGGTTAGCTACCAGGAATTGATTGAAGAGACTAGTTAGTCTATTGTCTAAATCAATAACACCGTAGATGACCCTTTATCGGCTTGCCCTAGAGAGTTAAGCTAGCGCATCAGTTCAGCGTTGCAATACTTGATAAGAACGCTACACGGATGTAGCTTGTTAGAGAATGCATGAGCATATTCTCCTGAGTAACCATTATCTGCGTAACGCGACTTGATCTGATTTCCTAGCTTAGCTTTGAAACTGCGCCTTGAGGTGTGATGGGTATAGATAAGTTTCTCGATAAAACCTAATACTCAGCTGGATTAATCAAGACATAATCCAACTAACCATAACTGTCAGGTGTTCTTATCGATCAAAAAGAGATATGAATATTTTACATATTTACTTTTTAGCTATTTTATTTTTAAGCAGCTACTTTTCTAATTAACCATGAGTTTACGGCAGCATAGCGTGACATCGTAAACTTTTAGGCGTAGTTAGCTCGCAGTGTGTAATAGCTTCGCTGTTGCAATGGACAAGCTAGGTAGGCTTGAATTCGTTTTTACTTGATTTGATCAACAACGCCATTTAGGAGTAATCAAGAAAAGTTTCAGTCTACTCGATTGAGAAATACACTGAATTTTTACAAATGAATTTCCGAACGATACAAACGAGATAGGTGGGCTAGAGCTGCTATTTATAAAAGCATCTGCTTGATACCGTTATTTATAATCATTTGATTTTTTTATGTTGTGATTTTAAAAAATCACAACATAAAAAGCTAGATTAATCCCCTGCACTTAGCGTTATGCCATCTCTTCGATTTGTTGAGTATAGAGAGTCAACCACAAAATGAGGGATAAATCCTTTTGCTGTTGCTACAACTACTTTTGATTCTGTGCCGATTAAGCGAGCATTAACAATAACGCCTCTATTGTTATAAGTTAACGTTCCACTTAGCACGTATTCAATTGCAGGATAACTCCCTAGCTCATCGCCATTACGACTAAATGAAAAATCCCCATTATTAGTTACACGTATAGCGCCTGTATGTTTAAAATCAACAATAGACAAGCCAAACTCTTGTAATTCACTAATAAAACTTTCCGCCAATTGATTACCAAAGATACTCGTAGTTTGAAGGTTATTATCTAAATTAACAAATGACGTAACGGCAATAGGTGTTCTATCCGTCACATATTTCATATTTTCAATTAACTTCATTGCCAATTGCTCTGTATAATCACTTAACAGTTTATTGGTATACATTGGGCGATAACTATTTTCAGGAGACTGCCATCCCCGATTTGGGTTGTTGGCGTGATTGTACTCATGACCATGAATAACACCATTTGAACTACTATGGCTTGTACAACCGTAACCTGAAGTAGCTAGAATAATTGCAGTAGATAAAATGAATGTTTTTTTAATTGATAACATAGTGTTTCCCTAACAGTAAAAATTGATTAACTCACATATTGATTGATTATCGACACAAAAATAAAATACTTTAATCGAATTCACATAAAAAAATCAATCTGTTATCAAAATGAAAAATAAAAACGCTCAATATATGGACGGTAGACAAAGATGATTTAACTGTAATGTGCCTCTAACAGTTTGTTATTTGATCAGCTTTATACTTTGTCCTTTAGCCGCCATAGGAACAACATTATCAATAACTTCTTGTGGAATAATAATTTGAGCTGCTGCAACAACTGCATGAGATTTAGCTCCAACCACCTTTGCATTCACTTGAATTCCATCTATCAATTTAGTCAATGTGCCTGTTAATATATAATCAATAGGTTGAGTTGTTTTCAATTCGGTATAGTCAGTAGATAGAGCAAAATCACCTTCGGGCAAAATTCTTATAAAACCAGTCAATTTTAACTCAATAATTGGTTGACCCACTTTGTGAAATTCATAAGTAAAACTTTCTTGAATTTGTTTTGCAAAAGTCGGCATTGACAAAAAATCACCATCGACATACACAAAGCTTGATGCGGCTAAAACAGACTCAGGTTTAACGTGGGTCATGTTACTTACTAATTCATGCGTTAACGTTTGTACATAACCATTTAAATTGCGGCTAGGCTTTCTAATACCTATTAATGTATCGTATTTTGACTTTTGTGAAGCAATATAGATTTCATCACTACTATAAGGAGGGGACGTAGCTGTTATTGAAGAGCAAGATACAGAACCTAATACTAGGGAAAAGCTAAGAAAAACTCGTATGGTTAATCGCATTTACTCTCCCCCCGCCGGACTTGATCGATAAAGCATTCCCTCGTAGCTATTTACTTGGCGTTTGTTCCAAAATACATCAATAGGAATGAACTTGGTTGTCGCTGCCAAGACTTGATCATTTTGTAAATCAATAATTCTCAAATTAACTGAGGCGCCGTCTTCTTGATAACCAATTGTTCCAGTCAAAAAGTAACCAAGATTTTGATCTTGTTTTAGATATTTAATTTCTCTTGTCAGCATTAAATCTTGATTATCACGAATTATGATATTTTTAGTTCTATGATATTCAACAACCTGATAACCACGATTTAAAAAAGATGCCATAAGTCCATCTTGTAGCGTGAGCCCAAGCAAGTTAAGTGGGTGTGTTTTATCTTCTGATAATTTTAGTGTATCGATCATACCAATTGAGCCTATTGCTAGTCTGCCTCGCTTAATACGATCATATTTATCATTAACAATGAGAGAATCCGCCATTGAATTAATATAATTTTGAATAAATTGAGGGCGATAAGTGGAGTGATAAATACTTCTTTCATCTTCTTTAGCCTCGCGAGAAACAGATGAGCAAGCACCAAGTGTTAATAAAACAAGGAAATATAATGTTATCTTGGATAATGGCTTACTAAAGATGTTCTTGTGCATAAAATATTATTCCAACTATAAATTAAAAATAACGCGAATCAAAGTAGCTCTTAGAGCTAAATATTTATTTTAATCCTATTATTCACAAGAGTTCTACTGAAGAATAAGCATGAATATTTCGGGAAATAATTTTATCTAGTCCAATACTACACTTTATAAGTACTGTTTCCATCGGTATAAAGTTTTCGAATGTTTGGCTTGCTTGTTATTATATTTTCAACTGACAAATTTTAAATTCAAAGGTAACGGTATGATATTATATATATTTTATTTATTAATATAAAGGAAATATATATGTATTTCAAGACTCTTATCACCTAAACTTAAGCCGCTGCTGAGAGTTAAACGAGATAAGCTAAATTCAAACATTTCCTTTGTGCCAATAATTATAG
>JBLHNB010000217.1:0-5567 GCA_047621305.1 Alteromonadaceae bacterium | reverse complement strand
CTTATCATCATCTGATACAGGCAAATCTTTATGGTTAAAAATCCACTTACGCTTATAAAGATCAAACGGAATATATGAATGTGACAAACAACTGCTCCTAGCAACAAAAAATGAAGCGCAATTATAAAACCATTACTGCTCTATTGACATAAAAATGGCATATAAAAAGCTCCTAGACAACAATCTTAATAACATTTATGACTATCTTATAATATTGAAATTATTGTTGATGCATTCTTGAGCAAATTTATTATCTGGTTCGATTTCCAAGACCTTTAAAAATGATGATTCAGCTGCATCCAATTGATTGATGTCCCGCATATATAAACCAAAACTAATCCAAGTCGCTGCATCTTCAGGATACTTGTCCAAATAATCTAAATACACATTAACAGCAGCTTGGACTTGTCCTGCTAATTCCAACACCTTGGCATGTTTTATCATAAAAGAATCAGTGAGCTGAGCAATATTTTCAAATGCTTCTAGAGCTATGCCAAGATCTTGCATCTTTATCGAGGTACTGATAATTTGCTTTAATTCTGTAATACCTCGTTGTTCAGGCGAGATATTTAATATGCTTTTTTGTGCTGCTATTATATTACCTTGCAATTCATATTTGGCACTGAGGGCAAACCAATATAATGGAATTGCATCGGCAAGCTTACGTTCAAAAAAAGGAGTCAAATTTTTGACCATCAATTCGAGACCAGTTAGATTTTTTTCATTTTTCAGATATTCAATTTTACTCTTTACTGACACCAAACTGGACCGATTTTTTACATAATTTTGATAAGGTTTATCTGGCGAAATAGTTAATGTATTGAACACTACTAGCAATTGCTGTGATAACTCATCGCGACTATCCTCAATCCCATGAATCGCCTTCCATATGAACAACCTACCAGGTTGACTGGCCAGCAACCAGTCATTGGATAATGTACTCAAAGGTACCTTGGGGTTTAGTTCCTGAATACGACAATCCAAACGCGAAACAGAGTCTTTAAAATGCCCAAGTAGTAATTTTATCGCCGATTCAAAACACTTGTAGTAAACACTAAGTTGCTCTACTTTATGCCCTGTTGACATTGAACCCGATTTAGAAATCATCAAAAAGTCCATAAATTGAAAATAACCAAATCTTTTTATTAACTTTATGACATCTGATTCAGCATTATTTATCTTCGATTCTATTCGTGACAACTGCATATTCAACTTTAATATTTTTGTATCGTCCTTTTGTAATAACGATAGTTGATTACATAATTGATTTGCATGTAAAATTAGCTGAAATATTTTTTCTATCTTAATTTGATAGTTTTTTACACAATTACGATCTTTCTGTAACAGCTCTTCAATATTTAGAGTCAAATACCTATTCTTGACCTGAGAGAAAAAATCTTCTGTACTTAAACTCAATTTTTCGCATGTTAATGTTTCAATACTTTGGTAAGTAACTGATTCAATCTTTGCGGCTTGTGCTGCTAGGTTAATAAATTGAATTTGTTTTGCTTCTACAATATCAGCTTGTAATAATTCAAGTGCTGAATACATTTGAATCGTCGTTTCAGCAAATTGGCCATCATTTGTTTCAACCCATTGACCTATGTACCCTAGATTAACTGGGTTTAGCTCAGCTTCTAAGCTTCCCTTCGCGTGAGTATGACCTTCAGGTGAAAAACATAAATCGACACCACTTAGAATAACTCTTTCAAAATTTAATGTAATTGCTAAATTGACAGCCGTATTGCTAACTGTAGGACCAAAACTATGATAATTATCTTCTTCGACCCACGGTAGCTTCTGACCTAAGTAGCACTTAATACCTGCCCACTGGCCGACAATCTCTGGTGCCGCATAGTAAGCATTTATCATTATCATCCGATCAGCTAATGGTAATAAACCTCGACTAACACTTAAACTTATTGGGTATGGATCTATAGTTATAACGACATGAGGAGTGATCCCAACATCAACTAATTTACCCGCAACTCGAGAGATCGCAATAATAAACAACCGATTTTGATTGCATTTAATCCATTCAATGTGTTCGTCTAGCGATGGGCCACCAGCAACGACAATACAAGTCATAGTAGAAAAATCATACCCAGACAGCACTGACTTTGCCGTAATTTGGTTATCAGCAATATTATGTAGCTGTTTAGTCATAAACTTTTGCATGGATAGAATATCAGTTAGCTTCATCGATGTTTTTATTAATGATGTAGGCACCATGCTTTTTAAGATCGAATATCCTTCTAAATGTGATGCCACTGCACCTAAAGAATGGCTGACTCGACAATAAAATTTTCCGAAATAAACTTGCAATTCAGGATTTTCTAGTATGCTTTCTAATTGTTCGAAGTTACATACAAAAATATCTTTCTGTTGAGCATCTGGAATATCAATATTAAGAACTTGTAACACGTCTTCGAGCTCAACAAAAACAAACTTACTACCGGATGGTAAACTCATGTCCATTACATAATTAGCCAATAACCCTGAATCTAAACCTATGACAATATGTAAAGTATTAGTTGAATAAAATTCAGGGAAACGTTGTTTAAATGTAGAAGTCGAATCTAACGTCTCAAACAGATTATGATTAATCGCAGGAAAATAATGCTCATTAAATCGACTCAACTTGACGGTTTTTAAAGCGGGATTATTTAAAGTCTTCATTATATGCCTTTTATAAGCTTATGCGATTATCATAGATTACAGTGTCAAAAATTATAACTTCTGAGTTTTACCCTAATAAACATGCAAATATTAAACCAAATGTAAAAATAATTTACCAACAAGAAATGATCGATATACAAAAAACCTAAGATGTTAATTTCATGTAAATTAAAAGTTATCGGAATGCTCTATTATATGATCGATATTTATAGGTAATGATATTTCTAAAAATGTCAAAATAAATTGACACAAGACAACTGGTTGGTCTATTTTTTGCTTGCAATAAAATACATTAAAAAAATGACAACGCAGCTAGAAATAAGCTGTTATATTTCAGTATTGTAAATCCGACACTTAAAAGCCTACCAATTCATTGGGGAAAAATATGTTCAATAATAAGTCAATACTCATTACCGGAGGCACTGGCTCTTTTGGGCATAAATATACCCAGACCCTACTACAACGTTATAAGCCTAAACGAATCATCATTTTTTCTAGAGACGAACTAAAACAATATGAGATGCAGCAGAAATTTGATCAAAGCTGTATGCGTTACTTTATTGGTGATGTCAGAGACTCAGACAGATTAATGCAAGCATTTAAAGATGTAGATTATGTTATCCACGCTGCAGCAATGAAACACGTCCCCGCAGCCGAATACAATCCTATGGAATGTATTAAAACAAATATTCATGGTGCAGAAAATGTAATTCGAGCCGCAATTGCAAATGGTGTAAACAAAGTGATCGCACTTTCTACAGATAAAGCAGCTAATCCAATAAATTTATATGGTGCGACTAAGTTAGTTTCCGATAAATTGTTTGTCGCCGGTAACAATATTGTTGGTGAAGGCGAAACACGATTTTCGGCGGTCAGATACGGCAATGTGGTTGGCTCACGCGGTTCGGTTGTACCTTTTTTTCAGCAATTAATTCGAAATGGCGCAACATCACTACCGATAACCCACCCAGATATGACACGTTTTTGGATTAGCTTACAAGACGGGGTTGATTTTGTACTAAAGAATTTTGAACGTATGCAAGGCGGAGAAATCTTCGTGCCTAAGATACCATCGGTGCGTATTACTGATTTAGCTGAAGCTTACGGTCCGGGGCTTAAACACGATATTGTCGGTATTCGCCCTGGTGAAAAAATGCATGAAATTATGTGCCCTGCTGATGATTCACATCACACCATCGAATTTGATGATCACTTTGTGATAACGCCAAGTATTTCCTTCTTTGGTCGTGAGCATGATTACTCTATCAGTCAACTCGGTGAAAAAGGAGCTTTAGTTAAACCGGGGTTTGAATATCACTCGGGTAATAACCACCACTTTTTATCTACCGCTGAAATAAAACATTTGGATGAGGGGAGTGTTTAATGATCCCCTACGGACGACAAGATCTAAATACGGCAGATATCGAAGCTGTCATTAGCGTCTTAAATAGTGATTATTTAACCCAAGGCCCTCAAGTACCACTATTTGAAGCTAATATTTGTCGCGAAACTCAGGCCAATTTTGCCGTGGCAGGAAATAGCGCAACATCAATGTTGCACGCTGCCTGTCTAGCATTAGGGGTTGGTAAAGGGGATATTGTTTGGACAAGCCCTATCACTTTTGTCGCCTCGGCCAATTGTGCACTCTATTGCTGTGCAAAAGTTGACTTTGTGGATGTAGATCCGTCAACAGCCAATATGTGTCCCGATGCATTAGAGAAAAAGCTTCTTGAGGCCGATAGGTTAGGAATATTACCTAAGGTTATTATTCCTGTACACATGGCGGGTCACAGTTGTGATATGCAGGCGATATCTAAGCTAATAAAACCTTATGGTATAAAGCTCATTGAAGATGCTTCGCATGCAATAGGTGGACACTATGTTGATAAGCCCATTGGTAGCTGTCAATTTAGTGACATTACCGTTTTCAGTTTTCATCCTGTTAAAATTATCACCACAGCCGAAGGAGGAGTTGCAACCACAAATTGTCCGCAACTGTCTCAAGCAATGCAATCGTACCGCAGCCATGGCATAACTAAAACCGCTGATGAGATGCTAAGACCTGATGAGGGTGATTGGTACTATGAGCAACATAATCTTGGGTTCAATTACCGGATGACAGATTTACAAGCCGGATTAGGAAATAGTCAGATAACACGCTTGAGTGAGTTTGTTGATAAACGTAATCAGCTAGCTAAACGTTATAAATTACTACTTAATAAGTTAGATATTAAATTTATTCAACCTCTTAATCACTGTCACAGCGCCTATCATCTGTTTATTGTGCGCTTGCCTGCAAATATCGACCGTAAGTCTGTATTCAACCTAATGCGCTTAGCTGGGATTTGCGTTCACGTGCATTATTTCCCTGTTTACCTTCAGCCTTTTTACATGAAAAAAGGTTTTCTGCCTGGCCATTGCCCTGGCGCGGAAACTTATTATAGCCATTGTTTAACGTTGCCACTTTACACAGAGTTAACAGAAAGTGAACAGAATTTTATCGTCAGTAATCTTACTAGAATATTAGGCTCGTAAGAATGGTCATGGCACTTAAACCATGCTGATTAAGTTGCAGGCACAAGATTATCTTGTTCAAAAAGCAATCACATTGAAAGTTCTTATCATAGATATTTTAAGTTTAGCTTCCCTGTAAACTTAAAATCTATAATTCAAAACTATAATCCATAGGAAGTTACCTTGCTTAAAATACATTAATAAACGAGCATAAAACCTATCGTAACCTGAGTTGAAAGAGGTTAGATTGACCTGGTCAACTGAATTCGGTCACCCTAGTTAAGTTCGTTAAGCGACTTCTTTTATCTGCTTATCCATACGCTCAAATTCATTAGGACTTTGGTAGTCAAGGTATGAATGCATTCGTTGGCTGT
>JBLHNB010000216.1:0-5586 GCA_047621305.1 Alteromonadaceae bacterium | reverse complement strand
TCTTTTTAACGATAGAACTATAGGTGGTTAATGTCACATACTACTGTAACCACTTGAGAAAAAATGTAATTTTATTATTCAGATAAGCGCAATTGATTTGCAATTCTGTAGCCCCCCCTAAATTGTAATTTATTCTTTATTGGTGTAATATTAAGCATCAGATCAGATTTTTTCAAGTTGTATGATCTGCCAGTTAGGCGAACGATTCTCATCTAAAGGACTAAGGCTACTCTGCCAATAAAACCGTATAATAGAGAGTGTCATAATGAAACCTGAGCTTCATGAAATCCTAGACCTTAAATTTTGGCAAAGCTTACAGGATAATTTTTCGGAATTATCTGGCATGGCAACCTTGACTGTAGATAACGAAAAACCGGTAACCTCCGGCAGTCATTTTACTGATTTTTGTACAATGTATACTCGTCAAAGCGAGTTGGGACGTGAACGTTGCAATGACTGCGACCTTAAATCGGGACGAAAATCCTGGGAGTCAGGTAAACCCTTGGTCTATAAATGCCATGCCGGTTTAATCGATATGGCTGCTCCAATAATGGTTAATGGTCGACAAGTCGGTTCAATATTAGGTGGTCAGGTATTGACTTCGCCACCTGATGAATGGTTATTTAGACGTTACGCAAAAGAACTGGATATTAACCCCGAGCAATACTTTGAAGCGGTGAAACGAGTGCCCATTGTTTCAGAGGAAAAAATAAAGGCGGCATCTCGTCTTTTATTCCAGATTGCAATTAAAATGGGTGATGTTCATCTACAGCGTGAGAACATTCAAAAAATTAGTGCTTTGCTAGAGCGGGAAAACTACTATTTTCGACAAGCGCATGGCAGTGCAATAATATTGTCTTTTGATAATTCAGATGAAGGTAGTGATTTTAAACCTAATGGCTTGTTGGCGGTGAACAAGCAAGGTCAAGTAGTCGCAGCCAATAGTACCGCAGCAAAGATGTATAAGTTACGATCAGAAAAAAATTTCACTGAAGTGCCAGTTAATCAGTTGTTTGATGCTTCTGTGAGTGATTTGAATTCAGCAGGGGGGTCAGTTTTACTGCGGTGTAAGCAAAATGATCAGGTAGTTAAAGTAGATTTATCTGCCCCCTTACGTTTTTCTAATATATCTATGTCTAAGAAAGTAAATGACCCTCATGTAAACAGACCAAAACATCCTTCAATGGAAGATCTAAGTGGCCAAGACCCTAATATTCAGCATGGTATTCAGTTTGTCCGTAAGATACTTAACAAAGGTATTCCAATTTTAGTTTTGGGTGAAACAGGTACCGGTAAAGAGGCATTTGCTAGAGCAATTCATGAAGAAAGTCATCGCGCCAACGGACCCTTTATTGCGCTTAATTGTGCTGCAATTCCTGAATCATTAATTGAAAGTGAATTGTTTGGTTATAGAAGTGGAACTTTCACTGGCGCCAATAAAAACGGTATGAAGGGTAAATTGCTGTTGGCTGATGGTGGTACTATATTTCTTGATGAAATTGGCGATATGCCTTTAGCGCTACAAACCCGCTTGCTGCGGGTACTGGCAGAGCAAGAAATATTGCCTTTAGGGGCGGAAAAGCCAATAGCCATAGATGTTAATGTAGTCTCTGCAACACACCAAAACTTATCTATGTTGATTGCTAATAAGTCCTTCAGGGAGGACTTATATTATCGCCTGAATGGAGCAACGTTAAAACTTCCAGCTTTAAGAGAACGGTTCGATAAAGAGTATTTGATAAATGCTATTTTCGCTATTGAGTCAACGACAGAGTTTTATTTGGCTCCTGATGCTTTGTCGATGTTAGTGCAATACCAGTGGCCAGGTAATATCAGACAACTAATAAATGTAGCTCGCTATGCCTTAGCTATTAGTGAGCATAATCAAGTTAAACTGGACTGCTTACCAGAGGAAGTTTGTCGACCAGTGATTAAAAGTTCAGTTGATACCAGTGCAATTTCTGGTAATGAAAGTGAAATTAGCATAGAGCTACCGGCTAAACTGCGAACCAAAGGCGAGGCTTTACTAGCAACGTTGCGTAGACATAAATGGAATATTTCAGCGGCTTCAAATGAGCTTAATGTTAGTCGATCTACACTGTATCGTAAAATGGGTCGGTACCATATCAAACAACCTAATACCCTCTATTGATGCCTTTTGGCAACATTTATCTTATCCAATCGTGCATTTTCTAGGTGCCCTACTTATTTAACTCGACCTTTTCTTTTCTAAATTCATTAGTCTGCTTTATATTTCCTGATTTTTTATTCGGTATTTTTATATCTATAATTTGTTTTATTAAAGTGTGTGGTGCTGTCTAAAGCTATTAGACACAGATGATGCATTATTTAGAACAGATAACTCTAAAAGAGTGATACAGATGTCGCACCTTTCTCGTTTTAATTATCTTAACTTTATAAATTTAAAGTCTTTTTATATGTGGAATGAAATTTGCGTTATCAGTAAGGCACAATATTGTTAGGTATAACTTGATCAAATACAAAGAGCATGATGTTTAAAATAGACTACGAGAGATAACATCTATCTAGTCGAAAGTTATGGTTTAACCGTTGTGTTTATTGACTAATTCATCCATTAAAAAAAGTGATATAACATGAAAGTAATTAAAAGCCTCAGACATAACATTATATATCAGTTTAAAAGCTGGTCTTCTCTGATTGTAGTTTTAGCTCTTTTCGGGTGTAACTCAATGCCTTCAGCAACCGAAAAACTGAGCGTAGAAAGGACGTTAGTCGTTAATGCGACAGCGGATGAGGTTTGGGCTTTTGCTGGGGGGTGGACAGGAATCGATAGCTTATCACCAAAAATCATTGCGAATATTTTGTCTAATGGCAACGAAGTCGGATCGTTTCGTTTGGTAAATCTTAAAGGCGGTGGAGTTGTTGAGGAAACAATGGTTGATAAGAGCACAACAAGTTATAGCTATATAATCATAAAATCACCTCTTCCCGTATCTAATTACAGATCAACTATAGGTGTAAAAGACCTTGGTAATGGAAAGAGTGAGTTCAGCTGGAAAAGCAATTTTATGGCTGACGGTGTTTCTGATAAAGAAGCCATTAAGATCATCGCTGGAATCTATGAGGGTGGACTTGAGGTTCTTCAGAATAAGTATTCCTTTATAAATAGGAAGTGATACTACCAGAGATCATTTGTCGATAAAAATTACTTAAGCCTACAACTAATAGACTTTAATCTAAAGGTAAAAGAATGAATTTTGATCGTTCAACTTTATATAATTTTACTATGGCGATATTTATTAGTTTTACCTTTTCTATTAGCTTTAAATTAGTAGCCGTTGAGGTACCAATTACTCCAGAACTTAAACTGCTATTCCCTAGCGCAAGCCATACAAATCAAGAAGATAAAGGTTTAAGTATTACTCCTGTATACCAGCTAGGAACATTAGCCGGTTATAGCTTTCATAGTGCTGAAATATTTCCTGTCAGGGGTTATGGTGGTAAACCGATTGACATTATGATCGGTCTGACACCCGAAGGGTTATACACAGGCTTTGTCGTGATTGACCATTATGAGCCCATTTTTATTAAAGGCGACGGTCCTCAAAAATTAGAAAGATACATGGCGCAGCTAACTAACGTATCTGCATCCAACAATATTTTCATTAGTGGTGATAATAAAAATGAAATTCAAAGTAGTGGAAAAAGTACTTATATAGATGGCATTACCAGCGCAACCGTCACCACGAATGCGATCAACAAAACAATTACCAAATCTGCTCGCGCTGTTGCACGTGCAAAACAATTAGCAGGCTATGCATCTCTGTCTAGAAATATTCCTAAAGTTGGGAAATTTGAAGTACTGACACTTCAACAATTGGTAGAAACTGGATTAATAAAATACTGGCCCATTTATAAACAACAGGTTGATACTGCTAAGATGGATAAGAAGCTGGGATATCCAAGCCAACCAGTTTCAATGGATAATGTGACACCCTTAGCAAAGATATATTTAGCCTATGTTAGTCACCCACTTGTTGCCAAAAATATTCTTTCTGAAAATGCCTATCAAGCATGGATAAATCAATACATAAAGGATGAGCAATATCTGCTAATTCTAGGTAAAGGCCAATGGCAACAAAAAACACTCTCCTCACGGTTAAGTCTTAAGCAACGTAATACTGAGATTATTCGCAAGCCTTTTGAATTAAGTCAAGCCGAGGAAAGTATTGCTGAAAGACATGGAACATGGGATGAAATATCACTATTACGGATACCAACAGTGGCTAACTTTAACCCCTTAGACAGAATGAAATTGACGTTTAACGCCACAAAGCAAGCAAAATTGGTCGATATTTATCAGCTTCCTACTGAATATTTTATCACGGATAACAGCCAATTAACCGATGATATAGCGTTATGGAAACAACTATGGGAACAAAGAAAAAATGAAATAGCCTTACTACTACTTGGTCTTGTGCTTCTTTCAATCCTCTTTCTCAATCAACATTATGCCGTACTTAATCAGGATAGCTTCCACAAAATAAGGTTGGGTTATTTACTCTTCACTATTATATTTATAGGTTACTATGCTCAGGGACAGCTCAGTATTGTTAATATACTGACATTCCAACATTTGCTGATGGAAGGGGCTTCACTAGCTCCCTTCCTGCTTGATCCTATGATTAGTATTCTCTGGTGTTTTGTTTTAGTGAGTCTTGTGTTTTTTGGACGAGGAGTTTTCTGTGGTTGGCTTTGCCCATTTGGTGCATTACAGGAACTTGCGGGTATTTTCGCAGCGAAACTTAACATTAAGAAATGGAAAATTTCAACAAAATGGCATAACCAGCTACAAAAGCTAAAGTATCTTCTTTTGATAATAATAGTCGGCGGATCTTTTTTCTCCTTATCCTTTGGGGCAACGTTAGCGGAGCTAGAGCCGTTTAAGACAAGTATTACCCTCTATTTTATTAGGGAATGGCAATATGTTATCTACGCAGTTTTACTTTTGCTTATAGCAATGAAAATACACAAGTTTTATTGCCGCTATCTATGTCCTCTCGGCGCGTGCCTGGCATTATTTGGTGCTTTCCCCATTTTCAACTGGTTAACTCGCCGTGCTGAATGTGGAACACCTTGTCAAAAATGCCGTGTTAACTGTGAAATTGATGCTATTAGTAAACAGGGAAATATTGATATGAAAGAATGTATTCAATGCTTAGAGTGCGTTGTTATAAACAGTAGCCCTACATTATGTGCAATTGAGGTTGTAGCAACTAAAAAAAGACGACGGAAAGAGCGTTCAATCGAGATTATTTATGAGTAAAAATAGGTTGCATTTATATTTCATCAGATAATAATTTAGAGTGAAATTGATTTCTTTAGAACAAATTAAGTATTAAAATAGAATTTTTATTAATTCTTATATTCACTTATTACATATTGACTAGAAAATGATATGATGTATCATACTGAAATGGGAAATAAAAAAGACTTTTTAGGCGCTGCTTGTTCAGGGCTTTGTATGATTCACTGTTTGGGCTTGCCAATTTTAGCTACCACTAGCGTGTCATTTACAGGACTTGCATACTTATCCGGCGAATC
>JBLHNB010000215.1:0-5588 GCA_047621305.1 Alteromonadaceae bacterium | reverse complement strand
AAAATAGTTGACTGTTATAGTTGAGCCACATTTTGGCGGCTAATGTGGGATTAGACCAAAATTGAATATCAAGATTGTCATCTTTGATTGGCTTTAGTGAATACGCTAAATTTTTACTGTGTCGGTTTAGTAATGACTCGATACAACTAGACCAATGACGTATAACAAAAAGGTATCGTCCACGCCCCTGTAAGGCTTGATGCCAGTGGGGTAAAAATAATAATGCACGCGGGTCTTTAAAACCCAGTACATCATTAGGATGTAAATACTCTGACTCACGGCTAGCGAGATAATCGGCCATTAACGGTGTTTGAGTTAACACTATGGGGGAAGTAGATTGCCAAGAGGTCTGATTAGAATGGAGTAATTCATTATGTAAGGCGACAACGTTTTTATCTTCATAGTACCCTTTGGGGTTATGAACATTGCTGCCCATTAAATTATCACCTAATTTTACCCCTGCGTTAGACAACCAGCGCGTTGTCGCCGACGTAGCACTTCGGTGAAAACCACTGCATATTAAAAACGGTCTGTTGTTATATTCCTGCAAAATATTGCCTTTAATAAACTAGATAGTTAGTTTTCTATCCGTCAATAAACTCTTCTAGTAGCGGCCCAATAATGCCATGCTCTATAGCGCCTATAAACGCATGGTGTTGATCGTAATTTTTTATTGGTCTTAGAAATACATTAGCAACGTCAGTTAAATTTACAGCATGAGCCGAATCTTGGACATGCTTTTCACCGAAACATAACAATATTTTAAACATGCCATTATTTTTTTTGAGCGCATTTTTACTATCAAGTAATTCACTTGAAAATTTTTGATTTAGTCGTCTAATCACGACGCCACCTCGACTATCATTGATAGAGTGCATGTAATCCAATGTCACATTCGTTTGAGCACCAAAGCATAAGGCCGATTTAGCTTCAAGCATACAACCAAAATTTATAGCCGCCATACCACCTGCAGAATTACTCATAACGTAAATATCTTTGTCCTGACAATATGCCTTTAACTGGCTAATTGTGTCACTTAAATTATCGCCTAAAGTTTTAATACCGCCTAAAAACAAATTACGCGAAGAATCATCTACAACGACCGTTGAAATATTTTTATATCCGAAATACATATCAAGTAATGAAATTGGAAAACTACTAATCTTTCCCGCTAATCCAGTAAATATAATAACTATTTTATTACTCGAGCGAGGCGGGCTCACAATAATGTCTGTACCATTTTTCAACGACACTGGTACAGCTCGCTCTACTTTAAAAAAGACATCCAAAATAGTGCTACAATAAAAATTAAAAAAAGATGTCGAATTTGAAGATTTCTCAATGATGACTTGGATAGTTTTTATTACATCACACTTACTGACCTCAGCCTTAATAAGTAAACCAAATAAATCATTAATACCACTAACGTCGTCTGAATTATTTATCAGCAAGTCAATCTGAAAGTTGATTTTGTCAGACAAAGCTTCATCCACACTTAAGTTAACAAATTGATAGCATTTACTTGGATTATTAAGCTGTGAAATGACGAGTTTTATGTTGTCAGCTTCTTCGTAGCGACGTTGCGTAATCAATAATTTTGTAAATAACTGCAATAAATTTATGTTTTTAGCTGACAAACGTAAACCAGATTGAATGAGGGTTTCAGCCTCAATAAAGTACTCATTTTTTAACAAGATAGCAGATTTATTTTGAATATAGTCAAGGTTATCCGGTTCAATTTCGAGTAATGCAGACCAAATATCAAGAGTCTGTTCATCTAATCCCATAGCCGACAATATTCTTGTATACATTAACTTAGGCTGAACAGCATCGGGTAACAAGGCTTGCCATCGTAAACAAACATCAGCAGCTTCTTTATAGCGTGTTAATTTCACTAGTACACCAACAGCACCTTGTAACAGCTGAGGGTTGTTAGGTGCATATATGCACAATTGTTGCCACTCAATCAAAGCTTGCTCGAGAGAGCCCATGCGTGTAAGAGTACGAGCATACATTAACTTAGGCAGTAAAGCGTCCGGCGATAATGGCATCCATTGCAAACAAATATCAGCAGCTTCTTTATAGTGTGTTAATTTACAAAGGGTTAAAACTATTAATTGTAAAATAGTTGTATTGGTAGAATCGATAGCTTTCAAGGCAGTAAGAATAGTTAAAGCATCATTATCCAAATTCAATCGTAATAGCACACGAGCGTATATTATTTTGGCTTGCGTATCCTCAGGCTCACTTTGAATCCAATCAATGCAAATCTTTTGCGCATCTTTAAACAATTCAAGCTTCATTTTAGATTGAATATCTAATAAAAATTTGTTTTTACTCATCATGTAAAACTCAAATAAATGGGTAGTCTATAGAAGCTTTATAGAGAAAAGACGCAAATGATTCTTTTAATTTAAGGTTCAATGACATTACCAATACAATTATTACTTAAATTGACTCTTTTTTATAAAAAAAACAGCGCTATTAAACGCTGTTTTCTGATGATAATCAAAATCAATCACTGCCAAACAAGTCTCGAGTATATACTTTATGTGTTACGTCAGTAATATGCTCATCTATACGGTTTGCGACGATGACATCCGCGATGGCTTTAAACTCGTTGAGGTCATTAATCACCTTAGAATGAAAAAACTCAGGCTCGGTCATTACAGGTTCAAAAATGACCACCTCAATGCCTTTAGCCTTAATGCGCTTCATAATGCCTTGTATAGCAGAAGCCCTAAAGTTATCTGATCCCGTCTTCATCACTAAACGATAAATCCCAACAACCTTAGGGTTGCGACGTAATATTGATTCAGCAATAAAGTCTTTGCGGGTGCGGTTAGCATCAACAATCGCACCAATAATACTGTTAGGCACATCAGCATAATTGGCCCGTAATTGTTTAGTGTCTTTGGGTAGGCAGTAACCACCATAACCAAAAGACGGATTGTTATAATGACTACCAATGCGCGGGTCTAAACTCACCCCTTCAATAATCTGTTTACTGTTTAAGTTATGACTTTCTGCGTAGCTGTCTAACTCGTTAAAATAGGCAACACGCATCGCAAGGTAGGTATTTGAAAACAACTTTACTGCTTCAGCTTCTGTTGAGTCAGTAAACAGCACTTCAATATCTTGCTTTTTTGCCCCCTGCACAAGTAAATTAGCAAACTGCTTAGCGCGTTCAGAGCGCTCACCGACAATAATACGCGACGGATACAAGTTATCGTGTAGTGCCTTACCTTCACGTAAAAATTCTGGTGAAAAGATGATATTGTCGGTATTAAACTTCTCACGTACACTTTTGGTGTAGCCAACTGGAACAGTAGACTTAATCACCATCACCGCATTAGGGTTAATGGCTATAACATCTTTAATCACCGCCTCTACAGAACTGGTATTAAAGTAATTAGTTTGTGCGTCATAGTCAGTCGGCGTGGCAATGATCACAAAGTCAGCATCTTCATAAGCGGCATGCTTATCGAGTGTTGCTGTAAAATTCAGTTTTTCATGCTGTAAGTAATGCTCAATCTCATCGTCTGCAATCGGTGACTGTTTGTTATTTAGCTGCGCGACTTTATCTGGCATGATATCCAGCGCGACCACTTTATTATGCTGGGATAATAGTACAGCATTCGATAAGCCTACATATCCTGTACCAGCAATTGCTATGTTCATAGCATTTCCTCAATAGTATTATTAAAGCAAATTATTTTTATTAACAGTAAGTTTGTACCGACTAACTAATTTTTGTGTAATTTCGAATTCAGTTTAACTTAGTTCAATAACATGTTTATGCTAACAACCATGCAGAAGTAACCGAAAAATATAAAATAGCTTTTTACTTAAATCGTTCATCACTGACAAGTAATTCCAAATCATATATTTTACTTTTGACTTCGAGACATTCTGAAATATAGAAGGTAGGTATAGCCCCTGTTCAATAAGAATCATATTTCACTAAAATCGTATTAGATTTATTTATGTATAATTTATGAACATCAAATAAATGAAATCCAACTAAAACATCTTGATTTTTGATTGAGCCAAGTCGAATAGACTGTTAACTGCAAACACCTACTTACAAATATTGTTCTATATTAATACTTTATTTAATTCAACCAGCAAAGTGATTCTCCAAGCCATAACCTTAATTACGATAACAGCTTGAAAAACCTTAAAAAGCAAATTTCAACTGCAAGGTTATTTTATACTTGCATACTGAGCCCTAAGTTCTTTAACCTTTGTCACTGCAACTCTTTTCTTTTGTTTTAATTCATCAACCTCACCCAACCTTTCATTAATCATCTCTATTTCTTTTCTTAATAACTTTATTTCTTTTTTAATTTCAATAGCTGATTCTTTCATGCTTACACCCTTTAATTAGTAGTTTTGTCTTTTAGGTTTTTAACCATTTCTGACGCAATGACTCTTATTTGATTAGTGTTGAAATTATACACAGGTTCAACATCTAAAGAGTCAATGACTTCATAGCTGTACAAATCAGAATGGTTAAGTTTTTTAGAAAAATCATTAACATATTCACAGAAGCTTTGAACATTCCTAACTATCGTTTCCTGAGCTTTTAAAGGTACATTAACTTTATCGGCTTTTATCTCTGGCGTCTGCTCACACAAAGCATCTGATATAAATGATGCTTCTCGTCCTAAATAAATATTGGCAACTCTTTGAAACTCTAGTTCAGCATTAGTCATAGAACGATTAACTATTGTTTGTTGTGGCTTTATAAGTATGCCTGAAGTAATACCTAGCCAAGATTCAAACTCATTGATAATTGATTTTTTTCGTAAACTGTAATTTTTGATTTCTACAATATAATTGCTGTTAGTTTCACAGTATTTTATAAACTCGTACACTTTTTTTGTATGTTTATATTGGATTGCAAACTCTTCTATGGATTGTGTAAACCCCCCTCTTTTAATTGCTTGTTGATAAGCTGATGAGGCATGATCGATAGGATCTCTTATGAAGAGTAAAATTTTTACCTCACTGATTTCAAACTTTTCAACAAAACTTTGTAATTTCGATGAATACGCTTCGTCCGGAAGAAACCTAAAAAGTTGTTCTCCGCTTATTAAAATTGAATCTTTCTCGCCAAGTTCTTTGTACTCACGTTCCAGGTTAGTATCAAGTAGCCCCATATTACCAGATGATATTTTCCCATCTTTTGCTTTTAAAACTTTTTTATTAACTGGATAAAATATTCCCTCATCTTTTAGAACACAGACACTAGCAGCTAACGATGATTGTATATAACTAGAGCCAGTCTTATCTTGCCCTACATGTAAGTATAGCGTTCTCAATGTTTACTCCTTCATTGTTTTGTTATATTCATAGGGCATTCTTCTGTCCCAGCGTATATTCTTTTTTACCACTTTTGCCGGAAAACCTGCAATAACACAATTAGGCTGGCTAAACGCTTTAGTTACTACCGCACGGCTGCCGACCACACAGTCAGAAGCGATTTGTGCGCCCTTTAAAAAGCTTACATCTTCGCTAACCCAAACACGATCGCCTATATGGACATTTTTGGGTAGATTAATGGCTTTATTGGTGGCCATATC
>JBLHNB010000214.1:0-5637 GCA_047621305.1 Alteromonadaceae bacterium | reverse complement strand
TTAATACGCTCAATTTGATCCTCACTAATATGAGTGAAGCAACTCGCCTTGAACAAATGTTAGTTACCACTGAAAAAATTGATTTTGATTTAAAACAGATTGTAAAAGGTTGTATTTCAGGCTATCAGCAAATATATTCAAGCATAAAGTTTGTCTTAAATATCGAAATAGATGAGTCAAAAATAAACACATTTCTTTTACATGGTTCACCTGAACATATAGTGCAGCTATTAGACAAGGTGATCAGTAATGGCGTTGAATTTAGTGAAGACAATAGCATCACTATTACGTTAAGAAAGAGCAGTAATAAGGACACTAATAACAATGCTGAACTATTTATTAGTAATAATGGCATCTTATTACCAGAGCAGCTAAGCGAAAATTTATTTGATTCAATGGTGTCATTACGTGATAAAAATTTAAGAGACTATAGTGAAAAAAATGTACCTCACCTTGGTTTAGGTTTATATATTTCTCGATTAATTTGCCAGTTTCATCAGGGTAAAATTAGTGCTTATAATCACCAAGAGCCTGAGGGTGTTACCGTTCATATTAGTTTGCCTACGAAAGTCTAATAACACCTTTTTTTGACCCGTGTCTATACTATTAAATAAAAGCTATTTCAAAATGCAAAATTTAATACGCTGTACAAGCTTTTTTAGTGCATACCCTTTTTAATACCCGTTATTATTCAAAAAATTTTTTAATTAATAATGGGGGTTTACACTCAAGGTGTAGTAATTATAATAATAAATAAAATATCTAGTAAGCATATTAAAGGTGATATATTTGGCGGATTGACTGCTGCCATTATAGCGCTACCATTGGCATTAGCGTTTGGTGTGTCATCGGGTGCAGGCGCTATAGCGGGTGTTTATGGCGCTATTTTTGTTGGCTTTTTCGCCTCCTTGTTTGGCGGAACCCCCACACAAATATCAGGTCCAACAGGACCTATGAGTGTGGTAATGGCATTAGTATTAACACAATTAATAGCAAGTCATCCTGACACGGGCTTGGTGTTAGCTTTTACCTGCGTAATTTTAGCTGGCCTATTTCAAATATCATTTGGCTTACTCAAGCTAGGTAAGTATTTTGTTATGGTGCCCTATCCTGTTATTTCTGGATTTATGACAGGTATTGGCATTATTATTATTTTGCTGCAAATATCACCACTGTTAGGTAATGAAAGCTATAGTAATACGCTTACTGCGCTAACAAATATCCCTAACGCATTTAATCAGTCAAATGTTTTTGCTGCTTCACTTGGTGTTATCACACTTTTGATCATGATCTATTGGCCGGTGAAATGGGCTAAAACCATCCCCGCACCACTATTTGCACTCCTTGCATTAACACTTATTAGCTCAACCTTTTTTACCCAACAAGGTATTGCTGTTATCGGTGAAATTCCCACGGGCTTTCCTAGCTTACTAATGCCGAGCCTATCTTTAGATACACTTTATCATGTAAGTTATTTCGCCTTTATATTAGCGGTATTAGGCTCTATTGACTCATTACTGACTTCAATGGTTGCAGATACTATGACCGAAACTCACCATAATAGTGACAAAGAGCTTATTGGCCAAGGAATAGCTAATACCATTGCTGGCTTTTTTGGCACATTACCGGGCGCAGGGGCAACCATGCGTACTGCCATTAATATTAGTGCCGGAGGTAAAACGGCTTTATCTGGCATAGTACACTCTTTAACCTTATTAATTGTTATTTTTTGGGCAGGAGATTATGCACAATATATTCCCCATACAGTGCTGGCTGGTATGTTAATTAAAGTGGGTATTGATATTATTGATTGGCGCTTTATTTTTCAGATAAAAAAAGTAGGGGTATTTTCGGCTTGTTTAATGTTACTAGTTTTACTACTCACCGTATTTGTTGATTTAATCACAGCGGTGTTAGTTGGCATGTTTATCGCTAATTTAGTGACCTTAGATCGCTTAACTCATATTCAACTTGATAACATTACCTTTAAAAAAGGGAATGAATTAATGAGTGAAATATCGTCTAGTAAGACGAATATAGCGTTAACTGATGATATTCAAAAAAGTCTAAGTAAAACCTTAGAGAGCACACTTTTATTAGCAATTGACGGCCCAGTGAGTTTTACTGTTTCTAGGGAGTTATCTCGTCGCTTTACTGAAAACCTAGCGTTTAACACCTTGATAATAGATCTATCTCAAGCCAAATTAATAGGGACAACAACCGCTATTATGATCATAGATCTGATAGAGCGTACTCAGAAGAAAAATAAAAAAATATTAGTTATCACGGGTAACAAGAAGATTAATCAATCATTACACAAGCTATCTTTAGAAACATTATTAGATAAAAAATATCATTTCAACAATAGAGAGCAAGCACTGCAAACTATCATTTAAAAAGACACAAAAATAAACTGAATTGCCCTAATACTTTACCGATAGATAGATACCCAATCAAGGTGCATGTTCCAGGGTGCTTGGGCTATCTCGATTCAAGGCGAAGCTTTTTATTAATGACTGTCAATATATGCTGCAAAAACCTCAGCAGGAATTGGCTTACTAAAGAAGTAACCTTGAACAAATTGACAATTATGCTTAGCTAACAAGTCACACTGCGCTTTTTCTTCAACACCTTCAGCCACAACTTTAAGATTCAAGCTTTGTGCGATTGATAAAATGGCACAAGTTAATGCCTCATCTTCACTATTGACCGTAATATCTTTAATAAATGCGCGATCTATTTTTAAGATACTAATTGGAAAACGCTTTAAATAACTTAGAGATGAGTAGCCCGTACCGAAATCATCAATTGATAAAGCTATCCCAAAATCTCTAATGGTTCGTAATTTCGCTAAGGTATTAATATCTTCTTCAATCAATAAGCTCTCTGTCATTTCAAGGGTTAATAGCTCTGGTGGAAGTTGACTTTGTGTTAAGACATGTTTAAGTTTGTCGAAAAAATCAGCACGGTGCAGCTGAGCACTAGAAATATTAACTGATATTTTAGGGGCAAACGTCCATTGAGTTTGCCACATTTGTGCTTGATTACAGGCTTGTTCTAAAACCCAATCACCAATATCGACAATAAAACCTATATCTTCAGCTAAAGGAATAAACTCAATAGGAGGTATCAAACCTCTTTGAGGGTGAAGCCACCTTATAAGGGCTTCGGCTGACACTACTTTGCCTGTTTTAATATCATGAATAGGTTGATAATGTAAAACTAGCTCATTGTTTTTAATTGCTTGTCGTAATTCAACTTCTAAGCTTCTACGTTGTTGTGCTTTAATATCCATTTCTTTGGTAAAAAATTGAACATTATTTTTACCTTTCTCTTTTGCTTTGTACATCGCACTGTCAGCATTAGCGAGTAAATCTTCTGAGAAATGACCATCATCAGGGAATATAGCAATACCTATGCTGGCTGAAATATGTGCCTCTTTTTCTACTAATTGAAAAGGCGCAGCAAGCTCTGCAAGCACTTTAGCTGCTACTTTTTCATTACTGTAGACATCATTATCCCCACAAAGCATAACCGCGAATTCATCACCACTTAACCTAGCGACACTATCTGAAGTTCTGACTACGCTTTCAATACGCTGTGCCGCATACTTTAATAATAAATCACCTTTAGAGTGACCAAAAGTATCATTCACATTTTTAAAACCATCTAAGTCAATAAACAATAACGCCACACTTTTATCTTCACGCTTTGCCACAGCGATACTTTGTTCAAACCTATCAATAAATAAATTTCTGTTGGCCAGCCCCGTTAAATAATCATAGTTAGCTTGATGATATATTTTATCTTCTGCTTGTTTTCGCTTGGTGATATCACTAAATAGCGAAACATAGGACTCTAACTCTCCAGCCTTATTCTTTAGAGCGGTAATTGACAGCCACTCATAATACACTTCGCCATTTTTACGTCGATTACAAATTTCGCCCTGCCATTTTCCTTTCGAGGTTAATTCTGTATTCATTTCTTTATAAAAATTAACATCATGATGTCCCGAACTAAGCAGGATAGGATTTTCCCCTAGCACTTCAGCTTCGGAGTAGCCCGTAATTAAGGTAAATGCATCGTTAACAGCAACGATAAGATTATTAGCATCATTTATCATGACCGCTTCAGTCGCAGTTTGAAAAACAGTTGATGCCAACCGTAATTTTTTTTCACCTTCCTTTAATTGCGTTATATCTTCTTTAATAGCAACATAACTACTAATTTCATTTTTAGTATTTCTTAGCGGATAGATATTGGCTCTTTCCCAGAAGGTTTCGCCATTTTTTCTTTTGTTGTAAAATTCACCTACCCAGTGCTTACCCGCAGTAATGGTTGCCCATAAATCATCATATAAAGCGACATTATGGTAACCTGATTTTAAAATACTGGGTTTCTTCCCCACAACTTCAGAAAGCTCAAAACCAGTACCATCTATAAAATGTTGATTAGCATAGGTAATAACACCATTAACATCGGTAGTTTCAATGGAAACAGAGCTCTGCTCTACGATTTGAGATAACACAGTTTGCTGTTCTTCAACGAGTTTTTTACGTTTTAGTAGATAAATTAAAACAATCACTAAAGTAGCTAAGAACAAAACACTAAACACCAGTATTTGTATCCGTTGTATTTTACTTTCATCTAATTGATTAACTTGTTGCTCAACTATTCTTTCGAGGTTGCTTTGGTAATGCCAGAGTTCACGCTTAAACTCTCTTTCAGCAGTAATATCTTGAATAATAGAGAACTGTAAATTTTCATTATTAAAAACAACAGGAACAGAATAAACCGCCACGGTTTTAACATCACCATTGCTAATTTTATGTCTAAAAATAAAATGCTTTCTCTTTTCATACTTTGCTAACGCAATTTCTGATGCAATTTGATCTTTACTGAATAAATTAATATCTTGAATAGATAATGATTCTAACTTGCTTTTAGAAAAGCCATAAAACTGACACGCGGCGCTATTCGCTTTAACAATTTTTCCCGTACTTGGATCGATTAACAGCATAACAGCACTGTGCTTGTTAAAGGTTTCGCTCAGATTGCTGTCTGCATAACTAACTGAAGATAAAACAAGAGTGAATATAAGTATGAATCGAATAATTAACATTGAAATTTATAGCTCATAAAAGGGTAAAAGTTTAATTAAATAATCCCTTAAATAATGAATAAAAAATTGCTCTAAGTTACTCCAAATTGCTAAAGTTTGTTATTAGATCCATTTCATGACGATAATATTAACACATCATAAAAAGTGAAATGACGACATAAATCAACTTACCTTTAATTTGATAAGGTTAAGTAAAGAAATGTAAAGCCACATATTCTCAGTGAACTTATGGAATATATACTGCTCTACCTCCGTGTAAAACTTTTTATCACCAAGATTAAAAAATTTCAAATCAACGGGATTGTTGAGGGATTTTTATGGCCAAAAATAAATTTATCACAGGAAAAATAGATGAAAACAAAAATTTTAAACGCTTATAAAAGTAAACAAATGTTCACTTTTCTAGTCGCCTCAATACTGTCATTAATTTTATTCGGTTGCGGTGGAGATGATGATGATAGTGGCACGGGTTATATTCAATTATATAACTTGTCATCTAATGCGCCGGGAATATA
>JBLHNB010000213.1:0-5641 GCA_047621305.1 Alteromonadaceae bacterium | reverse complement strand
GCTTGAGTGACAAATGAATGACATAATAATAGCGCGATAAGCATCTGATATATTATTGCTTTGTCCATTGTTAGATAAGTTGTCAAACCAATGGGTATAGAGCCAATTAAATGCAAGCCCATCTTGCATTAATTTTTGAGTGTATATTGGTATTTCAGCTCTTTGAGTGACCAAAAAAGAGGGGATAGCAATATCGACTTTTTTTTCTTTGATAAGTGCGATGCAATGATTAAAGGCTCGTTTGAAGTCTATTTGGGATTTGAAAACCTCTGCGAGGTTTTCAGTTAGCTTAAGCCAAGTTGAATCAAAAATTTCTGATGATGGAAAAGTTGCCCCGCTTGGGAAATACTTTTCACTCAGCTCTTTTGCTTTTTTAAGAACATTGTTTTGATGGCGATTGCGTTGCTGTTGGCGTGCATCTTTACCAATGAGTTTAGACAAAACTTATCTCCTTACAATTGACAGAAGTTAGTTTTTGGTTGATTAAATTACTGATTTCATTCAAGTCGGCAATAGAGTAAGAACTAAATCGAGTAAATGCTGGTTCATTTAATTGAGCATGTCCCATCCATGCAGCAATAAGTTCGGGATGTATTTTTTTCTTAAAAAGTAGTGATCTCACGTAATGTCGATGCCAATTCAACGGTAATGGAAGTACGCTATCAAAATGAGCAGCCATGGTTGAAGGTGTGACTTCTTCGATTGCATCATCAGTAATGAAGAAAAACAGATGTTGTTCGCCTGTTATCGCTTGTTGGTACCGGGCTGAAATATCTAAGTTAAATCTACTGGCATCAACTGCTCCTGCTTTTAAATACTGTAAATAACGTTTTAAAATTCGTAATGCTATTTGCGGAAGAATGATGAGCCTACCTGTCTCAGATTGGAGCATTTCTTTGTCAGAGATCCAAAGGGTCAAATTCAATAGATTATAATCAGTGATTTTCCCAAGCCATCCAGTGACAGGGCGATATCCAGAAGATAGAGCGAGGGTAAATAATACATAGTAGGTGACTAAGTTATGCTGCTGCTGAGAGTAACTTCCAGATATTGCGGAAATATTTATGCCTAAGGTTTTAAAAAAAATGCTCATAACTTCATCACTCATGACTAGCGGGCTGCCAATTGGGCTTTCTTTTTTCCCGTTAACTTGACGTTTGAATTGTATTTTTTTTGATTTGCTTGAGAGTTTTTCTAAATTCCATATGAAGTGATAATACGTTTGCTGAACATCTAAATCTGATAAATGTGTATAGGATAGTTCGGGTGCAGTTTTCGCCGTTTCTCCTTTAATTAACGCAATGATTGTTGGATCAATAGGCTCTTGCTTAAGTAAGAAGCACAGATAAGATGATATTTTTGTTGTGGTTAAACTTGTCCCATGTGTTTTATTGATAAAGTTTAACAATTTTGATATTTTTTCTGAGGTTGAATCATCCAAATCATTCAGTAAGTTTGCAGTAATATCATATGGTAACTCAATACAAAATGTTGTTTTTGTAGGTGTTATCAGCTTAATGATTGGCTTGCGCTGCTTTTGTGTTGGCAGTATGTGTTCTATAACTAAGCTGTTATTTGCACTATTATAATTTAACTGGTTAATACGTTCTAATGATGACCCAAGTGTTAATGAAGCTAATAGAAATGAACGTGTTTTTTCACAAACTATGCTGGGACTCATGCAATATGAAATCAATACCCGAATTTCAAACTTTGTTGCTTGATTAATGGCACAAGCTAGACGCATATCGTTTTTCTGAATTTGATTGATTATTGCTTGAGCTTGTAATTTTTGAATGGCGTAGCCATTTCCACTTGGTTGTTTCATTGATACCAAAAAAGACTTTTTTTTTCGCTCTGATGCCGCTTCTTCACTTGCCCAAGCTTCTTGATGCATTTGGATTTCAATTAATTCTGTAACTGTATCTGGCCCTTCAAATTCAACAGGATTGGTCATGAGTGTTGTTGATGGGGCGCCAGGATCACGTAGTGCCCTTTTTCGCAAGATACCATCTTTGTTAAAATAGCTAGCATTATACGGTGTATAAATTTTTGATAGTTGATGACCTAAGCGAGATGATTTATTGACTTCAAGTGTTTTCTTTCTTTTTGAGTCTAATTCATCAAGTAATTTTCTCATGTCGATATCAATAACATCAGGTAAATTATTTGCGAGATCATTTCTTTTCCCAAGAGACCATTGGCGTATTTCATTACATACAGTTTTGATCGGTGTTTCATGATTACCCATGGCGTATAACTTTGCACAAACCAGTAGGGTTATCGCTTTATAGTGCTCAAATTGTTGATGATCATGGGAAGGTGATCGCATAACACTGACGATAAAGGCGGTGAAAAAATATTTTTCAATTTGTTCATTGTCCACGAGTGCTTGGTATATCAATGTCAGATTTTTTTTATGCTCGCATAGAGGTGTTTGCGTTTTAGATATTTTAAGTTGCGCTAAAGATACTATCGTTTCTAACTCAGGAAAGTCTAACTGATATTGATAGCTCAAAAGTTGAAATAGATTAATGATTTCATTAGCAATATAAGGATGGTGGTAGACTAATTCTTGAGGGAAAGCATTAATCAAGAAATTTTTTAGAGTCTCTATTTCGAATTTTGAAAGCTCTGACTTATTGTTCATTTATCGCTCCACTCACTTGTTGAAAAACTGAAATTGGATTTTCTTGTGATGGTTTACTTTTACGGGATTTTTGTTTTGCAATGGTGCCCTTAGATTTTCCTGCCATTTGAGCTAAGAGCTCTTGGCTTAAACGTGGGCGATTAAAGATTTGTTGTGCAATTTTGGGATCAACTTTTTTATTGATTGTTGTATGTAAAATATTGAGGTTTTTGCTTGAAATTGAACTTAAAAAGCAGTTTGTAAATACTCCAATCCACGCTTGTTGTTCAATTTCTGAATCACTGATTTCATCGTCGAGAATAACAGTGCATTCAGTCGGATCAATCGTATTTATGTCAAAAAGAATTGATTCAAAACCAGAATAGATTTGTAGTTCATCACCCACTACTTTTGCACGTAAAACTATAGCGACAGTTAATAAGTCTTTATTAACTAAATCTTGTTTTATTGCACCGCAAAACGAAAAGACGAGGCTGTGAACAAACTCAAATGCTTTGTAAGCATTTTGGTGGATTTTGACCTTTCTACATGATTTTAATGTTTTGCGCGTAGCTATTCTTATCGACATAAACCCTTCCCAATGCTATCTGTTGGTTAATGTATATGTCATTGCAAAGCCGATGTAAATTACTTAAGCTACTGAATATGAATAAAAAACTTATGTAGTACATGATAAGTATATTGAGGTGAGGAATTTTGTGAATTTGCCGTTTAACGTATGCGAAAGTCATTTTGACTCACGCGTGAATTTGACAAATTTATATCATAAAATTGGTAAGGCCTAAGAAAAAGATACTGCTCTTTATGGGGGCTCGTTATGGAGTTTTTGTGTTGCTAACTAAAATTGATCACATCAATAGAGTATTTCACTATGTTGCTTATCTGAGCATTTACGGAATTACCCAAGCGTGCACCAATAGATGATATGTCTGATTTGCTGCCGTGGAATGTCGATTTAGGTGAAGCAGAATAAGCCCCTGCCAATAAGTGAGGTTTTACCCACTGACAATTTTCAGATTGTTAATCATTAAGCTGTTCAAGCTTTTGAAGTGGCAATACATATTTCTTAGTTCGATACAAAAAACACTTTAAAATATTAGTATTTAGATAAATTTAGGAACAACTAAATTGACTTTAGACTTTCTGCATCCGACCAAAACACAACGATCTTTAGGCGAAATATCCCCAGCCAAAACTCGTTCCGCATATCTCTTTTGTCGTGAAAGCTTTTCTTGTTTGATAGAGTAGAAGTCGTTTAACATGAGATTGATTCCTTAGACGTTAATAGTTGAGTTATACGCTCTGCAGTGTTTATTGCAAGATTTATCACTTAAGATAATAACAACATGCTTTCGATCCAATTCTAATATCCTAGATATTAGCGCGATAAATACTGATAATGCTACATTATCAATACTCTAATAAATTTTAATTTTACGAAACAACCAACTATCAGGATAAGGGCCTGATTTTTAAGCATTTAGTCGTGTCTCCAAATATGCAGGGCAACCGAATGAGTATTTTTTTGAACTCCACATTTGGGCTGCAAGCAAAAGAACAAGAAGTCACCCTAACTATGAATATTTAATGGACTACGGCAGATCATTAAGCGATCTAGTTTTGTTGGGTAAATGTTCACGGTTTCGTCTTGGCAATGACTCCCTAATTTCTTTTGTATTTTATGGTCAGGCTACCCGCTGCTGCGGGTTGAACTTTGTTTAACGCCTATAGCGTGTGAACATACATTTAACGGTTGAAGCGTGTAAATCTTGATTTACCTGCTTCAGCGTGTAAAATAAGAGTTAAGGACAGTTTAAAGGTAAAGCTATCATGAAGGTGACCAACGCAAAGCAGCTTAGTGTGTATCTAAAAGATGCGCGACTGAACGAGCAGCTCTCGCAAAGCAAGGTGGCGAGCAAGGTGGGTATTCGCCAGGATACCGTTTCAAGCTTTGAGCTGAACCCGGATTCAACCAAATTAGAAACGCTGTTTAAAATACTTTCTGCATTAAACCTTGAATTAGATATAAAGGTTAGGAATCAAGAGCTGGTGAATGAACGCAGTCATGATAACGCCACTGTGCCCGACTGCGAATGGAAGGAGGAGTGGTAATGGCTGTGCTTGACGTTTATATGAATAGCTACCTGGTGGGGGATTTTACCAAGTCATCCACAGGCTCTCATCAGTTTAGCTATTCACCTCAATGGTTAGCGATTCCCGGTATTCGTCCAATTTCTTTGTCTATGCCGCTACGTAAGCAAGCCTATAAAGGTGATGAAGTTTATAACTTCTTCGATAATTTGCTACCTGATAATCTTGAAGTCAGAAACAGAGTCGTTGCTCGTCATAATGCTGATTCGACACAAGCGTTTGACCTACTAGCTAAAATTGGTCAAGACAGTGTGGGTGCATTACAGCTTATCCCCCATGGTCAGCCTCCCTTTGATATAAAAAAGATTGAGTCTAAACCTCTATCCAATAAACAGTTGGAAAAAGTACTCAAGGGTTATCAGTCAAATATCCCATTAGGCATGTTAGCCGATGACGATGACTTTAGGATTTCTATTGCCGGTGCTCAAGAAAAAACAGCCTTACTTAAAATTGACGGACAGTGGCGACTGCCTATCAAATCGACACCCACTACCCATATCATTAAGCTGCCGATAGGTCAGATAAAAAGCCACTCCCATAGCATAGATATGTCTAACAGCGTCGAGAATGAATACCTGTGCATGATGATAGTCAGAGAGTTTGGTTTAGATGCACCTGAGTGCTCAATAATCAAAGTGGGTAATATTAAAGCGCTTGCAGTAGAGCGCTTCGATCGTAAGTTCTCTTCAGATGGCACATGGATTATGCGGCTGCCCCAAGAAGACTTTTGTCAGACATTAAATATTCCACCAGCGAAGAAATATGAGAGCCATGGTGGTCCGGGTATTGAACAAATTATGCCTTATCTATTAGGTTCGATGAACTCAGAGCGAGATAGGT
>JBLHNB010000212.1:0-5648 GCA_047621305.1 Alteromonadaceae bacterium | reverse complement strand
GCCGCAGAAATTCTGGCTAGCTTTTGAATCAGTTTTAATGCTTGTGCGCGTAATGTCTTACTCATAATCTATTACTCTACAGAGTTAATTTTTCCAGCCTTGCTACACCTGCAACCTTCACAGATTTCGCCTAATATGTTTTTAGTGCAAGCATCACTATGCATTCCTAAATGTTTTATATAATTACTGAGTTCTTCAATTCGCGTATCTTTTTTTATACAGAGTTCGGCTAGTGTTTTTTGTTTTATTAAAACATATTCATTCATAATCATACTTCCTTGGTTGGGGTGTTATAAATAACCGATGGCCGCAATGGTGAAATAAACCAATGCAAATATCACAGCGACTTCAATTCTGGCTCGCGTCTTTCCATCTTTATATCCGATATAGTACGATTTTTTAATTGGGTTCTTTTCTAGCTCAATTTCAATATCGTCTAAAACTCTTTCGCAATCTGGCATAATTCATACTTCCTTGGTTGGGGTGTTATGCGTCAAGTCTATTTAATAATCTTTCTATTTCTTCTAGTTCACAGTTATCAGAGCATTCTGAAATTTTAGCTAAGTTATATCCATGCTTGTGATTGCATCGACCAAAATACAATGCATGCGCGTAACCATGCGGTTCTATACTGTATTTACTGATACAGTCGCAAATCTTAATTAATGGCTGTTCAATATCCATTACTTACCCCTTATAATATTTATGGCATTTTTTACAAACTAAACCGTCATCGCTATTAAGTGGCATATACGGAAATGGCTCATGCTTGCAAAATAGCTGCTTTAAAATCTTAAACATCACTTACCCCTTATCTTTTTTATGCGCCTAAGCTTTTTAGCCAATCTCTATAATCATCACAACTATCAAGGCCGACGATTGAGTCAGCGCCTTTTTCTTTGCAGTATGCCCACTTAAGTTTATTTTCTAAGTCTACTATTGTTTCGTATGCAAACTTTAACCGTCCTTTTGCTGTCTTCATAAATCACCTCTTAATATTTAAAATAAACTTGCTAACCTGATAGCTGATAATTACAGCCGCTATCAAAGCGATAACAAATACTTGTGCAGTTATGTCTTCAAAGTAAAAGTTTAGTTTGATTATGTTCATGTATGCGACCTATCAATAAACCGATTATTAGCTTGCTGCGTCCTGTAAACTTCTACCTTTAATTGTGCCGCCACCATCATCCATTTGAAAAACTCTTCTTGCTCTACAGCCGCTTTAAGGTCTGTTAGTAGTTGCAGATAATCATCGTGAGCATAAGCGTATGATTCTTTAGATTGAATAGTTCCTGTCGGTGCGTCATTAATTAGCAAAGCCTTTTTACTTTTTCTAAATTGTTCTAAGTAAATTCTAGCCGCTTTAGCCGCTGCCAGTTCTGGCGCGTTGATTCGGATATAGTCCAAAGCCTTGCTTATGTTAATGCCTTCGATTTCATCACTCATTTAATCACCTCAATCATCGTCGTAATAATTACGGCTAGGGTCCAACGCTTGCAAAATGTGCGTTATGAAATTAGGACAGATCGCTATAATTGCACCAAGTAAGCAAAGGGCTAGTATTGCGTATGTTATTATTACAGTCATTTGCCTTGATCCTCTAGTGTAAAATATAACTCTACCTGCTTGTCTAAATGTGAGTTGTCATAGACCTGTTCATGTAATGCAACTATTAAAGACTCAGCTTTCACTTGATTAGCCTCAATCTCTGCAATCTTAGCGGCTTGCTGCCTGATTGTTATTAAATATGCGTTCGACTCACACGAGAAAGCGCAAGTAATCGGCATTGATTTTGATAGATCTATGTTATTCATTTTTCGTTATCCTCCATCAATTCTTTGTTCTCGTAGATGTTGCCGATAACTTCAAAACAGAAATCAGGACAAGAGAACGAATTAAATTCATCGCTATAACTTTCAAAACCTGTTCCGGTTTTTTTATTAGGCGTGTAAATGTCAAAGGCAGGGTAGTAACAGTCAAACCACCATACTTTTCCTATTTCAAATAATTCTGGATAATCCTCATGCCAAACCTTAACCACGTCCCCTTCGTAAATCTCAACGCCGTTCTTGTCTTTGAGTCCTGTGTATTGTCGCGTGTGCTTATGAACAAACTTTTTAAGCATTGGCAGATCACTAAGATCACCCCAGTGTTTGTTGTTGCACATTTCATCAAGGGTGTAACGTAGATCCATCCAAGATTTACCATCACTCCACATACAGCTAAATTTGATTTCTCTCATTTTTCGTTATCGTCCTCACAAAGTTGTTTAGCTTCTGCCAGTGACATTGCCGGACCTAGGTTTTCCCAAATAATCCGCTTTGATGCCTGGTATCGGTTGTCTTGTTTGGTGATCATGTACCGACCAGATTTGATGTAATGCATGCCGCCAGATTTGATTGGGTCAGGCCATTCAATACTCATCAGAAGGGAATCGACCCGAATGAGCTGTCATCACTAGCTGCTTGCTGTGCTTGCGGCTGTCTCTGTGCTGGTGCTGATGACTCACTTTTACCGCCTATCAAATCCAAATCATCAACATTCACTTTTAAAGACTTCTGCGTTGTACCGTCTTCTCCCTTCCACTCGTCAAGTGTTAGTTGACCACTGATACAGACCTGCGCGCCCTTCTTTAAATACTGTGGAAGCTGACCTTCGGCACGTTTACCAAATAGCGCACAATTCGCCCAGGTTGTTTTTTCCTTGTCGCCATAACCAGACTTGACCGCCACTGAGAATGAACAAACACTCATACCGCTTTGAGTTACTTTCACTTCTGCGTCTTTGCCTAAATTTCCTGTAAATATAAATTTGTTCATTGGTCCATGCTCCGTCTGTTGTGCATTATTGTTGTGGATTGATCCGCTTCGTGCGCGTCTAAAAATTCAAGCTGAATCTGTAGGCAGTGGATCGCCTTTTGAATATCTTCTCTGTGCGTGTCCTTATCGCGATTTAAGTATTTATTAACCTTTGTATAAACCGCCGCTCTTAACCCAAAATAACCAAAGTTCGCAAATGTTATTTCAAGTGGTTGCAAACCTTGCTTTTTGTAATGATCGCCACCAACCTGCTCTTTTAATGCGCTCATATCTATATCCTGTTTACTTTATTTATATAAACACAAAGAATTTGCATATAGTACCAGACCCAAGTGCCAATAATAAAAACGATTATGGTAAAAATTGGCGCGGCATAAATCCACCATCCAAAGTTTATTACTTCAACCAGATTTAAAGTGCAGATAACAACGCCGAGTAATATTGATAATGTAAATCCTATTTTAGTCTTCTTATTCATCTTATTTATCCTGTTTTGTTGATGTTACTAAACTAAATTAAGCTGATCTCTAGCGTAACAAAGGCCATCAAATTGCCCTTCAAAATAATTAGCCAAAGCATCAGCCTGTCTTTTTGTTTTATTTCTATCTTTTAAAGCAACATTATCTTCAGAAATCTGTTGCCACATATCCCGTTTTTCTTCTGATTCAATAATCATACTTTGTATAGTTTTGCTCATTTTCTATCTCCTGTTTACTTAAACTGCTATTAAATGTAATTCGCCGCGATTAAAATAATCTATTGCCTCTAAAACTAAATGCCCTTTGCTTTTTCGGCTTCTTCTACGTCCTGCACAATCATCACAGCAAGTCATACGTTGCTTATAGTTATAAGGCTTTAGAATCTTGTTATCCCTATTTTTTCTAGGTATAGGTTTAAAGCATTCTGAGCAATGTCGAACTTCAACTTTTGGCTGTTCTTTGATTATTACTTTCATAACACGCTGTTCATAAATTCAGCCAGTTCTTCAGCTTCTTCTTTTGTGTCATAAAAACCAGCACAAGTAGTTTTTTCCTTACCTTCAGAAATTCCCCATTTATTTTCATCTAGCTTTAATACGTTAAATAATTTCATTTTCTTTCCCTCTTTCGTTATTTGATAAAACCATTATATAGATAACTGGCATCATTGCAACCTTTAGTTACTATAATCAATGCTTATAACTCACCCCATTGATCAGCCATCGCTTCAGCTATACCAGGGAAGGTCTTACTTCTTAATTTTGCTCTTTCTTCTTTAGGTAGTTTCCAAGCGTCTGCATACCACGCCGGCATAGTTTTCCCACTAGCAAACTTTGTTCTTTCTGGTGGTAATACTTCATTAGTGTTTTCTAGATTAGGCAGTCCTTTTAACCACAGGCAAGTTTTCTTTTCAAACGCATCACCAAATTGATAAGGGTTGACTATTTGATCAGGCTTACGCCAATTTGTACTCATCACTCCGACTGGGTTTTCAATTGCTATTTTTAAGCATTTAGAATTGGCGATTGACATAAAAAAACTTACGGCATCAGCTCTATCTTGATGACGCTTTATAGCTTTGTCGCCATATTTCTCAATATCAAACCATCGGTTACCAGTAACAGTTAAAAATGTACATGGTGGAAAAGCTAAAATCATATCCCAATCTTGGTTTAGTAATTCTATTAAATCCGTTTTTAAGTGCCATTCAGGATGACCGCCGCTACAATCTAAAAGGTCGCAACTAAACGCCTCATGGCCTCTAATTCTAAACTCTTTTGTTACTGCTTGGCTTTCCTCACATGCTACTAATATTTTCATAATGCCCCCTTGCAGGCTCTCGCCAGTTGACTTGCGTATTTACCCATCATAACAATCACAATCTAATTCCAGTGGCATCTCATAACCAAAAGCATCTTCTTGCTTTACTAAATCTCCCCATGCAAATCCGCGGCCCAAACCTTTAACAGTGGTTAAGTTTGCATTTTTTTCCATAGCTAATGCCCTATTCATTAAATGTGGGTATTGATCTTTAAGCTGCATTATTTCTGTTTTTTTGGAGCTAGGGCAAAAAAAACAAGCTGACTTACCTGGAAGATCTAATCCAGCTTTTTTAATTGTTTCAATGCATTCATCTCTACCCATATCCCATTCAATCAAAGGATGCTGATATATGTATTTTTTATCGCTGGTTAATTTTGCTCTATGCGGTTCGTCCGCATCATACCCGATAAACTTGGTTATTTTGTTCCCTAATTTCCATTCTTCTTTAGCTTGCGGCCAGTTATTTACATATTTATCTTGAGGCGCTACTTTGTGTTTTAAACTACAAGACTTAAACCCATAAGCCAATGACGGCAACATAGAGGCATTTAAACAAATCTGCTCAAGCGTTATATAAGTCCCGTTTTGGTTGACTTGCTGAACTGTTTGTATTTCAGGCAGACCATTCGATGCACACCACTTAGAAAACATTTTTAGATATTTATAAGTGTGTGGTTTTTCTCCGCCAGTGTCCGCAAAAAGAATTAAATCTATCGGAATTGAACGATTCGCGCATTCAATTAATAAAGCTGTGGAGTTAGTTCCTCCACCATAAGATACTATATTCATAATTCACCTTTACATGCTTTAGCTAGTTGATCGCCCCATTTACCCATCATAGCTAAGCGCTCATCCTTCGTTATAGCTTCGTTGATTCTATCTGCTAGTGCTAGCTGGTCAAGTTTGCGCGACTCAGCACCGACCTTACAGAGTGCTTTAAACTCTCCTATCGTTGGCGGCCATGATGGATATTCATTAATCATCGTATCTAGTCCCTGCTTGATTTGATCATTTGTCAAACCAG
>JBLHNB010000211.1:0-5689 GCA_047621305.1 Alteromonadaceae bacterium | reverse complement strand
GCTTCAATCAGCGAGTCATTATTGCTTGTAGTTATCATGGGTGGCATAGTTAATTTTCTTTGTATGAAAGCAAAAACGGGACTACATTGCTGTAATCCCGTTCTTAAATGTGGTCGCTGCGGGACTCGTCTTTATTGGTTAACCATTTGTTATTATTGGTTTTAAATAAATCGAAATTAATTTGTACTACCTTTCGTACTACTTTGTTGAAAAGTCACCTTCTAAACACATCATTTTTAGGTTTTTATTAATATTTACAAATTGAAGGATTTATATTTATGATCGAAAAATTGATATAACTTTATTAGCCTAAATCTTTACACAGAACTTATCATATCCATTAGCTACTTTTTTCATTCATCTATAACCCTGTTGATTTCATTTTTTAAAATTTTTATTAATATAGTATTCTTCTCTCGTTTAGCCTTCGTAAGTTCGATAGCTAAATCCACCATCTCGTTTGGTTCGTCAATACCATATTTTATACTTCTTTGATTTAGCTTACAGACACCTATGGTGAAATTTCCCTTAGGTAATTTATCTATATACCATCGGCCACCGAATATTTTTAAATGATCATCCCAGTTATCAAAATGAGGATGAATAATTTTAAAAGCATTCGCAGATGATGGATATCTAGTCCTCTTTTTCCCATTTTTTAATGGACTTATTGTATCTTGCTCTTTTTTAATTACATTACAATCTGCACAGGCAATACAAAGGTTTTTGGGATCAAATATAAATTTTTCATGTTTTGATTTAGGAGCTATATGTTCAACATGACAGTTTAAGGCTGATGTAACACTAATGTCTTTCTTACAATAGGCGCACTTTCCATGTTGCTGAGTTCTATAGTGATCTCGTATATGTTTTCTTAATGCTTCTAACTCAACACTGTAATCTTCTCTGTTCCAGTCCGTATGTTTAAATTGTGGGTCTAATATTATACTTCCTATCAACTGTTGCTGTACTTTATCAAAATCTACTTTTATTTTAATATCAGCCATATGTTACAGCCACCTCATTAAGCATATCAATAAGCTCAATCACTGGATCATCGTCATCTATATAAGGTTTTATTTCATTGAGTATCTTCAATTCCACCTTATCTGTATCATCAAACTTCTTTGTTCTTTTAACTTTTGAGAAAATATTTATCGCAGAATTTATAAGCTCTGTATTACTATGCCCTGGAGCTTTGAAAAGTCTAGCTAATTGATAATCTGCAGATCTATAATGAAAACTCTTAGATGGGATAGCCTGAGGGGCTATATCCTCCATATTAACAATGAATGCATTACTTTCAGGTATTGAAGAAACTATATTTGGTGAATGAGTTGCAATTATAAAATGACATTTTTTATACTTAGAAAACACTTCTTCTAATAAAGGGAGAAAATCTTTTTGCCATTCGGGGTGCAAGCTTAATTCAGGTTCATCTAACAATATAATTGAATCATCAGTGATAGTTCCAGCTATGGCGAGAACGTTAAATAGAATACAAAGCTCACCCGAACTTGCTTCAGTAAGAAAGAAATTTTTATCATCCTTTTCCTTAGTAAATTCAATATCAACCAAATCAATCAAGTCATACATGGCAAGTATTGAAAATTCTTCAAGGTATGTTGTTTTGTTGTCTTTAATTGTATTTATATCTAAGTCTAAAGAAAATGCTTTTCCGTGATGTTCAAACGAATTCCTATTAGATTCCGTGATAAAGCCTTCTTGAATTGCTTTGACAGCTCTAGTTATTTTTTCTGAATCTTCTTCAGTATATTTTTTATCATCCGCGATTTGTTTGAAAAACCTGCTGCTACTAATCGCTTCTAATGGTTTTTTTCGTTCATCGCTCAAATCTTTAAAGGAATTGTGGAAAGGAAATTCTAATAAGACTTTAAACTTAGTTGTTATACCTAAATAGGTAAATAAAGGTAGAATTTCATTTGTTCTATTTTCTGCTTTTAAGAAGAAATTGATAAAAGATGAGCCAAGTTGATCGAATTTTGCTCTCATGTAGCTTTTACTTGAGCTGTTTTTTGTTCTTGCTCCACGATATTGATAAAACTGGTTAAGTTCACCGAAGGTATGACTAATTGTTCGTTGGTCTGTCATCGGATACTTATCAAACGGACTTGAGGATACCGCAATTAACTTAGGGGATTTATCGAAGGTATCTTGTTTTATACCGTTAAAAGTTTTGGTAATGACATTATCGTCTCGACCAAAATTATGATTATGATTATGATAATGGTCTATGATTGACTGCCGTTGTTCTTCGGTAAATTGACTTAGGTCTAAATTATGTGGGTAACATATTGGCTTTTCAATTAGAATTTTTTGAACATTTGACCCATTAAGCAAAGTTAAACAGCCAGTCTCATCGAACGTTGTATTTTCTTTTCTCTCAGTATGTTCAAACAAGTTACTCAGTCGGTGAAACCTATCATTCTGATGTAATAATGAAGTGATTCCCAGTAAGCATATTTTCTGAAGGAGGGTACTTTTTCCACAACCATTTCGCCCTACAAGAATAGTAAATACATTATTATTTATATCAACATCATTGGCGCAGAGCTCAATTACTCGATCTTTAAATTTAACTTCAGAAACAATCATTCATTTTATCCATTGGTTAATATCTAAAAATATGTGAAAAATCGACATACAACAATACAACTAAGAGCATATACTTATTATCTAATATTATTAAGACGTTATCAGTAAATTTTATTTTTTGCTAAATTTATTTAAATAAATATTGGATACTCATTCATTAGAGTTAATTAGTACTCAGCGTCATTTATGTCTACCCACACTTTATCAGAGTTTGCTAATCACCAACCCTTATTTTATTTAAAATATAAGTTTATTAAGCGCTTATATTGGCCTATAACGTCTAACCTGTTAAAATTGTATAAAATTCAAGCAAGGACGTTATATGGCAGCTCAATACTCACCAAGACATTTTTTTAGAAATACGCCTATTCAGTTATTACAGAGCTACTTTACTGCTAAACAAATCAATATCGATGCTGATTTTGACACCCTAAAAGAAAACGATGTAGAAACCCTATTTACTGCCTTTTTAGCCTTGACTGATACAGAACAAACGCAAGCCGAAGCTGATTTTAAAACCATTAATAGTCTAGCTAGTGAAGCTGGCGTGCAAGCCTTAGTTGATGAAGCCCTATATTTTGAAGATAACGTATTTATTGAGCACATAGCTGCTATTGAAGGATTTCATGCCAAAGTATTATGGGCATTTATCAATAAGCCTGAATATTGGCATATAGCTACCATGTTTTTACATGCTGATAATGTAAGTGCCTCGTATTGGAAAAAGCGTAATGGATTGTTGTTAGCTGATGCAATAGAAGATAGCGCTATTGAAAAGTTGTCACAGGCGATCAGTAGTTATTTTTATGAAAAAGAAGCGCGTGGCAAACATTGTAAAATTGAAGTGTATAGCCGTAATAACAAAGAGTACTTTTTTGCTTACCCTGAAGACTACGCCCAAACCAATAATGAGTGGGTGAGTGAGAACTTAGAAAATAGAGCAACACACCCCGCCTTTGAAATTATTTTTGTTTATTGTGCTGATGAAAAATCACTTGATATTTACGCTCCGAGAAATTCAAAAGCAGTACCTGAACTTCAAAGACTTTTTGCCAAGCATATATTGCATTTAGACAGTTTACCCGATGGTGCAATTGATAAACGCGTATATGAACTTGATACTGTAGCTGAACCTGATTTTGATTTTAAAATAGCGACTGAATCAGGTATAGACAGTGTTGTGGTAACACATTTACGCCTCAGCTTTAAACATCAAATTAGAAAGCGTTTAACCCTAGAAGCAGATACTAAAAAATCACGGCTTGCCGTGTATGACTTACTAGCTGAATTAGACATTCCCCCGTACTACATTAGCCAAATAGGGGTTAAAGTGCTGTTTGCTGCCAACGGTGCTAAAAGGCAGCAAACAAAACGTTTTAATATTACTCACCCTAATAGCTGCGCGTTAAATTATGATGGTAATGATTTAAAAATTCGTGAAATGTTAGTCGCTTCAGGTATCGAACCACACGCACTAGATAAAGCTTAATGATGACCTTAAGCAAAACATTAAATGTGTTATTACAAAACTTATCGCAAGCCTTAAAACAAGGTGATGACAAAATAATATACAGATTTGAAGATATTCAGCAATGGCAAGCTGGCGTATTACCTTTGTTACTTGATTATAAGCTGATTAAGGCAATATCAGCCGCGCAAAGTATGGAATGTAAAGGCTGTGAAAACAACTGCTTTATGGACGTTATCAGCCACCAAGTAAATGAACAATATAGAAACTACATTGTCTGTGATGATAGCGAAAAACAAGTGCAAATGGGGCGTATTACGGTTAAACCTGAACAGCTTAAGCAATGGCAAGTCAGTATTAAAAATCTAGCCGAATTGCTGGCGCAGTTCCTAGGTTTTGAAGATGTTAGCCTTGATGCTAAGACGCTTAAAAAAGAGTTTATCCCACTGGGAATGTTTCAAAGTTCAAACGGCCGACAATGGGCAAGCCTACATAAACAGCCATTAGCACTAGATTTAAACCAAGTACAAATTCCGATGAGTGAATTACTCTTTATTGATAACGGTAAATTAACCATTGATCGTGCCCGTATTGATACCGTAATAAAGGTGAAGCAACCTATTAAGGCAAAAGATTACCAATCTAATACTGACAAGCGAGCACAGAGCAAAGCAAACACTCAAGCCAAGTATCAAAGTTGGCAAGATGAATACGAAAAACTTAAACGGCAAAACCCCAATAACTCAAATAAGCCTAAGAAAACTAAAGGTTGGTACGCTTATAAAATATCAAAAATGTCAATTGCACAGGGCAGTACTACTGCAAATATCACAAGAGTTTTAAAAAACTAAAGAAACTTAGGGGAAAAAATTTCCCCTAAAGAACACACCAATTTATATGACCTAGCGCTAAAAAAACAATACTACTCACAAATATATAATCCATGAATGCCCTGTCATACAGGGCTTTCGTGTTTTTAATGCCCGTATTATATCGCCCAAATCCCCTCGTTAAGCTCGCTCTTACATTCATTGCATAACTAAGAGTACTTAACATGTCTAATAAAATAATTCGTTTACCCGCAGTAAAAGATCAAACAGGTTTATCAAGAAGCAGTATTTATTTACGAATGAATAAGGGGAAATTTCCACAAAGTATTTCTTTAGGTGATAGGGCTATTGGTTGGCTAGAAGAAGACATAAATCAATGGATTGAAGATAAAATAATTGAGAGTAAAAGCTCGGTGGCTAACCATGAATAGTGTTATTTCATTACGGATAAAAATAGGTTGGTATTTGCAAGCCATGCCATTAGATTTTTACTTTGTTTCAATGATTATCTGGGGGATTTATGTGTAAACGATACAATGCTAATTTAAGTAAAATTCATCGAAGCTATACCGTTGAAGAAGTCGCTATTTTATTAGGCGCACATAAAAACACAGTACGTACTTGGCTTAAAAAAGGCTTAGCCGTTTGCGATGATAATCACCCGACATTAATTTTAGGCAGCGATTTACGACAGTTTATAAAAGATCAAAAAGCGCTAAATAAACGCCAATGTAAGCCTTGTGAAATATATTGCATGAAGTGTCGAGAGCCACGT
>JBLHNB010000210.1:0-5734 GCA_047621305.1 Alteromonadaceae bacterium | reverse complement strand
TCCATCATCTTCAACATAAAAAAAGCAAACAGGTAAATGGCTTGCACACCTGTGCTTTTTTTCCAGTCTTTAGCCTGATGCGACATAGGTACTAATTTTTTTTAGCTGGATAATAATAATTGGTTTTTTGGTACTAATAATATTGGTATCATTTAATGGTGATCGGATGCCATTATAAACTTTTCTTAATCTGGATAATTGATAATCCAATTATAACGCTGGATCACCCCTAATTGATTTTAAAGGATTTTTTGAGGTGTTTGCAAAGACTCTTTTAGATCTTTTGCAAGCATTGGACTGGATCTTCACCAGCACTGCACGAGTAGGGCTGGACTAACACTTTAAAATGTTTGTTTTTTGTTCGTTATCTATTTTTAATATCACAGTCAATATCTATACAGCCCTTAACATGCAGGCTCTGCATAGATTTAATATTATACTAAAATGCTAATATTTTCTAGCTATTTTTGTTCATCGTTCCAGCTAATAAATCGATATAGTGTTTGATAGAACCTTTTAGTGCATGGAAGAGATAACATAAGTATTTATATGCATGCACGATAGTAGTTACTAATGAGGAGCAGACTTTAATTTTTCATTTACTCGATGACTATTCATATTTTGAGATGGCTGAAAAGTTAGGAGGATTAGCAGAGCAGTATCGTTATAAACTTGAAGTCGCCTTAGCAAAGCTCAACCTAAAGCCAAAGGATTTAAAGTCCAAGTAATCTAAATATTACGCTTGATTTAAATGAAATGGGTGAAACGAGTGGCAAGAATAGTGTTGATCCCAACAGTTCAAGTTAGAAGCCGGTGACATCAATTTGGAAACTTAAAATGTAGTTGGAACTTTGATTGAATAGAAACAAGTAGCGGACTATATTGATTTCGCCTTCTTTTTTGTTAGGTAACTGAAGCCTGATTTAAGGATTTGGGCGTAGCTAGGCAACACCTATATCCTCACATTTACCACAATTAATTAAGTCGAATAAGATCAGGTGGAACTGGTGTTGTATATTATCCAGATGCGCGTGCAAAAACACCTATTGGTAAAACGAAAGGTTTTGTGGCTGATTTCCTAAGCGATGGTCCCATCGTTATTCCCCAAAAACCAGTTGACCAGGTTGGCTCAAGCTCAGACATGTGTTTTGTAATGTCAGTCTGAAACAAGACATGAGCGATAAATTATTGTAATCAAGGCAAATTATCGGAAACTGTCAAAAGTCGTAAACAAATTAAAAACTGTCAGTTTTTGGATAAATCAAGTAAATTAATCTATGAATCAGAACGTTATAGAATATTTGAAAATAGTTTTAACCTACCAGTTACTTAATTGTTTTATATCAACGTTAAATACAGTGACAGGTGCTTTAACTTGGGTATAAATAAAGGAATTGTGGTGTGAATCAAAATGATACATACTAGCTATACATTTTCATATCAGAATAATAACAATGAATGTTGATGACTTAAATTACTCGCAAAAACAACGCCTTGCTTATATTGATTTTAAGCTGTTATTTTCTGGCTGGGTAACGCGTTATGAAATAGTCAGTCGTTTTGAGTTAGGCTTAGCCGCTGCGTCTCGTGATATAGCGCTCTATAAAGAGCACGCACCTAGCAACATGGATTATGACAACGTTAATAAAAAATACTTAATTAAGTCATCGTTCAAACCACTGTTTACCCATGACCCACGCAAGACTTTAATCAAATTAGCTAACAATATTAGCGATGGTTATGACGCTATTAACGATATCCAGTTCCCAATTGAGTCGCCAAGTCAGCTAAATGTACCCGATATATTTGTGGTCGCCAGACTTTCTCAAGCCATCATCAACCAAAAAGCCGTGAGTATCATTTATACCTCATTATCTAGTGGTTCAGCAGCAAGAGAGCTTGTCCCTCATTCGATTGTCGATAACGGCCTACGCTGGCATGTACGTGCGTTTGATAGAAAGTCGCAATCCTTTAGGGACTTTGTCCTTACACGCATTTCAAAGGTTACAATAAAGCAACAGACTAGCGAACCCCATGAAGATAAACTTGAAGACCATCAATGGACTCGCATGATGCCACTTCAAATTGTTCCTCATCCTAATAATGTTAAACATCCAACAGCGATTGAATTAGATTTTGGTATGGAACGTGGCATCCTTGAATTAAACGTTAGAGCAGCAATGGCTGGTTATTTACTAAGACGTTGGAATGTTGATTGCACTGAGCAAGCTTCACTTTCTGGGGGGGAATATCAATTGTGGCTTAGAAACAGACAAACACTTTACGGAGCCGAAAATTTAACAATAGCACCGGGTTATACAAATTAATAAAAGTGAATAAAAAGGAATTATAAGATGGAATTTTTAGCTTCGTTTTTCATTGAAACGAATACTGTATTTGTAGTTTTAGCTGCAATTATCTTTTTTGCAGTATATCAGTACTGGATATTTTCAAAAAAAGTAAATCCTATTATCAAAGAGTTTAATAGGATCAATAAAATCCTAGCTAAATCTGGACATTCAAAAGTAGAGTTTTGTGCTTTTTATGATTCTAAATTTAATGATTTGATGTCAAAAACTACCTATCTAAGTAACTCTTGGAGAGAGTTTAATGAAACATTACTAATACCTTATGTTGATTTCGAGCCAGAGGATGAAAACGAAAGGATCCTAAACACTCACCATACATCAACATATTTTAATCAACGCTACATATTGTGGTCAAAAGTCAATATGCGTTGGTTTAATACTCTTCCTAATATACTCACAGGGCTTGGTATTGTAGGTACTTTCATTGGGTTAGTAGCAGGGATTTATATTGCGTCTCCAGGTCTAAGTGCAGATAACATTGAAGAAGCAAAACACGCATTAGATGTTCTTTTATCAGGCGCTTCTTTAGCATTTTTAACCTCAATTGCCGGTTTGTTATCATCAATGATTTTTTCTAAAGCTGAAAAAAATAAAATTCATGAATTTGATAAGTTATGCCAAGATTTTGTGTCGGAAATTGATGAGCGAGTAGAGTACTTTTCTGCGGAACGCCTATCAAATAAGGTACTTCAAGAGTCTAAAAAACAATCATTTGCACTTGAAACCTTTGCAAATGACTTAGCCGTTACAATGGGCCAAGTTATGCAGGAGCAAGTTGCTAAACCATTAGTAGAAGCGATCAATGAATTAACTGAAAACCAAAAATCAGCAAATGATGAAACCATTGAAAAAGTAATGGAGGAGTTTGCAGCTTCAATTTCAGGATCAGCAGGTGTAGAGATGAAATCACTTGCTGAGACTATTAAAACTATTAGCAACAAACTTGAAGAACAATTAGTTGCTTTATCAGTAGGCCATAAGTCTATGAATGAAACAGCAACGTTCATCATGACTGAAATGACTAATGTTGCGGAGAATGCGTCGAGTAAAATTAATGATTTGTCTGGAGAACTTGGAAATGCGGTTACTGCTCAAAAAGGTTTAAATGAAAGTAATGGTGAGTTACATGAAAGAATTAAAGAAACCGTATTTACTGCTGGAAATGTCATAGAGAAAACAAACGATGTTTTAGAAAATGCTAATTCAACCGTTGAGAAACAGAGCGAGTTAATCGCTCAATCTAATAACATTGCTGAGCAATTTGCCAATACAGCTAAGAGTATTGAACAGACACATGTATTAATCTCGGAGACACAAGAGCAAATAAAACAAAACTGGAAAGATTACCAAGATAGGTTTACCTCTGTAGATGAGTCTTTGGGTAACATGTTTAATAACTTAAATGATGGTATGTCTCAATATGCTCGTTCTACAAATGAATACCTTATTGAATTAGATAAGCATGCTGCCAAAGTAGTCAAAGAGCTTGCCTTTGCATCCAAAGAAATAAGTGAATCCATAGAGTCTTTAGGTGATGGCTTAGAGCAACATAGTAGTGATTTTATGAAGAAGATCACCTCAGCGACAGTTAGTGAAAAGAAAGTGGCCATTCAATAAAGGATTAAGCAATGAGTCAACATGATTTATTAGAAGACGAAGGAGCTGGCTATCTTATTTCTGTAAGCGATATGATGTCTGGCTTATTATTTATATTCATCATTACGTTGGTGGCTTTTATTATCAACTTCCAAGACGCAATACAAAAACAAAAGAAAGTAACACGCACACAAACAGAGATTGTTAAAAGGTTTACTAACTTAGATGAAACCAGAAGTGATTTACTATTGCTATTGAAGAAAAAACTAGAAAATGAAAATATAATTGTAGAAATTGATTCTGAACATGGCGTATTAAGACTAACAGAGAATGCTGTACAGTTTAAAACTGCAAGTGCGTCATTAGACGAACAAAATGAAACTAACCTTAAAACTATAGGCTCTGTTTTAGATGCCGTAATTCCATGTTACGCAAGTAACCCACCAACCCATCATAATTGTGAAAGCTTTGAAAAAATTAATGGAAAAATAGATTCTATTTTTGTTGAAGGTCATACCGACAACGTACCTATGAACTCTTCTAAATACAAAGATAATTGGGAGCTGTCAGCTAGCCGAGCAATAACAGCATATCGAGTTTTAATACCAAATACAGTACTAAATCAAATAGTAAATACTAATCTTCAACCAATTTTTTCAGTAAGTGGTTATGGAGAAGGTAGACCAGTAACAGGGCACAGTTATTCCTACCCTAAAGCAGACCCTACCAATAGACGGATTGATTTACGCTTTATAATGACGCCACCTTCATTAACTGATGTTCAAACAAACATTAATACGGAAAGGGTTGATTAATGTTTGCAAAAGCAGCTTTAAAGTCACTTGAAATTGAAAGTTGGAATACTCCACCTGCTCTCAGGGAATCCCTATTGGTAAAAGCGACAAATGATATCACCAAAATATCTATCGATTGTACTATAGAAGTTCCTTCTAAAATTACACTTTTACAGATATACAGCCGTCTCAAAGTTGCATTTTTATCTAAAAACATATCATCTTTATCACGTTATGATATTAATCACTCCCCTTGGGTATTGTTTGATCAGTTTGATGATGACAAACCACTAATTAAGCGATGGCGTTTTATGAGTTTTTATAAAAAACTCACTAATGACGTTGATAATTACAGGTTTATCATGGCTTTTTATAATGCGTATTTGTTTTCTTATCCGTATAAAGAGAAGTACATTGCTGAAGTGCAAAATCATATTAAGCAACTATTTAGCAACAGTAAAAATAGAAAAGTTTCACGGTTATCTGTTGAGATACTTAGACGTAGTACACTTGACCTTAATGCACATCTGGCGATTATTGAACACGTGGTACGCACTGGTAAAATTGAACTGGAATTATCAACTAGAGGCTTAGTTGGTGGTTTTAGCACAAGTAAATTTACGTTAGCTATTTTCAGTGAATACCTTAGTAACTTCAAAAACTATATCAACACGAGTTCATTCAACCAAAAAATGAACTTGATTTCTAACTTAGTTAATTTTTCTCAATTGGATGAGAAGTTACGTTATCCAGAATTTAGAATAGAAATTGCAAACTCAATATTAACTTCCTTGCATAATATTCAAATACAACCAACCGTTAAAGATGATCTTAAAACCTTCTTTTTGACGCATTATGGTGATCCACGAGTCGAGCTAACTGGTTGGCATGGCGTTAGTGAAGAAGCTAGAAGAGTATTCCAAAGTTGGTTAGTTGAAAAAACAATGGAAGATTTTTTCGGCTTACTTAGTCATG
>JBLHNB010000209.1:0-5757 GCA_047621305.1 Alteromonadaceae bacterium | reverse complement strand
ATTGTTTGCTTGAAAAGTTCGCCCTCAAACCTCTTTATTATTTTGTATCAGGAATTTCCTGAGGAACACTGTTGCTTAAATTTTGATAATTTAGGATAAATGGCGTTAAAAAACTGTTTTAGCACGCTAGCATGTTATCGAATACCTTTATGATTTATGGCAGTCGACGAGTTATTGAAATATTTATGATGTGCAGTTAGAAAATTTAGAGTGAGTGTCATACATTATGATACATCATGCTGCATGCAGGTTGGTGTGTAGGCTGGAGGTTAGAGACCTCCGGCTACCCGATTAGGTTTTATCCAATGCCTTAATGAACTGCCGACTGAATAATGTACCAGTCTCCATTTTTCTTATATATATCAATTTCGATCACTGCATCCCGCTTTTCATAGATACCTTTCCAAACGAACCTGAAAATATCTAAACCATCGAAACTAAAGTTTCTCAACGCACATAGAAATTCATAGCCCGTATTCATGCCGTTTCTTTCATGCATCTCCTTGATGTCTTCTGAAAACCTCTCACTCGAAAAATTCCCAAGGTACTTATCTTCGTAACGCTTCGTATACAAATCAAAGTTCTTTGTGTCATCTGCTTCCAGCATTTCTTTCAGATATTTTTCGGCTATTTCCTGTATTTCAGAAGAATCTGTCATAATTTCATCCTTGTGTTTGATTTCTTTTTTGCCAAGTCTACCACCACACTTTTTTAAACCAACGCTCCATTAAGAGGCTTTTAATTGTTGGTTATAATGTGTAGCGAAGCAGAACCTAACCAACTGTTAATTTATTTGCTCAAAAATTTAGAATGAGTGTCATACATCAATAATACATCAATACTAGATATCAAAAATGAACAATACTCAGGTGTTTGGATGTCTAATGCTTTAGCAAAAAAATATCCATCGGCTAATAAAAACATTGCTTGGCAATATCTATTTCCATCATATAAATTTGAGTGCTGATCCTGAAATAGGGGAAGTTAGAAGACACCACTTCCATCATACATGTATTAGAAAAACAGTAAAAAGTGCTGTAAAAGCTTCTAGAATGGAAAAACAAATCACTCCGCATACATTGAGGCATTCTTTCGCAACACATTTATTACAAACCTCCCCTAAAAACAGACTATTTATTTGTCGTTTATTGTTATACCTGCATTTTGTTGTGTTTGCATTGTAATAAGCTGTTATAGCTTAGCGAGCTAAGCCAGATCGTTTAATATCTCTAAAACTACTTGATGATGGTCTTTAGTCTTGAACTTATTAAATACATGGCTGATTTTACCATCTAAGCCAATCAAAAAACTTAAACGGTGAATACCGTCATATTCACGGCCCATGAACTTCTTTAAGCCCCAAATCCCAAAAGCATCAGCTACTTTATGGTCAACATCTGATAACAAGGTAAAGTTAAGTTCATCTCGAACACAAAATTTAGCTAAACGCTTACTTTCATCAGGACTAATGCCAAAAACTACGGTATTAAGTTCGGCCAGTTCTGCTTTTATATCACGTAAGCCTTGTGCCTGTACTGTGCAGCCTGGCGTCATTGCTTTTGGGTAGAAATAAACCAACACTTGTTGTTTACCGACATAATCTGCTAACGACACGATTTGTTCATTTTCATCAGCTAATTTAAAAAGTGGTGCGGTTTCGCCAACTGAAATTGTTTTCATGAGTTTTCCTTAATATTTATTTTTAATTGAGCTCTACAGATTGGTTTACTACAGACTAGGTTTAACAAACCTTATAGTAAATTTGAATTAACCTTTTTGATACAGCCTTGCACATCAATAAGATTACAAAGCTCAAAATAGTCATGTTCTAAGGCGGTGATACTTATAGCGTCAGTAAGGGCAATCAATATACTTGCTTTCATTTGGTTGTTTTTTGGGTCAATTTCAGATTTAAGTGAAGATATATCTATTTTACGCGTTGCAAAAAAAGCGGTCATCGCTTTTAAAACCCCAGGTTGACCAATACCTGCGTAATCAACTTGATAATGATGAGTCAGGTCGCGAGGCTTATAATTATCGGTTCGTTTCATCATAGTGATCAATTCTAGACTAAGCGCTACTGCTGGTAATTTACTTTCAATTTGATTTATTGATTTAGCAGAACCATTAAGTAACATAATTAAGGTGAATTCAGCACCAAAAATAGCCATTCTGCTATCTATAATATTGCAACCATACTTACTGGCTAATTTAATTAACTCACTAACACTACCCGTTCTATCGGCGCCCATAGCGGTGAGTACTAAATATTGCGACATGGTGAAAACCTAACCTAGTTTAAAAATGCAACATTGTAACTGAACGAGCATAAATTAACACAATTAGTGCATAATTTACGATAAATATCTCCGTGAACCGCTATCACAGCTTGTGTTTATAAAATCAGCCAAGTACCATGGAGCGCAATTATATAAACGACAATCTTATCAATAAATTTCGTTTCTATTTTAATAAAATCATTTTTTATTTTAGGAACTAAATATTGCGTTTGTAATCCAATAGCAGCAACTAAATGAGTTAAGCCATATTTTTAGTCATACCCTTTTATGTTGTGTATTTTGGTAAACAATGGGTTATATAAACGCACGATTATTCAGATTTGTATCCGCAGGAGTTTTAATGAGTCGTAAACTATTTTATTTTTCGTTATTGAGTTTATCAATATCAGCTTGTAGTAATGTGAGCAATAAACAAGCAATGGGTGGTTTTGAGTATGCAAACCAACCTGAAGGAAAAAGCTTGGCTGTACCTAAAGGGTTAGACCAACCTAAACAACACCCAGATTTTTATGTTGAAAATAACATCAATAAAAATGGGCCGGTCGGTGAAAAAGTTGATATTCGCGCACCGTCATTGGTTTTACCTATAGCGGCTTCTTCTCGGGTAGAGGAAAACTCCGCTGCGGCAAAAATATGGTTTGATAAAGTCATAGAAGATAAAGATTTACAGTTATTTATCTATCAAGCGGTTGAAAAGCAATTAGCGTCTGATGGTGTGAGTTTAAAAGTCATTGATGCTGAGAAAAAAGTCTTTGAGTCAGAGTGGTTTCATAATACGACTGAATCAGGTTGGTTATTTAAGAATGAAGAAATATCTAAGAGCATGCGTTTTCAATTCAGTTTTGAAAGCAAACCTCATGGTCGTAGTGTCGCCTTAGTTATTAATTTAATTGAATATAAAGCGGCTGATGGTAGTTCGACAATGGACGTGATAGATAAGCATCGCGCCGAAATGGCGATGTTAAATGAAGTGATTAATCAAGTTGATTATCAGTACCGTTTAGAACAACGTGAAAACCGCTTAATGAGAGCGAATCAACAGTTAGTCTCTATTGGTGAAAACCCAGAGGCGGAGCCTGCTTATCTTGTGGAAATGGAACTTGAACCTCTATGGTCAAATATGCCTATTTTCTTTGAAGATTACGGTTTTAACATCACTGATTTAAATGAAAGCAAAAAAATATTCTATGTTGATTTTGTTAAACCAGACAGTGGTTTCTGGGATCGTATTTGGGGAGATGATGCACCTGTTATTGATCTGAAAGAATCTAGTTATCAATTTGTTTTAGCAAGAATGGGTGAGCAAACATCCGTAACTATCTATGATGGTGAAGGTAATGTTTTACCTCTTGAGGTTTTGGAAAAAATAATGCCGGTAATGGATCCTGGCTTATCGTTTCGGAATGTCTTATAAAGTCACGCTGAATTTGTAGGCTATAGCTTTTAGCCGATTAAAAGACTCCGTCTTATTCACATAGGACGGAGTTTTTTATTTGATTTTTTTGGATGAATTACTATTTGAGGGCGCTGTGGGTAGCTTATGATCCGTTTTATTACTTCTTGGTAGTGTTTCTTTTAAATCATTGAGGCCTTTTTTTCTTAGGGGATTTTTTGCATTTTTTTGAACGGTACTAAGGTTACCAATAATAAGCGCAATGGCGGCAATAATAAGTAGTGGAACTATCCAGTTATCCATGTTCATTTTTGATTCATATTCCTGATTAATATTAGTGATTAATATTAGTGATTAATATTAGTGATTAATATTAGTGACATAACGGCTATAAATACGTTCAATATTATTAATAATGTCACCTTTGCCTTGAATGTCGCTGTTGAGTAATACTAATGTGAGTTCATTAATGATCAATTTTGATAAAAAACCGCTCGCCAGAGGTTGATAAGACAAATGCCAAGGCTCAGCTGCTACGCCCTGGCGGTACTTATCATAAGGAAAATAAAAGCCAAATTCAGTGCTGTGCTTTTTTAGCCATTGGCTTAATAATTCAAAAGGGCCTTCTTTTTCATATTCCCAAGGCTCAAGTTGTAATTTCTCATTACTTGGTAAAAGATTTTCAGCATAAATATCAATATCTGTTCCCCAGTGGTGGCGACTGGCACCGGGCAGTGCTGAGAATAATAAAATAGCATTAACTTTTTCTTCGTTAGTTAACGTTTTAATATCAATAACTTGTCCCTGTTGATTTTTGATCGGCAATTCACCGATGAATTTTCTATTCCATATAGACAGTTGTCGCTCAAAACTGCGATAGCCACTGGCAATTTTTAACACCAAGTTATCTTGTAATGCAGCAGTGCACATTTTTTGCCAAGGGTGCTCTATGTCTTTATGGATGCCGCAATGTTCATCTAGCATCAATATATGAGCGTTGTCTTGTCCGGTAAGCTGCTTGATATTCATTTATAATGACTTATCGCTGCAAAGTATGTTGACCAAACTATGATAATAAATATCCACTAACTCACATAAGTCATCACAAGAAACACTTTCATTTACTTGATGAATTGTGCTGTTGCATGGTCCTAGCTCTACTACGTTAGCGCCAGTAGGTGCGATAAAACGGCCATCAGACGTACCACCAGCGGTAGAGAATTCAGGGCATTTACCGGTAACCGTGTTTACTGCTTTAGCGACGGCATCTAACATTAAACCTTCTTCGGTAATAAAGGGCTTTCCGTTATAAGTCCACTGTATTTCATAGTCTAATTGATGTTTATCGAGGATAGCTTCAACTTTGTCTATAATCATTTGGTCGTTTAATTCAGTGCTATATCGTAGATTAAACCACGTGCTCATATGGCCAGGAACAACATTTGTTGCGCCAGTGCCCGATTGAATATTAGATAGCTGAAAGCTTGTTTCAGGGAAATAGTCATTACCGTGATCCCAATGTGTTTGACTAAGCTCAGCTAACGCGGGCATGGCCAAGTGTATGGGGTTTTTTACGTGTTCAGGGTAGGCGACATGCCCTTGTTTACCATGAATGGTGAGTTCGCCAGAAATAGAGCCTCGGCGGCCATTTTTTACCACATCACCTATACGGTTAGTACTTGATGGCTCGCCGACAATGCAATAGGTTATTTTTTCGTTACGCGCTTCTAAAGTATCGATCACCCGCGTGGTGCCGTTAATAAAAGGACCTTCTTCATCACTGGTAACTAAATAACTGATTGAGCCGTTATGGTCAGGATGCTCATTAACGAATTTTTCAGTGGCGATCAGCATAGCGGCAAGACTACCTTTCATATCAGCAGCACCTCTACCATATAGCATGCCATCAATGATTGTTGGCTCAAAGGGAGGTGTATGCCAAAGTTCAAGATTACCGGCGGGAACAACATCAGTATGACCTGCAAAACAAAATACAGGATCGGTTGTGCCGCGACGTGCCCATAAGTTCGTCGTATCTTCAAAAACCATTGACTCAATGTTAAA
>JBLHNB010000208.1:0-5791 GCA_047621305.1 Alteromonadaceae bacterium | reverse complement strand
TAACGTTTCTATTATCAGTCGAAAAATTAATATTACCTCAAGGTTGCGGGCGTAGCTAAATCAAAATTAAGCTAAGCTCCCCATAAATTGGTAAATCTGAATAGTAAGGCTATAACCAAAATAGATTACGTTATAAATACGCTTTTATTTAACCAGAAACGCTTCAATCAGCGAGTCATTATTGCTTGTAGTTATCATGGGTGGCATAGTTAATTTCCTCAGCACCCTATAAAAAACAGGTGTGCGCTCCATTTTAAGTAATACTATAAGGAAGTTGTTGTATGTATATTAGTTCTTTAAAAATAAGGAATTTCCGTAACTTTAAAAGCTCCGAGCTTATTTTTAATAAAGGTGTCAATACAGTTTTAGGTGAAAATGGGGCAGGTAAAACAAATGCTCTATATGCCTTGAGGCTTTTATTGGACGACTCATTACCAAGAAATATAACTAAACTAACTGAAAATGATTTTTGTAGAAATCTTGATGGTTGGAGGGGGCATTGGGTTGTTATCTCTGTTGAATTCGATGAGCTTTCTGCTCATGAAGGGTGCCAAACGTTAAAGCATAATACTGGGCATATGGGTGCAGATAACAAAGGGACTCTTACTTTTTTTTACAGGCCTTGCTTGAGAATAAGAAAAAATCTTTTTGACGCGAATGGTGATAAAGATAAATCAGTATCCATAATTGAAAATATTATGATAGATGAGTATGAAGTGATGTTTACAGGTCGCTCAGAAACTGATTTTTTAATCGACGAAAATTATAAAAGATTGGTTGGCGATTTTGAAGACTTGATATTTCCTGAGCCGAACGATAAAGACTTTAAATCATACGGCGTAAAGATATCACCGTTACATGAAGAGGTATCTTTTACATTTGTTAAAGCACTTAGAGATGTTGTTTCAGATCTGAAAAATTACAGATATAGCCCATTGATAGCGTTGTTAAAAGGAGTGGGAGAAGGCATGGCAGAAGTTGATGCTGATAACATTACAGGATTAGTAGCTAAATTAAATACAGATATTTCAGGGCTTGAAGGAATAAAGCAGATATCAAAAGGGATTCAAAATACTCTGCATAATACCGTGGGTCATACATTCTCGCCTATTATAGATATAGAGTCATCTTTACCTAGTGACATAAATAAATTATTGCAAAAATTATCATTAACAGTTGGGGATAATTTTGTTGATGATTATAGTGGGGATTTGAGCGAATTAAGTTTAGGAGGTGCAAATTTAATATATTTAGCCTTAAAGTTATTAGAGTATGAAAAAAAGCAAGATAGTGATAAAGCAGCACAGTTTCTCGTTATTGAAGAGCCTGAAGCCCATATACATACACATATCCAAAAAACCTTATTTGAAAATCATTCCGTAGGAAAAACACAGGTATTTTTATCAACTCATTCGACTCATATATCTTCAGCCGCTGAAATATCAGAAATGAATATCTTAGGATTATCAAAGGGTGTTGTAGATGTTTTTCAGCCATCGCTAGGTTTAGGGTCTAGCGAATGTAGCCGTATAGAAAGATATTTAAATGCAACTAGGTCAACTTTGCTTTTTGCTAAGGGCGTTATACTTGTTGAGGGTGATGCGGAACTAATTTTAATACCTTCATTAATTAAAAATGTATTGGGTCTTTCTTTAGATGAACTAGGTGTTAGTTTGATTAGTATGGCTAGTGCGTTTTTTGAGCACATATCCAAGCTGTTTGATGCAGTTCGTATCAGAAAAAATTGTTCAATAATTACTGACTTTGATTCTTCAGTTGTTCAATTACCAGCCGATTTCTCAGGTGATACCGCTCTTCAGCGTGCTTGTCGAAATTCACAAATATCAGGTCAGCAAAGAAAAGATAAATTGGATGCATATATTAAAGGTAATAAATACATCAAAGCTTTTTATGCTGCTCACACTTTCGAAGTTGATTTCATTTACGAGAATAACTCTATTGAGGTTATTGAAACCTTAAATGATATTTATATTAAAAAATCGAGCATTAAAAAATCTACGGAGCTTTTGGAGTCGGATGAGTTGGATGTTTCTGGTGTAGAGGTATTAAGGCTCGCGAACAAAGAAGGCAAAGGCTGGTTTGCACTATTATTAGCTGAAAAAATATCGAGTATTACTTACATTCCTAAATACATAATTGAAGCATTGGCTTTTTCCTGTAAAAACCAACTCACGGATTCAATTCTATATAAAATGTGTTTGTATCGAATGCAACATGAGATGCCTGCTTTTGACAATAAGTATAAGCCAACTCAGTTTTTTAAAGATAATGGAACAGATGAATCGTCTTGTATAAATGAATTTATAAAATCTTGCCCTGATGATGATTTAAGTTATTTAATAAACTTGTTAGGACGATGATATGGAGCTAAGTAAAGAACAATGTTCAGCTGTTTATTTTGACGGGAATGCCTATGTTACCGCCTGCCCAGGAAGTGGCAAGACAAGAGCTTTAACTGCCAGACTTGCTCTAGGAATGGGCCAATTAAAGTCTAAGTCTGAAAAAGTGTTGGCTGTAACTTACACTAATAGGGCAGCAAGCGAAATCAAATCAAGAATTGAGGAGTTTGATGTCTTTGATTCTAAAAAAATATGGGCAGGAACTATTCACTCTTTTGCGCTGGAGTGGATTATAAGGCCATATGCAGGTTACCTATCAACTCTAAATAACGGTTTTGATGTTGCTGATGAATATGAAACAAGAATAATTATTGCGAGCTTAAAAGAAGAAAAAGGAGTTGGTTTCTTTGATGGCATAAATACTTCTTTTGATAGAAATGGAAATGTTGCTAATAAATCAAAACAGCACCGCGAGGTTGAGTGTGAATACCGGAAGCATCTTAAGGCAATTAAAAAAATCGATTTTGACCAAGCGTTATATTTTGCTTACCAAATACTTGAACTTAAACCTGAAATAGCTGAAACATTAGGTACTATTTTTAGATTGATATGTATTGATGAAGTACAAGACACACAAGATTTACAGTATGCAATCCTTTCAAAGATATTTAAGCAATCAAAGATAAAACCCAATTTATTCATTGTCGGCGATGTAAATCAAGCTATATTTGAAGGGATAGGCGGGCTACCAAAAGACATATTAGAATTAAATTTTGAATTTGAAGGTAGTAATTTAATTCCTTTTAATTTCTCGGATAACTATCGTTCAACACAAAGGGTTGTTGATTATTTTTCTTCTTTTAGAGGTACAAATGGTATCGTAGCTAAGGCTGATTACTCTCACCTAGCTGGGTCCATTCAATTTTCAAATCAAACTATTCACAAGGATAATTTGGCTACTGAAATAGCTGGTATAATTAAATCTGAGCTCAAAAGTGGCGTTCCTGAAAATGAAATCTGTATAGTGGCACCTCAATGGGCCCCAATAAGGGCTTTAACTAGGAAGCTTGTTACGTTATTACCAGAGGTTCACTTTGATGCCCCGTCATTATCGCCATTTAGTGGTCAACACGATAATTTTTGGTTAATAGTTACAAATATAGTACTAACTAGCCCATCAGGTAGATTGTATTCAACAAGAGTGAGGTGGGCAAATGAAATCATTACTAGACTCTCCATTAGCTTCCATCAAATAGGTGATTTCACTGCAAAGCAACTATTAAAGATGTTAAATTCCTTTTCTACTAAAACTATTACGGGGACAGATTATCTTTTTGAGTGTTTTGATTATCTTATGGCTGAGTTAGATGTTGATTTGAAACTAGATGTAGGTTTGCATGAATCACACAGTCTATTTTTTGAAAAAGCTAAAAAGAATTTAGAATTAAATGAAGACCAGTATAAAAATGAAGTCGAAGTATTTAAACGTTTTTTCAAAGAATCAACAGGTGTTGTTATAAATACATGTCACGGAGTTAAAGGTGAAGAGTATGAGACTGTAATTGCCTTCGGTATGCTAAAAGGCTTCATACCTCACTGGGACGTTATTATTAAACAGACAAGGCAAGAGGCAACTAAATCAGAATCTAAATTACTATATGTGATAGCTTCTAGAGCAAAGAAAAACCTATATTTTATTGCGGAAAACGGTAGGCAAACTAAATCTCGTAATCCTTACGAAACATCAGATATGTTAATACGATATAAATACCAATATGATAAATAAACTTTAAAGGTAGTTATCATGGGTGGCATAGTTAATTTACCATTGGAGAATTGTTTTTATATGGTGCAAGTATAATTCACCTAACAACACGCCCTGAGGTGGACAACAACCTTAGAGACTTGACCTCATGGGTGCTGGTTAGTGAATTAATGCTAGGGAAGCAACTTGTTAGGCCGTATGATGGAAGTAAGCGATTAAGCTGGTGTGATAACAATTAAACAAGGAAGTTAAAATGATCTGTGGTAATTGTTCTATAGAGAACAAACGAACAAGTAGATTTTGTGGGCAATGTGGAAACAAGCTTAATTATACCCCAGTATATATTGATACTATTAAAAATAATTATCAGCAGGTTAAGCCGTTAGCTATTAATTTATTAGAGTCAATAACCACACATATAAAGTCAGCTCCAATAAACATAAAAAAACCTAAATATAGGTATAAGCTGATTAAGTATGTATCTCTTGCCGTCTTAATTTCTATGATTGCCTATGAAGGGCATGGGATCTATTACCACTCAAGAATTAGTTTTATTGAATCACTTCTTGGGTATCAATACGATCTCAATTCAGGAGAAAAACTGATTTTAACTAAGAGAGATGGTCAGTATTACTATTCAGCGGAAAAGGATGCTAGCAAATGAATACTTGTCAGAAATGCTATTCACACAATGAAGATACTGATCAATTCTGTACTTCTTGTGGCTCTGCACTATTGGATACAGCTGAAACCTCAAAGCCGACAACTACCACAGAGAAGGAGCCAGCATCTAAACTAGATAATATCAGTAAGTATGGGATTATCTTTATTGTATTGTTTGTTATTTCAAAATTGTTTGGAGGTAACTCTACTTCTGATAACGCTAGTAATGAAGCAACAATTCAGTTATCTAACTCACAGAAAGTAAAAATATGTAAGGCTTATTTAGGTAAGCTTTTCGGAAGACCTACAGCTATCATGAATAATAATAAAAATGAGAACGGTCTAATCTATATCAATTATATTCGTTCTTCTGATGGTTCCAAGTGGGATTATGTATGCGAAATTGAAAATAATAGTCTAATCTGGTCTGGATGGATGAAAGATGCAAAAGAATGGGGTCGTTGGCGTGAGGAAGACAGAACAAGCATCTCTTTAGGTCAAAGTGGAGACACTATAAGCTTCTTCACACCTAGCACAAAAGAGAAAGTTACAATTAAATTTTACAGGTAGTGTAATGGTCAAGCATTTTTGGAGGGTTATTAAGTCACACTTTTAAATGTGTGGCTGGAGGCAAGTAATTGTTAACGGTGTTTATCGTCTTTATGTTCTTTGGGGTCAATGTCTTTGGCTAAAAGCTCTCTTGCGGCTACCCGTTTTTTCTAGCTTCAGCTAATGAAACTTCAGGGTATTACCAAAGTGCATTGAACTTCGTTTTTTAGTAATAGGCTTAAAGTAATCAAATAACCAAGACTTCGAGGTAGTCGGCTTAACTCTCAATAATAAACCGCCGCCATCACTAAGCTTATAAAGCTTATCTTTTGGTTTGGCTTGTTTTACTTCTGTATTGGTTAACGGGTTTGTTAATTTGGCCATTTGGAGTACCGCTACTTGATAGATTTATCTGGTACTCCCAAAAGTACTACTAAAAAGCGTGGATTTCAAA
>JBLHNB010000207.1:0-5845 GCA_047621305.1 Alteromonadaceae bacterium | reverse complement strand
AGCCATGTTAAAGCAGATGACAATATTCATATTGCATTTGAACGTGCAGATACCGCATTATACCAAGCCAAAGCTCAAGGAAAGAACCAAGTCGTTTATATATAATCTAATTTATAATGTTAATATTTATACCCGTGGTCATTGAAAATTCGTGATTTTGAACGTGATTAAAAATTTTAGCTGCAAGATACATGATTGAGTAATAGCCGGCTATTAGGATTGAATACAACGCAGTAGGTGACGTTTTTAGACTGATCAAAACCTGCATCTTCAATGAGTACGGGGATAACGTTAAAATCAGTAAATCATTGATCAAAGGTGACCTTTATATCACTATCATGTAATGTCATAAGCTCGTCTTTGTATACTCTTCATCACCGAGCAAAAGGAACATTAGATGCATACTCAACTAAATCCCGTTGGCAATATGAATTTGCTATCCCAAATTGAAGTCGATCAACTGCAACAATCTGCAACAAGTGATTTATATAACCTCTATAGAAACTGTTCTCTTGCCGTATTAAATGCGGGTAGTCAGACCGATGACGCCGAAGAAATCTATCAAAAATATAGTGACTTTCAAATACAAGTATTACGACGCGAACGGGGTGTTAAAATTGATTTACAAAACCCTCCTGCACACGCCTTTGTTGATGGAAAAATAATTAAAGGTATTCAGGAACATTTATCTGTTGTCCTTCGCGACATATTGTTTACCAGTAGTCGTTACAAAGGTATGTCAGATATTTCCGCACAAATTACCCATGTAACCTTTGATATTTTACGTAACGCAAGTATTATCAGACCAGAAACCGAGCCAAACCTCATAACATGTTGGGGTGGTCATTCTATTAACCATATAGAATATAAATACACCAAAGAAGTAGGTTATCAACTAGGGCTACGTAACTTTAACATTTGCACTGGTTGTGGTCCTGGCGCCATGAAAGGTCCAATGAAAGGTGCAACCATTGGTCACGCTAAACAACGTAATAATAAGGGCCGCTATATCGGATTAACTGAACCTAGCATTATTGCTGCCGAGCCGCCTAATCCAATTGTTAATGAATTGGTAATTATGCCGGATATAGAAAAACGCTTAGAAGCATTTGTACGCATCTCACATGGCATCATCATCTTTCCTGGTGGAGCAGGTACAGCAGAAGAATTATTATATATTTTGGGTATAATGCTCAATAGTAAAAATCAAGCACAAAAGCTCCCTATCATCCTCACTGGCCCTGCAGAAAGTGTCGCGTATTTTGAAGAAATTGATGCCTTCATTGGTGCAACCTTAGGAGAAAAAGCGCAACAGCTCTACACAATAATAATTGATGATGCACAAGGCGTTGCCAAAAGCTTGAAGGCTGGCTTAGCTGAAGTTCTCTCCTACCGAAAACAAATTGGTGATTCTTATCATTATAATTGGTCATTAGTCATTGAGCCTGATTTCCAACATCCTTTTGAACCAACCCATGAAAATATGTCTAATCAAAATATTAGCTTTGACCAAGACACCGCAACCTTAGCGGCAAACCTACGTAGAGTTTTCTCTGGTATTGTTGCGGGCAATGTAAAATCACAAGGCATTAAAGCAGTTAGAGAAAAAGGTCCTTTCAAAATATCTGGCGACAGTCATATAATGGCGCTTATGGATAAATTATTAAAATCTTTTGTGGCTCAACAACGCATGAAATTACCTGGTACTAAATATCAACCTTGTTATGAAGTCATTGGAGGGTGATTAATGGATGTACATCTTGTTCTTATCGATGCTCTGAATTTAATTAGGCGCATATATGCCGTACAAGAAAGGCCATTTTTATTAAACAATGAACTTTCTGAAAGCACTAAAAAACAAGTTTTATTTAACACGCAACAAGCATGTGCTTTAGCATTAAGTAAAATTATTGAACAAAGTAATCCAACGCATATTTTAGCTGTTTTTGACAGTCAATCACCTTGTTGGCGCTATCAGCTTTATCCAGACTATAAAAAAGGTCGAAAGAAAATGCCTGAACATCTGGCAAATAAACTCGGGGATATTCAAGACGAATTTATGCAGCAACATGTAGATTCGTTAATATCTGATCAAGACGAAGCGGATGATTTAATTGCCACGTTGGCAATTAAACTGGCATTGCGAAATCAAAAAACAACAATCATTTCAACAGACAAGTGTTTTTTGTCATTATTAAGTCAAAATATACACGTTTATGATTATTTTAATAGGCGCTACCTTGATGAGCATTATGTACAAGAGAAATTCTCTGTAAAACCTAGCTTGTTGATGGATTTATGGACACTCACCGGTGATACCACCAACAAAATTCCTGGCGTCGCTGGCGTTGGTCAAGTCACCGCATCGTCTTTATTAAAAAGTTATGGCTCCCTCACCGCTGTCTTATCCGCAGTAGACTTAAAAACTACCATTAAAAACAAACTCATTGAAAGTACAGAAATAATGGCCATAGGTAAAAAGCTATTAACGCTCAAAACAGACATACCTATTGGCTTTAACCTTAAAGATATACGTCTTAATGCACGACAATCACAGCACCTTAGTTAATATTATTCTATATGCGTCTAAGGAACATATTCTTGCGATTAATTACCTTCATATAAATTATATTTCACCTATAGTATTATCAGAAGAAAATAACCCAAACATAAATTACCAAGCTCGTTAGATAACGGCTTTTTTATGGTCAACCCATCAAGGATTATAATGAATAAGAAAATCATCAGTCGTATATTAGTCGCACTAACAGCGTATGGTATATTTGTAGCTTTAGTGATGAATTTTTATGATGATAGCCCCTCGAACATGAAATGGGAGGATAGAGAAGCTTATAACCGTCAATTTATATCAAAATTACAACTTGAGAAGTTTAGCTTTGAACAAGCCTTAAAACAACTCGGTAGTCCCGATATTACAGAAGCTAAAAAAGTAGCACATGATAAATTTCAAGTATTGTTCTATCGTACGCAACATATAAAGTCCGATGGTATAACCACGCAAGAAGAATGTACGGCTTTGTTATTTAAAAATGAAGCTCTATTTGCCATAGGTAAAAGTGCCTATGAAAAGTTTAAGCTATTATAGTCGTTATTGTGCTAAATCAATGTTTTTCACGTTACTTATGACTTTACTGGTTTTTCATTTTTATACCCACTATATTACTACTTATTAAAATGAGGTTGGCATCAAATAAAAACCTTTTTTATTTTGCGCTAAAGGGTACACCCTCCCTTTAATTACCATTGTGGTGCTAGCTTGTAAACCTTTTAAACTGGCTTACAACACATCTACATGATATAACCCTGCGTAATTTCTACGAGGTAACATCTAAGTGACAAAACGGTCACTTAGACTAAACTTTATATTCAGACTTATTCAAAAGGCAAAATAATGGCTAAGCAAACCATAACAGTTATTCCAGGCGACGGCATCGGCCCAGATATCATCGATGCAACCATAAAAGTATTAGATAAAGCAGGCTGTAATTTTGAATATGAATATGCTGATGCAGGGCTTACAGCACTGGAGAAGCATGGAGAATTAGTTCCCGAAAAAACATTAGAACTGATCCAAAAGAACAAAGTAACTTTAAAAGGCCCACTAACGACACCTGTTGGCGAAGGTTTTACGTCAATTAACGTTACCTTACGTAAACAATTTAAGCTTTACGCAAACTTGCGTCCGGTCTTATCATTTAAAGGCACTAAAGCACGTTACGAAAATATTGATATTTTAACCGTAAGAGAAAATACCCAAGGCATGTATTCAGGTCTTGGGCAAACAATATCTGATGACGGTAACACAGCAGAGGCTGTAAGCTTAGTCACAAGAGAAGGCGCTGAACGTATTTTAACGTTTGCTTATGAAACAGCCCGTAAAGAAGGTCGTAAGAAAGTAACGGCTGTCCATAAAGCAAACATCTTAAAATCAACATCAGGGTTATTTCTTAAAGTTGCTCGTGAAGTAGCCGCACTTTACCCTGATATTGAATCAACAGAGATGATTGTAGATAATTGTTGTATGCAATTAGTAATGAATCCTGAGCAATTTGACGTTATTGTAACGACAAATTTATTTGGTGATATCTTATCTGATTTGTGTGCAGGATTAGTGGGTGGACTAGGCATGGCACCTGGTGCAAATATCGGTGATGACTGCGCTATTTTTGAAGCGGTTCATGGCAGCGCTCCAGATATCGCAGGTAAAAACTTAGCAAACCCTACATCGGTGATCTTGGCCGCGATTCAAATGCTTGAATATTTAGGTATGAGTGATAAGGCTGATAACATCCGCCAAGCGATCACTGACGTTATAGCGTCAGGCGATAGAACAACGCGAGATTTAGGTGGCACACACGGTACCTCCGACTTTACAGAAGCCGTTCTTGAACGTCTATAACACTTTAAAAAGTTAAGAGCATTATCAAAAGCCAATAAAAAACCGACATAACGTCTAATGCCAGTCAGTTAAGAGTCGACTGGCATTAGGGGCTAACGCAACCTTTATTTGTCTTTAACTCAAGAAAAAACACTTGTTTAAATATCTATCTGTTTTCTAGTTTCGGTTAGTATACGTAGCTGATAAAATTTAAAATATGGCTAAAGTGTTAAGGTTTACATAAATAACCACTAAAATTTTATCTTTTACTTAGATAAACACCATTATTGATATTAGGTTGGATGAAAGGTGATTCAGTCAGAAAAAATCATAGCTGTAGCTATCTGCTGTTGTTACTGCTAGTTAGGTCAATAATGATAACCTATTTATATCTATACCAATAAATTACACTTAAGTTATATTTGTTAATTTTGTTGATTGTGATTCTTAAGCCTCATTCATAACAAATCAGTTTATTAGATACTTAGTATTGTGTGCCCATATTTGCAACCGCGCATTATTAGTACTAATATTAATATAGATGTTATTAATAAGGGGTGACAAAGCATGAAATTGCTAAAAATTCGAAATTATATGAGCAAACGTGTGGTCACCTTTGACAAGAAAATGGATATAGCATCCGCTGTCGAAAAACTATTACAATCCTTCCAAATGGGAGGAGCCGTGATTGATGAAAATGATCATGTTATTGGTTTCATCTCGGAACAAGATTGTATTCAAAAAATGATAGAATCTAGCTACACGGGTGAGTCTAATGAAACTATCGAGCATATAATGAAAAAGGCTGTATTAACAATAAATTGGAACGACTCAATTATGGAACTTGCAGAACAGATGACACAAGCTAAACCAAAAATATATCCCGTTGTAAACGATGAGAATAAAATAGTTGGAACGATTACCCGCAGTGAAGTGTTGAGTGCTTTAGATGATTACTTTCATGCAGTTCAGTAAACAGATACCAATAGATAATTATAAATATCTCAGCTGCAAACGATCTAATTAAAAAGTTCAGCTGTTCTGAACGTATCAACATAAATTTTTCCATCCAATCCAGCTCCTAATTTTATTACCGGTTTAGTATCATGAACATTGCCTATAGTAAGTATTTCACCTTTAAAATTAGTGATAATATTTAATTTACATCCATCAAGCCCCCCATTTTTCCTTTGCCACGTTGCGCTATCCTTTCAAAAGTTTTATGTCGAGGGGTACGTAGGTTATGGCAAACTTTAATGCTCGTAGAGTCAACTAGTTGTATCAAGTGATTCAAACGTTTTATCAACTTTTTCAGTTTTATACCAATTGCATTAATTAAGTTCCCACTTTTATCCAGTCGCGATCACATAATTTCATTACTCTTGACACATCACAGATAAAGCTCTTCCATGCTCGAGAACATTCATCCACTATATCTTCATAACC
>JBLHNB010000206.1:0-5885 GCA_047621305.1 Alteromonadaceae bacterium | reverse complement strand
TTTTGCGTGCTGAGTTACAAGATATTTTACCTGACTACATGATACCCAGTAGTTTTACGTTTTTGGCGTCGATGCCCTTAAATGCGGCAGATAAAATAGACCGTAAAGCGCTGCCCAAGCCTGATATTAGTCATGCTTTAGCTAGTTATGTCGCACCAACAACAGCGACAGAAAAAGTCTTATGTCAAATTTGGCAAGATTTGTTAGGTCTTGAACGTGTTGGTCTTAACGACAATTTTTTTGAGTTGGGTGGGCATTCATTGTTAACGCTAACTTTAATTGAAAAAATGAAACAGCAAAGCTTATATGTTGATGTTGCCGTTCTTTTTATGTCACCAACTTTAGTGAAAGTCGCAGCACAAACGAGCAGCCAATCAAATGAAATTGACGTACCGGCTAATCTTTTATCATCACTTTTTGTCGATGGATCCGCAGAAATGAATAATGAGGGGGATCTTGATTTTGAGGATTATGAATTTGATGAAGAATATGAAGACTACGAGATTGATTCAGAAGATGAAAACAACAAAAGCTTCGAAGAGGTAAGCTAATGAACATTAAAGATTTATTCAGCGTTCTAAAAGATAGAAAAATTAGCATTAATGTTGTTGATGGTAAATTAAAAATTCGTGCACCGCGTGGTGCGATAGATAAAGATTTAGATAAGCTTTTAAAAGAAAATAGAAAAGAGCTATTGAGTGAATTACAAAATAGATCGAAGAAAAATACAGAGACAAAAGAAAAAAATAACCAAACGATAAAAATCACCCCCGAGCTGTTAACAATGGTTAACTTAGATCAAATTCAAATAGATAACTTAGTTAAACAAGTGCCTGGTGGCGCGGTTAATGTTCAAGATATTTATCCATTAGGACCATTGCAAGAAGGTTTACTCTTTCATCATATTTTACAAAAAAAGGGCGATGCTTACCTTACGGTAGCCTCATTAGCTTTTGATAGTGAAAAAGGGCTTAAGAGCTTTGTTAATGCACTTGATAAAGTGATCTCTCGTCATGATATTTTCCGTACAGCTGTATTGTGGCAAGATTTAGACGAGCCAGTACAAGTTGTGTGGCGATCGGCACCATTTGAATTAGAAATACTTGAGCTTGCAGCTGATAGCGATATCGCCGAGGAGCTATCGGCTTATACGGATCCATTACATATACGACTTGATGTGCAAAAAGCCCCAATGCTTAAAGGTGTTGCGGCTTACGATCAGAAAAACGAACGCTGGCAGTTACAGTTTTTATATCACCACTTGATTATGGATCATACCAGTCTTGAATTGTTACTTGAAGAAGTGATGTTAATTCAACAACAACGTGAAAGTGAACTGGTTACCCCCGTGCCTTTTCGAAACTTTGTTGCTCAAGCACGTATGGGGATCAGTCAGCAAGAACACGATGCATTTTTTAGTAAAATGTTGCACGATGTTGATGAACCCACAGCACCTTTTGGTTTACTGAATATACAAAATGATGGTTCTGGAATTGTTGAAGCTCAATTAGCTGTTGAGCGCTCTTTAGCTTTGAGAATTCGTCAACAGGTAAAGCAACAAAATGTCAGTACCGCAAGTTTATTTCATCTGGCATGGGCGCTAGTGCTAGCAAAAACGAGTGGACGTGAAGATGTTGTTTTTGGCACCGTATTGTTTGGTCGTTTTAAGGGGGGGGCCGGGGCTGAACGAGCGATGGGAATGTTCATTAATACTCTGCCATTGCGCATTAATATGCTTGATTGTACTGTTGAACACTGCCTAAAATCGACTTATCAGGCGTTAACTAATTTATTAAAACATGAACATGCATCACTTTCACGGGCACAACAGTGTAGCGCTGTGCAGGCACCAACTCCGCTGTTTTCTGCTTTTCTCAACTATCGTTACAATATTGATCTGAGCAGCAGTGACTACGTCTGCGAAGGAATGACTGTTTTAGGTGACGAAGATAAAACTAATTATCCGTTCGATTTATCGGTAGATGACTTTGGTGATGGCTTTAATTTAACGGCTCAAGTAGACCGTATTGTGTGCGCACAGCGTATTTGCGAGTTTATGCATGTCGCGTTGGAAAATGTAGTATCTGCTTTAGAAAAAAATGATGACGTATTGATGCATAACATTGGTGTAATACCTGAAAAAGAGCGCTGCCAACTGCTGAGCACGTTTAACCAAAATAAAAAAGATTATGTAAAAACTAACCTCATTCACCAATTGTTTGAGCAACAAGTAACACAAACACCCGAACATTGTGTCCTTCGTTTTGAAGCACAGAGAATAAGCTACCGAGAGCTGAATGAAAAAGCCAATCAACTGGCTCATTATTTAATTGATTTAGGTATTAAACCTGACGACCGTGTTGCCCTATGTCTGAATAGAAGTTCAGACATGGTTATTGCGGTACTTGCCATACTTAAAGCAGGTGGCGCGTATGTGCCAATGGATCCCGATTATCCATCGGATCGTTTAGCGTATATGTTAGCTAATAGTGAACCTGTCGTTTTACTCACAGAAACAGCGCTATTACAACGTTTAGTCTTAGCTGATACATGTAAAACTTTGATTATAGATCAGTCACCGTGGTTAAAGTCTGCTTGGGGACAGCTATCAACAGATAACGTTAATGCCCAATCAATAGGTTTAAACAATAAACACTTAGCTTATGTAATTTTTACCTCTGGCTCGACGGGAAATCCGAAAGGGGTCATGGTAGAACACGCGAGTGTGACTAATTTAATATTAGCCCAATCACACGTACTAAAAATTGATGAACATAGTCGTGTACTGCAGTTTGCGTCAGTGAGTTTTGACGCGTTTGTTTGGGAGCTTGTTTCGGTATTATCAAAAGGAGCTCAACTCTGTATTCCTCGTTCGACAGCGCAGTTAACAGGGCAACCATTAGCTGAATTTGTTGCAGAACATAAAATAACGCATGCCACCATTCCTCCGGTGGTACTTGCTCAGATGCCTGTAGACAGTACATTAGCAACGATTAAAGTATTAGTGACTGCCGGTGAAGCTTCCAGTAAAAGGCTAGTGCAACGTTGGGCCAAAAACAGAATATTATTGAATGCTTATGGACCAACAGAAACCAGTGTTTGTGCAACGATATATGAATGTAGTCTGCAAGATACGAACGGGCCATCTATAGGTTTTCCTATAGCGAATACTCAAATTTATATATTAGATGAACACCTTGGTAGTACACCTTTAGGAGTCACCGGAGAAATTTATATTGGCGGTGATAGTCTAGCGCGAGGCTATTTAAACAATATAAATTTAACAGATGAAAGGTTTTTAGTTGATCCATTTGCCAATAATGTTAATCGTCGCATCTATAAAACAGGTGATCTAGGATACTGGCAAGCCGATGGTTCGATAGCTTATGCTGGCCGGAATGACTTTCAGATCAAAATACGTGGTTATCGTATTGAGCTAGGTGAAATTGAAGCACAACTATCGAAAATAGCAGGTGTGCACGAATGTGCGGTGATTGCTAGGGAAGACACGCCAGGTAATAAACGTCTGGTGGCTTATATCGTTGTTGATGGTCTTACTGAGCTCGACCCCATAATATTGCGGGAAAACTTAACCGCGAGCTTACCTGAATATATGGTGCCCGTAGCGTATGTCGCTATGCAAAGCTTACCTTTAACCGTTAACGGTAAATTGGATAAAAAAATATTACCAATGCCTGAAGATGACGCCTATGTACAACAAACCTATCAAGCACCTGTTGGGCCAATAGAAGAAGCCTTAGCCAATATTTGGTCAAAGCTACTTAACGTTGAAAAAGTAGGGCGCTTAGATAATTTTTTTGAGTTAGGTGGACACTCCTTACTCGCAGTGCAACTCATCTCGCAAGTGCGTCAACGTTTAAGTCTTGAACTACCGCTGAGCTTGATATTTTCTGCTCCGAGTCTCATTGGGCTTGCTCAAGCGGCGGTTAATTCACAAGCGATAACCCTAGTTGGTATTAGTTTGGCAGATAGAAACTCACCTTTAGCTCTGTCATATGCACAACAACGTTTATGGTTTATTGATCAAATGGATAAGCAAGCAAGTGTTGCTTATCATATTCCTGGCGGTCTACGCTTATCAGGCAAACTTAACCAGTCAGCTTTAGTTAAAGCACTGGACTGTATTGTTAAACGTCACGAAGTACTAAGAGTACGTTTTGCTACTCTAGACGGTAAAACTCAGCAACTAATCGCACCGTTTCAAAGGTTTACTTTAACTTATCGAGATGTACAAACCGTTAGTCACGAAGAATACCAAGGTATTTGTGAGGAAGAGGCATTACGTGAGTTTGATCTTGAGCATGATGCGTTGATCCGTGGACAGTTATTAACCGTATCTAACGATGAACATGTCTTGTTATTAACCATGCATCATATTATTTCTGATGGCTGGTCGATAGGTATTCTGAAGCAGGAAATATCAGCTTTATACAATGCGTTTAATCAAGGTTTAGCCAACCCTCTTACACCCCTGGCGATACAGTATGTTGATTTTGCTCAGTGGCAACAACAAAGCTTACAAGAAACTTTCTTGTGCCAACAAGAGTATTGGCTTGAGCAGTTAGCAGACGCGCCAGAGTTGGTAAACCTACCTACTGATCATATTCGCCCTGAAATACAAAACTGTATTGGTGCTAACTTGGCAGTAACTTTAGACAGAGAGTTGACTAAAAAGCTTAAGGTTTTTAGTCAACAACAAGGTACAACCTTGTATATGACTATCTTAGCAGCATGGTCTGCTTTGGTGAGTCGATTGTCTGGCCAAGATCAAGTGGTCATAGGTTCACCTAATGCTAACCGAAATCGTGCAGAGCTAGAGCCGTTGATTGGTTTTTTTGTTAATAGTCAGGCAATGAAAGTCGACTTTACAGCACAGCCTAATGTTAGTGAATTACTGCATCAAGTCAAAAATATAGCTTTAGCGGCACAAGATCATCAAGACATCCCTTTTGAGCAAGTTGTTGAAGCACTTAATCCTTCGCGGTCTATGGCTTATAACCCCATTTTTCAACTAATGTTTACGTGGGAAAACAATCCTACAGGTGAATTATCCTTCGATGATTTATGTATTGAAGATATTGACTTAGATCATTACATGACACAGTTTGACTTATCACTGGATTTACAGGAAGAAGATGGAGAAATTGTTGGTGGTTTAAACTATGCCGTATCATTATTTGAAGAAAAAACTATCCAACAACATTGGCGATATTTACGTACTTTACTGGTTGCAATGGTAGAGAACCCATTACAAGATCTTAGCCAAGTCCCTTTATTATCACAGCATGAACTTAGCCAACAACTAACGAGTTTTAACGGTCCTGTCGTTAATTATCAAGGCGCAAGCAGCATTCATGGTCGTTTTGAAGCGCAGGTTACCAAAACACCTTTAGCGATTGCCGCTGTATTTAAAGTATTAGATGTATATCATCGTCTTAGTTATGAGCAGTTAAACCAACGCTCGAATCAAGTAGCGGCTTATCTACGTTTACAAGGTATTGGCGCGAATACCATCGTTGGGCTCTACTGTCAGCGCTCCCTTGACTTTTTGGTGGGTGTATTAGGAATTTTAAAAGCGGGCGGTGCTTATGTACCACTTGACCCGTCTAATCCTAAAGAGCGCCTTAACTATATGGTTAGCGACTCGCAAGTTAGCCTAATTTTGAGTCAAGAGGTATTACGTGACACGTTAACGCTACCAGACACCTGTTACTGTGTTTATTTAGATAATAGCGCACTATTTAGTGAATACTCAGCAGAGAATGTGGCGAATGAAAGCTTGCCGGAAGACCTTGCGTATATGATATATACGTCGGGCTCTACAGGGCAACCTAAAGGCGCGTTAGTTCACCATGGCGGCGCGC
>JBLHNB010000205.1:0-5888 GCA_047621305.1 Alteromonadaceae bacterium | reverse complement strand
GAATTAAAGTAGTGATCTATTATAAGCGAGAGTAAATGTTCAAGAGCAAGGCGCTTGAGTGAGTAATAGCGTGCTATTGGGATTGAAAGCAACGCAGATATTGGATATTTAGACCGTCTTAGAATGAGCGATTCATTATTTCAATTGGTATAACCCACAAGTAAAGTAGAGATAACGTTTATATAGATAATATTAATTTATTGATCTTATATAGTGCAATCACTTTTTTTGATTAGTTTAAGTGATTTATTGCGCTTGCGTGTTTGTATTTTTTCAATAAAATCATACTTAACCTCTAGCCAATATAGCAGTAAAATAATGAAAAATAGCTGTGAAAGAAATGTGAATATATTTATTGTAATATTTATATTGTTAAGCATATTAATTTCGACGATAGCGATAGGATAACAGCGACTAATGGTATGGTAGTTAAACAGTTTTTGGTAGATTGAAACTTCATTAGTCGCTTTAAAAATATAAATATATTTACTAAAATAAAATATAAAGAAGAAATAACATATAATTAATCGAGTAAAAACACACACTGTCTTTATTCGCTTAGGTGCTCAATAATAAAATTCATCGTTGAACATACTTGCGTATAGCGTTCTAGTTAAACAAATTTTCTGTAGTGACTTTATTATTTTCTATGGATAATAAGGTATTTCTCTCAACTTTTTGCCATTGACTATCATTTTCAGTCAGAGGCTCTGACGAAACAATAATATTATCTCGCTGTTGATGATAAAATAGTGATGCAGGCCTGATGTCTGCAAGAGACGAATAACGGGTAAATACGCTATATTTACCGTTTGTAACAGCGAAATTTATGAACGCATTGGTATCCGCTTTTACGTTTTTACGGTAGTTATTTATTCTCGAAATCGTAGTTCTCATTGCTCTTTTTAACTGTTCAAGCGGTGCTTCAACATTAAATTTTATTTCATCTAAAAATATTGCAAAAGCACATTCTGAATCTGTATTTCCTTTAATGAATTCAAATGCCTGATCTGATAAATCATTTAAGACTAAACGCCTAAATTTACTGAACTGATCCAGTCGACCGTTATGCATCCATAAATAGCGACCGTATTGGAAGGGGTGACAGTTACTTTGAGAGACAGGCATGCCAACCGATGCATCTCTTACATGAGCAAAAAAGTGTTGTGTTGGAATTTTCGCAGCCACCTGACCGAGGTTTTTATTACTCCATGCAGGCTCTATGCTGACGAATGTACCGGGAATAGGATCGCCATGCTCAGGATACCAACCGACACCAAAACCATCACCGTTAAGTGGATTTGCGCGCATTTTTGATTTTTTGCTCTGCTGTACTAAGGAGTTACTCGCATCAAATACCAAAGTATTCATGAATGTAGAACCACCAGAATACGCAATAAATCGACACATGTTTATTTACTCTCGGTATTTAGCAGGGTAATTGAACCATCAAGATGAACATCTTGCTGAGGGAAAGCGACAACAATATTATTTTTTTCAAATAACTTATCAAGTGTGAAACGTATATTACTTCTAGCAACTCTTAAGCCTCCTTCCATCGTAGAGTTTATCCAGAAATTAACTTCAAATACTAACGCGTTATCACCAAAGTCTTCAAAACTAACGACCGGCATAGGATCTCTAAGCACCTCTTCTTGTGCTAATGTCGCTGTTAAAATAAGGTCAGCAACTGTTCTCGCCCGCGTACCGTATGCCACTCCCACTCGTACACTTGTTCTGACTAAACTGTCACGAAGCGTCCAATTCACTACCGTGTTTTCAAGTAATTTACTGTTAGGAATAAGCAAGTGAACACCATCTACACGTCGGATACGTGTTGAACGAGTATTAATTTTTTCTACCGTGCCTTTCGCATTTTCTACTTCTAAAAAGTCGCCAATTTTAATCGGCCGTTCCCACATCAATATCCAGCCACTGATAAAATTATTAATAATATTTTGTGCACCAAAACCGAAACCAATCGCAATAGCACCTGATAAAAAGGCGAAAGCGGTGATCGGTACATTAATCAAATCAAGTGTTGTGATCAGCAAGATGGTAATGGCAATCACATAGAAAACACGTTGTAATAAATGAATGATATTTGGGTCGGTTTTATTGGTGGTTAAACGATTAGTGATCAGTTTAACGGTCCATTTAGTGAGGAGTAATCCAATATAAATAATAAGAGGGATTAAAAGTAATCCCCCAAAAGTCACGGGCTGTTCAGCAACAGTAAAAACAGTCGCAGATAATATCGCTTTTATTTGTTCGAAATTCATCAACATACCTTATTTATTAGTCGGATCCTAAAAATACTTTGGATGGGTCTACGACAAACCTAGTGCCAATAGCCTCTCGCCCAAACAACATTAAGTAACTCATATCAGAACGGTCGGTTAAGGTAATTTCAATCGACCATTCTTCCTTACCTAATATAACAGGTGTTTGAATGACATAGCGTTGCTCAGAAGTCCCATTTGATGACTTGATTTTACGAATATCACTAATGGGGGCAGTACATTGGAGCATAGTACCCACATTGTGAACATCAGGATGAATATCAAAGGTGACACTGTGAACGCCATTGATGATAGATTTTTTAATATTATCAACATGTAATGATGACGTTTTAGCACCAGTATCGACGCGAACTTGCAAATCTTCAATGGCAAGTTCAGGTAATGCAATTGACTCTAAGCGGCCAATAACAGTTTTGTTTGTTTTACTCATTGATATTCCTACTTTTCGTCATTGTTAGTCGTCATTATTTTCGGGTAAAAATTGTTCTTGCACATTTTCTATATGTTCAGCAATTTCTAAATCGTCTTCACTAAAATAGGCCACATGAAACATCGCTTCACCTTCTTGCACTAAGGGAATATTCTGCTTACCAATTAAAATACCAGAGCGTGTTGCTTTCACCGAATCAAATATTGCGCCGTAAGGGCTACCAATTTCAGCTAATATTTGACCTTTGGTTATTTGGTCGCCTAAATTGACAATGTTATGCACAATACCACTGGCATTTGCTCTGATCCATTGGCTACCATTAGCAATAAAAGGCACAAGTTTTTTCTTTTTACTACGAACAGCTTTTCTTGTCATACCTAAATGCTGTAAAACATTTAATATGCCTTTCATGCCTGCTCGAATTGAAAACTCATCAAAGCGAAGCGCTTCACCTGCTTCATATAATAAAATTTTAGTTTGGTTTTTAACGGCCGACTCTCTGAGCGAACCATCTACCAAAGTAGAATTTAAAATCACCGGTACACCAAAAACTTCTGCTAATTCTTTGGTATCTGGATCCGACATATCTGCTCTAATTTGCGGAAGATTTGAACGGTGAATCGCGCCTGTGTGTAAGTCAATGCCAAAATCACAGTGCTTAACTATTTCATTGAGAAAAATATGTGCTACCCGTCCTGCTAAAGAGCCTTTTGCAGAACCAGGGAAACAGCGATTTAAATCACGACGGTCAGGCATGTAACGGCTTTGATTCACTACCCCGTAAACATTCACCATAGGTACCGCGATAAGGGTACCTTTAGTGATTTTAAGTTTCTTTTCGTGGATTAAACGACGAATAATTTCAATACCGTTTAATTCGTCACCATGAACCGCAGCGCTAATAAAAATTGTCGGTCCTGGTTTTTTTGCGCGAATAATATGAACAGGTAATGAAACATCTGCATCAGTATATAATTTTGCAACAGGTAACTCTATTTTTCGCTGTTGACCGGGTAGAATATCGAACTCACCAATACGTAATACATCCATAAAATACTCTCTAATTAACCTTTGCCACGTGTTTTATTGCTGTTTGGTTTTGCATTCTTTTCTAAAAACTCAAAGACCATACCTGCAACATCTTTACCGGTTGCTTTTTCAATACCTTCCAAACCAGGAGAAGAGTTTACTTCCATTACCATTGGGCCATTTTGTGAGCGTAATAAATCGACACCACATAAATTAAGTCCCATAACTTTGGCTGCATTAACCGCTGTTTCACGTTCTTCTTTAGATAACTTAACCACTACAGCACTACCGCCGCGATGTAAGTTAGAGCGAAATTCTCCTTCAGCGCCTTGACGTTTCATTGCTGCAACAACTTTACCACCAATCACTAAACAACGAATGTCAGCACCGCCTGCTTCTTTAACAAACTCTTGCACTAAAATATTCGCTTTTAAGCCCATAAAGGCTTCAATAATAGCTTCAGCTGCTTTTGCCGTATCCGCTAATACCACACCGATACCTTGTGTGCCTTCTAATAATTTAATAACAACAGGGGCACCGCCAACATTTTTAATTAAATCTTTAATGTTATCAGGTTTGTTTGCAAAGCCTGTTCTAGGTAAACCAATGCCTTTACGCGATAATAATTGTAATGAACGCAACTTATCTCGAGAACGGCTGATAGCAACTGATTCATTAATGTTAAATGTGCCCATCATTTCGAATTGTCTCGCAACAGCGGTACCATAAAAAGTAACTGACGCGCCAATACGAGGAATAATGGCATCATACATAGGTAACTCTTTGCCGTGGTAACGCACCGTTGAGCTATTACTGGTGATATCCATATAACAATGTAGTGTATCGATTATATCAACTTCATGACCCATAGCTTCGCCCGCTTCTTTTAAACGACGCGTAGAGTAAAGGTTTTTGTTTCTAGATAAGATCGCAATTTTCATAATAAGTCCTTTAGTAATCAATTTTATTTTTGTTAATAAAAGTGATGTAATAATTAAAATGGAGTGTATAGTCTGCTTATTGAATAATAAAACGGTTTATTTTGATTGGTTTAATCAAAATAAACGATTACTTGGTGGTTTGTATTATTATATAACCATTAATTTCATTATTTTAATAAATTTTAACGGATTCACAAGCAGCTCTAGGCAATTTTATGAAAATAGAACTATTAAAAACATTTTTGGAAGTCAGTCGAACATTACATTTTAGAATAGCGTCTGAAAATTTATTTATTACCCAGTCAGCGGTAAGTGCTCGCATTAAGTTATTAGAAAATGATTTGGGGGTATTATTATTTGACCGCAGCCAAAAGCATTTAAAACTAACCGCTGAAGGGAATCGACTCATTAAGCATGCCAATGAACTGCTCTTTATGTGGCAAAAAACCAAACAAGATGTGGGTATTGCTGATAGTGGTACCCATCAATTAGTGATTGGTTCAATCATGTCGATATGGGATATTGTATTACAAGATTGGCTAAAAAAAATCCATCGTAACCTTGATGATGTCAGTTTGCTCACCAATACATACTCTCCCTTAGAACTCAGAAAAAGCTTACTTAGTCGAGTTATCGATATTGCCTTTTTATTTGAACCGCCATTTGTAGAAGATTTAATCACTGAAAAGGTCGCAACGGTTCCCTTGCATTTAGTTACTACAGAACGAAAAGACATTTCTGAAATGTTATCATTAGATAACCATATTATGGTCGATTATGGTGAGTCGGTTAATGCGCAACACCTGCGCGAGTTTCAAGATGCACCTCCGGCAAAACACGCTATGAGCCAGCCGAGAATAGCGTTAAATTTTTTATTAGATGCTGGTGGTAGTGCATACTTGCCAAGACAAATGACTTTTGAGTATATTCAAAATCATAAATTATATATTGTGGAAAAAGCGCCGGTCTACTCAAGAGACATTTTTGCCGCTTATTTGGCTAAGAGCCAAAAGGTGGGGATTATTGAGGACGCACTACGGTTATTCCCCATGGTTGAATTGTAGTGTTAAATTATAAGTTTACATTATAACAGACATTGATCAGAGCAAATTCAAAAATTTCTATTTAATTTAAGCGCTAATTACATAACGGTTTGATAAAATAACACCTCAACATTGAGGTGGA
>JBLHNB010000204.1:0-5949 GCA_047621305.1 Alteromonadaceae bacterium | reverse complement strand
TTCTTCAATATTTAATTGATTTAGGACTTCCGTAATTTTGTTTAGCTCAGTACAATCTTTCATAATGCTCTTTGGTGTGATTTTGTTTTGTTTGGCGATAGAATTTGATCACGCCAAGAGCATTTTTCAACTATTTATTTCTTAAGATCCAACCTATGAGGATCAATTAAGTTAATTTCATTAAAGGGATACTGATCACCAATTGACTACCTTTTGCTTGCTCGTTAAAGGTATTAATTGAGGCATTATGCTTGTAAGAAATTTGACGAATATAATACATCGCCATATTAAAACTGATTTTGTTGGTAAAATGACTAAAGCTATTTCTATCATCATCTATGGTCAACCAAAGCTTCTGTTTAAATATCTGTATTAATACATTAAATTTACGGCCTGTATCGTTAAGAACCGCTGATATTATTGCCTCGTAAATAATTTTGTATATATCAGCCTGTAGCTCATAGCTTATATCACCATCGCTTATATCAATTTGGAGTGTTACTTTTACGTGATACTTTTTATAGATATAGTCGACAAAGTAAGGTAATGCTACCCATAATTTTTTACCGTAGAGTGCATCAGGCTGATTTTTTTTACTTTGTTTAGTTAATTCGTGAATGCTGTCTACTAAAATGGCTTTTATTTGCTTTTCTTTTAGAGAATAGTCATTATCTTCTTTGCTATAACTTAATTTTTTCTCATCGTTGTGTTGATTGTACTTGTCAATATCATCATATAATTCGACTGCATGAGTGAGGTTTCTACTTACATTGAGAGAAATCATACCGCGAGTTTTAAGGTCAGTAGACAACAACTGGTGTATTTGACTAATAGACTTACCACGTAAATAGAGTAACCAAGCTATTATTGATACCAACATTAGCAAACTCGTTGCATAAATAACACGCATTAGCGGTGTCCAGTACCAAGGATAGGCAACGTTAATGTTGGCAAAAGCTTGATGGTCACTCCACTGACCTAAGCTATTAGTGCCTTGTATACTAATGTGATATTCACCGGATGATAAACCCGTCAAAGTGAGTTGGTTACCGTTAACTTCTTGCCAATTAGCTGCATTTATTTGATATTTATATTGTTTTTTCTGACCTGAACGATAATCCAAACTTGCTAAATCAAGTGTTACGACATCACTGTCTGATCGGATATTAATAGTTTTATTTTGTAAATATGACTGTCCAGAAACGGTGCTTTTACTAATATATACTTTTGGATGAAGTCGGTCTTCATCTGTTAATGGTATTTGAAGAACCCCGCCAAAATGGCCAATATAAAGACTATTATTAAATAAAACGGGTTCGCCCGAAAAAGAATGATTTTCAGTATTAGCGACCATTTTTAGACTGTTATTTTCCGGGGATACTTTATATAAACCATTTCTTGAGGATGCCCAAAGTTCATTTTTTAGTAATTTAATCGAAACAAAATCAATACCAACAGCAATGCGTGATAATAATTCTTTTTGTTGGTTAAATACAAAAATACCGTCGCCCTTTGTTGCTACATAGACTTTATTATTAAGTGCTTCTAACGAAATTACTTTGGTTGAACCAGGAAGATCTATACTTTCAATACTTTTTGAATTTACGTTATATATATCAAGACCTTTGGCAGTAGCTAGCCAGAGTGTATTATTTTTTAAGGGTAAAATATCTATGATTTCAGTAGAGCTAAAATTATACGATTGATCGATAGTATCGGTGATTTTTTGCTGTTTAAGGTTGTAAATTAAAAAGCCATTTTCATCAGTAGCGATAAATAACTGGTTATCTTTCTTGGTAAGTTTTAGGATTATCTTATTATTATTAAGAAAGTTAAGCTGTTGTAACTTTCCGGTTTTATTTTGGTAACGCCAGACACCATTGAAGGTAGCGATATAAAGATCTTTTTCAATAGTTAATAAATCCGTAATTATCAATCCTTTCTTGCTAAAAAATTGATTGATATCTGGCAGTGATGAAGACTCTTTATTGAAGTTATGCAACCCTGCACCATAACTGCCTAACACTAATTCATTATCATATAATTCAACATTAATGTTATTACTCCAGGTTTTAAAGGTGCGAGGATGATTAATAATTCGTTTTTCGGTTAACCTATAAACCCCTTGGTTATTGGTTAACCACAGGGTATTTGAATTATCATGATATATATTTCTTACATATTTATTATCAGTATTTTCATAACCATGTTTTAGCTCATTCAAGTTTTCATCATATTTTTTTATTAAGCCATTATTATCAATACTAAAAAAATTATGAGTGCCAAATTCAGGCGCTAATGCCATAATTTTTGATGTTAGGCTAAGGACATTTTTTTTATGTATACCATCATAAAGATATAAATTATTTTTACTGGCAATCACTATTTTTTTATTGCGAATAATGGCTGTTTCTGTCGGTATAGCAATATAGGGAGTGATTTTCTTATTGAGGTCAAAACTCACATTAAAAACAGCTGATGTATTGTAAAATAATAATTTATCATCATTTTCAATGAATCTTGTAACATTAATATTACTTTGTATTAAGGTTGTCTTGCTGGTTACGGGGTCAAAACTATAGAGGTTATTTTCAGGCTTAGTGTGAAAGTAATACTGGCCCTTAAAATAACTTGCGGCGTAGACTGAACTGTTGGTGAAACCTGATTCTAAATGTACTGTTTTCCCCGTTTTTGGAGTAAATATATTTAATCCATTATTTTCTGTTGAAACGATAAAGTTATCTGCATCGTGAGATATTTCATTAACCCAATTAAAAGGGGATTTCCAATTACGGTTAGCATTGTTAAACGTTGTTAGGCTACTACCATCATACCTTGTAAGCCCTTGATAACCAGCAATCCAAATATAACCTTGTGCATCTTGAGTGATGTCAAAGACACTGACTAAGTGTTCTAACGTATTTGGCTGTGCGGCAAAGGTATAAAAAGAGCTCGTAAAAAGTAATGACGACAAAAGCTGTCGCCATGAATGTAGGATTTTATACCGCACTTTTAGGTGGTGTTTGTGGGGGGTGCTTGGTACCACCACAATTAGCAAAAACTTGTGGTAAAACATCTTCAGCTGCTGGTTTTTGTACCAAGAGATAAGTGGGTTTACGTGGATCGTCTTGTTGCTGTTTTTCAGCCCAAGCTTTACGAACTTTATCAGCATGTTCCTTGCCATATTTCACTTCAAATGCGGTGGCGACCATTTCAACACCAAAATCATCCATCACCATGATGGCGTTGTTATGGTAGCCACTTGTGGTATCGAAATCTATATCTACGGTTAAAATTTTATTGGTAGGTAATATTAAGTCAGCACGAATTTTAGCGACTACTGCGCGATCTTGATGTGCTTTGAGGTTGGTATGGTTAGGTTTTTCAGTTAAATCGAATACGAGCTTTATATCTTTGGCTACATATTTTTCATCTCTTAACGCTGTCATAATTATTCCTTAATCTTTAACGTTCATTGAGTTTTTGTGTTCGACCATAAAAGTCTTTTTGAGTATAACTAAAAAAGGTGTTATTGATAACGTAAGTTTTTAAATAAAACCAATTAGACAATAGATATGCAATGGATTGAAAAGCTAGAAAAAAATGGTTTTGTACAATTTTTGGATTTTCTTAGCGAGCAGCAAGCTAGAAGTTATCGTAAAAAGCTGTTATCGGCGAATCATCATAAAACGTGGTGCTTATTAACAACACCTTATCGACCTTGTACACGGATAAAAGATAATATTAATAAAAATAGCATCGATAAATATCGTTATAAACAAGCTGTCGCGGCAAGGAAACGTCATCAATTTTCATTCTCCTTTTATCGCTCTAATAATGCACATGATAATTGTCATGGTGCAGCTGATATTCATCAGTCATTTAGTCGTGAAGTTGTTGATAGAGTCAGTTTACCATTAGGACTGAGTGGTGATTTACGAGATACTTTTTTTGCTTCTTTTGTTAAAGGACAATTTATCGAATATCACTCAGACGGTAAAGCTGGAAAATACGCGTTTGTTTATCAGTTATCATCAGGGTGGCAGAAAAAGTACGGTGGTCAATTAACGCTGTATCCAAGGAAAATTAAGTTTTATCGAAAAATTATCGAACCTAGATTTAATAGCTTAACGTTATTGAAATTAGACCACCCGATGTACCACAGTGTGCAGTTATTAAATAACCCTAAACATAAACATCGAATTACACTCTCGGGTTGGTTAGAATAGTGGCATAAAGAATGAGTAAGTGAGTATATGAAAACATTTGATTGTATTGTGATTGGTGGCGGTATGGTGGGTGCTGCGAGTGCATTGTCTCTTGCCGAACTCGGTTTAGCTGTCGCGGTTGTTGAAAAACATGCACCTGCGGATTTTTCACCAGAGCAAGTTTTTGATTTAAGGGTATCAGCGATTTCTTTATCTTCAATACATTTACTTGAACAATTACATGCTTGGCGCCAAATTACGCAATGGCGTAGCTGTGCTTATCAACGTTTAGGTGTATGGGAGTATGAGTTTTGTTATACAGAATTTAATGCTGAAGACATTCAACAAAAAAACTTAGGGACTATTGTTGAGAATCGCCTTATTCAGTTATCGTTATGGCAACAAATGAAAGTTCACCCTAAAGTTACTTTATTTTGTCCTGATACGTTAAAGAACTTTACGCAATGTGATGATCATGTTTCTGTGGAACTTGAACGTGGAGAGCTTAGCGCTAAATTATTAATCGCTGCTGACGGTGCTAATTCACAAGTGAGAGAATTAGCAGATATCGGTATGACCGGCTGGGATTACCAGCAATCAGCGATGCTGATTAATGTTGAAACCGAATTAGCACAACAAGATATTACGTGGCAGAAATTTTTTCAGAGCGGACCTGTTGCTATGTTACCTCTGCCGGGAGTAAGTACACTTGGCGGGAATGCATCACTTGTTTGGTATCACCATAAAGATGAGATAAAACGTTTATCTTCATTATCGAATCAACAATTAAAACAAGAAATTATTACTCATTTTCCATCTCGATTGGGTAATGTTAACGTCATTGATAAAGCTGCTTTTCCATTAACTAGACGGCATGCCAATCGTTATCAAAAAAATAGAGTTATACTTATTGGAGATGCAGCTCATACGATAAACCCTATGGCTGGGCAGGGGGTTAACTTAGGTTTTAAAGATGTCAAAGCACTACAAAGCGTTATCGCAAGTGCTATCGGTAATAATGAATGCTGGCATCAACCATCAACGTTAGCGCGTTATGAAAAAACGCGTCGCCATGATAATTTATTAATGATGACAACCATGGATGTTTTATATGCGTCTTTTAGTCACCCGTCACCGTTTGTTAAGGTTGTTCGCAATGCAGGTTTGTTTGTTGCTAAACATACGCCTTTGCTAAAAAATAAAGCATTAGCGTATGCGTGCGGCATTTAACGGCTTGTTTAATATTTATTGGACACTGTATTTAGCGTTAATATAAGGGAATTAAAATATGTTGAATGCTTAAGTTTTATTTAATAAATGGAGTTAGGGATATTGGTAAAATAACAATAAGCTATTCATCATTTATGGTGCTAAGGAGGAGGGAAAATAATTATAGGGCAAGTTGTAAAGAAATATTTAGTATGTTATTCAAATGGTGCGGGTCAAGAGACTTGAACTCTCACATCTTGCGATACTGGAACCTAAATCCAGCGCGTCTACCAATTCCGCCAAACCCGCAGGGTTTGAATATTTATAAAAAATACTTTTGATACATTTTCTATTTAAAAGTGGCTGGAGTATGAGGGTTTTAAGCCCAGACATTACCACGGAGAAAATAGATTTTGATCATTACTCTTTTAATATTTATTCTATTTAAAAGTGGCTGGGGTATGAGGATTTGAACCTCAGAATGACGGGATCAAAACCCGCTGCCTTACCGCTTGGCTATACCCCAACAGGA
>JBLHNB010000203.1:0-6049 GCA_047621305.1 Alteromonadaceae bacterium | reverse complement strand
TTGACTCTAAAAGGTGAAAGGTCAATTGAAGAGGGTTTTTCTAAAACAAGTTCCGTAATTAGTTTTGCTGTTTTTGGTGCTAAAGTTAACCCTAAATGTTGGTGACCAAAAGCATAAAATATTTTATCATATTTAACTGATTTACCAATGACAGGTAGACTATCCGTAATGGAAGGTCGAGACCCCATCCACTCAACAAAGTCACTGGTGTCTATTGCTGGGAATAATTGCTTGGCATGATGCAGTAAACGTCTACCAAACTTAGTATCGGGTTCAGCATCCGGTTTTTGCAGTTCTACCAGTCCCGCAAAACGTATTCCTCCATTCATCGGCGTCGCCACTAATTTCCCTTCAGAAAACATAATAGGACTATTAAGTTGAACGTTAGGCGTTGCCACTTCTATGTGGTATCCCCGCTCTGATGTTAAGGGCACATTATCTTGTAATTCCTTCGCAAGCTTTGCTGACCACGCACCGCCAGCAATCACTAGTTTTTTAACCTGTATATCCCCTTGATCTGATTGTAGAGCATGAACAGTATCAACGCTTTTAACAAAACCCAGAATTTTACGTTGGAGAATAATCCCCCCTGATTTTTGAAAGTGCTTAGCAATAGCTTTAACCAATCCACCGGGGTTAGAGGTAAATCCATGGTCTTCTAAAGAAACAGCAAAATTAAATTCTGTCGATATATCCGGCTCTAAATCACGTAACGTACTTACATCAACAGGATTATATTTGATGCCATATTCACCTCGCAATTGCCAAGCCAATTTTTCTTTTTTAAAAGCAGCCGAATCACGATAAAGATAATGATAAGGTGAAGCGTTGACTAAGTGCTGTGCCTGCGCCAACTTTGCTTGTTCTAAGTGTAAAGGTAATGCGTTTTGTAGCAATGTATTAAGTGCTCTGGAAATTTTTAAAATTCGACTTTTTGAACTATTACGAATAAGTTTTAATCCCCAAGGTGCTACATTTAGTGCATTACTCAACGGCATAGAAAGAGGCCCTGCGGGATCCAATAAGAGGCGAGGTACTTGCCACGCAAAACCCGGCATTGCTACCGGTATACAAGCACATCGTGCTATCACACCAGCATTACCATGCGAGGTTGAATCCCCCGGCGCTTCCTGGTCTATAACCGTAACACTCAATCCTTGTTGCTGTAATTGTAAGGCACAAGACATTCCTACAATGCCTGCACCTATAATGGTTACATCTGTCAAATTTTGATGATTTCCCATCATTTATTTCCTTAAAATCTAGGGTGGGAACGCCGTCGTTAATGCGCTATGTATACACATATTCGTTTATGACGGCGTGTAAAAAGTAGTAAGCAGAATTAGTTATTAGTTTGCTTTGTAAAATCTATAAGATGCAATTCCAACAAATATCACAGTAATAAAACAAATCCCAGTGATGCCATAAGCAGTTATATCGAACCAATGCATAATATTCTCCTTAGTTAAATTAAGTTAACGTTTGTTTTAAGTGATTCGCCATTTTTGGTCACTGCATGAACTAGACTAAAGGTGAATATATTGGTCAAGACCCCAATAATTAATGCTGATAAGCCAGTCAATTCAACTAAATTAAAAGGACCCCATTTCCAAATAATCGTCATTAATGCGCCACAAAACATTGCAGACAATGCTGCTTTTGGGTTTTTAATATCGAACATAACACCGGCAATAAACGGAATAAGTACTGTTGGTGCCCAAAGCGAGTAGCTCATTAATAACGCGTCAATTATCGATGTAACATAAAGTGCGAACACAATGGCACCTATCCCTATAACAACGTTCACAATACGTTCAATCCACAGGCGTTTTTTCTCGCTTGCCTCAGGTTCGACAAAAGGTAAATAAATATCCTTAACGAAAATAACCGAAGCAGAGTTTAGGTAAGAGTCCGCAGTTGACATAACAACCGCGAGTAATGATGCTAATACGAGACCGACAAGACCAACAGGTAAAGACATAGTGATTAACGTAGTTAATGCCATATTCGGATCTGTGTCCGGGTAAAGAACAAAGGCGAGTAAGCCAATAGTTGCCGTGATAAAATAGAATAGCAAACCAAAAACACCCGAAATTGTATAACCTATTTTTGCATTACGTGCATCTGGCGCAGCTAAAGCTCTCTGTGTATAAGGGGGTACTAAGGTTTCTCCCAATAAAAAAGCAATAAAGATACTAGCGAACATCGCATAGCTATAATCACCCATTATCGAATAATGAAGATCGGGTAATCGTTCAATAAAAACGTCTGCTCCGCCCAAATTATTCAACGCTAAAATCATCGTCAGTGGCATAAAAAAAGCAAGCATCAGGAACTGTATAACATCGGTTTGAATAACCGCCCACATTCCGCCAGCAGTAGAGTATATCAGCACGACTACCATGCCTAAAACGATGCCTGTCGAAACGTCGATTCCCATGACCGCGTTAAAGACTGTGCCGATGGCAAGTGCTTGCGCTCCCAAGATCCCGGTACAAAAAACTAATGAAAAGATACCCGTAGCAAATCGGGTTTTTAAACCAAAGTGTGCCTCCATTATGTCACCAACGGTTTGCGCGCCGACATAACGCTTAAGCTTAGGTGCGACATATATACCCACAAGGATAGTTGCAATAGGAAATCCTGCCGATGCAAACATGAAAGCATAACCATGGTCAAAAGACTCACTGGCTCGACCCATAGAGGCGCCGCCACCTAAAAATGAAGCGGATAAAGTTGCGAATAAAATAGGCCAGGTTATTTTATTACCCGCAACAGCAAAATCTGCGCTAGATTGTACTTTTTGTGAGCTGCGGTAACCTATATATAGCAATATCGCAAAATAAGCACATATCCCTAAAATGTCATATACATTCATTATTTTTCCCTTAATTATTTAACTTAAGTAACTTACACCAACGCCGCTGTTATCGTTATTTCAACTAATAATTCAGGACGTGCCATTTTTGCCTCAACACAAGTTCTTGCCGGTTGAAAATTAGGCTCTACCCAAGCGTCCCAAACTTCATTCATCGATTGAAAGTCTTTCATGTCTTTTATATAGATTGTCGCTGTCAATAACTGACATTTACTACTCCCTACAGTAACCAATAATTCTTCAACTTTTTCGAGGGTACTCGCAGTTTGCCCTTTTATATTCGCTGATTCGTCTTTGGGGACTTGTCCACAAAAATAGGCCGTACTATTGTGAATTGTGGCTCGGCTCATTCGGGTCGAACTGTCAATATACTCAATCATCATAAAATTAGTCTCTTTTAAAATATTTCAGAAAATACTTCCTGTAAAGCAGGTGTAGCAAACAGACAATGTATTAAAAAATTTACATTTAATTGCTGTGTTTTAATATATACAGGGAATCAAGCAAAAACCAATAGCATTATTTTGGTCATGATTAAGTTTTACTTTACATCTTAAAATTTACTTCATACTTAATAAGCAAAACTTAACGAACACCAAAAAATCAGTCATGGCGGTAATGATTTGAGTCTGTATATTATTTGTAACTGTATATGAAGTGAGTGTTAACCAATAAAATCAACATTAAAGAGAATCGACCTATTACTTATCGTAAATAGGCGATATCCACACTCATTGATAATTGAATAAAAAATATAGTTGCAGTTAAATAATAATCAAATTAATGATAGAGGAATAAAAATGGGTATTAATAACAGTACATTGAAAAAAACAGCTATTCATCGAGCAATAGTTTTGGCTATTGCTAGTGTGTCAATATTTAGCATCCCTGCAGCATTAGCGCAAGAAGCATCGCTCAGTTTAGAAAAACAATTAAGTGAAACTAAAGAAGATGAGATAGAAACCATTAAAGTGACCGGTTCAAGAAGACAAACACAATCGGTCGCTGATATTCCGTCCCCAGTTGATATTTTTGATGCTGATATGTTGGCCAGACAAGGAGGGGGGGATATGACAGACATAATGAAAACCTTAGTCCCGTCCTTTAATGTAGGATCTCATCCTATAAGCGCAACAGCCAGTTTAGTTCGTCCACCAAACTTACGTGGATTAGGTGCAGACCATACCTTGGTTTTACTTAACGGTAAACGCCATCATAGGGCGGCTAACATCCCAAATTTCGCCGGCGGCATTAATGACGGTACCCAAGGTGTGGATATTTCAAATTTTCCGGTTGTTGCTTTAAAAAGAGTTGAGGTACTAAGAGAAGGGGCGGCTGCACAATATGGTGCAGATGCGATTGCGGGTATCATGAACTTTGTTGCCAATGATGATCCTACCGTACGTTCAATTGAAGTAAAAGCAGGACAATATTATGAAGGAGACGGTGATGCTATTACCATAGCAGCCACCTTTGGTATGGAATTACCTAATGACGGCAGTGTTAACCTCAGTGCTGAGTTTAATGAAAGTGATAGTACCGTAAGAGCGGAACAAACACCGGGCAGTCAAGCTTTTATTGATGCCGGCTATACCCAGGTTCGCGATCCAGCGATTCTATGGGGAGCACCAGAAATTAAAGATGATCTAAAGCTGTTTGTTAACATAGTAGCACCCATTCATGATAGTGCGACCGTTTACAGTTTTGCTAACTATAGTAAACGTGAAAATATCAGTAACTTCTTTTTTCGAAATCCTGCCAGAAATGGTGTTTTTGCTATTGGTGACGAACGTATAGTGTTTGATACTACCGATGATAAATCAGGTAATTGCCCTGCACTAATGGTTCCCGATCTAAATGACCCTACAGCTGTTGCTGGCGATTTAGCCGCTATTGAAGCGTTAAGAAGTGATCCGAATTGCTTCTCTTTCTTGGAAGACTTTCCAGGAGGTACAGCGCCAAAATTGAGTGGTACTAGTGACGACTTGACACTCGCGTTAGGTATTAGAGGTGAGTTTGACAATGAAATAAGTTATGACGTTAGTTACGTATGGGGAGAAAATGAAGTTAGCTACACCACCTTTGAGAACTTCAACCCATCTTGGGGTCCTGATAGCTTGAATAGATTGCATGTTGGTAGCCGTGTCCAAACTGAACAGGTATTCAATGCTGAAGTAGTATACCCCGTAGAAATAGGTTTTGAATCTCCGGTTAATGTTGCCGCGGGATTTGAATGGCATGAAGAGAAGTATCAACAAAACCCTGGACAAATAGAAGACTATAGCCAAGGAAGTTACACTGAAACAGCACAAGGTACGCCGGGTATTAACGTAAGTAGCTTAGGAATTGGCTCTTTTAGCCCGGCCAGTTCTTTTACTAACACACGTGATAATATTGCTCTTTATCTCGATGTAGAAACGGATATAACAGATAGGTGGACACTTGGCAGTGCTGTTCGTTATGAAGACTTTAGTGATATTGGCAGCGATGTAAATTATAAAATAGCGACACTCTATAGACTGAGTGATGAATTAAACGTAAGAGCAACCTTTTCTACCGGTTTCCATGTGCCTACACCGGGTCAAAATTTCTTTGCACAACCAATTACAAGCTTTGATGAAAATGGGGAATTAGTAAAAGATGCAATATTGCCTGTATCGATTATTGGCCATTTACCATCATATGGAGACATCGCTAAACCACTGACACCAGAAACGTCAACAAACATTGGTTTTGGTTTTGTATGGGAAATTGAAAGCCTTAGTATCACGGCTGATTATTTCAATATTAAAGTTGAAGATCGTATTGCATTAACCGCTACAACTCCAGTTACTGATGAAGACAGATCTGAACTTTTTGATCTAGGTTTTGATGATGCTAATCAATTTCGAGGGGTAAAATTTTTTACTAATGATTTTGACACTAAAACTCAAGGTGTTGATTTAGTCGTATCTGTGCCATTAGACATTGTGGATGAAGGTAATACGCAATTATCATTATCAGCAAACTACACTCAAACTGAAGTAACAAGGCAAGGAGAGAATCTTAGCGATCTTCGTTTGTTACAACTTGAAGAACAGTTACCAAAAACAAGGGGAACACTTAGCCTTAGCCATTCACAAGGTCAATTTAGAAGCCTAGCTAGAGTAAATTATTCTGGTCCATTAACTG
>JBLHNB010000202.1:0-6165 GCA_047621305.1 Alteromonadaceae bacterium | reverse complement strand
ATTGTTCTTTTCAAACAAACCCTTAGCATCATTCATATAAGCTTCAAGCAGCTCCAATTGTTCCTGACCTCGTTCATTCGCAGCCTGTTGAAATATCTCTTGAATATCCTTAGGTAACTTATTCCAGGTTTTCAGATTGATAGCCAACGCGGTAGAAAAATATGACATATTAACTACCGTAATATTATCCAACACCTCATAAAGTTTGCGACCAATACCTGTTATCAAGGGTCGTGATGTAGCATCGATAGCTCCGCGTTGAAGCCCTACATATAGGTCACCTGAACTCATTGAAGTTGGCGCTGCACCGATTAATTCCATTGCACGACTAGCTGCAGAACCACTTACTGCGATCTTTTTACCTTTAAGGTCTGAAGGTTTTCTGATGCTAAAATCCTTACCGTAGAGCTGGTAAGGGCCGCCGGCGGCTGTGTTTAATACCTTGACCCCGCGTTTTTCCATCGCTTGATTAATACCTAGATCCCATAACCCAGCATCGAGACTTGTTTGCATAGCACGCGGGTTGGGCCAAAGAAATGGCATACTAGCAATACCCAATTCAGGCACTGCACCGGTATTGTAGGTATCCATAGGAGCAGACATATCTATATCTCCACGCTCCAACGCACCAAATTCTTCTTTTCCACCAAATAACTGCTTCGAGTGGAATATCTCTATTTTTACACGACCGTTACTACGCTCCTCAACCTTTTTGGCAAAACTGAAGATAGGGTCAATCAGGTAGTTGTAAGATGTGGGCCAGTAGGTGGAAAAAGTTAGCGTATGTTCGGGTGCGGCAAATACCACCCCGGAAAAACTAATAGCAAGCGACATAGCCACGAGCTTGAATTTGAGTAACTTAAGCATGTTTTATTCTCCAGTGATTTTTATTGTATGTAATTTTGGTATACCAAAGCGTTAATAAATCATATTAAGTTTATTTTTACAATGCTTAATTTATTAATTCTAGTTTTCATTAGCTATAAATATCGGATAAATACTTGCCTAAATCTATTATTGGGTTGATTTAAACGATATTGCTTGGCAAAATACAAAGAAAAAATCAATCCATTTGGTATACCAAAACAGAAAGTGAGTGAATTAATTGAAATCATTAAGCGAAAGTGCTCGCACCATGATAGAGGAGCTGATTCTGTCTGGAGAATTGGTCGTCGGCACCAAGGTGACCGAGCGCGACCTTGCAGAAAAGTTAGATATGTCAAGAGTGCCTGTGCGTGAGGCAATCAAGGATTTACTGACGGTGGGCTTACTCGAACGAGTTGGCACCCGCGGCGTGATAGTACGCAAACTCGATACCGATGAGATCGAGGAAATATATGCGATCCGCATGATTTTAGAGGCGCGCGCAGCAAGGCTTGCCTCGGAAAGAATCACCCAACAATCACTACAAACTCTGCAACAGCTACATCAAAACATGAAAGAAGCTTTCAAAGAGCTGGACTACGCAAGTTATTATGAATTGAACTTGAAGTTTCACAAGGAAATCCATCTCGCTGCTCATACACCAAGGCTGATTATATTTATCGATATGGTCATGAAGGAATCATTGTTACTTCGCAGCCGTGGACTGGTTGACCGGAAAAACCTTGAAATTTCACTGGCGGAACATCAGAACTTGTTAGATGCGCTGATTGATCGAGACTCTGAATTAGCGGAGATATACATGAGAAGGCATATACATGGAGGGTTGAAGCGACTACACCTTGATGACGAGAACGACGAGCTTATGTAATAAGTAGTAGCTCAGACTTAATCTGTCAGAAACGCTGACTGATATCAATATGACATGGCAGTGACCAAATCATAATGAACGGAGATTGGTAGACAAAAATTGAATGCCTGCTTCTAGGTTGCGGTCATTAGGATTTGACTGTTGATTTCGGGTGGAAACCGATATCCGCGGTACAGCTGATTTGTTTTATTCATACAGATTGATTAAACAAATTGTCACTAAGTTGATAGAACCCTTCGTGTTACCAATGGTTATTGTTTTGGATGATTCTCATTTGATGCTAACGCGTTTGTGAACCACAAATTTAACAGCGTACTATTCGCCACATCCGTTATAAAAAATGCGGCCTAATTCTTGTGATATTCTAGACAATTGATTAACCAAGATCAAAGATCAAAGCTTGTACTTTGTTATCACTGTCTGACGTTATGTCTACTTTGAGTTGTTTATTAATTTTTGCGCCGTCACCTGCTTTTAATCGTTGACCATCGATTTTAATTTCCCCCGCGATCACATGTACATAAACTGAATGTCCTTGTTTAATTGACACTAGCTCGTGTTGATTTGGCCGCATAAAGAGTTGAGACAAGGTTGCATCTTGTTTAATCAATAAACTACCATCGTCCCCATTTTTAGAAATTACTTTAGTCAGGCCCCATTTTTGTCCAAAGTTTTTTTGTTGGTAACTTGGTTTGCCATTGCGTACATCAGGCTCTATCCATATTTGTAGAAAATTTAATGACTCACTATTATTGGCATTGTATTCACTGTGTTTAATACCACTGCCAGCTGATAGCAGCTGAAACTCGCCTGCAGGTAGTCTACGTTTATTACCCTGATTATCTTGATGTTCAATTTCACCCTCGAGCACATAGCTTATAATTTCCATATCTCGATGACCGTGAGTATCAAAGCCGCGACCGCCCTGTACCGTATCGTCATTGATTACACGTAGGTGAGAAAACCCCATACGAGCTGGGTTGTAGTAGTTGGCAAAAGAAAAAGTGTGTCTACTTTGCAGCCATCCATGATTTGCCTTACCTCTTGTTTCTGATTTAATAATGTCGATCATGTTTCTATTCCTAGTAGAATTGAATATTCAATAGTTGTGTTTATGTTAATTAATGAGTATAAAAAATTGAATAGTTGAAGTTGAACGCCTTAATAGTTCAAAATTATTAAACAATTACTCAATAACTAATAGAGACTAATTTTGTATATTTGATTAGTAATGTATAGTTAGCGTACTATAAAGATAAAATTTAATAAAAAAATCGGAATTATTTCAATTTTTAATTCAATTAATTTGAATCAAAAGCCCTCAATATGAAAAGAGTTATAACTTTATGAAAAATGCCATCACCTTGGATGCTTTACGTGCAATAGAAGCTATTCATAAGCAAGGTAGTTTTGCAGCCGCGGCCAAGGTTTTATTCAAAGTCCCATCGGCATTAACTTATACCGTTGCTAAGCTAGAAAGCGATTTGGCAGTGGCTTTATTTGATAGGTCTAAAAAAAGAGCTGTGTTAACGTCCGCCGGAAAATTAGTGTTAGAGCAAGGACATCAATTACTACTTGCAACTTTAGCCCTAGAAAATGCAGTTCAGCAATTAGAAACTGGCTGGGAAACTCAATTGAAGATTACACTAGATACCTTAGTTCCTATGCCAATACTCTTTTCACTGATCAGTGAATTTGATCAGCTCAACAAGATGACAGAGATTTCGGTAAACGAAGAAGTTCTGAGTGGCTCTTGGGAGGCTTTGCTATCAAATCAAGCCCAAATAGTTGTCGGGGCAACAGGTGAATTACCCAAGGGTAATTTTAACGTGGTTGAAATAGCCCAGGCAGAATTTTGTTTTGCGGTATCGGCAAGTCATGAGTTAGCGGAAAAAACACACATTGTTACTTGCGATGATATTAAACAATTTACTTCTATTGTTGTTACCGATTCAGCCACATCAACTATTAGGCGAACAACTGGATTATTAGATTCTCGACGCGTAGTACGGGTTAGCAATATGTCGGCAAAAATACACGCTCAAAGCATGGGCTTAGGTATAGGTTTTTTGCCAAAACACATGATTACCGACAAACTAAGGGAGGGAACCTTAGTAATAAAAGAATGTGAAGTTCTCCGCCAGCCAGAGTTTATTTATATGGCTTGGCATAAGGATATGTCTGGTCAGGCACTAAATTGGTTTGTAGAAAGGTTACAGGCGGTCAATTGGTCGGCTGTGTTTGCTCACGATTGAGCACAAGCAACATATCAATAACAACAGAGGCCACAAATATTAATGGCCACCTGCTATTACGAGCTGTGCATGATCAAATATAGGGTTAAAACTTGTCACGCAAATGAGCAATGCTCCAATCTTGCTGATGACCAACAGGTACAATGCCATAAGGGTTAATTGCCAAGTGGCTCGCATAATAATGACGCTTGATATGAGCCATATTAACGGTATCGCTAATCTCAGGTATCTGATGCAGCTCTATCATGTAATGGTAGATATTAGAAAACTCTTTTAGCGTCGATAAATTACATTTAAAGTGAGTGTGATAGACCGAGTCAAAGCGTATTAAGGTTGTCCATAAGCGCCAATCAGCTTCTGTTAACTGATCACCATTTAAATATCGTTGCTTACTTAAGCGCTGTTCAATAACGGACAATGCGCTGAATAAGCTTCCAACATTCTCTTCATACGATTTTTGACTGGTGGCAAATCCAGATTTATATACACCATTGTTAATCTTGTGATAAACAAACTCGTTGATATCATCTATGTCACTGCGAAGCTCTTGGGGATAAAAATCGAGTTTATTCCCAGTAATATCATTAAACGCCGTGTTAAACATGCGAATAATTTCACTGGATTCGTTGTTAACAATGACCTTTTTTTTCTTATCCCATAAAACTGGAACAGTGATATTACCTTGGTAATCATCGGTTTGAGAAAAGTAATGCTCTGACATATAGTCAGCGCCGTAAAGCGTATCACCTGTTGTATCATATAAGGCTGCTGACTCTTCATTGTGTTTAAAAATCCAGCCTTTATCATGCATATCGGGGTGCACCACACTTACCGTGATAAGTTGCTCAAGTTCTTTTAACTGACGAAAAACTAAAGTGCGATGTGCCCAAGGACAAGCGAGAGAGACATAAAGATGATACCTGCCTGCTTCGGCTTTAAAGCCAGCCTCACCTGACGTACCGGCACTACCATCAGCTGTTATCCAATGTCTAAATTGAGATCCTTTACGACGATACTCACCATTATCTATGCTGCTTTTCCAATTTGACGGTAATTTACTCATGATTTTTTCCTGTTATGCCAAGCGCTTTAACTAAGTGATTGGCATTATAAATAGTGTAATATCGACATCTAGTCTGACAGGGTTCGTCTGCAGAATAGTCGGCTAGGTTCTTGAAGATTCCTAGCCCGACAGCAATTTTACTCAGTGTTGCTCTTGGCAATTTATTTATTCAATAAAAGTGCATCAAGTGAATATCTACCTGCGCCCGAGAACATTAAAGCAACACTTGCACCTAATAAAACAAAAGCAAATTCATAACCATTAGCAGACATGAAAAAACCGTTGGCAAAGTGAACGCTAAAGATAGCGACAAACATCGTTATGGCAAGTACTAAACTAGACGCTCGTGTTAGCAAACCAAATAATAATAATAGACCACCAAAAAATTCTCCCGAACCCGCTAATAACGCCATCAAGTAACCAGGGGCTAAACCAATAGATTCCATCCATTGTCCGGTACCTTCAAGACCGTAACCGCCAAACCAAGAGAATAATTTTTGACTACCATGAGCCATAAAAACAGTGGCAATAGTAATACGAAGAATTAAAAGTGATAAACCAGAATCTGACTCTGTTTTACTTGCTGCTGTTAATAAAATATTCATGTGAAACCTCTTTTTAATAAGTGAATGATTTAGTTGATATGTAATAACACTGGATAACAGGAGCTATTCACTGAAAAGCCCATGCCTCGTTGCTTAGTAGAGACTTTACCTGCCAACAAAAAACAATAAAATTGGAAAGATTTGTATTATTAGTTCAAAAAAAATGTATTGATAAAAACATCAATAATAACAAGGAGTTGTTGGTTTTTATGTAATTATTTATAGTCAAATTAAGGTTTTTTTATTAAAATATAATAAGTCAATTCAAAATAATTTGTGTGAAATTTTTATCAACTCAGTACTTATGCTGGTGATTATTTAGAGTAAGTGGTTTAGGTGAGTAGTTTAGATTGCAGGTGGTAAGCTTAGTGATTGAATGTAGCAAGTAGCCGTTAGCTTCAATAAAATATGCGCTGTAGCCTATTACCGGCTTTTCCATGGCAGCGTTACCGACCGTCGATGGTCGTGCAACAAGTTAGAAAAAAATAT
>JBLHNB010000201.1:0-6172 GCA_047621305.1 Alteromonadaceae bacterium | reverse complement strand
TCAACCTTTGGTGGTGCAAAGTTCGCTGTAGAGTTTTATAAATAAATCCGATCACTTTTTTACTGTACAGTTATACATAACTGGTAATAACAATAGATGAAATGAAAGTTCATATGGTTGCAACGACACAATTTATATTGAATATAACGTGGCTAACAAATGATGTTTGAGTTTAGTTGCCCACGTCTTTATCTTTTAAATTGACACCTACATGATATCTGTCAGAAAGACCAGACAGTACTAGGTGTAGTGGTCAAGTAAAATTGGTCACTACAGTATCACCTAACGTTTGATGAGATGCATAATAACATCTCTAAGTAGGTGGCCAAATTAGCTATGCCACTTCAGTATAAGAAGACTTTGGTTGCAGCCAAAGCTTGGGTCTCACTTTACCGAACTTGGTTTAAGTTGTTATTAATTAAAGGGTTTATTATCCATACAAGCCTTTACAACCTATTGATTGTAAAGAGTGTTATGTGGTGGGGGGAATCGAACTCTTCATTTTTACATACCTATCAACAAGTTAATCTTGATTTGGTTAAAATCACGATATGAAATTATATTATCTACTATCTACTATCTACTATCTACAGCTAAATTTCGCCATAAAATTTTATGGATATATATAACTGAAGTGTCATCTATTTTTTGTGGTGTTAAGTCCTGAGTTTTATCATGTATCCATTTTACTGAGCTTTTTCCATTAATTTTAATGCCTATAGCGCCAACTTTATATAGGCTGAAAAGTAAGTTCTTTTTAAATTTTGTCATGATAGTAACTGTAAGAGGGTAATCACTTTTCATGTACTGCTTAGCGTTTTGGATAATGTTATCTTCATACAATAATGATAAACCAGATAATTGTAAAATCAACACTTCCAATATGTCACTGTCAATTTCGCTAACTTTAAAACTTTTTCTTTTATCATGCAGTATATCAATATAAGTGCTTAACTGTGAGTGTTCAACAAACCATTCGTATTCAAGTGATTCTCTTCTCTCTTTAGAATAATCTTGTTCAGCATTCTTAATAGTTGAACCAGTTATTTCTGATTTACCTTGTGCCTCAGTGAGGCACGTATTTACAAATGATATGGAGTCTCTAGGACGTAGTAAAGTTCTATCTAATACATAATCTATAGAGGTGATTTTTTCTATTGTATTAGGAAAAATATCAGAAAAACAAACTTCGCTATTTGTGTATTTATGTTTGAGTAGAAAGTTAATTCGTTTGTCTAACAATTGTTGAAGTTGAGCTCTATTCCAACCAACTTTTAAAAATAAATTTCTATATTTTTCTAATTGAAATCCAGAGTCTCTTGTTTTTTCAAGTACACGATCTAATAGATCTGTTCGTAAAGTTATAACTATTTTTACAGGTTCAATCTTTCGGAATTTTTTTATTGTTTCAATTAAGGCTCTAATCAATTTGTATCGAAGCTCATCATCAACCCAATTTTCATCGAGTCTATCAATAACTATATAAACCTTATTCTGAGGATCATTAAATACATCTTCCGAGAGTAAGTTTATGATTTTAGATAATTTCTGTATTTGAGTATCATTGACAACTGTTTTGCCGTAATGAATTAATTCAGATCTTTGTTCTTCGGTGAGATTGTTTTTAGCACCTAAAGAAAAGTCGAGGCTATTCCATTTCGCTTTTAAACCCGCGCTTAAAGAAGACTCAACTTTTTCTGTAAATTCTTTTATTCTCAATTCAGTACTCACCCAAAACTTATCTCCCCATTCTTCTAGATAGTTGAGAGCCTGTTTTTTCTTTTTGTCACCAATAATTAATTGACTTATTTGTGTTAAAAAGCTTTTACTTTCAGCAATATTAGTTATTGAGTACTTAAATTTTATTAACTCCACTGCAAATGTATGCTGCCATAGAAGATTGTAAAACACATCTAAATTTACACCTAGGTCTTCAAAAAATTGGAGTATAGAAGAATTACTAATATGTTTTAAAGCTAGTTCTTCGGGTTCAATTGATATTACATTATTGGCACTGTATAATAATTGTTCAACTAAAGCGCTTTTCCCGACCCCTGTCCGACCTACTATTATTGATTGCGGGCTTTCGGTATCTTCAATAACGTCAAGATCCCCATTATCAATAAAGCATTCACGCAGAAACTTTCCATCATTTTCAGCATCAACATCCCCAATGGACATATGTTTTTTAAATATAAAATCATTTTTAGCTTTTAAGGACATATTATAAAGATAGAATTTGGCTTTTTTCCATGGTACTAGGAAAAAACAGTAAGTTAAATAGATATTTAACTTACAACTTTATTCAATCCACCTCGCATAAGTACTTAACCACTTCACATACCAATATCACTATGGCCTAGTTGTTTAGCTACCCATGCAATAGGTTCAATTCTCGGTTAGCATGGTTGAGGCGTACGTGTGACGAGTGTTGTATTGTTTACGAAACTTAACACCTGATTTCTTTACTGCTGGTTGCCAACAATTATGATAAATAGCACGATCATCACGCCAAGGTTGATTTGTTTTAGGGTTTAGAAATATTCGTTCTTGGCCCTCTGTATTTAACTTTAATTGTGCTTTCAGTGTTAATAATGCTTTTTCATGAAGTTCATGAGTACGTTCACCTGATTTTGTTTTAGTTCCTTTTTCTCTACCATGTACTAAAGCTTTTCTAATAAAGATAACTTCACGCTTTAAATCAATATCACATTTTCTCAGGGCTAATAATTCGCTAGCTCTTAGTCCTGTCCAAAAAGCAAATTCGTATAAATTTCTTACCTGTCCAGACATTTGAGCTAGTATTTTTTCACGTTCATTTGCATTGAATGGTTCAGGTTCTTTCTTAATGTGCTTAAATCGTTTTATGCGGTCGATAGGGTTACCATCAATAACTTCGTCAATATACAGTTCTTGAAAGGCTGAGCGCATAATAGATCGCACTTCATTTTTTGTTTTACCTGATAAAGTTGATGTAGCTCCCCAATCTTTAAAAATACTAGGTTTGAATTCACTTACATTAATATGACCAAAGTTTGGCTCAATATGATGAGTGATTTTACTAATATATCCACGTTTAGTCGAAAACTCCCATTGGTCTTGAGTTCGTTTGAACCAATCATTAATCATTTGTTTAATGGTAATGTTGTTAGCTTGAGTACCTGCAAGTTGCTGCGCTTTTTTACTATTAGGAAAATGTTTTAAGTAATCAAATTTACCGAATTCAATTTCATATAAAATAGCATCACGCTTACGCACCATTTCTTTTAATGAAGACTTCGTTGGTTTTACTTTTACTGTTTCACGGCAACGAATATCGTTGTAGGTAAAAGAAATACTAATACTTGAGTTATTGGCTTTTATGCCAGTTAGCTTGTTATCCATTTGTTTACCTCTGTAATGCTAATTAAAATTCTGCCATCAGGCGCTTTAGTAAAATGCTGATCGATCACCCATTGTCCTTTTTTGATTTTTGCTCTTATTGCTTCTTCGGTATAACCGTAAAATTCAGAACATTTCTTAATAGTTACCCAGTTCATATTGTCTCCGTTAGTCTGTGCTGGACTTGGAATGAATAATTACTTTAAAATCAGGTGGTAAAAAGATGATGTACTAGGTATGTTCTACCTAGGTTCAATAAAATAAAGGGATGTAGATGATTACAAATGATCAAGTTGACTTGGATGAACTAGTTAAAACATGTGATTGTTTAAAAAATTACTTTGTTCAAACTAACAACACGGAAAGAAAGCCGGTTGAAATATTTCTAGCACTTTTAAATAAATCTAGTGAATACATTGAATCTGGCTATATAGCATCGGATTTGTTTTTTGATGCAAACGATATTTGTAGAATATCTGATAATGCTAAGGCTGATTATTTAGCAGCAAAAGATTTTATTACACGTCATAGAAAAGGTTTTGATAAACTTATTAATGAAAATATTAATGAGATATCTCATTTTTTGTCTTTAAATAAAGTTAATTATTTACCGACAATTAAAAGCACTGATTCCAATAGTGGACATAGAGCATGTTTCTATATTGATTTAATACCTTTGTCAGATAAAATAACTCATTCTGTAGAGTTAAAATCAAAAAAATCTGACGGCAATAATGTTGCCATTGAATACTCAGTACCTCAATTACCTAAAGCAGCAACTTGGGCTAAGCCGTTATTAAATCTTAAAATATCAGGCTGGAAGTTTTATAGTTATATAGCCCTACCTGTATTGGCTTTCGTTATTGCGTATTGTCTCTTTCTTTGGAATTCCTTTGCAATGTCTGATGCTAGCTTAATATATACAATAATAATCAGCTCAGTATTAGGAGGCCTTTATTATTTGTTTATGCCATTTTATGAGGCTATAGGTAAACGTATAGGCCTTGCTCCTTATTGGTTAACAAAACTAAGAGTTGTTTCTGCACAACTACGGTATGTTCGCACCGACAATAAAAGATCAAATGGTCAATATGTAAGAGCGTTACAACTTGTTGTTTATCAGGCTAAATGTCCTATTTGTGGTAGTGAAGTACTAATAGAAAAAGGTAAGCATGCTCGAAAGGGTAGGTTGGTTGGTGTTTGTGACGAATCGCCTAGAGAACATGTTTTTAGCTTTGACCATGTAACTAAGAAAGGTAAGCTAATTATTTAATTTATTAACTAATACAGATGCTCTATCTTCAAAGTCCTGGTCACTTATAAACTCACTTGATTGTTGATTTGGTAATTCAGGGAAAATAATCTTGAGCATATACCAAGTTTCGAGCATAAAAAAAGTCTCAGCTTTAAATATTTGATAGTTTAGGTTCTTAGCTGATTCAGGGATTAATTCTATTATATTATTAAAAGAATTCCCTCCCCATTCTGGCTCACCATCACATGCCATATCAAACCAATCTTCACCTTCTTCTTTGGAGCAATCCCAATTATATGAAATAGTAAATATTTCAAACCGTTCATGTTTACTATTGGGTGAGTATGAAACCCCAATAATTTGCTTTCCTTCTTCTTCTAATGACAAGTAATTGTCTTTAGAAAATTTAATCGCTGTTTGTAAATCCATATAATAGTCCTATTTTATTTATTAAATAAACACTGAAATCTCAATAAAATATGTACATAAAAATGAGAATATATCTATTGGTAGTAGTTATTTAATAGGTATATTCATTACCAAATTTTTAAAGGGCATTTAAGTAACTACTAAGCCATTTCTAGTAGTGACATTTGTTCAGAAAACTTTATTTTTGTTAGTTGTATTAATTGTTTAGGGAACTTAATCATCACCTCTACTTCATCATTTAAGGTAATAACACCAGCAACAAAGCCAATCACTTCAATGGTGGATTCTGCCTTTTCTTCATCCCCTTTTTAACCACATGACAATTAAGCAGTTCAAAGGCTTCTTGTGGGGTGAATTGGTCACCAAAGCCAAACATTTCTATATTCATTTTTATTGTTTCCTGTTGTCGAATTAGGGTTAGTACAGTTATTTACACAAGTCCAAGGGCGCTTCGCGCTTCTCCTCGTTGCTCAGGCTTCGCCCTCGTCGTCGCAGCTTCCGCGCCTGAGCATATTGCTATATTGGTATAGGGTGTAATTTTACCAATTCCTTATTGCCGCTCTCATACTTCGATCCGCAAGTCGTCATCGGTTGTTTTATCTTTGTCCAAGTTCGGGTACGGGTTAGGTTGATAATGTTTTTATTAATGAGTCCTCTTAATGATGGAGCTTTAACATCACCGTAGTAAGTTAAGTTATTCTGAATTATTTCCCCTGTTTCAATATCAACAGTTTCATTTTCTTTAGTTTCATAATAAGGATGAATGGGGCGGTTGCATCTTGGTAGTATTGCTCCACCCATAGCCATCACATAAGCAGCCCAGTCCCCAGAATCGGCAGCGGTAAACGCTTGCACGATTTCTGGTTGCGTAGACTCTTGTAAGCGTCGGAGTTCACGCCAAACGGTAACAGATGGACCACCAATTTGTTGAAATTGACGAATACCCCATAAAGAAGACCAAGCGTCTATTTTTGATGCTGCGGGCTTCGCATCATTTCCGTATAAATCATTATCAAGGTCTGAACCATCAATATTTTTTGATATATATTTAGCTATATAACCGGCAGCACTTCCTTTTTTAGGATCTATAGAGGTCATATCAAAACG
>JBLHNB010000200.1:0-6210 GCA_047621305.1 Alteromonadaceae bacterium | reverse complement strand
ATTTTGATCTAATCATTACAAATACTTGAAAATCGCTAGAAAGACGACATTTTGACAGTCAGGCCTTAATAACGTAACTAAACACAACAGATTGTGGCAATTTACTAAATATTTAGTATAAAAGCACAACATTTATGGTTTTTACTTTAAATAATTAGGCTAATTATTACAATCGGCAATAATTTACCGCTTTCAACTAAAAATTAGGCTTTAACGCTAAAAAGACGGCAAAAAGAAAGTCAAAACAATGACTTAAATTAACTAAAAAATAAAATATATATATAAGCTATTGTTTTTTATCAATATTTTATCAATTAAAAAGTTGGCACAAATTTAGCTATATTAATCAAGCGTAATGAATTTATATTCAATTAAATGATGTAGTTAGCAGTAACTAAATAATGTACCTAGTAGAAGAGACATATTAGTCAATGTTAATATTTTTAAGTAATAAGAGATTAATTCAAAGGTAGATAAGTATGGCCTCAATCGTTAGTTCACGATCAAGTTCACAACAGCGTGACCATCAAGCTGGAAACTACTCTATTGTACAAACTGTCCAAGAAGAGTTAGGTGCTAATGCACAGTACAAATTAACCTCTCTGTTACAAACTACAATTGAAATAGAACCCTTATTTGAATTGTTTTTCGGACAAATTCAACATCTACTTAAATTAGGTAGCTGCCAATTTGTTAATCAAACAAAAAATATCCAAATAAAATTAGGCACTGCATGCGCACATAACTGTGATTATTCATTAAATATTCATCAACAATATTTGGGCAATATTAGTTTCACTCGCAAACAACGTTTCTCAGAAGCCGAATTAGTTCAGCTAGAAATCTTACTAAGTACACTGGTATATCCACTTCGAAATACACTTAATTATCGCGATGCACTCAATCAAGCACTTAGCGATCCATTAACTGGGCTGGGAAATCGTGGGGCTCTTGAAAATTCGTTAGAATATCAATGGCAGATGGCGCAGCGATATGAACAAGATCTTGGCGTATTAATGATTGATATCGACTTCTTCAAAAAGGTTAATGATACTTATGGCCACGATGTTGGCGATTACGTCATTAAACATGTAGCTCAAAGTATTAAAGCAACAACACGACAAACCGATATGGTATTTCGTTATGGTGGCGAAGAATTCTTAGTCTTACTTAATAAAACAACAACCTTAGGCTCTACGATTATTGCCGAGCGTATACGTGAAAATATTGAGAACTTGAAGTTAGTTGACAATAAAGGGCAATTAATTCAGGTAACGATAAGCATTGGTGGTACACACCTGCGAGCCGGCCTTAGCAAAAGCCAATTAGTCAAAGAAGCCGATAAAGCACTCTATACGTCTAAAGAAAATGGCCGCAATCGTGTTAACTTTTATCAAACAGAGAATGCTAGTATCCACAGTGGACATTTATCTGTTTAATTGGCATAAACATAAAAACAATTACGGCCAAATACTAATAAATCATTTCGCCATTACTAAACATCATATTAGCAGAAGCTCTTCTTACTATTTTTCTTATAAAAATAGTAAAGGCCTCCCTCAAGCCTCAAGAAATTTCGTCAATCACTTAACTAATGATGGTCGCGATCTATTGTCTATTCAGCAATTAATAATTTATTCATCAGAGCCTATCAATATGTCAAATCATATGACGTAAAGTACTGTGTCACCGCGCCTCTTATTCAAGTCTCGAGTGATTAATCGCAACGTATTGACTACTGGCACTTTAGCCCCATTACTCGGCACAAAACATAAGAGGTCTTTAATGGCCAAAGGATCGTTAACACGAGCCTCCCAATGGAAAAATATTGAAATGTCCAACAAAAACCCTTTTCAATATTAAATCAAAAAGATACGTTAGTTTATTAAAATGTTTCAGAGTGAGGTTCTGTTTGTCACTCCGTTAGTTTTCTTAACTTATAAAACTAAAAACAGTATTCCCGGATAATTGCAAAACTATTAATGTTGTTATTCAAACAACCTTTTAATACCTCTCATAGAATACTGTAGATGCTCTGCGTAGAAATCAATTACGCTATAAGCTAGACCTAGCTTGTGGAAATGATCCGAGTAATAGTGATCCTGTATACAATAAAGAACTTACACCTAAAGCGATGCTAGATATAAAACATCTTATACGCTTTAGGTTACGATTCTCGATATTAATGGAAAAGCCGCTTGTAACGACTTTCACATTAATATCGATAGGTTTATAGAGTTTATGCAGAAGGTGATTGCATGAAGATATTAAAAAATCGGAGATTTCCTTAGATCTAATGTGTACGGATAATCTTCTGAAACCTCTTCTTTTGGAGGCTCCATTGGACGAGGCTTATCACTGTGTACAAAAAAAGATCTAACCGCTTGCGGTTCTTGTGCCTTATCCGATGAGTCTTTATTATTCATTGGTGACTGTGTTTCAACACTTACCTCGCTTGGCCGGATCGTCCCTGGAGTATGATTATAATCCCAAAAACGATTAACTCTTCGTGACTCTGCTTCAAATGCATTAACAGGAAAAGTTTCATAACTTCTACCGCCAGGATGATTCACATGATACGTACAGCCCCCGATTGCCAAACCATTCCAAGTATCAATTAAATCGAATACTAAAGGTGTATGCACGCCTATTGTAGGATGCAATGCAGAAGGCGGAGCCCATGCACGATAACGCAGACCTGCAACAAATTCACCTTGCTTACCCGTTGCTCTAAGTGGCACGCGCCTTTCATTGCAAGTCAAAACATAGCGTTCACTATTAATACCCGTAATTCTTACTTGTAGGCGTTCAACTGATGAGTCGACATAACGCGTTGTACCATGTTGACCTACTTCTTCACCCAATACGTGCCAGGGTTCTATGCCCCAACGCAATTCAATTTCAATATCAGAAATCTGCACGCGTCCATAATGCGGAAAGCGAAACTCTTCAAAAGGTAATAACCACTCTAACTTAAAGTCAAAGCCATGAGCCTGTAAGTCTTCGACAACTTCTTTGATGTCGGACCAAATATAATGCGGCAATAAAAATTGATCATGCAATCGTGTACCCCAGCGCACTAATTGATGCTTGTAAGGCTCTTTCCAAAACCGAGCAACTAGGCAACGTAATAGCAACATTTGTACAAGTGACATACGAGCATGAGGCGGCATTTCAAAACCACGAAATTCTAATATCCCTAAACGTCCTGTAGCCGAGCCTGGGTTATAGAGTTTATCAATACAAAATTCTGCCCGATGTGTATTACCTGTTATATCAACAAGTAAATTTCTAAAAATACGATCAACTAACCAAGGCTGATTATTAGCGCCTTCGGGAATCTGTTGAAAAGCGACTTCTAATTCGTAAAGAATATCATCACGACCTTCATCGACCCTTGGAGCTTGGCTCGTTGGGCCAATAAACATACCCGAAAACAAATAAGATAGACTCGGATGATGCTGCCAAAATGTTACCAAACTTTGTAGAATCTCAGGACGTCTTAATATCGGGCTATCGGCTGCGGTTGCACCACCAATGGTGACATGATTACCGCCACCTGTTCCCGTATGACGTCCATCAACCATAAATTTTTCGGTCCCTAGACGGCAAAGCCTTGCCTGCTCATAAAGTACATGAGTTTTTTCAACTAGCTCGCCCCAAGAACGGCTAGGATGAATATTAACTTCAATAACACCAGGATCAGGCGTAATTTTAAAGCTTTTTAATTTAGGATCACTCGGTGGCTCATACCCTTCAAGAATAACAGGCATATCGAGTTTTTCTGCTGTAGCTTCTATTGCTTCAATTAAATTACAGAAGTCATTAAATGATTGCAGCGGTGGTAAAAAGATAAATAAACAACCATCGCGAGGCTCAATTGTTAGCGCAGTACGAATTAAGTTGGTCATTATTTTAGGTGCTTTGTTTACCGTCGGCTGATCTTTTTCTTCAGCAAATGGGTCGCTAGCAGGTCGATATAATTCTTGCTCTGACGCATGCGGGAGGCTCTCTAATGGCAGGCGCAAGCCCATTGGGGAGTCACCAGGTATAGCAATAAGACGCTCTCGTCTAACCGGCCAATGACAACTGCTCCAATGACTTCCACTTGCACTCCACTCTAGCGGCAACACAAAACCAGAGGGATTGGTTAACCCTGCTTTTAATAATTTAGCGAGCCGCTTGCGTTCAAGGTCAAGCGTTAAATCAGCATCATATAAATCAATGTTTTCGGGTAGCTCTTGTTCTTTTATTAAATAATGCGAGGCATCTTCAAAGGTAGAAATAATATAATTCATGGGGATGCGTAACGATTGACATAAGCTTTGTAAAAACTTCCGCGCTTCTTTACGAGTAAAACCATAGTCATTATCGATACGACCAATCAGTTTGGTGTTTTTCCACAAAGGCGTCTCGTCTGTTCGCCAAAAACACCCTAGCGCCCAGCGAGGAACCTCTTCACCGGGGTACCATTTACCTTGACCATAATGAAGTAGGCCACCCTTTGTAAAACTATCGCGTAATTTTAATAATAATTCTTTTGATAGACGTAGTTTGTCGTCTCCCAGTGCGCCGGTATTCCATTGTTCTGACTCCATATCATCAATAGAGACAAAGGTAGGCTCACCACCCATAGTTAGGCGCACGTCTTCTTTTATTAGTACTTTATCAACTTTTTGACCAAGCTCATCAATTTTTGACCATTGATAATCACTGTAGGGTTTTGTAACACGTGGGTCTTCTAGAATTCGGACCACTTCATTGGCAAATTCAAATTCAACTTCGCATTCATCGGTAAAACCAGTGATGGGGGCCGCAGAACTAGGATTAGGTGTACACGCTAAAGGGATATGTCCTTCACTGGCAAACAAGCCTGAGGTTGGATCAAGCCCCACCCAGCCAGCGCCTGGTAAATAAACTTCACACCATGCGTGTAGGTCAGTAAAATCTTCCTCGGGTCCAGAAGGTCCATCTAGTGATTTAACGTCTGATGTCAGTTGAACCAAATAACCAGAAGTGAAACGTGCGGCCAAGCCTAAATGACGAAAAGCCTGAACTAATAACCAAGCAGAATCACGACAAGAGCCTAGCTTTTTATCCAGAGTTGTTTCGCAATCTTGAACACCCGGCTCCATACGGATGGTGTAGTCAATATCTTTTTCTAATTTTTGATTTATCTCAACTAAAAAGTCATTAATTGGTATCTCTTTTTGCTCTTTAAACTCTTCTAGCCATTCAATTAACTGCTCACCTTTTTCTTTTATTTCTAAATAAGGCAACAGCTCTTGCTTTAAATCTTCTGCATATTCAAATGGATACTCTTTTGCTTCGTCTTCAACAAAAAAATCAAACGGATTAATAACCGTCATATCGGCTATGACTTCAACTTCAACACTAAAATGGTCTGTTTTTTCAGGAAACACTATACGTGCTTGCCAATTACCAAAAGGATCCTGTTGCCAATTAACAAAATGGTTTTCAGGTAAAACCTTTAAGGTATACCCGTGCAGCGGCGTGCGAGTGTGTGGTGCTGGCCGAAGCCTTACAATATGAGGAGAAAGATTAACTCTACGGTCAAATTTATAATAAGTATTATGATGAACAGCAACTCGAATCGTCATGATAGTTTTGAAGTCCTAAATGGATATAAGGTAGGCATCAAAAAATAAATTTATTTTTAATACCTACCTTATAAGTTTTTTCATTAATATTTTATTTAACAGAAAACCAATTTTCAGCAAAAATACTGTGTAAATCACCGAATTTTAGCTGTAGATCATTACAATAACTACTTAATTGCTCATCTAACTCAGTGAATTTCACCGGTGTTTTTTGTTTAATGCCAAGTGCTTTAATTGACGTTATAATTTTTCTACTTTTTGGCAAGCGGTTAACAGCGCTTTCAATTGAGCTGACACAGTAATGTACTGAGCGAGGAAAATGAGGGTCAAAAATCAAGAAGTTAGCAACTTTAGTGCCGCCAACACTAGCCGCCACATTGCGTCTATAAGCATGATCAGCACCAGAGCTACGAAGCACGTTACCCCAAATAATTAACGGAACATGGGCCTTTTCACGATCGTCATGAGTAGACAATACATAGGTGCCCGCATCTAGGATACGGGTTGTCATATCGGCACATTCTAAATCGCGACCAATACACCACATATCCCAGACCTCATCATGAGATAGTGTACTGGCGATATATCC
>JBLHNB010000199.1:0-6246 GCA_047621305.1 Alteromonadaceae bacterium | reverse complement strand
TCGATAAAGGGTCATCTCCTGCGTTATTGATTTCGACAATAGAATAACTATTCTCTTCAATCAATGCCTTGTAGCTAACCCTTTCTCATCTTGCTGAAATCTGCATCTTCAAGTGGAGCGGGTATAAAGCATCGGTACTAAGCTAATAAATATAATGTTAGTAAATATCACCAAACTGCTCTATTTGGGTTAGGTAAATTCGTAGGTCTAACTCGACTTGATGGTAGTCACTCATCATATGTTGGCATAATTTGTAAAAAACTTTATCATGATTTTTTTCTTTTAAATGTGCTAATTCGTGCACTGTAATCATGGATAAAAAGGGCTCAGGTGCCTTTTTAAATAAACTGCCAATACGAATTTCATTTTTACTTTTTAATTTATTGCCTTGCACACGAGAGACATAAGTATGTAAACCCAACGCATTATTGATGACATGAATTTTATCATCAAACTTTATTTGGCTTAGTGGTGAAGATTTTTTTAAATATTGATTTTTAATGTCCATAACATAAATACGTAAGCTTTTATCGTTAGTCACGTTATGTATGGATGGATATTTATTCAGTAAATATTTTTCCAACGTGTTTTTATCAAGCATCTGTTGTACTTGGCTTTTCACTGTTGGCGAGTAGGATGATAGATATTTTAATGAGTTCGACATAAAAAGTGACGTTTAAGCGTGTTTATTAATATGAGTAACATTATACGTAACTTTGACCATTATTCACTGGGTATAATCTTTATATTGCTATTGGGTAAATGTCGGTGTTACCCGATAGTGAGTAACTAATAAACCTATTTATCTAAAACAAACACTGACATTTCCCATTTGCATCATAGTTATTTGTAGCATAGTTAGAAATATAGTTAGTTGGTAGTATACTTAACCAGCATTGCGAAACACATAAAAACAACGAGATACCTTAAGTAGTTAACGGGAATTTTAAACAAGCAATGTGCGCCTAACCAAGCTCCTATGAATTGTCCTATCATCATGGTAAAGCCAATTAACCAAATGACTTGTCCTGCCAGTAGAAAAATAATTAGCGAGGCTATATTGGTAGAGAAATTTAATGTTTTGGCAATGGCTGTTGCTTCAAGGAATGGTTTAGCACGCAATGCCCGTCCTGCTAAGGCAAAAAAAGATCCGGTTCCCGGTCCAAAAAGACCGTCGTAACAACCAATAAGTGGCACAACTATCTTTTTATAACGAGATGCTGACATTATGGGCTTTTTGTTCGCTGCATCTACGGTCGGTGTGAACAAAAAATATAGACCAATAAAAGCAATTACCACTGGGATAACTATCGTCAACGCATCGGTATTAATCAATTGAATAATAATAGTGCCTATTGTCGATCCAATAAATGCAGCAAGCATTAACCATTTAACGTTATTCCAACGCACGTGTTTATTGCGTAACATCATTAGTGTTGCTGTGGCAGTACCCATGCTTGATTGCAGCTTATTGGTAGCTAACGCCGATAGAGGCGGTAAGCCTGCCATCATTAAAGCCGGTAATGTTAATAAACCTCCTCCGCCTGCTAAGGTATCAAGAAAACCAGCCACTACGGCTACAAAAAATAAAAAGGCTAACAATTCATAGGAAAAACTCGCTAATTCCAAGTTGATCTCCTGCTCTTAAAAGTAAATGGCGTGCATTATACTGTGAATAAAGAACAAAACACTTAAAATGAAGGAAGTTATATTTTTTCGTTTTTATTGTTTACTTATATTTTCTGAAAAAAAGCATGACAAATACAGTAGATAATATTTTTACAATCGAGATAAAAATTATTACTGCACCGATAATGTTTGTAACTTTATTTAAATATGACAGCAATAAATAATTTCTTAACGTTTATTAGGCTTGAATATTCTATTTGTATTTGCCACACTGTTTTAGTTTTTGATTTTAATGATAAAGGTTTAGTTTATGGATTGGTTGTCGGTACTCCCACCTCTTGTGGCAATCGTTGTGGTTTTATGGCGAAAGGAAGTCATTCTTGCTTTGTTAATGGCGGTATTTAGTTCAGAATTATTGTTAGCTTACCGAGAACATTCTAATGTGCTTTTTTATGCTTTTATCGGCTCCATTGAACGTGTTATTACGGTATTTAGTTCTCCTGGTAATACTCGTTTATTGATTTTTAGTTTACTTATTGGGGCATTACTCGCTTACATTAGAAATTCAGGTGGGGTAACCGCTTTGGTCAATAAGTTAGTAAGTAAAGGCATAGCAAAAAGTAAACGCCAAGTTGGCGCTGTGACTATGTTTACCGGCGTTGTTATTTTTATTGAATCAAATTTAAGTGTGCTTACCGCGGGTATTTTATCGCGTGATTTATTTGATAAATTTAAAATGAGTCGCGCTCGCCTTGCTTTTATGATTGATAGTACTTCTGCGCCTGTGTGTATTTTGATATTGCTTAACGGTTGGGGCGCTTATGTGTTGGGTTTGCTTAACAATTACGAGTTAGGGCAATCATCCATGTCAATATTATGGGGTACTATCCCTTATAATTTTTACGCTATTATTGCGCTATTAATGGTGGCCTATACGGTAATTACTGACAGGGTTCATGGTCCAATGAAACAATCAGAGTTAGCGTTACATAAGCAAGAAGAGGCCGATGTAGAGCTAGTAAAAGAAGAATTAATTAAACCCACTAAAGCGCGTTTCATGTTAGTACCACTATTAAGTATGGTGTTAGGAATGTTCTTCTTTATGTTCTGGACTGGTGACGGTGATATTACTCAGGGTAGTGGTGGTAAGTCAGTACTTTATGCCACTTGTTTTGCTTTAGCAGTTGCTTATTTTTTATTACTTTCAGCAAAACGTTATTCCCATAAAGAACTGGTTGAAGTTGGCTTTAAAGGGTTGTCTGAGTTATTACCTTTAGTGACTATCGTCATGTTTTCTCTTACCTTGGGTTCAAGTTTAAAAGAGTTAGGTACTGGCCTTTATATCGCCGGTTTTGTCGGTGAAAATTTGCCACTTATTCTTGTTGTGCCTATGTTATTTATTGTTGGAGGCCTTATCTCTTTTAGTACGGGCACCTCATGGGGCACTTTTGCTATATTAATTCCTATTGGCGTTCCGATAATTCAATCGTTAGGATTACCGCCATCATTAGTTATTGCTGCTATTTTAGGAGGAGGGGTTTTTGGTGATCATTGTTCACCTATATCTGATACTACCTGTGTTTCTGCTATTGCTTCGGGCTGTGATCTGCTTGAGCATGTAAAAACACAATTGCCTTACTCTATCTTTGGCGGTACTTTGGCGGTTATTGCTTACCTTATTGCCAGTTATATCATGGTGGGATAACTAGTGGGACAATAGTGGGGTAACTGATTATTTACGGTACTATCTCACTAATAAATGACTTTAAGGATCAATAATGAAGGCGGTACTTTCAACACTCATGGTCACGATAATGTCTGGCGTTATTGTCATTCAGTTTTTTTTCAGTAGTTTATTATCATTTTTTGGCTATGCCGTTTTACCTATTGAAAGCTTAAATAGCTTAACGCATTCTAAAAAAATTGTGCAAAAAATGCAGCACAGAAATAAAGCTAAAAGTGCGAATGTGTCGAAGCGTTTTATTCAGCGCTCAGGTAAAAAAGTGGCTGTAACGGCAGTTTCAGCGGCAACAATAGGCACAGTAGCGGTAATCGGCACATTAACGTATTTAGAAATAAGCCAGTATTGTGAAGACAAACAAGTGCTCAATGAAGATGCTAATATTTTATTTGATACCGATAAAGAGTTTAATATGAATGCTTGCCTTGAGCAGGGAAAAAAAGACTCAGCACAATTTGCTAATGAAGCATGGTTAAGCATAAAGGAAACGAGTTCAGATGTATTAGATAGTATTGAGAAAACCAGTGATGAAATGTTAGATCCTAGCCGTAAAGCAACGACTGAGTTATTTGAATCTATTGATGAATGGTTTAATCAAACGTTTCATTAAGCGACTGAATAATAAGAGCCGTAATTATTTTTTTATTAAAACTTAACAATTAATTGTTAAGTTTTAAGTATCTCAGTCGATAACTTTCTTACTAGCATAATTTTGCAAGAAAGAGAGAGCTTCATTGGCTGTTAATACTGTTAACAACATTCCTGACAATAATATAGCGCTGACTTCAGAAGTATTAAAGTCAGAAATATTGTTGCATGAACTGCAATTAGGTGAACAGCTAAATGAAAGCGTTCATCAAGCTAGACGTGCAGATTTTTCTTTGATGTTAGCGATGCTTTGTGATGATGTTAGAGAACACAGTCAATTTATTTTACCCAAAGCAGATGTTAGCTCAGCTGATCAATCAAAGCAGACTAACCAAGCATTAAGAAAGCATTTTGAGTTACCGGAACAAGCGCCGTTAGCATTAAAAAATATTGAACAAATTAGTCAATATAACGAGAGTCAATTGATTGCTGATAATGATCTTGTGTCAATTCAATTAAGTAATGCTTTGTCGCCTAAACCATTAACTTTTCGTGATGACAACAAATATATTGCCAGTAATATTTTAGCTAACACTAGCTTAACTTGCCAAGAAAAACACACTAATCCCAAGTCATCACCCGTGCTTAATACACGTATAAATATGAATGTTGAAAGTTGGCTTAAAGCGGTACAAACGTCATTAGTAAAGTCGAGCCTAGTTGATGGGGTGGCGGTTTAATACCAATGGTAATAAGTTAGTGATCAAATATCAATGAGGATAAATTTTCAAGAACAAGGCGCTTGATTGAGCAATAGCTAGCTTATGGGATTAAAAGCAACGATGTTATTGGAATATTTAGTCAATTTAGCTCAATTCAACAGATCATTTTCCGCAGCACTGTTTATATTTTTTGCCTTTCTTTTTTTTCCACGTTGTTGGGTATTCATTACAAGGGCAAAGCGCATTTCGCTTTATGTTTGCTAATTCATTATGTGCAATAATATCACCGTCAATATAACGCCATTGCTTTAATGGGACCTTGATAGTCGATTCTATTATTACTGTGTTTGCTGTTGTGTTTACTATGTGACTTTCTTCTAAGATAAAACGTGATTTTTCTCTCAGTTCACATAAGACATTGTCTGTTATATAAAAAGCAGAAAACTCAACACATTGCTCAGTTGCATTATTTGTACTACTTACGCTATTTGTATTAGGGTGTATATTAAGTGCAATCCATACGCAACACTGACTCCAGTCATCAATCTCTTTAACTGATTGTGCAGCTTGACTACTTTTTGCGTAGGTATCATAAATATATTGTGCATTGCCAAGTGCATAGGCACTAAAGCGAGATCGCATTAATTGCTCTGCTGTTTGAACGGGGACTTCTTTATTTATATAGGGCTGACAACAGGATGAAAAATCACAATTTGAGCCACAAAAACAGGGTTGAATAGACTTCATAGATTTGAGTAAATAATTTTTTTTTCAGTTTATCATCATTATACTAAAGGAATTAAATATATGATCTTTTTAATAGGTCTAAATAATCAATAACGTCGTTGCTTTCAATCCCAATAGCTTGCTATTGGTCAAGCAAGCGCCTTGATCTGATTTCCTAGCTTCGCTCTGAAACTGCATCTTCAAGTGGAACGGGTATAGTAGTAAACGAGCAAGTTTGAATGGACGCCAGTTAAGATTTATTTATAAGGCGTAATTTTATATGACAGCTATAAAGGTAAATAATAGAAAAGAGTAAACCGCCCAGTGCTCCCCATAAATGCGCATTCACCGCCACACTTGCTTCTATTAAACTGCTCACGTCAGTACTCGCGCCATAGAATTGCTCATGCGTAATTTTAAGCCATACCCCTAAAAACAATAAGTAGCCGGTTTTGTCTTTAGCGTTAATATCCATTAGTGCGCCAAAAACAAAAACACCATGCAATACGCCAGATAAGCCAACATATTGTATTAATGTTGGATCAAAGTAGTAAATACCTACACTGGTGGTTACTGAGCAACATAAAAATAAAGTGGTATAATTTCTTATGCTATAAAAGCGGCCATGTAATGCCCATAGCATAAATAAGGCGGCCAAGTTTAGTAGTAAATGATAACCATTGGTATGTAGTAGGTGTCCAGATAAAAGACGCCAAAGTTCACCTTTAGTGATTAAATCTCTTTGATATACTAAGCTTTGAGTAAATGAATTGCCTAAAAAGTATTCGCTCATAAAAACGATAATAGACAGTAATGCTACTATGAGTACAACTTGAAAAT
>JBLHNB010000198.1:0-6254 GCA_047621305.1 Alteromonadaceae bacterium | reverse complement strand
ACAAATGTAAAAACGGTGATTATTATTGGGTTAATGCTTTCGCTACCCCCATTAAAAATGAAGTAGGAGAAAAAGTAGAATATCAGTCAGTTCGAACCAAAATAGACACTGATGTTAAAAGACGTGCTGACAAACTCTATTTAGCCCTAAATCAAGGGAGATTCCCCATAAAAATAAAATACCAAATAGACCAAACACTTTGGTTTCAATGCGTATTGTTTTTATTTACGCTTGCCAGTTTCACGTTAATGTTTATCACTGAGTTAAGCCTACTGATAACAACCCCTTTTTTATTAATTGGCCTAATTTCTTCTGTTATTTCATTAAGCTGGCGTAAAAAATATAAAAGGGTTTTAAAGAATGCCAAAGAAGTTTTTGATAATCCTTTAATGAGTTATCTTTATTCTGGTAATAATGATGCGATAGGCTCGATACAACTTGCTTTATCAATGCGTAAAGCAGAAATAAATGCGGTTGTTGGCAGAGTTAGCGATGTTTCTCTGCATGTAAATAGAAGCGCAGCAGGTGCTTCTGAACAGAGCAACCAAGTCGCTCAAAAGTTAAATATACAGCGCAGTGAATCAGAACAAATAGCCACAGCGATGAATGAAATGTCATCTACTGTGCAAGACTTAGCAAAAACTATCACCGAGACATCTCAAGCTGCAGAACAGGGCAAAGAGCTAACCAATAAAGGCCAAAAGATAATTTCGACCTCAGTCGTCGCAATAAATGACTTATCTCTTCAGTTAACTGAAGTTGATAGAATAATTACTAAATTATCTGATGGTACTAAATCAATAAACACTGTTTTATCTGAAATAAGTAGTATTGCTGATCAAACAAATTTACTTGCGCTAAATGCAGCTATTGAAGCCGCTAGAGCAGGTGAAAAAGGAAGAGGTTTTGCCGTTGTAGCTGAAGAAGTTAGAGCACTAGCAATGAGAACTCAACAATCTACTGAAGAAATTCGTAACTTACTTAATGAACTACAAAAAAATTCAGATAATGCGGTAAATGCAATGAATAAAGGAAGTGACTTATCGAACAACTCGGTATCACTTTCAAGAAAAGCAGGCGTAGCGCTAAAAAGAATTAATGATGAAGTTACATTAATATCAGACTCTACGGCGCAGATAGCAACAGCTATCGAAGAACAGTCTGTGGTAACAGAGCAAATAAATATAAATATAGAACGTATTAATGAAATCACTATTTCATGCGAAGAAAGTAGTCAAGAAGCGAGTTTATTATCATCAGGATTACTAGATGTAATTTCAGATCAAGAATCATTAGTTGTTCAGTTTAAATGTTAATAACACCTGCGATAAATTGGTTAAAAAAACGAATTTTTTATGACATAAATAGCACATTAGCCATGAATATTGAGAAGACGTGCACAGGTAACTTAAACGTGAATAAACGCATTACTCAGTAGAATCCCGCTAGTTTTCTAAGCACTTAATAAAAAGCAACTTTGACTGGTAGAATCTTTATTAATTCTCATATAACATGGCGCCAAATATCGAGAAATAGTCTATTTATGGCCGAAGTACAGGAATATATAAAATTAAAGTGTAGTGACTGTGAGCACTACAAAAAAGTTGAAGTTTCAGGTAAAAGAATTACCTTGCAATGCACAAACCTCGAGGTATTTAAGGAAGATAAGGAAGCCACAAAACTTGGATACATTAATGCTAATATAGCGAGGTGTTTTACAAAATATTGTGGAAAAAATGCCTCTTACTTTCTTGAAAAAAAACCTGAGTATGAACCCGAGCCAACAGAATCGTTGAACTTTAAAACCTTTGTCAAAAAACGTTTAGCGAATGATGACAAAGACATAATCATAGGTTTTTTGACAAAAGGACTAATTATTCTAGTTGTTGTGGTTATTCTAATTCTTGGTATTTTTTAGAAAAAAATCCCCTGAGCACAGTATCATTGTGTTAATGGTGTTTGATAAACGCTTATTATTTAAATTTTTTTAAATCTGAGACTGTTTAAAGTGCTTAGTTCGCCTAGTTATCAAACTAAAATTAATAAGGATGTAACAGGTGGTGAATATTGAATTGTTATTCTTCTAGCACGGTAACAAATTCGCCAACGATTCGCATATTTTCACAATCATCTTCATGAAGGACAATGTCTTCAAATCGTGATTCTGTGGAATTGGGCTTCAGTAAAATAACAGAATGCTCCCACTCACCATCATCAGTGGCTCTTTTTTCACTAGCATAGGTTTTAATAGTAAATGATGAATTATATTCTTCATCATTTTTACCAAAATTTTCAACAAGAACAATTTTACCATTGCGTGAACCACCAAGAGGCTCCTTGAAGATACAAATAGAGTTATTTGCAATTCTACGGTTCATAGACTCACCAACAACCTTACAAGAAAAATATTTTTGATCTGTTGAATACCGCAAAGGTACCTCAATCATATTGAAATCTTTATTTTCTTGCATCTCACTAAAAGAACCTGCCGCAGCATAAAAGTCGTAAAATGGGATGAGGTTTGGTTTTTTATCGTCTGTAACCTTTTCAACAATAGTGGGTGGCACCAATTTTAGCGTTGGAGTACGCTCAATTGCAGTTACTTCTTTTTCTCGAAGGTACTGATACATTTCGTCCGAAACGGGTGTAGACAGACTAAAAACAAACCTGACCACTGATACTTTTTTCCCATTGTCTGAATTCATTGAGGTTTGTTCAACTTTATCTTGTTCTGGTTCAACATCACCCATGTAGTAAAACTCAATGCCTTCATCGTTACTTTTTTTGATAAACAACGGAAGTCTAATATTCCCTCTATTACCGAGTATCGATTGAACATCATTACTTACTAACTTTCGATTAGACTTCGACATCCATGCAAATTCTTTGTTGTTAACAAATTCATCTTCATATTTAGTTGATTCAGAAATATCATCATCTTTATGGTAGTTAACAAATATGGGGCAATGTGTGCTGTTAGGGCTAACAAGATAACCACCCACATTTTGAGCCACTGGGTTTATTTCTACATTTAAGATCCTAAAAACATCTTTTCTGGAATATTTTTCATACAAAGAAAAGCCATCTCGCCAGTTTTCACTTTCATAGCGGTCATTAAATTTATGAATCGAATAGTTAATCGAGTCTTGTAAAAACTGTTTAAACAATTCTTGTTTAAGTAATACTTTGAATTCTGCAGTTAACTGAAAAACACCATCATCAAGTGTCATAATATTTAATCCATAAATATTATTAAGTGTGAGCAATTTCCCCGAGTTTTTTTCCCTAATGAATTTAAAATTGAGATTATTTAGACAAGATTCGACTGTTTGATCTGACACTTCATAATCATATTTATCAGATACAATAGTTTTTAAGTGTGAAACTGTGCAGATATTCCCCTGTAGTAACTCATTAAGTATTATGCTTTCTTCAACTCTTTTTGCGTTGTTTAGCTCATTAGAAAAGAACTCAAGTAGTTTTATAGATTTGTCTGAAAGTGCATGTGTAAAATCTTTTTCAACCTTAAACACAAAATTAAGAAATGATTTTGAATAGCCTACATACAAAAATGGATCTCGTGAACCATGCTCGATAAAATCCATCATCATAGGTATTCGACCGAGCTTATACTTTAAAAGAAAATAATCCTTTTTTAAGTCTTTAATCATTTGCATATTGGCAGAATCAATTGATGCAAAAATTTGTTTTTTAGTAATCGCATCGAAATTGATCGTGGAGCTGCCGGGAATAAGTCGACTACCGCTTGATATTGATCTACGCAAGGCATCTTTGTTATATGAAGTGTCGCCATAAAGCGCAATGGGGATGAGGTAATTATTACTATAATTTCCAATAAAATCAATAACGGTAAGGTATCCCTTACCCTCTACTTTACGCAATCCACGTCCCAACTGTTGTACAAAAACAATTGCTGAGTCTGTCGGTCGAATCATTATGATCTGATTCACTTTCGGAATATCAATTCCCTCATTAAAAATATCAACGGTGAAAATATAATCCAATTTATTGGCTAAGTTATCAGACTCCAACAAGTCAATAGCATTACTTCTTTCCTCTTCCGAGTTTTTTCCAGAAAGCGCTAAAGAACGAAAACCACTCTGATTAAACATTTCGGCTAACATCTTTGACTCTTCATTGCGTGAACAAAAAACTAGACCTCGCGTAATACCGTTATCAGAACCATAAAAGCGAGCATGCTTAATAATATTTTCGACTCTTTCATCAGATGCAAGCAGTGCAAAGTCTCGTGTGTTTTCTTGTACGACATCATCAACTTTCAGATCAGTAACGCCATAATAATGAAAGTTACTTAACATCTCTTCTTCCATCGCCGTGTTTAAGCGGATCTCATAAGCAATATTATGGTCAAACAGACTAAAGATATCTTCACCATCCGTTCTTTCTGGCGTTGCTGTCATTCCCAATAAAAAGCGCGGTTGAAAATAATCGAGAAGCCGTTTGTATGAGTCAGCCCCTGATCGGTGGGACTCATCAATTATGATGTAGTCGAAATGGTCTGTATCAAATTGATCCAAGTGTTTTTGTTGTGAAATGGTTTGCACGGTAGCAAACAAAAAATCTTTATCCCGCTCTTGTTGAGAGCCAGAATATATTCCCATTGTTTTATCTGTTCCAAAAACATCCTGGAATGTTTCCAATGATTTTAGTGCAATTGTTCGTCTATGCACTACAAACAATAATCTTTTTGGCTGAAAAACCTGCGCATCAAAAGCAGATAAATAGGTTTTACCTGTACCTGTTGCGGATATAAGAAGCGCTTTTGTAGCACCGCTATTTCTTAAAATATCAATATTTGTTAGCGCTTCTTCCTGCATAGAATTTGGCGATATCTCAGGTTTAATAAATACTTTTTCATGTGCTATAGATAGAATTTTTTGTTTATTATAAATATCTTCATAGGTATCGATAAACGATGCAGTAACAGGCGTACCACTATGAAAGTCAGCATCAAATTCTCCAATAATTTTTTCAACAATGCTACTGGAATGAAGTGCTGATACCTTAAGATTCCACTCTTTATTTGTAGCCAGAGCTGATGCTGTTAGGTTACTACTTCCTATAATGAGATTATGGTATTCCGATTTTTTAAACAAATACCCTTTTGAATGGGAGTTTTGATTGATGGCAATACGCAGTTCAATATTAGTGAATTTTAGAAGTTTTCTAAGCGCTTCAGGCTGAGTAAAGTTTAAGTACTGTGAAACAACAACTTTTCCTTTAACACCTTTTTCTTCAAGGTCTTTGAGGGTATTCATTAAAGTAGCAACGCCACTTGTTGTTACAAACGCTACTGAAATATAGAATTCATCACAATACAATAACTCCTTTAAAATTGTAGAGAGTACTTTTTGTCGTGGGTTCTTTTTGTTGATCAATAATGTCGGTTGATACAACTTTTCAGAAATTGATTCTTTATCAATAAAACCAGTCTTTAAACTTTTACTCAGTTCATCTAATATCATGTAATTTGAATTCTTATAGGTGGTCTGTTTGAAGTTTTTGAACTATTGGGATATCAGCTGCAGCCCAATCAAGGGAGTTCAGTTCACTAATTTTGAGCCACTTTTGATTAATGTGCTCGGTTAGCGTTATATTCTTATACTCGACTGGGCAAATGAAAGAATGCATCGTAATGTAGAAATCTGGATATTGATGATTAACGGTATTGAAAAACTGGGGTTCGATGATATCTAAATGCAACTCTTCCTTAATTTCTCTAATTATTGCAGACTCTCTTGTCTCTCCAGCTTCAATCTTACCACCAGGAAATTCATATTTTTTTGAAATGTATTCAAGCTTTGCTGGCCCACGTTGAACACAAAGTGTTTCTTCACCACATTGTATAATTGCCGCTACTACATCTATTTTTTTCAAGAATACTCCTATACTAATGATTTTAAAGAAAAACTATTTTCAAGTGTTTTTAGAATATATTCAAGAGAAATAAGTAAGTCAGCCAAACTTTTAAAATTCAATGCTAATAAAGCCCCAAAAAATCACCAAAAATGATTTCATATTTGTACTGTGTAAATATTGGAAAAAATATTGGACATCCATGATTTTTATTTTATTGACTTAAGTAGTGAATAACTAGGACATTGTTAATAGAACTAAATAACGATGGGGGTCCTAGTTAATTATTTGGCGGTTGGTTAAGTTGAAATATTTATTCGAGAACCATTTGTAAATTTAACCTGCCGATCCTTATT
>JBLHNB010000197.1:0-6290 GCA_047621305.1 Alteromonadaceae bacterium | reverse complement strand
TAACTTAGCAATAAACTGACGATTATAAGTTTCTCTGTCTTTCCAAACCATTTTGTCTGGGCTATCGTCATAAAAGACAACCACTAAGATAACAAAAACGCCATAAATAGCTAAAGCAAGCAAGGTACGAGTGATGATCTTTTTGTTCATTGTTGATCTCTAAAATATATTTTTGATGAGTAAAATGATAACCGGTCATTAAAAAACTTGATAACAGGAGGAGTTATTGTTTTCGACCTTATTGATTTAGGAGCCAAAACGAATATCTTTAAGGTTAAACCCAAGAGGAATATTTTGTTTTAGCGTGAGAAGCTTTCGGCTTAACGCTATTTGCTCGGTACTATTGTTAAGTTTTTCTTTTATTGTTGGTTTAAGTTCAGTGCTATTTAAAATAGCACTTAATGAGCCATATTCATTAAGTAAACTGGCAGCCGTTATTTGACCTATACCAGCGACACCAGGGATTTTATTAGTACTGTCTCCGGTTAATGTCCATAAATCAATAAGCTGTGTTGGTTTTATATCAAATTTATCTTTAACATGTTGCTCGTCGAGATAACGGCGATTAAAATAATCATAAACATGAATCGTAGGGCTTAATAAAGAGAGAAACCCTTTATCGGTTGAAACAATGGTGACATGTTGACCATGTAGTGCCATTTTTGTTGCTAATGTGGCGATAAGATCATCAGCTTCATCTTCTTCTGACACTAATGAATCTACGCCTAGTTGTAAAAAAGCATCTTGAATAGTCGGTAAGTCATCCGCAAGATGTGGAGACATCTTCTTACGACCTTTTTTATAGTCAGCATATAGCTTATATCGCCAACAGGGTTGCTGACTATCAAACACAGCAAGTGCATGGCTGGCGTGTTGGTTTTTTAGTATTTTTTCCAAGGCGTTAGTACACGCATTTTGGGTGTTAAATAAGACTTGTTTTAGGGTTTTATTTGCTAACTCATCATTTAATTGTATTTTATTTTGAACAAACGGTCGCTCTTGTACCGCATAAATACGACGGATCAAGTTTAACGCATCAATTAACACTAAATGAGTCGACATTTATTATTCCTCAATAACGTTATAACAAGGAATATATTCACTGCCAGGTAATTTCATGCGGTGCTGACTAACAAAAGATGCCAGTAAATTGTCCATTAAAGCCATTATTTTTTTATCACCGGATAGTTGGAAAGGGCCAAATTCTCTAATAGTTTTAATACCACCGGATTTGACATTACCTGCCACTATACCCGAAAAAACGCGACGTAAATTAGCCGCAAGCTTAGCTGTTGGTAGATCATAACTAATCGTTAATCCTGACATGTTTTCATGGTTTGGTTCAAATGGCTGCTGAAAATCACTTTCAATGACAATGGACCAGTTAAAATGAAAAGCATCACCTGTTTTTTTACGGTAATCAAGTACCTTTACCAAGCCTTTAGACATGACTTGCGCTACTTTTTCTGCATCATCAATAATTATTTGGTAAAGTTGCTGCGCTCTTTCACCTAAAGTTGCACAAATAAAAGCATCAATCTCAGAGAAATAATCACTAGCGCTACTTGGGCCTGTTAAAATAATAGGTAATATTTGGCTAACATTTTTTTCATTTAATAAAATACCTAAAATGTAAAGTAACTCTTCTGCTGTACCTGCACCGCCAGGGAATATAATAATCCCGTGTGACATGCGAACAAAGGCTTCTAAACGCTTTTCAATATCAGGCATTATCACTAATTCATTAACAATAGCGTTAGGCGGCTCGGCAGCAATAATACTGGGCTCAGTTAAACCTAAATACCTACCTTCTTTATTTCGTTGTTTAGCATGGCCAATCGTTGCACCTTTCATGGGTCCTTTCATTGCGCCGGGGCCACAACCGGTGCATATATTAAAATCTCGTAAACCTAATTGGTAGCCAACGGCTTTGGTATATTTATATTCATTATGTTTAATTGAGTGGCCACCCCAACACGTGATTAAGCGCGGTTGAGTTTCAGGTAAAATCGCATTTGCATTACGTAATATCCCAAAGGTAGCATCGGTTAATGTTTCAGGAGCACAGTGCATGTTTTGGTAGCGATTATGAATAAATAAAATATCACGTAATACCGCGGATAAGTGTTCGCGAATACCTCTAATTATTTTGTCATCGACAAAAGCCTTTTTTGGGGCGTTTTTAAGTTCTATTTTAACGCCACGCTCACGTCTTAGTACTTCGATAGTAAACTCTTTATGCTGTTGATAAATAACTTCAGCATCATCGGTATGACTACCGGCATTTAGAACCGCTAGAGAGCAGTTTCTATAAAGATTATAAAGCTCACTGGTAGATGAGCGCTGTAGCTGATCGACTTCAGCCTGAGATAGAATGTTCATATTGCCCACAGGATTAAGCTGAGTATGCATAATTAACTCCTTTTATGTTGCTTAACTGTAATATTTTACAAGTACTAAAATAGATATGTAACGGTCATTTAAGGTAACTCACTTGGTTTTTTCCTTGTGATTTAGCTTTGTACATGGCTTGGTCTGCACGTTCGAATGCGGTATGAATATTGTCATTTTTACTAATATGAGTAAAACCTATTGATAGCGTTATGCTCACTCTATTACTTTTAAACTTAAAGGGTAAGCGGGCAATATATTTATTTATAAGGTTTAATTCATGGGTTAAAATGGCTTTCTCCTTATTTGAGTAGATAAGTACAAATTCTTCTCCACCATAACGGGCAACAAAAACGTTATCACTTACTTTCTTCTGTATGGTATTAGCAATTACCTGTAAGGTTTTATCGCCTGCGGTATGACCGTAGGTATCATTAATATGCTTAAAGTCATCAATATCAACTACCGCTAGCGCTAAATCAAAAGGTTTATGATAAAAACGCACCATGGCTTGAGTGAAGTATTCGTCAAATGCGGCGCGATTACTTAATTTAGTTAACGCATCTTGCATACTTCTGCGTTGCTCTTCTGCCAATTTTTTAGCAAAACGTTGGCTTTGCATTTCTAGACTCTTAACTTTTTTCGCCATGTCATCGAGTTTGCTTGTTAACGCTTGCTGACTTAGCTGCTCAAATTTTACCTTTGTCTCTAATGTTTCTGCAATACTGCTTAGTTTAACATTAATATCAACTTTGATGTGCTCTAATGACATGGCAGCTTCTGTCGTACTACTTATATCGAGTAATTGATTTTGCAGTTTGTCATTAATTTTATTATGAGTATTTTGTGATTCACTAGACGTTAATAATGTTTTTTTAACCGATACTTGTACGGTTGTTAAGGTTTCGTTTAGGGTATTTAAAAAGTTTTTAGCACTTTCACGTTCATTTTGATAGTCGGCAACAATAAGATCGAATATATCAATAAAATGCTGTAATACGTCATTATGTTTAGTCTCATCAATAAGTTTTTTATTGATCACTAACAATTCTTTTGTATGTTGTGTTGATAAATTTAACTTACTTAAACACACTGATATTTGTTCAATAAGCTCACTATTAACTTCACAGTTTTCATTATCTGTTAATTGAGTCTTGTCTATAGGTGGTGTAGCAAGTAAGCCCTCTTTAGACATACCTACTTTTGAACGTAAAGAGTTATCGTAGAGTTCTATTAGTTTATTTAGTAAAGGGATATAGTGAATTATGTACTTTTTAGTTGATTGTGTTTCTGTTAATAAAGTACGTAACTTACGTCGTAAATCATCAGGTAAGCCATTTATTTTTTGTAAACTTTGTCCCGCATTATTAAATTGCTCATGCAATCGCGCTATATTATTGTCGTTGGTTACTGTGTGACGTTGTAATAGTTTTGATATCTCGACTATTTTTAATTCAATATCTGTAATAGATGCTGATTTAGTTAATAACAGCCGAAGTTGAGCTAAACGGTTGTCTAGCTCTATATCTATGCCCTTAGATACTTGAGATAATTTGATAATAAATTGTATTAACAAATTGGATTGATGACTAAAACCCTCTTCAAGTGATGCTCTAGATTCTATTGCCGTATTAAGTTTGTTTGTTAATACCTGCATTTGGCTAGCAGCAACAGTTTTGATCTTCATATGAAAAAATAACCCTTATATTTGGTAACTTATCCTAGAAAAAAGTCAACTATCTAGATGTTCGTACATGATAATTTACAACATTATCAAATAGATTGTTAGTTAGTTTCATATAAAATACGAATATAATGTTCTGATCGAGCTTTTTTTTTCTTTACTCGTTAAACTACAGCAACACCATTTACTTTTCTAAAGGACGTCTAATTTACTATGTCTAAAGTTTCGCATTTTTTATTACCTATTAGCAGTGTTTTTTATGTTTTTTTGTTTTTTTTGTGTTTTTCCGCTTTTTCTAATGCTCAAGCAAGTGTTTTAGTTAGTATTAACATTGAAGAACCACAACATCATTATGCTCAAATAACGATTAAATTTGATAAATTTAATCGTAAGCAAACAAGCTTTCATTTACCTACCTGGCGCACTGGTCGCTATGAAATTATTAACCTAGCTAATGGCATTCGAAAATTTACGGCCGTGGATGAAAGCGGCAATGCTCTTAAGTGGAAAAAAACTGATAAAGATACTTGGCAAGTAGAAGGCACTTTAGATAAACAGGTTGAAATTAGTTATCAGGTTTATGCGAATCAGTTAGGCCAACGTACAAGACACATTGATGATAGTCATGCATTTATTGATGCGTCTACTGTTGTGATGTACAACGACTTAGCTCGAAATCAGTCGCATCTGATTTCTTTAAATGTTCCTGAAAAATGGCGGAGTGTTTCAGGTCTTGAGTCTGGAAATGAACCCCATCAATTTATTGCTAAAAACTATGATGTTCTCGTTGATTCTCCTATTGAAACTGGCGTAAATGAACATCATCAATTTAGTGTTGATGGCCTTGATTACGAATTGGTTATCTGGGGAAAGGGTAATTACGATAGTGCTAAAATGGTCGCTGATTTAAAAGTGTTAGTGCAGCAAAGCAAGCATATTTGGCAAGGTTATCCATTTGAGCGTTATGTCTTTATGGTGCATGCAACCAGTGGTGCGCGAGGCGCAACTGAACATTTAAATTCAACTATCATTCAGCGTTCACGTTTTAAGTTTTCCAGTCGGAAAGATTATTTAGGCTTTATCTCAACGGCGGCGCATGAGTTTGTTCATACGTGGAATGTTAAGCAATATCGTCCAAAGGGGTTAGTGCCTTATGACTATCAACAAGAAAATTACTCTACTTTACTTTGGTTAAGTGAAGGCTCGACTAGTTATTTACAAAATCAACTGTTGCTTCGCGGTGATTTAATGTCTAGTAAAGAATTTTTGGAAAACTTAGCTAAACGGATTACAGGTTATATCCACAAGCCCGGCAGAAAAAGTCAAACAGTGGCAGAAGCAAGTTTTGATAAATGGATAGAAGAAGGTGGAGATTACGACAAAAACCATAGTGTAAATATTTATTCAGAAGGTTTTTTGGTTTCTTGGCTGTTAGATTTCTCAATTATTGAAAAAACCAAATTAGACAAAAGTTATCGCGACGTCCATAATATTTTATATCAAGATCATAAAATACCAAAAAGCTTCGATGAAGTGGATTTAGTCGCTATTCTAAAAAAAATAACGGGCAGTGATTACCAAAGTTGGTGGCAGGAAAATGTTCATGGCTATCCGAAAGTAGATTTCGATAAGTTGTTAGCTAAGGCCGGGTTAACCCTATCTTATGGAGATGACGAAGGCAGTAAAGACAAAGCTTGGACGGGTATTAAAACTAAAGAATCTAGTAATGGTTTACAGATAACAATGGTTGAAAAAAATAGTCCTGCTTGGCAGGCAGGTTTGATGTTAGATGACATCATTGTTGCGCTTGATAGCTTGCGCATGGCTGACAAAGATTTAACCAAACGATTAGAAAACTTTAAACCTAAGGATAAACTCAGTGTGACTTTTTTCCGCAGAGATGAACTGTTTACGCGTTTGGTTACTTTAGGAACAACACCCAAAGCTAAACTGAAAATTGTGCCAGTAGAGCAGGTTAGTGAAGCTCAAAAGGCTTTTTTCAAGCAATGGACGGGTATAGATTTTCCTAGTATTTAGATTATATTCAACAACGCTAAGTGATTAATTAAACTCCTGTTAGGTAAACACTTATACCCGTTCCACTTGAAGATACAGTTTCAGAGCGAAGCTAGGAAATCAGATCAAGGCGCGATACGCTGATAATGGTTATTCCCTTATCGAGTAGTGCAACGCAGGACTGGTTTTCTAGCTTCGC
>JBLHNB010000196.1:0-6539 GCA_047621305.1 Alteromonadaceae bacterium | reverse complement strand
CGACATTATCAACTTTCGTGGTTCAATCAAAACAAGCGAGCAAGTCCAAAACTTGATTTAATACCTGCTTACCAGAATAGTACTCGCAGATCGGTATTATACTCCTTCCTTATTTATAAGATAGAGAGGATCATGATGGCTGTATTATACAGATTAGTTGATAGTCTTAACCTCATTGCTAAAAGGATATATCAAAACTCTGCAAAACCTTCAAATATTGTTCTCTTAAAATCACTTAATCAAAGAGGCAAAATGGCCTGTTTTGATAAAGAGCTAAAGATGTTAGGTTGAATGATTTTATTAACCAAAAGCGCTGATACCAGGATATGTGCACCAGTGCATATGTTCACTCGGTTGTGGAGTATAAAAATATCTTCACGAATAACCGATGAAAAATTCGAAAATTTTATAGTAAAACCATCGTGAAAAGCATGGTTATATACAGTGGTAACAGTACGTAAGAATTGATGAAAAAAAAAGGAGATACAATGGGAAATTTTAATATTAATGCGGAGATAGCAAAAGTATATTCTTTTGCATTTCAACAAAATCAATATCCTCTTATTACATCTCTTGAGCTGAACTCTTCAAAAGCGGCCCTTCCCGATAATACTAACAAAAATCATTCAAATTTAAAGCTTGTCTTAACTTCAGATCCAGAAGTGTTTTTTACAGAAGAATGGCATATAGACTCGCTTGAATCAGGCCATACATTTTTATTACAAAAGAGACCTGTTAAAATATCAAATGAATATTTAGAAGGTTTAACTGAGTCAATTGAAATCAATTTAAACTTCACTTTATACATTGCTGATGAGGTAATAGAAAACCAATCTTATCAAACCAATTTACTACCAAAGAACTTTTGGGGTGGCGAAGAAAGAATGGCAGAATTACTTGCAGCTTTTTCTACACCTAATGCAAATTACATAACAGAATTGGTAAAAAAGACATCTGATGTAATGAAAGCTGCTGGACACGGTTCTAGTTTAGATGGCTATCAATCCAAAACTCGAGAAAGGCCATATTTGATGGCTGCAGCTTTGTGGAATGTCATTTCTAATGAAACGATTGCTTATGTAAATCCACCTACAAGCTTTGCTTATTCGGGACAACGAATTCGATTACCTAATGATATAAAGACTCATAAAACAGGTGCATGCTTAGATTTATCATTATTGTTTTCAGGTTGTTTAGAGCACATTGGTCTTAACCCAATTGTTGCTATAACTGATTCACATGCATGCTGTGGTTTTTGGCTTATCGATGAGTGTTTCCCCTTGTTAACTAATGATGACTCAATGGATATTAGGAAACGTGTTGCTTCAAAAGACTTTGTACTCTTTGAAACAACATTAGCCGCTTCTGACTCAGCCATTACTTTCGGTCAAGCTATTGAGTATGCTGATCAAATAATCTCTGAAGAATCAGAAGATAAGTTTGTTTACGCAATAGATTTAGCGCAGGCAAGAAAAAGGCAAATTAGGCCTATCCCTACAATTGGTGAAAAAACTCCAGCGGTAATGGCTAATAATCCTAACACTGCTATTCAAGCTTTGCCCATAGCACCGCCATTACCTCCTGTTAGAAAAGAAGAGCTTCCTGTCGTTGACACCCCTGATGGGCGCGTTGAACAGTGGCAAAGAAAACTACTTGATCTGACGAAAAGAAATAGGCTTTTAAACCTTTCCAAAACTGCTGTTGCCATTAAATTATTTTGCCCAGACATTGCATTATTAGAAGATGAGTTAGCCTCAAATCAAAGCTTTAATTTTATTGCTGCGGGTGATACTCCCAATGCTAATGAGGCACGAGATAAAGAACTTTTTAAATTTAAATTCGGTAATGATTTACAAACAGAGTTTGCTAAGGATCAATTAAAAAGCAATACGTTAATCGCGAATGATTCATCTAAAAAATTAGAAAAAAACTTACTCTCTTTATATCGAAAATCAAAAACAGACCTTGAGGAAGGCGGCTCTAACACACTTTTTATTGCTGTTGGCATGCTCAAATGGAAGGAAACCCCAGAAAGCGAAAGGATTCATCAAGCACCATTGATCCTTTTACCTGCGGAACTAAAAAGAAGCAGTGCCCGATCCAAAATAAAAATTAAGCAAAGAGATGGAGATGATCCTATTTTCAATGCTACCTTAATTGAATTTTTACAAAATGATTATGAGATTGATTTATCCCAATTTAACGAAAGCCTACCAACAGATGAAAGTGGTATTGATGTTGATTTAATTTTGTCCGTTGTTAGAGATAAAATTAAAGATGTCAAAGGATTTGAGGTCGTTGAAGAGCTTGTTTTAAGTACTTTTTCATTTGCAAAGTACTTAATGTGGAAAGATTTAAAAGACAGAGTGAACGATTTGAAATTAAATCACTTTGTTGAGCACCTGGTACAAAATCCTCAAAAAACATATGAACAAAATGTTCAATTCAAAGATCAAGATGACATAGATAATACGCTAAAACCTTCAAGTGTTTTCGCCCCTTTAAATGCTGATAGCTCTCAGTTAGTCGCTATAGATGCGTCAACAAAAGCCCAAGATTTTGTTTTAGAAGGACCTCCAGGTACTGGTAAATCCGAAACGATAGCAAATATTATTTGCCATAATTTAGCTAATGGTAAAAAAGTTCTATTTGTAGCAGAAAAAATGGCAGCATTGAACGTTGTTTATAGCCGCCTTCAAAAGATTGGTTTAGATCACTTATGCCTGGAACTTCATAGTAATAAGGCCAATAAACGATCAATATTAGAACAACTAAAAAAGGCATGGACTACACGAGAAACTGCTTCTGTTAGTGAATGGAATGAAAATGCGGATAAACTGTTTAACATACGGAAAAGTTTAAACGCCTATGTTAACGAACTCCATCAAGAGTCGCTCTTAGGCATAACGCCAAGGCAGGCAATATCAAGGTATATTCGATATAAAGATATAACGAAGGTAGACCTAGGTTGGGGTAACTCTTTTAAAAACTCTCCTCTTGCATCTAAAGAAGAATTAGATGACTTGTATGAAACTGCTAAAAAATTAGGTTTGGCATTTTCAGATATAAAAAATTTAAACCTTTCAGATATTGCGATTATTCAAAATACCAATTGGTCAAATTCTTGGCAAACAGAGCTAATTGCAACAATTAAAAAAGTGAAAAATTCAACCTTGGGATTGAAAAAAGACTTTAGAGAATTGGTTGAACAATTACAGTTGGCAGAATTGAACGAATATTTCGATAACTATACAGAAATAAATCTTTTAGTCACTTGCTTAACTGAACAAAAAGACACGCAATTAAATTTTATTTATAAGCCAAATGCAAGAGATGAATTAGCCAAGTTAAATTTATTAGCAGAATTTAAAGCAGTATTTAATGAACAAGTTCAAAGCTCGAAATTAACATTCTCTGTAGATGAAATATCTAGTCACCCCACCTCAGATTGGCTTAGATTATTTCAAATAGCCCAGCAAAAATTTGGTCCATTGAAATGGCTTGCCAAAAGAAAAATTATAAAAACATTAGGTGAGGTTGGTGTGCATGGTGAAATAACATTTGAAGAATTATCATTATTAAATGAGATAAATAGTACCGCGAAAAAGGTTTCTGAGAACATTAGCACCTTCGAACAAGATAAAATATGGCAAGGCTGGAGTACCTCAGGTGATTACTTGAGTTCTAAATATCAAGAATCAAAGAGATTATTTGATATCACCAGAAAAGTAGCAGGAAGATTATCAACCCCATCTTTACTAATCAATAACTTAAAGGAAAAGGTGATAGATAACTTCGAGTTTTATCAGTCATCTACTTTTGCTAAAGCCTGCAATCATTACTCAAAAAGTTACTCAGTATTTAAAAATGACATTGATACTTTCATTGCACTAGGAGGGGATGTTCCAGCTGACAAAACTATAACTGAACTTACCCACTCTTGTGACGAAGTTATTGCCTTAGAGCCTAAAATAAACGCTTGGTGTAATTGGCTTGAAGCTAAAAAAGCAGCAAGCGCTAAAGGTCTCCATAGTGTTATTACATGTTTGGAAGGTCGAGAAATAGAAAGTGAAGATGCAGTACATCAGACCAAAAATGCCGTGTGTGCTTGGTTAGCGCCAATCCTTATTGATGCATCTGATACTTTAAGAACATTTAGAACTTCTAAGCATGAAAATTTAATTGAAGAATTTAGAGATCTTGATGAATTAGTAGCAAACACAACAGCGGAGTATATTTCATCGATAGTTGCATCAGGCACACCTGATCCAAATTCACCCCAATCTCCTGCTGAGTATGGAGTTCTTTCGAGAGAGTTTAATAAAAAAAGTAATCATAAGCCTATCAGACAACTGATTAATGAAATGGGTGAAAACCTACTTCATCTTACACCATGTTTTATGATGTCACCTCTTTCAGTTTCCCAATTTTTACCGGCTCACTTTAATGCTTTTGATTTAGTTGTCTTTGATGAAGCATCTCAGATAACGGTTTGGGACGCTGTTGGCGCCATTGCAAGAGGAAAAAATGTTATCATAGTTGGCGACCCTAAACAAATGCCACCAACAAATTTCTTCTCAAAAAGCGGTTCTGATGATTTAACTGATGAAGCAGATCTTGAAAGCATTTTAGATCAGGCATTATCAGCTCGATTACCTCACCATCGTTTAACTGGCCATTATCGAAGTCGTCATGAAAGCTTGATTGCCTTTTCAAATAGTCACTATTATGAAAATTCATTAGTAACATTCCCTTGTGCAGAAACAAAAGAAAGTGCTGTTAGTCTACATAAAATAAAAGGGCTGTATTCCAAAGGAAAAGAAAGGAATAATATTATGGAGGCTAATGCTGTTGCTGATTATATTGTTCAAAGGTTATCGGATAAGCGGAAGAAATATACTATCGGCGTTGTTACGTTAAATTCAGAGCAACAAAGGTGTATAGAAGATTGTTTAGATGATCGTAGACGCAAGCATCCTCATTTAGAGCCATTTTTCCAAGGCAATAAAAGCTACGATCCTATTTTTGTTAAAAACCTAGAATCTGTTCAAGGTGATGAACGAGATATTATTGTTTTAAGCTTAGGTTATGGGCCTGTAGAGCCTTTAGCGAAGACGATGAGCATGAATTTTGGGCCACTTAATAAACAAGGTGGTGAAAGACGTCTAAATGTTGCAATTACTAGGGCCACTACTGAAATTCATGTATTTGCAAGTTTTGACTATACAATGATTGACTTGAGTCGAACTAGTGCTCTCGCAGTGAAGCATCTTAAGTACTTTTTAGAGTATGCAGAGAAAGGACCTATTGCTTTACCAGAAACAGCAGAAGCAAATTACGGAGTTGATCAGTTTGACAGTTATTTCGAGGAAAGCGTTGCTTTCGCTTTGAGAGAAAAAGGTTGGATTGTACAAACTCAAATAGGGGTAAGTAAATTTAGAATCGACCTTGGAGTTATTCATCCTAATAAACCAGGTCAATTCTTGGCTGGAATAGAGTGTGATGGCGCAACTTATCACGGCTCACCTGCAGCAAGAGATAGAGATCGTGTAAGGCATATAATATTAGAAAATCTTGGTTGGAAATTATTGCGAATTTGGTCTACGGATTATTTTATCGACGAAAATTCAATTATCGAAAGAATCCACAACCAGCTAAACCGATTACTGGATTTAGATTTAGTTCAAGAAGATGAGTTGGAAGATGAAACTCAATTTGAGCCTGAAGAAGTCGAAGAAGAAAACCGTTTAACAAATATCAACCCGGATAAGTATTTTCATGATGATTACAAAAAGGCTTTAGAAACTATGGCTAAAGAAATCTTACATGAGAAAAATGCAATTTCTCTTCAAGAGTTGACATCTGATATCGGTTGGAAACATAATTTAGCAAGGACAACAAAAAAACAACTCGACCATATTGAATTAATTATTAGTCCATGGGCGGGAATTGTGCTGCATAAATCAGGGGAGAAAACCGTCTGGAAATCGACCAATGATATAAAAGATTTAGTGAGTTGGCGTGGTGTAAATGCTTTTGGTATTCCTAGAGAATGGAATACTATAGCATATCCTGAAAGGCTTGGATTAGCCCAAAAAGCTTTAGAGAAATCACCTAATGACCCCGTTGATTATATTTTCAAAACATTTAGTTTAAACAGGCGTACCAAGAGCACAACTAAAAAGTTTGAGACATGGGTGAATGAATATCACTCTAGAGAGTTAACTTAGAATTAATGGGAAATACTTAATTGTCACAAGGGGAAGAAAAACATCATGTTTATTATTAGAAACCTGAAATAAAACTCCACAACGGCTCGGGTATATTGCATAGCCTCCTATCGTCAGCTACGACACCATACCCGAGCCGTTGTGCTGCACTCTCCCTTTAAAAGGCCTGCTACTGGATTTTTAATTGGTGTCAAGGATTTTACAACCCGCACAGAATTCTGAGCCGGATCCATTGCGAAAAGTAAAATGATGGGGCGAAAGCTACCTCGTAGATAATAATTTTAAACTATCTAGAATGCACCTCTTTTG
>JBLHNB010000195.1:0-6560 GCA_047621305.1 Alteromonadaceae bacterium | reverse complement strand
CAATCAGTAAGATAGTATTCGATCCAAAAATACACGTTATCAACAATGCGCTTGGTTTGCACACGTTTATATCGAGAGTTCAGGGTAATAAATTAAAGAGTAAAAATGAGATTCGTATCAGTGAAATTTTTAAAAACTGTCCAGAACCATTCTTGCAAATGATTGTGGTGCATGAGCTAAGTCATGTCAGAGAGAAAAATCACGACAAAGCCTTCTATAAATTATGCCAGCACATGTTGCCGGATTACCATCAGTTAGAGTTTGAAATGCGTTTATACCTTACTCAAGTGGAGCTTAAAGGTAAAATTTACTAAGACGCAGTCATTAGAAACGTAGAGTCTGTAGTAGCACAGTGGTAGTAATGTTCATCCGTTAACACGGAAATGCCCCTTTTTACGTTAGAGTTGCTACTCACTCAAAATATGTTCATATCGATTTGCCATAGATTTTCTCATGTGATAATAGGAACAGCATCATCCCCTTTATGTTCAATACCTGCATATTGACGATTTCATCCCTAGATCGAAAAAGCCTCCTATTTGGAGGCCAAATTGAATAAACCACTACAATATTTGCGAAGAAAACAATTTAAATAACGGGTTATATATTTTTTCTCATTATAGTTCCCAACCAGAAAAACCTAATGTAGAGATTACCAATCCTGAAAGCAGGATTATATCACCAGCTAGGTCTATTGGTGTAGTGCCTAGGCATGATGCTAGAGAACCAATCGCAATCATAGAAGTGCCTATTAATGAAATTGCTTTATACTGCTTTAGACTAATGTTCATGGTTTAATTCCTTTCTTTCACTTGAACCTTGTATCAGTAATTAAATTCATTTTCCTTTCATCTGTATGCCGTCTCATCTGGCAGGCTATTTATGTATTTCTAGCTCACTTATCCCTGGCTAGCCTCAAGACCATGCCATTTAATTGAATATTTTATTTTGTGATGTTAAATTGATTTAATATCTATAAGTTGATTGATTTTTCAATGAATTATGCCTTATAAGATATAAGGATCAGTTAACATCACTGCGCGGTTGTGAGTAAGTGAACGAACTGAAAAATTTCAGTTGATAGGTGCTATTGCAAGGAAAGGAAAACATTACCAATCAAATCAAATAGGATTTAATATGGATATTAACTTTGATAACAATACTTTATTTATTATTTTTGGATTGACGTTATTCCTAGTCGCCATTATTAGCTATTTGCTGACGGCTAAATTAGGAAAGAGCAATTCAGTTCAGCTAGAGACGACAAAAAATGAGTTGAAGAGGCTTAATTGTGATTTCGAGTCTCAAAGCAATACCAACAAACAACTTTTAGCTCGTCAAACTGAATTAGACGTTAAAGTTGGTAAATTAGAGTCAGAAAAGCAGTTGTGTGAACGCGATGCCAGTAGGATCCAACTGGAACTCAATACCTCTCAGACAGAGCTAAATTCAATTAGACAGTCTGAACAATGTGCGAAAGAGACTGCGACTAGATTATCTTCAGAGCTTACCAGTGCAACCGAAACTAGAGACGAGTTAAAAGTAAAACTGGAAAAACGCGATACTGAATTAAATAAATGCATTGAAGAAATTAGTATACTTAAGGTTGAAGTGAGTGAATTAACAGCAAACCTGCAAAGTACCTCAATAATTAAAGATGAATTAAAAACAAAGCTAGGAAATCGCGATACTGAATTAAATAAATGCAATGAAGAAATTAGTTTACTCAAGGCTGAAGTGAGTAAATTAACAGCAAACCTACAAAGTACCGCAATAGTTAAAGATGAATTAAAAATTCAAATTGAGCAAGCATCAGTAGAGTTAAGGGAAAATAAACGTCTAAACACTCAGTTGCAAGCTGAAATTAGCGAGGTTAAAGCAAACCTTGAAAATACATTAGAAGCAAAAGATGAACAGAAGGTTGAATTACAGCAACTAGTTGTTGAACACAAGGCGTTACAAACAACTAACAACGAGTTTCAGCAAGAAAATGCTGAAATTAAAACGGAAATGCAAATTAAACAAAAGCATTTTGGTGAGCAATTAGAATTGCTTCAAAATAGTAAGTTGGAGCTAAAAAAAGAGTTTCAAAATCTGGCAAATGAAATTTTAGAACGTAAAAGTAAAGTATTTAAAGAACAAAACAGCGAAAGTATGGCGAGTATCCTCAATCCCATCCATCAAGAGCTAAAAGGATTTCGTATAAAAGTTGAAGACATTCATGCTAGGGAGTCAGAGCAACGTGTGCAGTTGAGAACAGAGTTAAAAAATCTGCAAAAACTCAACAAAGAGATAACTGACCAAGCGGATAAACTAACTACAGCACTTAAAGGTGAGAAAAAAACTCAAGGTAATTGGGGGGAGTTAATGCTTGAAAATGTGCTTGATAATTCAGGGCTACGTTTAGGCAAAGACTATAAGCGTGAAGTTAGTGTGAATACGGAAAATGGTAAATTACGTCCAGATGTGATAGTTTTTTTACCACAGTCGAAGCACCTAATTATTGATGCTAAAACATCATTGAATGCCTATACGAGATATGTAAATGCTGAAGATGATCTGCAAAGAAATATCGCACTTAAAGAGCACACCGATGCGGTAAGAGATAGAATTAATGAACTTGCAAATAAAGAGTATTATAAATTACCTGGTCTTAATTCTCCTGAAGTAGTAGTGATGTTTATACCAGTAGAATCAGCGTATGTTGCAGCATTAAAGGCAGACGAAAGTTTATATCAAAATGCGATTGATCATAATGTCTTAGTCGCCACACCTACAACGTTATTGACCAGTCTAAATATTGTCAGACAACTTTGGCGTTTTGAAGATCAAAACAAACACACAGCAGAATTAGCAAATCGTGCAGAGAAATTTTATAGCAAGCTCAATACCTTTTTAACAAGTATGCAAGGTTTAGGTAAACAGCTAGATAAATCGAAAGATACCTATAACAAATCCTTTAGTCAGTTATATACCGGCCGTGGCAATCTTATTAAACAAGCTGCTGAATTCAAAGAACTAGGCGTATCGGTTCAAAATGAGTTGCCAGCAGAGTTAATTGAGAAAGCGAGTTTGGAACTCGGTGGTACTTCACCTGATCAAATTGATGAGGGGATATATAAGTTGGAATCAGATGAGGTTACAGCTTAGGCGTCATGGTTCACAAAACAACGGACATTTTTATAACTTCGCTAATCGAACCACTGATATTCTAGTCCCACCAGAGTAAGGTGGGGCTAGAATAGCGTACAAACATAACTAAATAAATGTAGCTAAACCATAATTCATTCACTAAGTATGTTAAACGCCCATATATACAAATATAACAAATCAATGATTAAGGAACAAAAATGGAAATTAGCATTGAAGACATTATGAACATTGAAATCGACATTGAAAACCTCCCTCCAATAGCCGTACAAAAGGCTGTAGTGGAAGAAATCGAACGGTTAATAGCTGAAGGTAAAAGTGATTTTGAAACCCTTCATCAGGTGTTTGAATATAACAAAATGGGTAGTAAGGCTCATTAAAGCTGTAGCGACTTAGCCTCCACTTTTTAAAGGACGCGCATTGCGGCGTTGTTAAATGGAAGTAATCAATGATTGATACGGAAAAAGCAAGAAATGAACTAAAAAAAGCGTTCCCTTTTACAGAGGTTTGTACAAAGTATATCGCAAAGTATAACACCAAGTCAGGCAAAGAAATTGCTATTGAAAGAGATCGTTCTGAAGCTTTTTATGTTTGGCTTCAAAAATTTGATACAACTGCTGGTATTGAAGGCATTAAGATAAAAAACGAGAAGTTTCCAGGGCAACCCTATGATCGCAAACAAACGCGAAATTCCAATCTCAATGAAAATAATTCGCCAAAATTAAAATTGGGTCAGAAGGTTTGGTATTTAGAAATAGAAAATATAGAGGCGCTTAAAAAGTTAATTTCGTGGTATGCGGAAATTTAGCGCAAACAAGTGCATATTGTTTCGTCCAGTAAGTTGGGGATTGACAGTTTTTCCGTGGACGGCCTCAGATCTGCCGGAAATACAAGTGTAACTAGTTTAGGAAATGGTAACAGATTGCCCAAATAGAGCGCTCATAAAAAATGGTAAATAATAATTACACCTAAACTAAACAACTAAACTAAACAAAAGAGTTAAATTAGATTAGATATTCAATTTGTTGCAGTAAACGATTTCGCGCGAGGTCAATCTTTTCAGCGTTCGTTTTTTTACTCAATAGCTCTTTTGGTTTCGTACCTAAGAAATATTTAATACGTTCTGCATTTGCGCCACTGGGATGCGGTAAGCCAACTAAGATCTGTCGTTTATTAAGTAGCCCTTCGCTGGCAAGGTGAAGCAGAACCTCTTCAACGCCTTGTCCTAATGGAATCCAAATTGCGTTTTCTAATTTTTCCACTTCTTCAACCAAATAGGTTCTTACTATTTCGGATAAGTATTCTGATCGCATAGCTCCTTTGGCTGTACTAATTGGTTTGCAATCCTTAATAACTGGATAACGAAACACAGAAGTATAATGTACCAAGTGTGATGCCGTTGTAGTAAATAAATGCTCGCAATCATTTATGCCGAGGTATTTGTGTAAACCAATATAGTTGAGCTCTTTAATTAGGTTGTTGCGCAAAGCGCCACTAAAGCTCGCTACATTTTTAGCTATACGGACAGCATCCTCAGTTGTTTTCCCATTTTCTAGGGCAATTTTGGCAGCAGTATTGGCGTTAATAGCTTGTGTTGCTCCTGGACTTATACCAATTAAGACAACTTTTGCTTTTTCGTTAATAAATTCGAAAGGTGAATAGAATGAGCTGTATTTACCTTCATTGCTAATTTGTAAATCTTTACTGAAAGGGTCACACATATCGAACGCAATTATATTTTTATAAAAATGTTGTAACGTAATTTTCATATATACCTTCCTTAGAGTGTATGGATCCGTTTGTACTGATGTAAAACTGTCACTACTTTATCGCCAATTAACACAACGTAAGGTGATGATTGTTTAGTGAACTGAGAGAGAGCGCGTTTCATATCTTTTTGAAAATTCTATAAACCACGTGAGTTTAACCTAAGTAGATTTGAGCGTGCTTTGTTAGTTTCATGATGCTTCCTGTCCTCTTGAAATTTGGTACTTTAGGCGTTGTAAGGTACTGAACACTTAAACGGTTAATATCAAATCATCAACTATTTCACTCAGAGTGTTACCTTTAAAACGTATATCTTGTTGTTGAGTTATATGCTGCACCCAGTAAGAACGTTCGGTTAGTGATTTAGTCAAACTTATCATTTTAGGTGGAGCAATTTTGGTAGAAATGCCACCTATACCATCAGTCATTACTACTTTAAAATATGAATTTTCAAGTAGTTCGAAAGAACTCTTAAAAATTTTAAACTGCTTTTTATTCATATATTGTCTAATCAATATTGTTTTGAAAAACAAACCATTACTATGCGGTAGTTTGTTGGTAACAATTACAAAGTCCTCGAAAACAAAGTAATTTGTGTCTTTGAAATGCTTTAAAGATACATTCTCCAACACAAGCCACTCTATAACTGGATAAATTATGATCCCAAGCTCACCGGCAAAATTTAGACCAAATCGCTGTATTGCTCTGATAAGAAAGTGTTCATGGAAGTAAAAGTTGCTACAAAAATAATCCAGAGCGCATAAATTACCTTTCATAAACTTTCGTGAATTAAAAGTTCTAATTAAAAAACGACAAAGCCCACCGATGCCATCAACATTAATTATTTCTGGCTCGATAGCAGAAAATTCAGCGTCAAAGTGCCACGTTGTTTTTCTTTTCCAAACTGTTTTAGTTACAAGAAACTCACCATATAACCCCAATTCTTCCTCAAATCGTTTCAATAATTTTTTTCTACTTTTCTTACATTTTTTCGATTCAATGTTATTAGCTCGTAATTCTAAAATGTTATCACAACGAGACTGAACCTTTCTAATGGCTCCTTTAAGTTCAGCTTTTGCTATAGACTCATGTTTTATCATCATCGCAATTAATTCCTTATAATAACGTTATTAAGATTAGTGAATAATTTCCTCAGATGGAGTTACTGACTTTGAGGTGACGAAACCCTTTCGTCCAGTCAGCCATCTACGAGCATCTTCTAACTTTATAAGTACTTTTTTACCTTCTTTATAAAAGTTGAGGGGGTTATCTTTGTCATATTGAGCGTTACGAACACTTCGAATATTTGATACACCTGCGAGCAGCGCTACTTCAAGAACAGATAGATTTCTAATGGCAACCTGAGGAAACCACCCACTCCCGATTGTAACGAGGCCGTGTTTAAATGGCTCCAATGGAGCCTTGCTGTCCAGGTCATCGTAATCCAAATCGAAATCAAGTTTTAGCCTAGCAAGATACTTAATAATAACTTTGAGCAAAGGTATATACACGAAGCCTCCTTTTGCAACATATTCAGTAGCCTCAATCAACCTTCTGCCGTCTTTATCTCTGGTCTGAGCGAGTTCGACTTCGATGTGACAAGGATGACCACTAACAGGCAGGTCTTGTACCTGTCTTCTAAC
>JBLHNB010000194.1:0-6619 GCA_047621305.1 Alteromonadaceae bacterium | reverse complement strand
ATGGTTTATTGGTCGATAACTATTTGCAAACCTGCTTAAATGAGCTGGCTAAAAAGCCAGAGAGCCTAGAGTACTTGTTGCCTTGGAATATCAAGCAAGACTAGACGCCTTTCCCCATACGCTTACGATTAACTAACAGTAAGTACAAGAACTAATAAAAGCAGGGATGTAATGATGACGCCCCCTTAGTCGATAAGTTAGTAGACAACGTTAATGAAAAGCTTGGAAGAGATACAATTAAACTGGCTATTGAAGGATTTAACAAAGGGTGGCGATCCAAAGATAATTTAGCTCCTCCGTCCTATACTATGAACATTTTGGAACTGCCGACAGCTCGATAGGGTGAATGAATTGGATGTTCAACTAAATGTCATTAGGTGGTAATCACACTAATCAGCTGCCTATGCGGCAGAACACCATAAAAGCTTTTTTCTGGGTTGAATCCATCAATTATCAGCTGCCTATGCGGCAGAACACTTTTACCAATCGCCGAACTATAATAACCATTAATTATCAGCTGCCTATGCGGCAGAACACATTGCTTCTTCGAAGGTGTAACCAAGGGTTTTATTATCAGCTGCCTATGCGGCAGAACACTATCCATCAATTGAACAATGTAATTGATTTACAACATGTTAGGTTATTAGTTAATAAAACACCTAAAAATATAACGTAAATATTTTTATATTTACATCAAGTACTTATAACTCATCAAAAATAATAGGTACAGGATTAATATTTGTTTGATTAGTTGATAACCCATAAGAGTTAAATATATTTCCATTTGACTCTCTAAAGTCTTTTTTTTCAATTTTTATTGCAAAATCATTTCCATTTCCACGACTGCTCATAGGAACTTCATGATGAAAAGGAATTATTAACTCTGAAGGTTGACGACCTTTGGGTTGATAAATTTCGCCTCTTTTTTCTGCTCTCTTTATTAATCTTCGTAACTTTGTTTTTTGAGCGCAAACGGTTAGTTCATCGACCTTTTGATTACGATTAAAAACAGCAGAATTTTTCGAATCTAAAATGCAATTACCAATATTGCTGATGAGGAAATAATTCAGTTCAACCATATCAACAAAGTATTTCTGCACTTTTAGAAACTTTAAAGAGCTTTCATTTATAGAAACAAAGACCAAACGTTTGCCAATTGAATTATTGTTCCAATCTGGAAAAGAAACCCCAATATCATGAATAGCTTGCTTATAGTAAAAACCATGCAATATTTTTAAACACTTACCCACAAGGAATGTTTCATTAATATCATTACCCAAGAAAGATACTGCAAAATAAAACCTTTTCATAATTATCTCCCTAACTGAAATAAACCACCTTTAATAAGGTTTGCTGCCACAAAGTGAGCTTTATTTCTTGATTCTAAATTATTATTATCTGCAAGTTCGGAGGTGATATTTTCAATGTCCATCAGAAGAGAATATAAATCTAGTTTCGACTCTGGATGCCTCACGCTGGTGTTTGAATCTTTAATAACACCAAATGCGCCAACCCTTATCGTTTCATCACAATCTGGGTACCAATCATCAACTAAAGCTAAGGCTGCCCCAATCTTATATGCTCCTAAAATAGCGGTTCGCTTCCCATCAACTATTGTATCTTGATAAACTCGCCCGATATCTGAATTCTTCTCCGTAAATGCTTGGCTTGGGTATATCTCCTGCATAAAAGACGGTGTTATTTTAGCTTCAACCTCAGCAAACAAACAAAATTTAGGATCGCATAGTGCTTGCGTAAATTGATCGACTAACTCGTTATAACCAGATACATTTTCAGGATATGATTCTTCATATTTATTAACTGATATATTCTCAAAAATCACCTCAACATTTCTTTGGGTTGTAATTTTTATATCAATATTTAAGGCTTCAGAATTCCTCCATAGCCAGGTTCCTTTGATAATATTATCTAAATAGCGTTGAGCTAAATACTTATATCCATTATGTTTATTATACGCTTCTGAAAAATGTCTAAGGAATTCTGATGCGTCATTATCATTGCAATTTGACGGTTTAAAAGAGTTAGCGTTTACTCTTACTGAAAATTTACAAAGTAAAGTTTTACATTCATAAGGCACATGGCAATATTCAACTGTGTGTGGATTGCCTTCAGCTAACTTGGCAGCTGTAGTGCTTTCTTTAAGCTCCGCTTTCTTATCAAAAGCTTCTGATGCGCTTGATTTTTGTCCTAACACTTTTATTGTTTGGATATTTAAAGGTGTAGTATTTTTATCTGCATCAACCGATAAAAATACTCCAATACTTGGTGAAATAGAGCGTGTATAAGTTAATCTACTAGGTAGTTTCAAGATCTCCCCCTCAGTTAGCCCGATAAAAAGACGCTTTGGCCTGAAAATTTATATGACCAAAACAGCCTTGTATGACTTCGACTATAAGTGTGTTTGACTAAACGTGCGCAATTTAAAATATTTTCAGAAAATGCGTGCTGTAAATTACCTAATACACCTTCCTTAAAGGTTGGTTGTTCTAAAAACATATAACCAGAATTCACTAAAAAAAACGGTTCTAGCTTAAAACCATCCAAAAACTCACTTAAAGTCTCTTTCTCCTGAACCTGAGGAATAAGCCACTTTCCATGTTTATTATCAATTAATTTAATCGACTCATTAAAGCTTTGAACATGAGTAAGTTGAGGTAAATTTTTTAAATTTAAGTGGGTACTTCCTCCACATAAATGAGTTGGCAAAGCACTTTGTAAAAGACTTGAACCTAATAGCTCTTCACTTGAAACTCGAAGTACTAAACTTACTGATAAATCACATTCAATACTGTCAATTAACCCAGGAGTTATAATATTTTTTTTATCCCTACGGTAAGCTTCTTTTGATGGTGTGCGTTTCGATAAACAGAAATCATGAATACAAAGTGCAAAACTATCGAACTTAACTTGTGAGATGTTAAGATCATTTATATTACGTTCAAACTTATGAATAAAGCCCCATATCCCAATAAGAGAAGGGAAACCAACAGTACAGCCAGTACTCATTGCATTAGCATCGTTAATCCTTAGATTAGGTATTAATATAAAAGGTTCAGCGCTCTCACTGCTCACAGTTGATGGTTCTTCTAAACCTAGGTTTTTAGTAATGTGCTGAAATGCTCTTTTAAACAACTTACTGTATTCTGGTTGATAAGAATATTTAGAAAGATTGTTATGGTGACTTAAATCTAAATTTAATAGTTTGGTAAGCTCTGTAACATCATCCTGCTTCTTACTTTTCCTATTACACAGCTTCCAATACTTAATATTATTCACTAAGGATTTAAAATAATCATTTTTTACCATGGATTTTTCATTGCTTGTAATAAGGGCATTATTTAGCGCTTCATATTTGGTTAATATATCCAGTAGTTCATTCTTCCTCCAAAAATCATCATATCGAGTATGATAGTGATTTAGCCCCTTCGGCAAAGATTTAAACAACTTCAACTTTCCGCCAACGCTTGCAGCAAGAGAACCGACATTAGCTGAACGTTCTAAATTATATACAAACGAAGAAGTAAAATTTTTAGCGCAATATTGATGTACTTTAGATTGTATTTCATTTGAAATAACAGGAGTTATACTAAGGTAGTGATTACTAAAAAATGGAAAGCGTACCTGAGGTAAATAATTTCCAGTTAAGCTTTCTATTGTTTTCTCTTTAGGAATAGACTCAAGACTTGCCTTGATTACCTGTAGTGATTTAGTGGTTAACCCCAAATTTATTAATGTGTTACCTATTTCAACATTATTATCAGTTAAAGCGGAACCAATACAATGCAACTCGTCTTTATAAATAAATTCCGCACATAAAAATATCGAATAATTAATATCTGCTGCATTTTGAGCATACCCAAAACTATGTGGAAAACACTCTTTTGGAAATTGAGGAGTATTAGCCTTTAAACGCAGCGCACCTCTTGCTCTATAATCAGGAAACTTAACATTATGGCTGTGCCGGTATTGATAAGTGTTTATACAACGCTTTATAAATCCCTCATCAAAAAGTTTACATTTTGCACTTTTTCTACAAAAAATATCATCGATACTATCTAGGGGCTCTGTCAAATTAATTAACGCTATAATGGCTAACTCAAATACTGCTTTAGAAGATATATCGAAGGGTTCAGTTGATAATGAAAAAATCCGTTTAACGGCTCTATGTCTTTCATTCAAGTCAGGTATAGCAATTAATTTTTCAAATGTATCCATTACCACCTCGACGTTAAAATGGATAGATTAGAATACTCAGTTTGAAAACCAGCTTGCCATAAAAAAAATAAATCTCCCAATTCAAATGCATATTGATTCAAACTTAACAATTCGCCTGATTTAGTTCGAATAGTAGACTTCAACTCACCTAGGTTAACCAATGCAGCAATTTGTTCTGTTGATGTATTCAATAGTATTGCAGCTTCAATACTATTAATCTTTAAGCTTAAAAACTCATTATTATTACCTAGAACATTGTCGTTAAAATACTCGTAAATCTCAGGTAATATTATGTTTTCACTAAACCTTGATGAGGGTAGTTTTGAACTAATTAATAACAAATCGCTAAACATATCTTTAAAATTTGCTTGTTCCACAGGCTTAGTGCCAAATTCAATAAAATGAGTCCATTTTTGTTCTAAATAACGATGAAAGTTATTAGGCCAATCAGAAAAGAACAAAACAAAGTCTTCAACATTAAATTCAGATAAATTTAACTTATTTAATTTCAACCACCATAATACAAGTCCGTATTTATGGCTCTGATTAACCTTAGGTAAACAAGTGTTTTCTGCGTTAGCTAGCCAAGCACTAACAATCAGATGATGTTTATTTGATTCAACGCGTTTAAGCTCACTATATGAAATGCCACAGTGCTGGCATGCACCAATAATAGGATCTTCAAATACAGATATACTTTCATCACAGCTACAAACACTGATTAAAGATTTTTTATGTTTGTGACAATTTTCGTAAGGCCAAAAACTCCATATCTGACGAATATAATTTGATTCTCTAAGGCAGTCAGGACAAATTGGAGGGGTTAACTTAACAAACTGCCTAGGTAATGTTTTACCGTTTTGAATAACTGATTGAGTGTTTAATGAATATGGGTTGGCATTTCTAAAAATAGATAATGCTAACAAAGGTAGCGGTTCCTGGTTAGATAACGTACTTAAATATTGAAGAGCTTTGATCCTGAGGCTGCTAGACTTTTTAGCTTGGTATGGGTTAACACTTCCTAATCGATCCGGAATATTAATATGTCGTAAATTGGATTTATCTACTGTTTGTCGAATTGCCGACCAAAAGCGACTGGCTTTTATATAACCATTAGAATACGCAAGCCGCATAATGTAGCTTTCTAAGGATTCATCAGAAAATGGTGTTGGTCTAATAAGAAGCAAATTAATAAATCGCTTTAAAAAATAACTATATTGAAGTTAACCTAATATTAGGTTAACTTCAAAGATATTAGCTTAATATATTCACTATTAACAAATTTATTTATTGATAAACACTCTGCCCTTGCCCTGGGTATTTTTCAAAGATGTGCATATAAACTTCACTACAGGTTTGCGGCCACAGGTCATCGTCGTATGATTCAGGTAAGCTATCTAATACTTCCTCAATCATATTTTTAACTCTAGCTTTAGTGCGTTGCTTCTTGCGCCAATGAATAACTAGTATTTCCTGCATTTTGTCAGTTAGTTCTCTGGCTATTTATTTAACCTTATTACGTTCTTTGTCATTAAGCGGAGCATCTTGAATCATCAGGTCAAATACCGCTAACTCTTCTTCGGTTAAGCCTTCACGCACGGTACGCTTTTCTTCATGCTCTAAGTCAGTAATAAATTCTTTTAAGGTGTTAAAAAGCTCTTCTGCTGTATAGGCACCAAGGTTATATTGCTCTACCAACTCCAAGAACTTTTGTTGTAAGTCTTGGCGAGCCTTATTTTTTAATACCATGAGTTGTAGCTTTCGTTCAATGAGATTTTTTAGACGCTCAGCATCAGAGGGTTTAGGTTTTTCAATTTTTGCTACCATTCTACAAGTTCAAATGTTTTTGTTGGTTTATACCAAAGATATTTTGAGTTATCGAATAGTTGCGTAATAACATGACTTTGATCACCCACTACCATTAAGCTTCGATCACTTTTTCACCATTTTGTAGAGCCGTTTTTAAATTAACTTAAGTGATCGCCATCAGTCAAATTATTTACTCTTTTTCTCATCGATTCTCCTTTCAAATTTATTTTTACTGAGCTGTGCATTAGCCGATCAAGGATCGCATCAGCATGAGTGGATTCTCCTATCATTTTGTACCAACTTTCAATGGGAAGTTGGCTGACGATTAACGTAGATTTTTTATCATACCTCGCGTCAATTAGCTCAAGCAGATCACTACGTTGTTGTGCTGTTAATGGCTCAAGCCCCCAGTCATCAAGTATCAATAGGTCGAACTTCGCTAACTTTAAAATAAGCTTCCTATAGCTGCCATCAGCTTGTGCCAAGAATAAGGATTCAAGTAGCTCTTTTAATCTCACGTAGAATACGCTCAACCCTTGCTGGCAATGCTCATGCCCCAACGCACACGCTAAAT
>JBLHNB010000193.1:0-6800 GCA_047621305.1 Alteromonadaceae bacterium | reverse complement strand
ACTTGGGCTAAACGTGTTTTGGTCATTCTCATAAAAAGCCGATTTAAACCCTATATTATATGAGGATGAATGTACTACATCACCTTGCTTATTTAACAATACCGACTTAATGCTACTACTGCTTACAATGGCGCTGTCAATATTGTTCAGGTTAATGCTCGCTTGCACTAATGAGGGGTCAGTTTGGGCAATAAACATTTGATGTCAAGCGATCTGACCCGAATGGCACTTAAATAAGGGCATATACCATATAAAACAATTGGTTAACGGTGAAAAAAAAACAAAATAACATATAAAAAAGACAGTGACTCTAGTAAAATATTATAGCAAAGGAAGAAATATTAAAAAATGGCCACCCTAAAAAGATGAAATAATCCTTTAAGATCAATGGTTAATTCCTTATTTAAGTGCCATTCCGATCTGACCCCTTGATGTTATTGTTCAAATAACAAGGGATGTCCTGTTATTTCCTAAAAAGTTTCACTGACGATAAATAATTCGAATAAACTTACCCACTACATTTGCACTCGGTAGTTGCCCCCACGTTCGGCTGTCGCTACTGTTATGTGTATTGTCACCTAAAACAAATAAAGCATGTTCATCAATGACCCGCTTAGTCAAGTTAAGCTCGGTTAGATTACTTTTGATTGGCTGATTATTGACTAGTAACTGATGATTTTTGATAGCAACATTATCTCCACCGCTCGCAATAATACGTTTAATGTAAAAAGAGTTATTTACATTACTTGCTTGTTTAGCCTGTCTGAATGCACTCGGGCGTTTAAAAATAACGATGTTTTGATTAGTGATATTTGTTAACGTTGCAGGACGTGTGTCGGCGAGTACGATATCACCAATATGCAAGGTAGGGTACATTGATGCACTGGGTATTTGGTATACCTGCCAGCCTAATAAAGTTTGCTTATTGGTCAGTAGCAGCAATACTAATGTGAGATAAAATAAAGGTAAGCTTACTTGCACGATCTTAGTGACAATGGATGCTTTGATTCTTCCGTGAAGCGATTCTGGTGTTACGTTGTTAGTTACCGTGCACTGGTTCGAAAACGATTTATATTGATAAAGCTTATAGCCCAAATGAAAAGAACTTAGTAGCGAAGGGATAACATAAGCTAGTAATAAATAATAAAAACCAGATTCACTAAAAATAAGGCCTGACCATGACACAAGTATGAGTAAACTTAATAATAATAAAATATAGCTACATGTGAGTAACAGCGGTTTGCTAAGTTTGAGTTTTTTTTCAGCGCTACAGTTTTCAGTTTGATTAGATGAATAAACAAAGGTCGAAAAAATAAAACCTGCGCCGGGTAGCAACAGGTTTACTAACAATTTTATGATGAGTGCAAAAATACTTACATTACTCCACAGATGACCTTAGTAGACTAATAAATGGTTTAATTACTTTGGTATTCATTTTTGGTACAGGGCAATTAATCGGGTTAATTCATTTTTATTGCTGGTACTAGGTTGAGCATAAAAACCTTCGCCATCTACCCAACGGGCAAAGCGTTTTTCCATTATGGTTAAATGCTCTTTTACCACATCGTCTGGTTTTTCTGAGCCAAAATAAATAAAACGAATAATACCGTTAAAGTTTGGATTAGCTTCACGACCAGCAAACGTTCGTGAAACGGCTGCATGGCTGTGCCATTGTGCATAATCACGGGTGTAAATTTCACCAAAACGTAAGGCGTCATCTAAACTGGCACAATTGAGAGTGACTTGTAATTCAAGCTCGTCGGCATTGTTACTTGCCGGCACTAGTTCAATGGTATGCTCAGGCTCTGCTTCAAGGGTTATTTCATCGGTTAAGTGATTAGGGTCAAGCTCTAATAATGCTGATTGAGCAACATACTGAGATATATTATTTACAGAAAAATAATGCTTACCTGTTAATTTATCGCTAGAGAGGCACTCTCTTATATTATAACCTTCTGGGATAGCTACTTTTTTAACTCGCTGATAAGTACTGTTATCATAAATAAGCAGGTTGCTTTCAGCAGAATTAGTGTAGTAAATGTATTGTTCATCTACATGTAAATTAATGGCTGACACACGGTATTTTGGTGTTGCTGCGCCTGTTTCTATGGTGTGTACTAGCTTACCTGTTTGCGTGTTAACTATGAGTATTTTCGCTAATGAGACAATAATAAGTTGCTGACCCACTTGTTTAATAGCATCAACCGCATCGGATATTTCCAAGCGCCAAGCAACACTGCCGTCAATATCATTAAAACCGATAAGCTCACCGCCACTAAAGCCCTCTTCATGATTACCATTAACTATTTGGCTTTTTTTCTCGGCCGGGCCAATAAAGGTAATAAATATTCCGTTACTAATAAAAGCATACCAAAGTCTCAGTGACCTTGCAGGTGAGTCAACATTGTATTGCCAGATAGTGTTTAAATTGAAATCTCGTTTGAGTAAAGTCCGATCTCTGTCTTCCATTGAGTAAATGGCATTATTGACAATGCGATTAAATAACGAATATGAGGGCATGCTTTGACTTTGTTTGCTGGTTAAATCAAACAGCACTAAGCTTTCATCACGCCTTTCAGGGTAATTCCTTAGCGAGACGGTAAACTTATTATCAATAATGTTACTGGGGAATACACGCTTTTCAGTAATAGTATCAAGAAAAAATATTGGTAAGTCAGGTTGTTTACCTGCTTCATTAAGCAGCTTTTTTGTTTTTTTCCCGGTTAACTTATCTACCTGACGGTAGACCTGGTTATCAATGAGATAAAATTGCCCGTATTCAAAGTCATCATTATAACTTTGATAAGTAAACTGACCATTTTCAATATAACCGTTATTGGCATGCAGTCGCCCTTGATGCTGGCTACCAGGCTGCGGGTGAAAATATACCGCAAGGCTGTCGACACATTTAATGATTTTCATGTTACTACCTTAATTCGTTTTCTTAATGATATTATTATACGGATAAATCTGAACGAACTTCACGCCGTTGGCGTCAGCACCATCCATTGCTTTGTGTAGATCTTTAACCCTGTCACCCCATTTTTCAAGATCAGCTGCTTTCTTTAAATCTAAACCAAACTCAGCGGCCAAACGGTCTTGGTGTTTATCAATGAGATCTTTGATATCGTCAATAATCTCTTTTTCTGCGGCAAGAATATTCGCGGGATTTGTTCTAATTGCCGATTTTTCCGCCAAAGTGCCTGATGCTTTAATAACATCAGGGGTAAATACCCATTGATGCCCAGAATATTCTTTTTTCATATAACTGACAATATCTTGATAAAGCTGGCCAACTTCTTCTACCGCCTTATCACTGTTCTTAGCAGTTTGCTTAAGCGCTATGCCTTTAGCTAACGTGCCTTGCAGTGCGCTATGTTGAATATTTTTAACTTCTTGAAATATGACTTTTCCATTTTGTTTAATGACAATATCGTAACGCCGACCTTTAAATAACACATTACGTTGCGTTTTCAGTAAATCAGCCACCAGCTCAACGTTAAGTATTTCAATATCGCTACGTTTTAACAAATCGGTTAGCATCAATACATGAGCAATATTACCTTTGGTGATAACAGCGCCAATTTTTTCATTAACAAAGGTATTAATTAAACCTGCCATAGCTTTTTTAGATTGGTCGTTTAGTTTATGTACTGGCATGTCCGCAAAGGCTTTAATAAACTCTTCACTCGTCATTAAATCATTTAAGCCAATAGTATAACCACTGTTATTAGCAAACTTTCTCACTCTGTTTGCAGCGCCCTCTGCGGTTAGCTCAGCAACATTAACAAAGGCTCTTATTACATCCATGTCATCTACAACATCTTTCAATGCATATTTAGCGTTATCTATGTTGTGAACAAATATGTCTAGAGCTTCATTAAAGCTTTTAGCCGCTACTTTCATGCCTGCATCAGTGGCGGTATTTATTGCCGCATCATCAAATGACTTTAAGTATTTATTTATCTGCTCGATAAACCTTTTTTCCACTTCCTTATGAAAGCCAGCGGCATAAGCTGTAGGAATAAACAACTCAAGATAATAATGATTATTGTTGTTACTCGCTAATAACTCTCCTTCAAGACGAGCAATGTAACGCCCTAGCCAACTTATCATGTTGTCGATATTGTTGCCCGACGATAAAGTGTTTCCTAAAAACTTAAATATTTTAGGGTTATCACTATAAATAAGTGCAAATGATGCACCTACTTCGACTAACGGTAACATTAATTTAAACTTTTCCGCTTTCGCTTTTACTGAGAGGTTAGGATCGGTGGCGATGTCACCAATTTTTGAGCCTAATAATTTACCGGCGACATCACCAGCTGGACCTATCTTTTTAAAGGTTTTAGCGACGGTTTTGCCTGCCGCTACAAATGTGGTTAAAACAACGCCGAGTGTTTGCCCTACTCCGGGAATTAACTGAGCGCCTGAAGCAATTAAGCCGACAGCAGCTAACTGCGCGGTTAATTCATCATATTCATTAGCGTCACCAATATTATAATGCCAACTTTGTATTAATATATCGCGCAAATCACCAATAGCGAGCACACTGGTAATAAAATCACACCCTGCGCCAACAGCACTGCTATTACTACCTGTTAGAGCTGCATCTAAACAGTTGACCACAATAACAGAATAGTTTTTCATTGATTTAAGAGAGCTATAAACAAGCTCGATATTTTCTCTTTGAAAAAGAGCAATACTCGCTTCTCTAAAGCCTGAGCTGGTTTGGTAATTAACTCTAGCCTCTTCAACTTTGGGTTTTATGATACATTCGAGTAACATATTCATGTATTGCTCAGCGCTTCTTATTGCTGCGTCATCAGATGTAGGATCTATCGGAACTTGGGTACTTTGACAGCTGTTTGCCGTTGCATATGCACTCGGTAAAATAGCGTCACCGAGCAGTGCGTATAAGGTTTTAGATTGATATGCCCGAGTGTATGCAAGTAGAGTTGGTTTGGCTGTAACACCTAAGTTGCTATTACCATTATCATCAGCAGTAGAACTTTGTTCGAAGTCACCACTATCAAACGTTATTTTGGCTTCACCTAACCAGTCATATACTTTTATATCAGTAATTTTCACATGATTAAGTGGCTCAGTTGTTAATGCTATTTTTAATGCATAATCTTCAACTTTTTCTGCTTTAATCGGTTGGGTAATTGCCTCTTTAGCTATTTCCTCATCAATACCTAGCTTTAATTCGTTTTTGTAAACATGTGCTGCAATTTGATGCCATTGCTCTGATTGCATTTTAAGGGGATGTGTTACAACTTGTTGCCCCCCTTCTTGCATCATAATGAGTGATAAAGTGTGATCGGCATTTAGTTGTAATTTCAAACCAAAATCGTCCCAATTCATCAACATGGTATCAGCCGTTACTTGTGATAAATCGGGGATTTTAATCCTAAAGTTTATACCTGCTTCAGTTAAGTTTGCTGTTCTGGCGTTTTCAGGTATTGATATGTAGGCCTCTTCTCCATTCGTTCGCTTTAACTCCCAGCTGCGTGAAAACTTCTTCAAACTAGCATCCGCTAATGTCACATTCGCCGAGCTGCCATCGATACCACTTGAGTAATCAATTACGGTGTTATCTACTCCAAGTCCTAAATCGGTACTATAGTCTTGTAAAGGGTAGAGTGGTGGTTCAAATATGTTTGCTAACGTGGCTGTCACTTCATCATTAGCGGTGGTTTTAATATGTAAATCAGTTGTTGTACCATAGGTAACGGCGGCGCCATTGCCAAAGTCAATTGTGGTACTGCCCTGTGTTAACAAGATATTACTATCGAAATAATCCTCTTCGTCAATTACATTAAAATCTTGGGTTATTAGCTTTGTGGTACCTCTTATTTTTGCTGACATTTGCGCAAAACCACGGTATTTACCACTGTGATAAGTTACATTGGTTTCACCACCTGCATTAAAGATAACTCTAGTTTGTGTAGTACTTCCTCTGTGTGTAGCAACATCTATTTCAAGACCTGATAAGTCACCGTAATCACTATCAGCTTTAATGTTGATTATTTTACTTTTATTCGTGGCTATATTGGCTAGGTTAGTATATTCAAGTGTTATATCACTGACTTTAACACTATTAAGTAACTCTGCATTATCAACACTAACGCTTACTGGGATAGTTCCTGCTTCATTTTCACCTACAAATGATACTGTAGCGACACCGTCAATAGTCGTCGTTGATTCTTTAACATGTAAACTCGGTGAAGATATTAAGACTGCAGTACCATCTTTCACGTTATTCCCGAAAGCATCTTTGATCTCAAGTGTCCATTTAACTTCGCCTAAACCACCTATAACCGTTTTACCTGTTGATTGTTTTAACTCTATATTGTCTGCTAAACCCGGTGTTATTTTATAAGTAACGCTATATGTCGGATTGCCACTACCTGAGAGTTTTGCTAATACCCTTGCAGTTTCATCCACAGTAGTTGGTAATGTTAATAAAGTAGAAAATACGCCAGAATCCCCTTGAGAATGACTTGGTGAAACTGTTCCACTCCCCTCAACAGACCATTGAAGGGTATCGACCTGCCCCTCTTCTGTAGAAGATAGAAATGCATTTATGGACTTGGGAGAGGCAAATGCCTCATCCGCCGTTATTTCAATAATATTATCTTCATTTTTTATAGTGCTATTACGCTCTGGGAATAAAGATAAGTGAGCAAACGCATACTCCCACAAAATATTACTCGCATCGTTATTTGAATACAGGCGCATACTCAAAAAATCTTCAACGTCTAAACTGGCTAGATGGTCAAGGTTGTTGAATATGA
>JBLHNB010000192.1:0-6849 GCA_047621305.1 Alteromonadaceae bacterium | reverse complement strand
ATAATGTTATTAAATAAGCCTGTTCCTTTATATCCACCATACCTTGATTTATGTGATTTTGATTTTGATGACTACCCAGAATTAGATAAAGTATTTTCATCAAATGAACCTTGGTGGCTTGAACAATTTGACTGGGGAAAAGTTTTCCTTACTTACATAGGTAGAAATAAATCTACACATACGTATGACCGATTTAGAAATGACGTTGAACGTTTTCTTTTATGGTCATTTATTGAAAAGAAAAAACCAATAGATCAATTACGTAAATCTGACTTACTTGAATATGCTGACTTTTGTTGGCAGCCACCAGTTGCTTGGATTGGTACATCAAATCAAGAACGTTTTAAAATATCCAATGGTTACTCATCAGCTAATGAACTTTGGTTTCCATACAAAATTCAAGCACCTAAAAGTCTAAAATCTGAATATGTCATTGATAAGAAAAAATATCGTCCATCACAACAAACACTTTCATCAATGTTTACCGCAATTATCGTTTTCTACAACTATTTAATGGCTGAAGATTTTTGTATTGGTAACCCTGCACAAATAGCTAAAAAAGATTGCCGACATTTTATAATAGACTCACAAGTTAAAGAAGTTAAACGCTTAACCGCTAGTCAATGGCAATATGTTTTAGATACAGCTGTGGAAATGGCTGATGAAAACCCACTATTTGAACGAAATTTATTTGTTATTTCAGCATTGAAAACCCTATTTTTAAGAATTTCCGAACTATCGGATCGTCCAAATTGGTCACCTACAATGGGACACTTTTGGCAAGATGATGATGAAAATTGGTGGCTTAAAGTCTTTGGAAAAAGCCGTAAATTACGTGATATCACGGTTCCTCTTGATTTTTTACCTTTTTTAGAGCGTTATCGTTCTTCCCGTGGTTTGTTAGGCTTGCCATCAAGTAATGAAAATTCAATTCTTGTTGAGAAAGTTCGTGGCCAAGGTGGTATGACATCTCGACATTTACGCCGATTAGTTCAAAGTGTTTTCGATCAAGCCCATGAAAATATGCGCAGATCCGAAGGTGAAAATAAGGCATTAAAATTGAAAGAAGCTTCTGCCCATTGGTTAAGGCATACTGGTGCAAGTATGGAAATTGAACGCGGGCGCCCTCTTAAAGATATTTCAGAAGATCTTGGTCATGCAAGCATGGCAACAACCGATACTGTCTATGTTCAAAGTGAAAATAAGAAACGTGCAGAAAGTGGAAAAAGAAGAAAAGTAGATTAGCTAACTTGCAAGATAGTAGCGAATATACGAGCCAAAACAGAACGCTACGTGATTACTTACCTGTAATTATAGCCACAGTTTGCCAGAATTCATGTAGCGTCAGTTTGTTATTTAAACAAACTGGCTGAGAGCCTTTATAAATAAGGCCTACAAGGAAGGTTTCAACTGTTTAAACGATCGTATATTAGTACTAAATAACTGATTAAATTAACAAAAAAGCGTGCCCTACTCGTTTTTACTAATCACAAGCCTTGCTCGTGTTGAGATTTTAGATAGTTGCTTTAGTATTTTGCTTATATAATAAACAAAACTCGACTAGTCAATTCGTTTAGTCTCGCTTGAACTACTTGTATGCTTAAGTTACTTCACTATACAATACAGCCGCTTTTAACCGTTAAATAAGTATTCCTCTTGAAACACAGCTTGAAATTAAGTAATCGATTACAGCAAATTGAAAAAATGGTGACATCACAGTACAGCCATATTTGGGATTGCTGTTGCGATCATGGCTTGCTTGGCTGCGCTTTGTTGTCGCGGTTAGACGTGGCTAACATTCCCAGCAATATTCATTTTGTTGATATTGTTCCTGATCTAATGGCTGAACTAGAAAAAAAGCTTTATCGTTTTTACGCAGATACAACTTGGGAAACTCACTGCCAGGATGTAGCAAAGTTACCGTTAGCGCAATATGATGGAAAACATTTAATTATTATTGCAGGCATTGGCGGTGACTTGATGATTGAGTTTATTGAGGCGATTTATCACAAACATAAAGGCATCGATATTGATTTTTTACTGTGTCCAGTTCATCATCAATTTTCCTTGCGTAGTAAGTTAATCGAGCTAGATTTTAGTTTGAAAGACGAAGTGTTAGTTGAAGAGAATAAACGCTTCTATGAAATAATGTTGGTGTCGTCGACAAACAAAGAAAGTAAAAAAATAAATTTGGTTGGCGATAAAATTTGGCAATCAGAATCAAAAAAACAAACTGAAATAGCGGATAAATACTTGAACAAAACTATTAAGCATTACCAACGAATGCAGCAAGGTTTTCAACAAGGTAATACAAAAAACGTTCAACACATTATTGATGCCTACCATGCTGTAATCCTGTCAGTTTCATCTGCCTGACACACTTAAAGCAGAAAGCTAATATAATATAGATCAGATTAGTTGATCAACCTAAAATATGGTGTATATTAAAATAGTACTCATGCTAAATATTCACCTAATTATTTATTAGATAAAAAATTATTTTATAAGAGACACAAAATTATTTTTATATTTCTGGTATATCAAGTGTTATTTATTTCTTTAAATACGATTGATTAATCTGGAAAAACTTAAAAAAACGCTCTACTTTAAAGCCTTTTATATTCAAACATTAGTATTCGTCATCGGAATAGCTAACGGCTTTACTAGCAATTGAATACGAAAATCCTTTTGATATCAAATGACGTAATGCTTTTTGTTTTAATTTCAACTCTTCAATAGGCTCTTCACCAAACTTTCTTATTTTGAGGGTTAGCGCTTTATCAAAGTAATCTTCGTCAGATGTTTCTATGGCACTAACGCATTCATTAATTGTTTGGGATGAAAAACCTTTTGCATACAGCTTTTCTTTTATTTTGTTCGGGCCGATGTTTTTTTCTGTCAGGCTCTCCGTTAAGCGTTGTGCATAACGAAGATCATTTACAATGTCTCGCTCTATAAGATAATCGAGTGCCGGTTCATTGAATTGTTTATCATCCCTAAATAATAAATTCGCCTTTTGCAGTAATGCTTTAGCTGAGTAATCACCGTATCGTTCGATCATCCACTGCATGTAACCTTTCACACGATCATAAGAAATTACTTGTGGCTTAGCATCTTGCTTTTTTTTATACATGGTAATAAATCCTATCGCTCAGTATTCGCTATGCCTCAGCTACTTTTTGATATTTCAACACTCTACTAATAAATATTTCTACCCCAATAAAAGCAAAAGGAACGATTGAGGCTATAAATAAAGACAACCAAATGAGTAATGACCACTGTTGCTTATTAGATACTATCAGAGATAAAAAAAGATAAAGCATAAATAATACTCCATGAACCATACCCAGTATAAAAACATAATCTCGACTGAGAAAACCAAACGAAATACTTAATATAGCGATGAAAGATAAGCCTTCTAAAATACTGATCGCACGAAAATACTGGAGCATTAATATTACCTTTAAAATAAAAAGCGTATTATCCTGTGGTAGGAGCATAGGGTCAAATTTTAAATCATCGATAACCTTAAAAGAGGATGGTTGATCACCCTGCTATGTTTTTTAACAGCTAGCATATTATTGTTTTCTTTTTATTGGTTATTCAAGGTGGCTAAAGTTACTTTATTTTAAACAGTGTTAAGGCAAGTTTATGGGTTATTATATGCTCTTGTTTAAGCGTTTTTTGCACGCTTGTTGTTGCTACAAATAATGGCTCCCATGCGCATTTTTCTTGGGATTGAACCGCTTGCTTTGTTTGTTTTTTCTGTAAAAACTTAATAGAAGCCCCCTGATCAAACCATTCTTTTTCACAGCCCTCTAGTGCATCAACTACTTGTTTAAAGTCGTTAATATTTTTAATTGTTAACCAATAATCTGCGCCACTGGTTATCGCAATTTCAATCCCTTTAGGGTCAACATCGCTAAAACATATTCGCTGATGATTTTTAAAACGACGGAAAAATTGATAAGCGGTACCGGTGTTTTGTTGTTTTTTATAATCGCCTCTATATACCCATAACGCATCAACTAATTCATCACTTAACGAGGCTAAATTAAGTGCGGATAAACTTGCCATCACCGCAAGATTTTCAACAAAAACAATACTTTTATGTTCAATAGATTGAATATCATCCGCTCTAATATAAGTACCTAAGGAAGTAATAGCTGTAATTATATGATGGCTTTGGTTAACTCTCAGCGCTGATAGGCTGTTAATCAATATAAAATCTTTGCTAACTGGATAGCTATTTTCTTTTTCATTTCGATTTTTACCAGCGTTAATTTCTCTACTTTTTTGAGCGGGGTATGGATCGTTCCTTATATCAACACCATGGCTTCTTTGTATTTTTTTACTCAGATCTAAAATATCAATAAGGCTAAATGTTAAGTGCTTTTTACTTAAATCAAGGTGGCCAAAGTTATGCTCGTTAAATAGTTTTGTGGCATAAGCGGTATTTTTTATTTGACCGCCCTGCCTATTTTTTTGTAGTTTGTTTTGTGCGAAATCGTAAAGTGGTTTATTCATTTGATTAGTCATTTTGATCCCTTTGACACTAAATTTATTGTCCTGATCTAGCACTTTTTAGAGACGTGATCCACGATTAATACACCACGGGGATCACGCCCATCAGCCATGCGCATAGGCACGTATTATTTTAAGTACTAGCGTTAACTATTAGTATCAACTACGGGTGTTAAGCACTGACTTTTAGCTCAGTTTTTAATTCAATCACTACGTCATTATAACGGTAGTTATCTGTGGTTCCACTAACGGCAATGCCTTTCATTTTAATATTGAGCGCGTTTTGCTGTGCGCTAGTTAATTTACAGTAGCAACTAAACACTAGCTCTATCCAGGTTTTTGGCGAAATAGTTTGGCTTTGTTCAAGCCATTCATTTTGAAATTCTTGGTAAAAACTTAACGCTGAAACCGAACAGTTATTAATGATCACGCGTTCAAATAATAATTCTGTTTGTTGTTCAAAAAAATCTTCTTCAGCAGCAATTTTTTCAATTGGCTTAAAGCTAACTTCACTGGTTGTTCTTGCTTTAAGGGGAGTTACAATAGCTTGCTTACGTAATGATTGCACCAATTCAAGTAAAGGTTGTTCGATATCAGTTTGCTTGACATTAACATAGCTTCGCAGCGGCATTGGCGGCGAATATTTTAGCTTTTCAGGTAAGTTGGGTAGTTCAAACAGGTTATCATCAAGATCAAACTCAGGATGTTTACGTAAAAAACGCGCCATATTGCGTAATTGGCTAGCTTGTTTTTCATCTCGACGTAAGCGAAATAAGCTAATACGCATATTATCAATGATCAAACGCAGTTTGGGTAGTATTTGGTTATACCAGTAAACAAAACTCGATATTTTACGGGCAAACTCATTAGGACAAAGCCAATCTAGCCATTCGTAACAGTCTTGCGGGTCAATTTGTTGTAATTCATTTAGCAGTTTTTGCGCATGTGATAAATACCGTTCATTTTGACGAATTTTGTTAGATAAGCTGCTAACAAAGCCAAACTGGCTAACAATCGCAAAATGCATGTTATCTAAATTATTGTTTAAGCTATCTTTTGTTTCATAAAGTAGATCATCAAGTTGATCTAAATAATACTCAGCATCTTCTTGCTCTTTGGCTTGTGTCGCTAATTGATAATCTTTTACCACTTCATCAATCGCATCAATCACTTTACCCATATCGGTAAGTTGTCGATAGCTTGTTTGCTTACGCATCAATCGGTTTAACATACGCTTAAGATCAGTGGTTACTCGATACTCACCAGGAGAATCGTCTGGTCTGATCAAGCCTGATTTATGTAACAAACTAATGGTGTTAGCATCTTGCTCGTCACTCGCGATTGAGCCAAAAACATAGGCACTGGCGAGCAAGTCATTGTATGCGCCAATTTGTCTTAGTAGACTAGCGACTTGTTTAGAATCAAAACCCGCCATTAAAAAAGTAACTCATCTTGTTGGCTTTTCTCTTGCTCAGGTAAACTAACCAGCTCAGCGTCATTTAAAAATTCAATGAGTAAGTAAATTAAGTCAAAACGCGCTGTAGCGTAATATCGACTACTGCCTACATTTTTTCGAACAAAGTAATGCATTTCTTCAAGTTTTTGAAAAATAATAACTAATTGTTCTCGTGTTTCAGTTTTATTAGTTTTAAAAGGCTTGATCGAAGTTAATCGATTTAATTGTTCGCTAAGTGTTTGATCGTGCTCAAAAGGTTCGAATAACTCATTAATATTAATCACTGATTTAGCGCGAATAGGTAAATCAGCTTGAGTTGCCGTGAGTAATAAATCTAAAAATTCAACTAAAGGTCTAAAAGTGCTACGCATTTCACTGAATAAAATACTGAGCTCGCCGTGGTTACTTTCATCTACTTGGTTAAAGGTACAGTAATAGGCATCAGCGCTATCAAGATAAGTTAATTTTCTATCTAAATTAGATAAAAAATCATTTATCTTATCGTGGTGACTTTCGGCTTTTAAATACAAATACTCGGCTTCATAAGCGGTTTGACAAATAACAGCGCCACAAAGCAGCTTTTGAATACTTTGTTTAAACATTAGTTTAACTCCCCTGTGGACTCTGGTGTTATATCTGGTGATTTATCTGCTGCTATAGCTTGTGGAGAACTAGCCACTGTTTTATTACGTTTTGCTAATAATTCATCTAAACGAGATTGTGGAATATCGGCATGATAAATTTTATTGTCTTTCAATTTATAATGACGGTGATATAGCGATAGAATATGGCGATCTGTTGATGGTGAAGCAGATAACATACTAATATGGTTGTCATTAAACATTTTTAATAATAGGTCAATGTTTTCA
>JBLHNB010000191.1:0-6896 GCA_047621305.1 Alteromonadaceae bacterium | reverse complement strand
AGCGAGTTCAATCGCTCTAGTGCTAGCGGGCGGTGCTACACCATTCGCAATGGCTGCTGAAGAAGTTAAAGCTGCCGAGCAAGAAACTGAAGTAATTGAAGTTCGCGGTATTCGTGGTTCTTTGAAACAAGCATTAAATCAAAAGAGATTTTCTAACGCGGTTGTTGATTCAATTTCTGCAGAAGATATTGGTAAATTTCCCGATAGAAACATTGCAGAGTCACTACAAAGAATACCTGGCGTAACGATTGCCAGAAGTTTTGCTGGTGAAGGTGGTGATGTTTCTATCCGCGGTACTAACTCAGAATTAACCCAAATCAGTATGAATGGTAACTATGTTGCTTCAACAGGATGGTTTTCACAAGCAGCAGCAAAGCGTTCTTTTGATATGGATTTATTACCACCAGAACTTGTCGCTGGTGTTGATGTTTATAAATCGCCAACAGCAAGCCTTGATGAAGGTGGTGTTGGTGGTACTGTCGTTGTGCGCACTCGTAAGCCTTTAGAACTAGACTCTAACACCTTGTTTTTATCTGCTGAATACCAAGATAACAGCCTTTCTGACGAAAATGGTCAAGGCTTAACGGGCATGTATAGCTGGAAAAACGATCAAGAAAACTTTGGTGTTTTAGCGAGTTTATCTACGCTAGAAACTGTTGGGCGTGCGCACAAAGCAGAAAACTATATGGATGATGGTTGGGCGGGTGCAGGTATTTCAGAATTCGCGCAAACTCGTGAACGTGATGCGGTTGATCTAACTGTTCAGTATTCACCCTCTGAAGATTTATCAATGAATGTGCATTACTTTCAAGTTGATCTTGATTCTGCTAACAGTAACCAAAACTATTTAATTATTGCGGGTACAGATCCAACCGGCTTTAATGACCAAGTTACTGGAGCGACTAAATTCTCTCCGACTAATGGTTTTGCGCTAAATGGTAACTATTCTGGTGCACCACTTGATGATCAGAATACCCGTAATGCTGAAATGGATACCGAAGTCATCGCATTTGAAGTTGATTATACGGCTGATACCTATTCAATTAATGCCAAAGTTGGTTCTACTGAAGCAACAGGTGGTGACGGTGGTAACTACAATGCTGGTTGGGTTTCAAGTAACAGTAATACCTCTATTGATTTCGATATGAGTGGCGATAATGCGATGTTGCTTTCTCCTAATGGTACAGATCCAAGTAACCATTCTGAATACATTTTAAGTAGTGGTGCTGTTACTGCTGGCTATCGTAAAGACGAAGAGACTTTCGCACAGTTTGATGTTGATTTTAACGTTGAGTGGGGCCCAATTTCTAACTTTAAAACCGGTGTTAAGTTACGAGATCATCAATTTACAAGTTACTCAGATGCATGGACGTTTGATGATAGCTTGACTACAGGTATCACTAAAGCCACATTTGCGGATGGTCATTTTAATCACTCTGGTGCAGGGTTACTTTCGGGTACTCCAACAAACATTGCGCGTGCAGATGGTGCACAATTAAGAGCGCATTATGATGCTCACAAAACGGGTTCATCATTAAACACAAACAGTTACGGTGTTATTAAAGAAGATATTTTTGCTTTATACGGACAAGCTGATTTTAGTGGCGATAATTATCGCGGCAATTTCGGTTTACGCTATGTGGCTACTGATACTTCTGCTGATTATTATGGTTATGTAGATACCGCTACAATCGTTACAGAAGACAGTGATTACTCAGATTGGCTACCTAGTTTTAACTTAGCACTAAATCTTCATGAAGATGTCATATTACGTTTGTCTGCTGCTAAAGTAATGAGTCGTCCTAATTATTCGTTCTTAAATCCAGCGGCTAGCGTTAACGAGACTACTCGAAGCATTGCTCGTGGTAGTATTGCGCTTGACCCATATCGTGCCAACCAATATGACATTGGTTTAGAATGGTACTTTAACGAAGAATCTTTATTATCAGCAACCTTGTTCTCTAAAGATATTCGTTCTTTTATTATTAACGGTGCTAACGAGTCTACTGTTGATGTCAATGGGGTAGATTATATTCTACGTGAACCCGGTCAAGGTTTAGGTGGTGAACTTCAAGGTATAGAAGGTCAATACCAACAGCAAATGGGTGAATTTGGTTGGTCAGCTAACATTACTTATACTGAAGGCTTTGGTTTACAGAATTTAGGCGCTGATGGCGGGGGTATTGTTGAAAGACCATTACCAGGGATGTCTAAACTTAGTTATAACTTAAGTGCCTACTATGAAACTGACCTTATTTCAGCTCGAGTTGCTTACACCTACCGGGACGATTTTATCGCTCCATCTACCGGTATCGGTGGTAACACTGCGTGGGATGCCCATGGTTTTTTTGACGCGAATGTTACTTGGCATGCCACTGAAAACTTAGATGTAAGTGTTGAAGGTTCTAACTTATTCGAAGAAACGACTACTCAACGATTTGGTGAGGGTTTCACCGCTATGCGTTTAGCGGCAGATAATGGTCGCAACGTATTCTTAAAAGTATCTTACCGCTTATAACGGGTAATTTGTTTCGATGAGAGGATAGGTTTTACTTCCTTTCATCGTTATTCTAGGCTTAGTATATATTTTTCCTAAATATCTATTGAGCCTCAATTTTATACATGAACTCCTTTCAACCCTTCATTACATGATGAGCTTTCACAATGACTACAGTTAATAATGATATTTTAATTATTGGCGGCGGAACCGCTGGTTGGTTAAGTGCTGCTATTTTGGCTAAAAGCTTAAATTGCAAAGCAGAAAATGGCATAAAGGTCACTGTCGTTGAATCACCAGATATTCCTATTATTGGTGTTGGAGAGGGGACATGGCCTAATTTAAGAGCTACATTACATAAAATAGGCGTGAGTGAAACTGACTTTATTCGTGAGTGTGATGCAACCTTCAAGCAAGGAGCTGAATTTATAAATTGGGCTACAACACCTAAACAGAATGAAAAATCAAGTTACTACCATCCACTTGGCACGGTAAGTCACTCTTCTTATGACTTTAATTTAGCTCCCTATTGGTTGTTAAAAAATAAAACGACTAGATTACCTTATGACCAAGCAGTAGCTTCTCAGGCAAGAATTTGTGACCAAGGTTTAGCGCCTAAGCAAATCGTTATGCCCGAATACAGTGCTGCTCAAGAATACGCATACCATTTAAATGCCAATAAATTTTCTAACTTTTTAAAAAAACATTGTATTGATAATTTAGGGGTGAAATTTGTTAGTGCTAATGTGACGAACATCGTCTTGGATGAAAATGACTTCATCACACATGTTGAAACAGATCATTGTGAAGAAAAGCAAATATCCGCAGATTTTTTTATCGATTGTAGTGGCTCTAAAGGGCTTATTATTAAGCAAACTTATAATATTGAATGGCATGATATTAGCGATGTTCTTTTTAATGATACGGCTTTTGCTGTTCAAGTTCCTTATGCAGATAAAAAGCAACCAATCAAAACACACACCTTATCGACAGCACAAGAAGCTGGATGGATTTGGGATATTGGCCTACAAGAAAGGCGCGGCGTAGGTCATGTTTTTAGTAGCAAATATATTAGTGATGAAAAAGCTAAACAACAGCTCATCGACTATATTGGCGAAGATTATACGGACGATCTTGTTATTCGAAAAATTCGAATAAAGCTCGGCTACCACCAGAAATTTTGGCATAAAAATAGTGTTGCCATTGGCATGTCTGCAGGTTTTGTTGAACCACTAGAAGCTTCCGCTATTTATTTGTTTGATGCGGCAGCTACCATGATTGCAGCGCAATTTCCTCGTGACAAAAAGCAAATGCTTTATGCGGAGCAACAGTTTAATCAAAACTTTAAAATTCGTATGGAACGAACGGTTGAATTTATTAAGTTACACTATTGCATTTCAGCGCGCAGAGATTCGCAATATTGGATTGATAATTGTGAGCCAACCACAATACCAAATAAGTTAAAACAAAGACTCGAATTCTGGAAAAATCAACCACCGACAAAGTTTGACTTTGACCATGCGTGGGAACCCTTTAACTTAGACAGTTATTTGTATGTATTGTATGGCATGCATTATCAAACAGATTTATCAGGCAATCTTTCGGCTTATCCAGATGTTAAAAAAGCTGAAAAATTATTTTCTAATGTTGATCGACAAAGTGAATTATTGAAAAATCAATTACCCAAACAACGCGATCTCATTGAAAAAGTAAAAGAATTTGGATTCAACAAAGTATAAAGGTGTTATTGAATGGATGATGGAATGATTAATCAAGTTGTTATCGTTGGTGGAGGCACTGCTGGCTGGCTAACAGCGGCTAAACTTGCAAAGCATCTTGGCTCGAATAAGTCAGATGCAGTGCAGGTTACTCTTATTGAATCACCTGATATTCCAACCGTGGGCGTCGGTGAAGGTACGTGGCCAACCATGCGAAAAACATTGGCTGATTTAGATATCGAAGAACATGACTTTATTAATTATTGTAATGCCTCTTTTAAGCAGGCAACAAAATTTGTTAATTGGCGAACGCCTGCTAAAAATGGTCAAGACTCTGTTTATTATCACTTGTTTAGTTCTGTTGCCCATGCAGATGAATTTAATCTCAGTCCTTATTGGTCTTTGTCAGATCAGCAAATAGATTACGCTAATTTTGTTAGCCCTCAGGCGCTTATTTGTGAAGGTGGTTTAGCACCAAAAACAATAGCTAATAGAGGTTACGATGGTTTATTAAATTATGCTTATCATTTAGATGCAGGCAAATTTGCTGATTTTTTAAAAAAGATAAGCTGCGAACGTTTCGGTGTTAAGCATTTAGCGGCAAATGTATTATCCGCAAATTTGAATGCTTTAGGTGAAATATCCTCTATTGAGACAAAAGAGTTAGGGCGTATTGAAGGTGATTTTTTCGTAGATTGTACGGGGGGGCGCTGCTTATTGTTAGGTGAAGCTTTAGGGGTCGGGTTTACGCCAATTAATGACGTTTTATTTACCGATAATGCGATAGCGATACAAGTACCTTATCAAAATGAAGAGGATGCTATAAGTAGTTCTACCATTTCAACAGCACATTCTGCGGGTTGGACATGGGACATAGGGTTGTCAAATAGGCGTGGTACTGGCTATGTTTATTGTTCTGATTTTGTCAGTCATGATCAAGCAGAGCAAACATTACGTGATTATATTGGTCCACAAGCAGAACAACTGTCAGCGCGAAGGTTAAAAATCTCATCAGGGTATAGAAACAAATTTTGGGAAAAAAACTGTGTGGCAGTAGGTATGTCTGCCGCTTTTGTTGAGCCCTTAGAGGCTTCAGCTATTTTTCTTATTGAGGCTTCAGCCAATATGCTGTGTGAATTATTTCCTCGTAATAAGCGACAATTACCTGCAGTTGAAAAAACATTTAATGACTCATTTCACTACCGTTGGAAAAGGACGATAGACTTTATTAAGTTACATTATTTTTTATCTCAACGACAAGAAAGTTTTTGGTTAGAAAATAAGTCTCTAAATTCCGTACCAGAAAGTTTATTAGAGCAACTCGATAATTGGAAACATCGTCCGGTGAGTAAATATGATTTTCAAAATACCTTTGAACCTTTTATTCAAGACAGCTACCAATATGTTTTGCACGGCATGGGCTACGTACAAGCATTAGAATATAACGCTTCAACGTTTAATGAACATCGTATGCTTGAAAGCATTTTAAAGAAAAATGCTAAATTAAAACAACAGCTACAAAATAATCTGCCAACCAATAGAGACTTACTGAATAAGGTAAGGGCTTTTGGTTTTCAAAAAATATAAAAATATAAAAATATAAAATAAATATTACTGGAGAAATACATGGCTAACTTATCGCCACTCAATAAAAGTCAGCATCAAGCACTGAAAGTAAAAGTAGACCCTAGTTATGCACATAGTGCTAATAGCCATGTTACCCCTATTTCCGTTTTTGAATTGCCGCAAGTTCAGGCGGAATATCCTATTGTTTTTATTAAGGATGCAGAAACAGGACGTTTCCACTTAGTTGCGTTACTTGGCTTAAAGCCGCAGGAAAATTTGTTTCATAAAAAAGAGGGCTGGAATGCTTTATATGTTCCTCAGCATTTGACTAACTTCCCTTTTGTATTATCGTCGTCTGTTGAACAACCTAATAATTTTGTTGTGGGTATTGATTTAGACAGTCAAACGGTATCAGAGAGCGATGGCGAAGCATTGTTTACTGATACGGGTGAGCAAACAAAGTATTTAGTACAAGTCACAGAAAATCTTGCTCGAGCTAATTCACAGCTTAATGCAACTCAACTTTTTATCAATACAATGGTAGATAAAAGTTTACTCTCTTCTCAATCATTAACGATTAAACCTATTAACGCTAAAGAGTTCACGGTAACGGGGTTATATTCCATCGATGAAGAAGCCTTTAAAGATTTAAATGATTCAGACTACCAAGAATTAAAAGACAAAGGGTTTCTTGCTGCGATATATAGTTGTTTGTTTTCTACCCAGCGGATCGCGAAGTTAATTAGCCTTAGCGAAAACTAAACATCAATATCGACTAATTACAATGGAGCCTGAACCCCGAAGAAGTTTTGGCATTCTATTGATTAACCTAAACTTGTGAGTAAGAAAAACATGAACAGACAACTCATTGTCTTATTTTTGGTAACGAGCATAAATTTATTCGGCTGTGAAAAATCAACAATTCATTCCGCTACGACCAATGACAAGACCCAGCAAGATGTATTACTTAAGCGCTTAGTTAAAGCTTCTCAAATTGATATCGACAAGATCGCTGAAACGCTCAATGTTAAGTATAAAGTATTGACCAATATACCCAGTGATAAGTGTGATATAAATATCGCCGACGGTAATTGCTTTGAAGTTGAGCTAAGTTT
>JBLHNB010000190.1:0-6944 GCA_047621305.1 Alteromonadaceae bacterium | reverse complement strand
CACTGTTCAAGTGCGATGAAACAAAAACGGCAAGTATGGCTAGAAAAAAGAAAATGGCAGGGTTAGATGATGAATATCGCTCAACCCTGTTGGAGTCAGGGATTAAAATGCGCTAGCCGTGACGATTCAGGTATATGTCATAAAATAAGGATTGTTATACCAATTGAATTAAAGTAGTGATCTATTATAAGCGAGGGTAAATGTTCAAGAGCAAGGCGCTTGAGTGAGTAATAGCGTGCTATTGGGATTGAAAGCAACGCAGATATTGGATATTTAGACCGTCTTAGAATGATCGATTCATTATTTTAGTTGGTATTAGTTATAGTTTAAGAGGAGCTATTCTTTTTCTAAAAAGAAAATAAGGTATAAAAATCAATAGCGGCCATAACCACTGAATAAATTGTCCCCATTGTGAGTAAGGGGTCACGCCATGTACTAATTGTACGTCAGCCTTTAGTACCGCCTCTTTAAACTGAGGAATAACAGCGGTAACTTTACCAAGGTGGTCAATAGTTGCGGTTATGCCATTATTGGTAGAACGAAGAAGCGGACGACCAAATTCTAAAGCCCGCATTCTTGCCATGTCTAAATGTTGATGGGGGCCGTGTGAGTCGCCAAACCATGAATCATTACTCACCGTTAATAGTATGTCGGTTTCATTCGTTAAGTTAGCAGCAAGTTGTCTAGGAAAAGCTATTTCAAAACAAATAAGTGGCAAAATATGTAAATCTTGCGAAATGAGGTTGTCTTGTATGTAGTCACCGCGTGAAAAAGATGACATAGGTAAATTAAAAAGTGGTGCTAATGGCCTTAATAAATCACCAAAAGGAACAAACTCACCGATTGGTAATAAATGATGTTTGTAATAGCGGTTATCATGATTATAGGTATAGCTGCCTTGGGTATCAGTGCGGTGCTTTTTACCTAATACAATTAAACTATTGAAGTACTTCTTCGACTCAAAATTATAATTTTGAATCCCCGTTATAATAGCGGCATTATTTAAAGCGGCTGATTTATTTGCCATTTCTAAAAAGTCTTGCGCTAACGGCTCTGGCACGGTAACGGCTGATTCTGGCCATATAATTAACTCAGCATCATAGTTGATACGGCTTAAATCAAGATATTTCAGCATGGTTGGCCATTCTTGATCTGGCGCCCATTTTAATGACTGTTGTATATTTGCTTGCACTAACGCTGTTTTTATTCTTTTCCCAGTAGGTGTTACCCAGTGGGTATTTTGCAGAAAAAGTGTTGATAAAACAATCATAAATAATAAGGAGAGGTTTGTTTTAAAATAGTTTTTCTTAACGAGATTAACAAGTGTCATACTGATTATTAGTATGAGAAACGTAATACCTGTTTCACCTATGATTGGAGAAAAAACGGCTAACGGACTATCAATTTGGCTATAACCTAATGATAACCAAGGAAACCCTGTCAATAGTACGGAACGCAAATATTCACTAAATAACCAAAAAGCCGGAAATAGCCATAAACTGAATTTTTTATCTATGGAAAGTTTTGCGGATAAGTAACAAGCGAGTGCAGAGTATAAAGCTAAATATAAACACAATAAAAACATCAATAACAAGGAAATAATCAGCGGTAAACCACCAAATTGGTCAATGGCAACATGCACCCAACTAATACCACTAGCAAACCAACCAAAAGCAAAAATAGCGCCTTGTTTAGTTGCACTTTTTACAGGTTGTCCTTGGATTTGTGATAACCATAAAGGAAGAACAACAAAAGGCAACCACCACTGTGAAAAAGGCGCATAAGCAAAAACTAAACTGAGTCCAGCAAAAAAGCTGAACCCATTTTTTTTGTTGCTGAGGTTGTTAATAAGCTTATCTTTAATTTTTTTTAACATGTCTAAACTTTATTATTTAACATCAATCGGTAGGTTTATTATTAATGGTATGGGTTTTTGGAATGGTCACACGTAATGTTTGAATACGGCGATTATCTGCCGCTGTGACTTTAAATACAAAATTGTTAATCGTTATCTTTTCGCCTTTCTTTGGCATGTGACCAAATTGCTGTAAAACGATCCCCGCGATAGTATCGGCTTCATCTTCATTAAAATGACTATTAAAAAATGCATTAAAATCATCGAGATCAGTTAAAGAATTTACCTGATATACATTAGTGGCAAGATACTTTATATCTTCCTCAATCTCTTCATCCGTTTCATCTTCAATTTCACCAACGATTAATTCAAGGATATCCTCAATGGTAACAACACCTGAAACGCCACCATATTCATCAATAACAACGGCCATGTGGTATCTGTTAGAGCGAAACTCTTTTAGTAATGGTTCTAATTTTTTACTTTCAGGTACCTTGATTGAAGGTCGAATAATTTTTTCAATAGTACATTCTTCTTGTTGCTGGTTAAAGGCATAGGCAAGTAAATCTTTAGCCAACAAAATCCCTACAATATTATCAATATCTTCATTAATTACCGGAAATCTTGAGTGCCCTGATTCAACAATGATAGGTAGTGATTTTTCAAGGGGATCGTTAATGTCTAACGTAACCATTTGAGAACGTGGGATCATGATATCGCGAACATGCATCCCTGAAACCTCTAGAACACCCTCGATCATCTGTTTGGTTTCTGGTTTTATTAAATCACGGTCTTCAGCATCATTTAATACCTCAACCAGTTTATCTTTGTTTTTCGGCTCTCCTTCAAATACTTGAATTATTTTAGTCCAAATAGTCTTTTTTGAAGAACCGTTAATAGAGTGGGGGTTATCGTCGCTCATAGAGCCTTTTTATTTCCTGTTTTATGAGTTGGTTAGTCTGTAACCAATTAAATGTAAATTCAAGAGCTTATTAATATTTATTTACGATATTTTTAGATTTCTTGATATGGGTTCGCTATTTTAAGTGTGCTGAGCAGCTTAGTTTCAAGGGTTTCCATTTCTGTTGCATCTTCGTCATCAATATGATCGTAACCTAGTAAATGTAAACAGCCATGGATGACCATATGTGCCCAATGGGCAAGTAAAGATTTATTTTGTTGTACAGCTTCTTGTGCAACTACCTCCGCACAAATAACTAAATCACCTAACAGGTCAAGCTCAATACCTTCAGGAACATCAAAGGGAAAAGACAATACATTCGTTGGTTTATCTTGATGTCGATATTGAAGATTTAGTGATTGGCTTTCTTCTATGTCAGTCAAACGTATGGTAAGTTCAAAGTCTTTCTCATAGGGAGATAAAGCGGTATCTACCCATAATTGAAATTGTGCTGTACTTGGTAAGTTATTTGCATTACAGGCTATTTGTAAATCTAGCGTTATGCTCATTACGTTTGGTCTTTATTATTGGCAATGATAGATTTTTTTTCATTGTTTATACTATTGGTCTTTTGCTCGAAGGCTTCATAAGCTTCGATTACTCTAGCCACTACGGGATGGCGAACAACGTCTTTTGATTGAAAGTAATTAAAGCTAATTCCAGGGACATCTTCCAATACTTCAATCGCATGGCGTAAGCCAGATTTTTGTCCGCGCGGTAAATCTACTTGGGTGATATCACCAGTGATCACAGCACGTGCATTAAAACCAATACGGGTTAAGAACATTTTCATTTGTTCAACGGTGGTATTTTGACTCTCATCAAGAATAATAAAAGCATCATTCAGTGTTCGACCACGCATATACGCAAGCGGTGCTATTTCAATCACATTACGTTCAATAAGTTTTTCTACTTTCTCAAAACCTAACATTTCAAATAATGCGTCGTATAATGGGCGTAGGTAGGGATCAATCTTCTGAGATAAATCACCCGGTAAAAACCCCAGTTTCTCTCCTGCTTCTACTGCGGGTCGAGTCAGTAATATACGACGAACTTCTTGCCGTTCCAAAGCTTCAACAGCACAGGCGACAGCAAGGTAGGTTTTACCCGTACCCGCCACACCAACACCATAACTAATATCATTGGATAGGATATTATGAATATAACTTTGCTGATTTTCATTACGCGGCTTTACAACGCCACGTTTGGTTTTAATTGCGGTGATTTTATCAAATTTAGCGTCGACTTTACTGGGTTCTTGTTCAAGTACTTTAGTGCCAACAATGGCTAAGTGGACCATTTCGCTTGTGACTGTATTAGCCTTTCCTTTGACCATAGCGGCTTCAATGTATAGGTCTTTGAGTATGTTAATCACAGCTTGGCAATTAGTTTCTTGACCAACTACTTTAAATTGGTTGCCACGATAACTTATCTCGACACCTAAGCGTCGTTCAATCGTTTTTAAATTATCATCCATTGGACCACATAGACTAGCCTGTCTATTATTATCTATGGGCTCTAATGCTAAAGTGTAATTTTTATTTTTGCTCAATTTATATATCCATTTAAGCCATAATTTGCAAGTTTACATTTATTTATCATAAAACTAAAGATGATGAGTTATGGTGTAAATGTAGCGACACCCAACTCATCAATCGCACTTTTTGAAGTTTTATGGTGATTATTTGCTAGAATATCTGCTGGTGAATATGTTATCCGTAAGCCCATGTCTTTTTCTTCTCTGACTAATTCGCCACGCAAAGAATTAGAATAAACATCGGTGATATTTACATCAACAAATTGACCGATAACTGTATGAGGTGCAACAAAGTTAACAATGCGGTTGTTTTCAGTACGACCACGTAACTCCATTGGGTTCTTCTTTGAAGGACCTTCAACTAATATACGCTGCTCTGTGCCTAACATTTGGCGAGCAATACGTAGTGCTTGTTGACTTATTCTGTCTTGTAGTAAATGCAAACGCTGCTTTTTAACTTCGTCAGTGATATCGTCAGGTAAATCTGCCGCAGGAGTACCTGGACGGGCGCTATAGATAAAACTAAAACTTAAATCAAAGTCAACCGCTTGAATAAGATTCATCGTTGCTTCAAAATCTTCGTTAGTTTCGCCAGGAAAGCCGATAATAAAATCAGAAGACATGCACAAATCAGGGCGTACTTTACGTAGCTTTCTTATTTGGGACTTGTATTCAAGTGCGGTATGACCACGTTTCATTTGTGTTAATATTCGATCTGCACCACTTTGAACGGGTAGGTGTAGATGATTTACCAGTTCAGGCACATCGGCATAAGCTTCAATAATATCATCAGTAAATTCAACCGGATGAGAAGTGGTATAACGAATGCGATCTATGCCATCAATGGTTGCGACTAAGCGCACCAACTCGGAAAATCGACAGATACTGTCATCATGGTTTAAACCACGATAAGCATTAACGTTTTGTCCTAATAGGTTAACTTCACGAACACCTTGTTCAGCTAGTTGTGCTATTTCATATAAAACATCATCTAACGGACGACTAACTTCTTCGCCTCGAGTATAGGGAACAACACAAAAGGTACAATATTTACTGCAACCTTCCATGATGGATACAAATGCGGTTGGCCCATCAGCAGTGGGTTCAGGTAAACGGTCAAACTTTTCTATTTCAGGAAAGCTAACATCAACAACTGGATTACGGTCTCCTTTAACTTGTTGGATCATTTCAGGTAAGCGATGCAGGGTTTGTGGACCAAAAATCATATCCACATAAGGCGCGCGTTTTCGAATAGCATCGCCTTCTTGAGAAGCTACACAACCACCGACACCAATCAATAAGTCTGGATTTGTTTCTTTTAAGTTTTTCCAACGCCCTAGTTGGTGAAAAACTTTTTCTTGAGCCTTTTCACGAATAGAACAAGTATTTAATAGGATTACATCGGCATCTTCAGCTTCTTCTGCCAAGGTAAAACCGTGAGTGGAATTTAAAAGCTCAGCCATTTTCTGCGAGTCATACTCGTTCATTTGGCAGCCCCAAGTTTTGATATAAAGCTTTTTACTCATTAATACTTGCCTAAAATTTCAAACGTGAAAATAAAAAAGAGCATCATTTTACTCTTTCTAGCTAGTAGACGCTAGTAATACACCAAAACTTATTTTTAGTGAGTATCTAGGATCAATTCATAGGTTGGACATTAAGAGATAACAGGCCCAATACAGTACTGTGACCTGCCTGTTTTTCTATCTCGTTCTGGACTTGCTCTTTTAGCGTACTTCCCTAGGTATTTTATTGTTTTTTTCCAGTACGATTTTATTAACTCTGCATCCTGAGCCAAGATAGCTTCCATAAATTGATAAAACCAACCTTGCGTAGTCTTTGCCACAATAAACGATGATATCTCTACTTTTTCTAATAAGCTGACGCTAAAAGCGATACTGCGTTTAAGGAGTAATGACAACAAACTGCTCCAGATCAACCCTTCCATTATTTCTTTTTTGCCCGTATTAAATTTTCTCAGGTTATTCCATGACTTCCATTCTTTAAAGAGCAGTTCAATTTGCCATCGCAGTCGATATAACTTGGTAATGTCGACTGCACTAAATTGTTCTCGCTTTATGTTCGTTATCCAGTATGTCGGTTGCTCTTTATCTGACGGCCAACTGGCGATTAGTCGATAGTGCTTGTCCTCTCGGCTTACGTCCATATCGACAATAACACTGCGCTTAATATACTTTTTCAGGTGTTTCAGTTTTTTATTTTTGAAGCGCTTCAATGGCTTCCCTGAAGTATTGTATCCTGCGTCTACTATAGGGTTGAACGTTGTTTTTGCCTGAGATAAAAAACTACCACCATGCTCATTAATACCATCAAGGTAAGATAATCGGAAATACCCTCTATCTCCCATAAATAAACAACCTGTTAGGCTGAGGCCATTGGGAGGAAGTTATACTCACTCTCATGATCGGGGGCTAATTGAATAGCCTCTGGCGTGCTGTGTAAAATGTCCCATGTGACATGTAACTCGACAGCTGCGGGGCTGATTTTAGTGAATCTTCCTTTAAATTCTTCTTTCAAACTATCATGAATAGCAAATGAGCTTCCATCTTGAACAATCACCTTTTTAAATT
>JBLHNB010000189.1:0-6952 GCA_047621305.1 Alteromonadaceae bacterium | reverse complement strand
TTCGCCCATTTGTTTCCTTTCTTGATAATTTGAGTAAATCTACTGAGGTGAGTTGTTCCAAAACGTGGTGTCTACTTCCAAAATAAAAACATATTAGATCACATCTTTGTGCAGATTGGTATAAAAGAATGAATGTAGCTAAATATGAGATTTATCAAAATATAGAGCAAAAAATATTATTAGCCAGACTTCACAGATTTCAAATTAATGGATGGTTATCATGTATATTATTTAAGTACTGCCTAACTAAAGAATCAGTTAATCTAGAAATATATACTAAGTAAAACCTATCTCGCTTTGTGCCCCTTTGCGCCATAGGTGTACGAAATTCATGTCCACTTTATGATATAACAGGTAGCTTATCCACGTTATTATCTATGTTCCAACCTCAGCCATCATTCGCTTCTATCCATATGTTCTTTAACCCATTCGGCTATCTTGTGAGCATTACTTTCGGTTTCTTGCGACAACCCCGTATAGACTCCTTGCTTGTTTATTTCAGGTTGATTTTGACTGACTTTCCACTTGCCGGTTATAGATAAAATATCGACTTCAAGACCCACAATGGCGGGTAGCATTTTGTCAATATACGCTGTGGGGGCATCGGTTACAGTCCAAGGGGTAGGCTGTGAAGCTTCATGTAAATTGGTTAAGTTCTCAATCAACTTTAACTTCCATTGGTCATCATGAATAATGGAGATAATACCTTTAACTTGAACCACGACGTAATTCCAAGTAGGTACAACTCTACCGTGTTCTTGTTTTGTCGGATAATAATTCGGGGATATGTAGCAATTAGGACCATTAAATACGACTAAAACCTCTGAGTCGTCTTTAACATTTGTCCATAAGGGGTTAGCTTTTGCAATATGGCCTTGCAAAACATCTTTGCCATTAACATGCTTTAACAAGAGCGGAATATGATCTGCATCCAGTCCCGCGTCATGATGACTTATCAAGGTAGCAAAAGGATATTTAATCATAAGTTCTTTAAACTTATGGGTATCGCCTTGCTGGTATTTCTTTGGAATATACATCAATTTTTCCTGTTTTATCTTTCAACATACTTATATCAAATGGTATTACTACAACTTTTCTATCAAAGCTTTTTTCACCGTTTGCCATTCTTCTGTAATTATCGAAAAAATAGCGGTATGACGAAAAGTGCCATCAGACAAAATACGTTGGTTACGTAAAATCCCTTCAAACTTTGCACCTAATCGAGTTATCGCATTACGTGATTTTTCATTTTTCTCATGGGTCTTAAATTCAACACGTATTGCATTTAAATCTTCAAAAGCATGTTTTAATAGACAATATTTAGCATGGGTATTGATATAACTACGTTGATATTTTGGCGTAATAAAGGTGAAACCTATTTCTAAATTTCTGTCATCAGGTTTTATCGAGCAATAACGGGTACTACCTACCAGTTCGTCCGTTTCATTATCAAAAATGGCAAAGGCAATATGATCACCTTTATCGGTCATGTTTTGAGAGTATTGTAACCATGCTTTAGCTGTGGCAAGTGATGTGCATTTGTCCGGTAATGACCATCGCCAAATTTCAGGAAAGGCCCCTGCTTGATAAAAAGCATCTAAATGGCTTTCTATTAAAGGGCGTAATGTTACTTTCTCGGTGCTAAGAATAACGCCTTTGGGCTGAAACATATTTTTCTCCGTCATGTACTTATTCCTGATGTATTTATCCGTAATAGTTACTCCCTATTATCTTTATTTATGGTATAAGTTTAACAACCAGTTTTTATATTTATACTAGACCAGTGAAATCACTTAACCTGACATTTGATCATGTCCATAAAAAATTATATTTAAAAATTGCTGATGCACTTCGCTACGCGATAGAACAAGAAAATGTTCATCCCTGCGATAAGTTACCGTCAGCACGTACACTTGCCACGCAACTCGATGTTAATCGCCATACCGTCATGGCGGCCTATAATGAATTAGTGGCACAAGGCTGGGTGGAAACACAACAAAGGCAAGGCTATACAGTAGCAAAAATACTGCCTATTCATCATTCATTAGCGCCTGTTCTGCAAAATAAAAACACGTCCTCTGTACATCAATGGCGCGTAATAAAAACAAATACACCTACATTTATCAGACCCGCCAGCGATTACCCCTTTAACTTTGCTGGCGGTAACCCAGATATAGATTTATTTCCGTTTAATGAATTTAGAAGCTATATGAATGACGCGTTAAACCGTCCATCTATTAAAGAATTAAATTATGGTGGAAATAATGGTTTTTTACCCTTTATCGAAGAAGTTAGTACCTATTTACGCCGAGTAAGGTCAATAACAAACAAAGAAATTATTGTTGTTAATGGTACTCAAGAAGCTTTGTATATTATTGCGCAAATATTGTTAAAAACCGGTGATAAAGTCGCCGTTGAAAGTTTAGGTTACCGCCCTGCTTGGCAAGCATTTAAAAGCGCAGGAGCTGAACTTATTGGCGTCAAACAAACTGACCAAGGTATTAATGTTGAACATCTTGAAGCCTTGATTAAAGCGCATAAAATTCGCTTATTATATTTAACACCTTTACACCAATATCCAACCACGACCACCTTGCCCGTTGCGCAACGTGTGCAGATCTATCGGTTAGCGCAGCAGTATAATATTCCCATTATTGAAGACGATTACGACCATGAGTTCCATTATCATAGTCAACCATTAGCCCCTATGGCAGCGAACGATCCTGCTGGTTTGGTTATTTATTTATCGAGCTTCTCAAAAATAATGTTTCCAGGCATGCGTCTTGGTATTATTGCTGTAGATAAAACTCTGGCCCCTCATATCGCCAATTACCGCACGATTATGAACCATAAGGTGAATGTGATCCTACAAGATGCAGTTGCCCGCTGGATGAAAGATGGTGCCTTTGAGCGACACTTAAGAAAATCGACTCGCCTCTACCAAAAAAGACGTCAATGTATGGTAAATATGCTTAATGCTTTTATTGCAGAGGGACTAAATATCAAGTTTACCATACCGCCCGGTGGCATGGCGTTGTGGATTGAACTGGCAGGTAATGCTGAAAAAACCTCACTTTTAGCTAGAGAACAAGGGGTATTTTTATTGGCCGAAAACTCATTTCATTTAAACAGTGACAACAATAAAGATAAATATATTAGGCTGGGTTTCGCTGGGCAAAGTGAAGAAAAAATTCGACAAGGATTATTACTGCTTAAGCCTTTGATTAAATGTTGTTAAAGCTTTTATAAAAGAAGATAACCTCCTTTAACTTTTTCTAGTAAGGGCACAGCTATTGTCCCTTACTTTATTTTATTTTACTTCAATTCAATTCAATCAACTTGAACTGCGCTATAAAAACATCAGCAAAGCACTTAATAGGCTTGGGAGAATAATAAAATTTCGACCAAATTTACTCACACTTACGATAGTAAGTAAAACGCAACATGGTAATAAAAGTATCATTACTGTTGAGAAATGTAACCACAAATACATTGCCATACACGAGATTAACGTAATGCACATTGCCGGTAAGACATCTACGCAATAACGCAGGCGATATTGATTTAATAAGCCGTTTAAGTAATGAGGATAATGATCATAAAACTTTTCATTATCAAATTGATATGAACCTATGATTAGCGCCAAAGCCCAACAAAATAATATTTGTATATAGTAATTAGCAAGCTCGTTCATTTGATATTGTACATAAGCCACCATGCCAATAAACAACGCACAAAATAAAATACGAATAAGTAAATTTGCCGGCTTTTTAATGATGTCAAGCCAGCGAATTTGCCAATAATATGTCACTCGCCAAGATTTATGAGTTATAAAAGCAAACGGTTCATAATAAACCTCAATCACTAAGAGCACTAGCAGTGCGCTATTAATCCTAATTGCACTCAGTGAATCTGCCGAGACCCCCAGCAATAGTACTAAAGGTGTAAAAAACAAACTTAACCAAGGTAAGGTTTCATTTTTAAGACTGAGCCAAGCAACCATCAAGGCAGATAACGCAAAAAGTGGGAAATGTAATTGGCTTATAAAAGTAGTCCAGTCAGGTATAAATATTAATAAAAAGATAGGTGCTAATAAGAGTAAATTACCCGCCGCTAGTGTCAACAGCACAGTATTGATATGTTTTAGTTTGACCGAGATCGGTAAGCTTGCTAAATAATGTTGGTAGTGAGTACCTAAAATAGCATTTTTTTGTATTCGAATTAAAAAATACAGCAAAATAAAATAGACCCATTGGTAAATGATCCGTTGCTCTATTAGCGTATTTATATCGGCTATCACGCTTAATGAAATCAGTGCCGTAAGAATCGAGGCCGGAATAGCCAGATAAAGTATCGAAAGTAAAAATGCGAACAATTGCGCAACAGCCGGCAACATTTGCTTTAACTCATGGGCGTAAATTTGCGCTCTAAGTTGTGAGTACGCCTTCATAACGTGATTTCACTGGCTTGATTAAGCTCAGCTAACGCTACTTGTTGATACTGTGGGTTTGCGGTGAAATTTTGCTCATGGCTGGTAACAATAACTTGCCCCTGATAATGGTTGAGAAAATCAAGTAGCCATACACGGCTATTATGGTCTAACCCTGTGGTTGGTTCATCAAGCAATAAACATTGAGGTTGATGCGCTAAAGCTAAAAGTAGTGAGAGTTTCTTTAAACTACCCAGTGATAAAGCAGAGACTTGCGTCGCTAACTGCACAGTAAACCCTAAGTGTTCAATTAACGTATCAGGGAAACTGCAATCATGTTGTGCACAATGAAATTCTAATAATTGCTGCGCGGTTAGAAAGTCAGGTAACATTATTTTGTCAGACGAAATCCCCAAGTGTCGTTTGGTCTTAATTAAATGTACCGCTTGGTCATTAAAAGTAATCTCACCAGCACTGACTGATTCGAGTCCCGCAGCTAACATTAACAAGGTTGTTTTACCGCTGCCGTTGGGACCAACAATACAATACCTTTGACCATCAAAATGATAATTTATATTTTTGATAACGGCATGTTTTTGATAGAACTTTGCAACATTTTTGAATGTTATTTTGAAGATAAGCACATGACTTATTAGAGATAAAATGATAGTTCACTATGCAAAATAAAGTAAATGTCTGCAACATTTAAGTTGTGAGTAAAAGTGTCAGCACATCAAATTTAACATCAAGTAAAGCTAGTGCCGGAGCTGTTATTCGCCACTATTTTCAACTGAATATTTTTAGTAAGTCAAACGGTTAATTCAAACGCTCATTTATGATGAGTACACCTAAGTCCTGCCGCTAATTTTTATAGTTTGCGACATTTCAACCGTACTTTGTGCGGGTATCTCTTGCCATTGGGTATTTGCCGCCTCTAAACAAACAAATTGTTGTTCACCATTAATAGCTACGTCCGTCATCAGTGCTGCTCCTTTTTTACCAGGATTCCATAATACCCATTGCTGACAATGTTGAGATTCAATTTCAATGATACGCTGCCACTTGCTATCCACCATTTTTACCCTTTGGTTACTATGATAGATACGATCAATAGGTCCAACACAGTTAGTAAGTGCTTGGGCTTCGACAAATGTATCTGTTAGTTTATCGTTAAAGGGCGCTGTCGATAATGGTTCAATAGTGATATTTTCAGGTGCGCTTACCGCAAAATAACTGTGTAATGCGCCCGTATATTTAACGGGGTGATCGGATAAGTTTGTCATAAAAAAACGTTGACTGAACTGCTCACCAAACACAAGTTCTTGTTTAAGTTCACTGGGTGTTGTCCACAGCTCATGCTGGTTTTCGCCTCGCCAGGTCAGTACCAAGGTGATATTTTCTGCCGTGATTAAGGTTTCAGATAATGTCCACATTTGCTGACGAGCAAAGCCATGATTACCGCCCTCTTTATAGGGACCAAACCATGGCCAACATAAAGGTATTCCACCTCGAATGGCTTTGCCTTTGACATACTGAGCATTGTCACTTACCCAAAAAATAGGCTGTTGACCTATGGGTTGCCATGTCAGAACTTGTCCGCCATATAAGCTCACTGTCGCTTGAAAAAATGGATGTTTAAGGGATAAGCCTTTTATTGAATGACCAAGTTCTACTGATTGAATTTGGCCAAATTCATTATTTAATATGACGTGTGCAGACATGAATATCCTTTAAAATTCTAAACTTGCGTTAGTTTAAGCCAGACAAGATCAGGAAGAAACAATAAAAGTATTCATGATGATTTTAATATGATATCAATCCCATTACGTTATACCAATTGAATTAAAGTAGTGATCTATTATAAGCGAGGGTAAATGTTCAATAGCAAGGCGCTTGCATGAGTAATAGCGCGCTATTGGGATTGAAAGCAACGTAGGTATTGGATATTTAGACCGCCTTACAATGATCGATTTATTATTTCAATTGGTATGATACCCTTGCGATCTAAAGTGTTAAATAAGTGATAAGTACATCAGTAATCAAACAATTAGCATCACTTCTCATTTTTTATTTGTAAGTATGTTTTGTGTGAAGTATTTATATTTTAAACTCAATAATTTCACACTTTTTATAATTGAGACAAACATTCAGTCACTGTAAGCTAAAAGATATAGATCATAGTGCTTAGTACCTAGTGGATAATTACATCAGAACTGCCATCTAATAACACCTATTGTGACCACTGAATAACACTAGGTTTGCCACAATAAATTTTAAGATCACTTTGTGCGCACAGATGACATTAGCGTAAATAATTTTTCAATACTTTTTCTAATAAGTTACTATCTATTTATAATCAATGTAACTTTACAAGGTAGCTAACCTTGGAGGGTATACACGGCTAGCGCATTTTAATCCCTGACTCCAACAGGGTTGAGCGATATTCATCATCTAACCCTGCCATTTTCTTTTTTCTAGCCATACTTGCCGTTTTTGTTTCATCGCACTTGAACAGTGCCATGG
>JBLHNB010000188.1:0-7083 GCA_047621305.1 Alteromonadaceae bacterium | reverse complement strand
CTCTTATCTTGCTGAGTTACTATTAGAAAAAGGCTATGAAGTTCATGGGATTAAACGTCGAGCTTCATCGCTAAACACAGAGCGTGTTGATCATATTTATCAAGATAACCATGAAAACAATCAAAAATTCTTTCTTCATTACGGTGATTTAACCGATTCATCTAACCTAACACGCATTATAAATGATGTACAGCCAGATGAAGTGTATAACTTAGGCGCACAATCGCATGTTGCAGTGTCTTTTGAATGTCCTGAGTATACTGCCGATGTAGATGGTATGGGAACATTACGTTTATTAGAAGCGATCCGCTTTTTAGGACTTGAAAAGAAAACAAAATTCTATCAAGCATCAACTTCAGAACTTTACGGTGAAGTACAAGAAATTCCGCAAAAAGAAACCACACCATTTCACCCGCGCTCACCTTACGCAGTAGCAAAAATGTATGCGTACTGGATTGTCGTTAATTACCGTGAGTCTTACGGTATGTACGCTTGTAATGGTATTTTATTTAATCATGAATCACCTCGTCGTGGTGAAACTTTCGTTACGCGTAAAATTACCCGTGCTATTACTAACATTTCTCAAGGGTTAGAGAAATGTTTATTCCTGGGTAATATGGATGCATTACGCGACTGGGGGCATGCTAAAGATTACGTACGTATGCAGTGGATGATGTTACAGCAAGAAACTGCCGATGATTTTGTTATCGCAACAGGTAAGCAAATCTCGGTACGTGCATTTGTGTCGTTATCAGCGAAAGAAGTAGGTATTGAATTAGAATTCACTGGTGAAGGTCTTGATGAAGTAGCGACAGTTAAATCGATCACGGGTGATAACGCACAAGCATTAACTGCTGGTGATGTTATTGTGCGTGTTGATCCACGTTATTTCCGCCCAGCTGAAGTTGAAACATTACTCGGTGACCCTTCAAAAGCAAAAGAAAAATTAGGTTGGGTACCGCAAATTACCGTAGAAGAAATGTGTGCTGAAATGGTACAAAATGATTTAAGTAAAGCAAAACAACATGCACTACTCAAAGCGCACGGTCATAACGTAGCAATGTCAATTGAAAATCAGGGTTAAGCGTATGTCAGCATTAGATTCTAAAATATTTGTCGCGGGACACCGTGGCATGGTCGGCTCTGCAATTGTTCGTCAGCTTGAAGCAAGCGGTAATACTAATATTATTACCCGTACACGAAGTGAATTAGACTTAACTAATCAGCAGGCTGTTCTAGAGTTTTTTCAAGCTGAAAAAATAGATCAAGTTTATTTAGCGGCGGCTAAAGTAGGGGGGATTGTTGCTAATAATACTTACCCTGCAGATTTTATTTATGAAAACCTAATGATTCAGTGCAATATTATACATAGCGCGCACTTAGCTAATATCGAGCAGTTATTGTTTTTAGGCTCTTCTTGTATATATCCTAAATTAGCTGAGCAACCAATGGCAGAGACGGCATTATTAACAGGTACGTTAGAAGAAACTAACGAACCTTATGCAGTGGCTAAAATAGCAGGTATTAAACTGTGTGAAAGTTACAATCGCCAGTATGGTCGTGATTACCGGAGCGTGATGCCGACAAATCTCTATGGTGCACATGATAACTTTCATCCAGAAAATAGCCATGTCATTCCAGCCTTATTACGCCGTTTTCATGAAGCAAAATTAAATAACGACAAAGTAGTGATTGCATGGGGCAGTGGCAAACCAATGCGTGAGTTTTTGTATGTTGATGATATGGCTGATGCTTCGATACATGTAATGAATCTAGATAAATTGACTTACGATGAAAATACTGAGCCTATGCTGAGTCATATTAACGTAGGTACAGGTGTTGATTGTACCATTCGAGAACTCGTTGAAACAGTTGCTAAAGTGGTTGGTTTTGAAGGGGCGATAAAATTCGATGCAAATAAACCGGATGGTTCTCCCAGAAAACTAATGAGTTCAGAACGTATAAATTCTCTTGGATGGGAATCAACGATTACTTTAGATAAAGGACTTGCAAAAAGTTATCAATGGTTTTTGGAGAATGAGGCCGTTATTAGATTATAGGTTCTATTTGTAGCGTAAGTTGGCAACAATAGCATTAGTAGATTATTTCGTTAAGTTTACCTGTTTTTATTTATTATCGGGTAAGTGTTTGTTATTCATTTGTTAGAGTTATTTAAATGGTAAGAAGTCTTATAAAAGGAAGTTTTAGCTTCCTAATGATAAGTAATGTAACAATTGTATTTTCTACTTTAGTTATTTATTTAAATGGAAAGCTATTGACACCAGAGGATTTTGGTTTGATAGGCTTGGCAACAATATTGATAAGCTTTTTAGATTCGTTCAAACAAATAGGCACCAAAGAATATCTGATTAGTCATGGGATTACTGATGATAATGAAGTAATGAACGCTTGGACATTGGATTTATGTAAATCCGTAATTCTCTTTATTTTGTGCCTAGCTTTAACACCATTAGTTTCAAGTTTTTATGGTATCCCATCTTTACTTTGGGTGATCCCTCTACTAAGTCTCGGGTTTTTATTTGATGGCCTTTCTAATCCTTATTTTTATAAGCTTAGAATGAATTTAGAGTACAAAAAATTAAATGTTTATAATTTATTGCATAGCAGTATTTCTTCATTATTCATAATCTGTTTAGTCTATTATTTTCAAGATTACAGAGGCGTTATAATAGGTTACTTTTTTAGAGGTTTATTTCAATTTGCTTTTACTTACTTGTACAATTTTACTGTACCGTATTTGTATTTCCGTAATGAAATTTTTAAAAAACAATTTCATTACGGAAAGTGGGTTCTAATTTGTGGGGTTTTATACTTTTTTACAGGCAGATTTGACGTTTTTGTAGTATCCAATATCGTTACACTAGAAGAATTGGGCTTTTACTCGTTTGCATTGTCCATAATGCTGGGGATAGTGGTAATGCCACTAAAATCAATCAATAATGCGTTATTCCCTTTACTATCTAAAAATGTAGATGATTTGAAGGTTATCACTGTTATAAAATTAACTTCTGCTATTGCTTTAGTTGTAATTATTTTATCGTTTACATTGATCCAACCTGTATTGCAGTTAATGTTCTCAGGGAAGTGGAACGATGCTATCTTGACCTTGCAGTTGCTTTGTGCAGCTGCCGCAGTTAATTCTGTAAGGGTAGATGGTTTTTTTATGTCTACTGGTAATACAAAAATCAAGTTTAAAATTGAAGCTGTCAGGGCCTTTTCCTGCGTTATATTACTTTATCCATTAGTCAATATTTGGGGGATTGAAGGGGCTGCCATATCTTTGATTTTAGCAAATGTTATTGGGTTGTTAATATGGTGTCTATCTATTAAGAAGTTACAAGATGATAAAGTCATTATTTAAAAAAATAGTTGTTCCTCTCTATTACACACTAAAGTTAGCAATACGATATAGAGATCCTCGTTTTGTTTTTAGCTGTGTAATATCTCGTGAGTTACCTAAAACAACAGTTATCCCTCATCCTGTGGGTATTGTAATAGGTAAGGAAAATGGTGTAAGTATAGGTGAACGATGCACCTTTATGCAGGGGGTTACAGTTGGCGTGAAACGTTTAACTGAAACGAAAGGACCAACTATAAAAAACAATGTTTTTATTGGTCCTAATTCTGTAATTGTTGGTGATATTGTAATTGGAGAAAATACAAAAGTCGGGCCAAATTGTTTTGTTGATTTTGATGTCCCTGCTAACTCAATTATTGTACAAAATAGCGTGAGTAAAATAAGATGAATACAGTTGATAAAGTTTCATACATTATTAATACATATAATAGACCTACTGGTCTAAAATTAGCAATTAACTCAGTTTTAAAACAAGACTTTAATGATATAGAGATAATCGTTGTCGATGATTTTTCTTCCGTTAATCTATCTGAGGAGCTTGTAAGTTTATATGGTGGGCGTATTGTTTTTATAAGAAATCCAACTAACTTGGGATTAGCTCGCTCTCGGCAAATAGGGTTAGAAAAAACAAGTAATGAGTATATTTGTTTCTTAGATGATGACGACGTGATAATTGATCCATTAAAAACACTCAAAGAACATGAAGTATTAGGTAGTGATGAAAGTATAGCTGTTGTATGCAGTAATATTATTGAAGTTAGAAATGGAATTAAAACATTAGGGAGTATTGATTGGCCTCACAATAAGTTAGCTTTGAAAAAACACTTTTATAAGAGGAATGGTATCATTTACCCTTCTACTACTATGGTGCGTAAATCTAGCTTAATTTCTGTAGGGGGGTTTGATTTTGATTTCAAACGCGGTATTGATAGTGACGTTTACCGTCGGTTACTCATTGCGAACTATAATATAGCTTTTATAGATGCCCCTACGATTGAATACTTAGTAATTGCGGATGATAAGATAACAGATAATAAATCCAAAAAAGGACTTGAAAATGACCTTTCTAGTCACATTCGAACTATTAGAAAGTATTGGAAAGCTTACGTGTTTCAGCCAAGTGCTTTGTTATACCGATTAAAATCCATAATGAAGGATGTGTATTTATTATGTAAATAAATCACTTGGTTTTTTTTATTATATAAGTAGTTTATATTTATAGACTTAATGGGCTATAACAAGTTATATAACTTATTTATGTTGAGGATATTGTCGGTCTATGTTGTTTACATATAGTTTTGTTAAAAATGAAAATAGTGAATGGGTTCTATAATATGATGAACAAAAATAAAATATCTATTTGTATTTCTACCTTTAATAGATGCCAGAATTTACAAGAAGCGGTCACAAATATTTTCCTACAGACTTATAAAAATTTTGAGTTGATTATTATCAACGACGGTAGCACTGACAACACTCAGGGCGTTCTGAATAGTCTTAAAGTTATGTTTCCAGAAATTATTATAGTGAACAACAAGTCTAACCTTGGATTATCTAAATCTAGAAATATTGCTTTATGTAACGCATCGGGGAAGTGGTTTACGTTTATTGACGACGATGATGTTTGGAGTACAACTTATCTGGAACAATCGTTATTATCTGTTGAAACTTCAGGGAGTGATGCTTGCTTTTCTGGTGCTATCGTAAATGGTAAGCCAATGAATTACCGTAAAAAAACAACAACTGTTAGAGATGCTTTATTTTGTGGACATACTCCACCAGTAGGTGCTCAATTTTACAAACTTTCAGAGCTTAAGAAAGTTGGAGGGTATGATGAAAATATTAAAACAGGTGTTGATCATGATTTATGGCTTTCTTTGGCAGCAAAAAATAACATAAAGTGTATTTTCGAAGATTTTTCGTTAGTGACCCCAGATAAAATAGCTAATTCTAATACGGTTAAAATGACAACAGACATTTCCAAAAGGGTAGGCGGTATCGAAGCTTCTATTTTAAAGTGGAAGGATCGATTAGAGGAAATTGGCGGAAAAAAATTCTACTCATATTTTAAGCAAGAGTATAGATACTATTTGCAAAGACGTTTTTTTATGATGGGATTGAGGCAAAGAAATATTAACTTAATTTTAACTGTTTTTAATCATAAATGGTTAAAAAATCGAAAGGTTTATTTTTTTGTTCGTTTATGTGGTTATATATTACAAAAAAAGGTTTTTTATCGAAAATCAGATGTCTCACAATTTAAAGCATTTAAGTAGTTATTAATGGAAATCAGTGTAATAGAAGTATCGACCAAAAACCATGTGGTAATGATTCTAAATTGGTTAAGTATTTGTGAATTAAATCATTGGAAATTGAATGTTATTGTTTCCCAAGAGTGTTTTGATGTACTCGAAGTGCAATTGCCTATATCAACTGCTTTAAATAATATATTAGTCTTGAATCAAGGGTTCACGGTGAACTTGCTTAAAGTTTTGAAATTTACTCGTAGTTCAAGTTATGTGGTTTTCAATACTGTTCAATGGCACTTTATATTTTTTATAATAGTTGCTTTAAAAAGAGAATCACTTTTATGTATTCATAACGCTAATACATGGTTTCAATCTTACGATAGTTTTTTAAAGTTCACTACCTCTGATAGTTACGTGAGTAAACTCCAGAAAGCTAAAAAGATTATTACTAGGTCATTAAGTTACATTGCCCGTAAGTTACTTGTAAAGTTGACTAATAAAATTTCTGTCTGTAGTACCAATATGCAGAGCCATCTGGTTGAATGCTATGAAGTTACAGCTGAAAATATAATGGTTGTTCCATTCTCAATGAAAATGAAAGAATTAAAAGACGAAAGTAAATTTACAAATCTCACGACGGTTGTATTTCCTGGTAGCGTTGATTTTTGTCGTAAAAAATACAATTTGTTTATTCAGTTAGCTGAACATAATCCTAATGTTACTTTTTATCTGTTAGGTAAAATGGCGTATTGCAATAAAGCTAAATCTTTAATTAACTACATTAAACAAAAAAACATTAACAATGTAATTTGGTTTGATGACTACCTCAGCCAAAAAGAATTTGATGAAGTTATGTTAAAAGCAAATTTCTTATTTACGGATATTAAAGTTAATTATAGAAACGAACAATATGGGGTTAGCAAAGACACAGGTGTTTCTTATTTAATGACGGAATATAACTTACCATTATTGATAAATAGAGAATTTAATAATTTCGATTTTCTAAATTTTGCAACCTTTTATTTTAAAGACTTTAGTGAGTTGAGTAGTGCATTCAATCTACTCAATAAAAACAATGTTGATTTACAACGAGGAATATCAAAAGCCAGAAAAGTAATATCTGCAGAAAGAATTGCCCAGTCCATAAAAATTAGGTTAAATAAATGATTTATTACCTTGCAATCATACTTTGGGTGATATTTTTTATTGCTATTTCAAAAAGAGTGACTGCAGGTGTTCAAAGCATATGTTTGCTTCCTTTTGTATTATTTTCCATGTTTCGTGGTAATTCAGGACCAGATACAGAAACCTATATTAGACTGTTCTCAAACATAGGTAAAACATTTGAAAACAGTATTAATTATTTTTATGAGCCAATTACAAGTTTGCTAATGTACGTATCTAGTAATATCTGGGGAGATGACCCAAAGTATTTCTTTGCATTACACTCTATTG
>JBLHNB010000187.1:0-7125 GCA_047621305.1 Alteromonadaceae bacterium | reverse complement strand
CTTAGTAGTTCTTAGTTAACACCTACCAGGTGATCCTAGTTAACCTACCTGGTAGTTCTAGCCAACTTACTTAGTAGTTCTTAGTTAGCACCTACCAGGTGATCCTAGTTAACCTACCTGGTAGTTCTCAGCAAACCTACCTGGTAGTTCCAAGTAACCTACCTGGTAGTTCTAGCCAACTTACTTAGTAGTTCTTAGTTAACACCTACCAGGTGATCCTAGTTAACCTACCTGGTAGTTCTAGCCAACTTACTTGGTAGTTCTAGCCAACTTACTTAGTAGTTCTTAGTTAGCACCTACCAGGTGATCCTAGTTAACCTACCTGGTGATTCTAGCTAATTGTACCTTTCCCATTTCTAATAATTTTAAAGTAGGAATAAATTTAATTTACCAGCAGTAAGTATCATCGAATTACACTTACTGGTTAAGAGGGCTTGTTGCTGGCCTAGGAAGGGGTGATATAAAATATTATTACTTCGGGTACTAAAAATGCACTGAGAACAGCACCAAAATGAAAGCATTAAAATTGAAGATTGGCGCTATAAGCTTTATTGAGAGTTATAGTCACCTAATCAGGTTTAGTAAAGGTTAAGATGTTGCAATACCATTTCCACTAACTAAAGTTGGCTACAAGTTATATTTACAAAGAGGTTCACTGTTTTGGAAATAAATTCACTGAATCTCAAACCTACACAATATTACTTAAAGATTAAAAGATTAAAAGATTGAGTGATTATTTCTAACCTGTATATAGTGACAGATAGCCATAAACTAAATCCTTAAGGGGTAATCAGTAAATTTTTAGCTCATGTTCTAAAATTCACTAAAACTCATCTAACCAGCCTTTTTTAAAATTACTTTAAAAGTATTTTTTCTTACTCTTGACCTATTTTTGATTTTTATCACTTAAAAACTTAGCAATATTTCAAGTACTTAGATTGCCAATTATACATATATGAAGCACTCATCCCATTGATTTTATTAGTATTTTAATGTTGCTGCGATTTGACACTTATGTAATATGCACCATAATTCATTAATTAGGAGCATTTATTATGTCAACACCAGAGTTAGCAAGACAACTTACGTCTTCATCAAAAATAAAACCTGCAATCGGTTTTTATAGTCACAAAAATGGCTGTTTTCAGTATTGCGAAGGTGATACTGAGCTTCACGGTTGTTTGATTCGTGAATTCGATGACAACATCACCAGCTACGCCACCCAACCCTGTTCAATGAAATTTCAAATCTATGGGAAATGGAGGCGTTATACGCCAGATAGTCTAGTCATTCACAAGACAGAAGGTGCTTATTATGAAGAAATAAAGACTTATGACTATGCTCAAAAATTAAAATTTATACTTAAACAGGAATTTTTAGAGCAAGCTTTTGATGAAATAATAAAAATACCACTCAAGCTAAATACAGTTCTTACTGAATCAAAAAGCAAAACCATTTGTAATTTAGCTCAGTTATATTCTTATCGCCATCAACCATTAGAGCAAGACAAGCTATCCCTCCTTTTACCCGCTATTCCTGATATTAAAATAACAGGTCTGGAACTAGAAGATTTATGCACACGAAAAGGTGTTGGTAAAAACTTTGGCTGGGCCATGGCAGCATATGGAAAGCTTCACTATTCAAATACAGAAGTATTAAAACGTTCAAGTATTTTGGAGGTGGCCAATGGGTAATCAAATTGATAGTGCTGTTATCACTAAAGGAACACGTTTCTTACTTGATAAGAAGCATTGCAAAGTACTTGAAATGGTTAAAGATAAGTTTGTCGTTGAAGACGAATATGGTGAGGATAGCCTCATTAGTAGGGATACTATGCGTGACTACTTAATTAGTAACCGTATTGATTTCGACATTGAAGACACTATTGCACCTATGTTCATTGTTTCAGATATCAATAAGGCAGAAGAGGTGATGTTGCTGAATGCACACCTCGTTGCTCTTGATGCCGAACAATTCCCTAAATCTGAAAAGACGCGATTAAGAGTAATAGAACAAGTGGGTAATGATAAAGGAATTCCCGTAAAAGAGAGGATCAGTCAATCAACATTAAGAGATAAATATACTCGTTGGTATGAAGTCAACAAAAATACAGCCAAGCTTTTCGCAAAACAATCTAGAACAAAAGGGCCAACTCATAACCAAAAAATGATTGATTTAATTGATGAGGTTCTTGACGAAGAATACTTAATCCTTGGTGGGCCATCTGCTGCCGAATGCTTAAGAATTATTGAGAAGCGTCATGAAAATAGAGGTATACCTGGAGAGTGTATCAAAAGGTCCCAATTTTATGGTGGATATGTAAATCGCATTGACCCTTATGAAATGCGTTTAATTAGACAAGGCCGTGATGCAGCACGAGCATGGGCGAAAGAATCTGGAGAAGTTATTCATGCTGACTATCCGCTTCAAGTTGTTGAGATGGATGCACTGCACTTGAGTGTCGGCATCATTGATGAAAAAACTCAAGAATTCTTAGGCACTTTGATTATTTACATAGCGATAGATCGATGCACCCGCTACGTACTTGGTTATTCAATGTCGATTAAAAGCAAAGGCTCTGAAGGTAATGCAGGTAAAGGTGAAAAATCCGAAAGTGTTTTAGAACTTATTCATCATGTTGTGAATAAGAAAAAGCCATCCGTCAAAGCGAAACATAAATGGCTTGATTGTGTAGTTCCTGAATTATTCTTAGGCGATGCAGGTGCCGCATTTAACAATCTATTTGTAAAATTGGCCATTGCGCAACTTAATACATCAGTTAAAACATGTGAAGCAGGAGATCCAATTAAAAAGCCATTCATTGAGCGAATCAATGATTCTATTCGTGAAAAATATGCCATTGCCCTACCAGGATATCGCAGGAAAAGGTACCAGAATATTAATTACAAGGGGTCTGTCGAAGCAGATGCTTGTTTATATCTTCATGAAGCAAAAGAGCAGTTCGAAAAATATATTCTCGACCATTATCATCAATCTGAGCATCGCGGCTTACACTTAGAGTCCCCTGAGCAATGTTATGTTCGCATGACTAAAGATCAAATTGAAAAACCTATGCCCGATTTGACAATGTTTAACATGCTCAAAGGTAAACAGATGACAGGAAGACTTCAAGCAGGACATGGTATTCAACTTAATGGCTTCCATTATATGGATAAACGCAGTCAGAACGGAAGAATGCTTGATTTATTTGGCTGACTTGAAAAGAAAAATAATTTGAAAGGAAACCCTGAGGTTCAATTCTTTTATGATGAAGGTGATATCAGTTCAATCATTGTTGTAAACCTCAAAGATAATACTCTCATGCGTGTTCCTTGCACTGATACTTCTATAATCAAAGGGACATCACTGCATCAAGCTAAAGCAGCCAAAGCAGACATTGGCAAAGGGGAAAAACCAACAAGCTTCAAAGAGGGTAACGAAGATATTGATAAAATAAAAAAACGCCAAGCGAGACTAGCTAAAGAGAAAAGAGAGAAAAAGTCTGGTACCACTACGCCAAAAGCTGAAAAAGCGGCTGAACAAACTGAACAAGATGCATTGGATATGGTAAACCGACAAAATTCAAAAATGCCGCAAAACTATCAAGAATTCACACATGATGATGACCAAGGTAATGAAGCCCAAGATACGACCAGCGTTAATAATAGTACGAATAGTGACACCAACCAACATGACAATAATAGCAATGAGGAATCTGATTGGGATGATTTAGATGAGTATGAGGTAGATGAATAATGGCAGGACCAAGATTAAAACCAGAAGCACGGGCGTTCAAAGATAATGTTGTAAAAAATGACTATTATAAATTTGCTATTGAAGCAATTGAGGATGTGCACAAAACATTTGGGCCAGATCCATATGGGTTAATTATTACTGCAAATTCGGGTGTCGGTAAGACGACTATTCTCGAAGGGTATGAAAAAATATATGAGGTAGCCCCTTCAAAAACCAAGTCCAAAAAACATGTGGTGTTAATTGATTCGCCACACAAAATCAGCACCGAAATGTTCGCTTCCGCCTTGTTAGAGAAACTTGGTGATCCCGACCCAACGTCAGGTAAACCAATGGCTCAACTAATCAGGTTGAAAAAATATATTGTTGAATTGGAAGTTGAAATAGTATTTGTAGATGAATTTCAAGACATGATGCCAAAAGCTGGGAAAATAGATGAAAATTCGCGTGCAGTGAAATTTGTAAAATGGTTGATGAATAATTTAGAAATACCAATTGTTCTCGCTGGAAAACCTGAAGTTAATGACATTCGAAAATTCGTAGATCATGCTGAAACTCGTTTCAACAACACATTTAAACTTTACGAATTTAATTGTAATACCCCTGAAGATACAAAAATATTGAAGCGTTACTACAAAACACGCATATCTAAAATACCGAGAGATATAACTCACCTAAACAACCCTGACACAATGAAAAAGCTTCTTCTTGCAAGCCATGGTATTAATCGAACGTTATGCCGTATATTAACTACCGCTATTGATAAAACGAAAAATAACGACTGTATTACAGATGAAGTACTGGAAGATGCATGGTTAAGAGTTTCTAGCCAAGAAAGTCGTAACAAAATAGGGTTTATTCCTTTTCGAGCAACAACCAAAAAAGTGCTGAATAAACTACAGGAACTTAAATTACATGCCTGATTTATGCTTTCCTGTTCGCCCTACTCCATATACTGATGAGTCTATAAAAGGGTACACGTTACGCCTATTAATGCGCAATGGACGTGAAAAGCTGCCAGAGCTATTCAGTATTTTAAATTTAAAAATTAGTGTTAATTGCTTTAGTTATGACACTTCAGAATTCAATAGTTTCATTAAAGCATTAGCACCTTTAATATGGCTTAAGCCACACGAGTTGAAACGTTGCTTCAACTCAAAATTAAATAAATTACATTATGATGACTTCAGATTTATTCGATCTTTTAAAGTTCAATCCGTTAAGCTTTGCCCTTGTTGTATCCAAGATGATGATGGCTATTTAAAGGCCAGTTGGGAATTGGCTAATGTTACCCATTGTGAAAAACATAATTGTTTATTAGTTGATTCCTGCCCTAAATGCCACGCCTCAATTAAATGGCATTCTGATTTATTTCGCGGATGTACGAGTTGTGAACATATCTGGTCATCTAAAGATGTTAATGAATCATTATTGCCTGTATACCAAAAAGAATTTCTGTATAGAACTATAAAACAAAGGCCAATTTTAAATTGCCTTGCCAATGCTTTAATCATCGTCATGAGACCTCACGACTATATGTATGAATCTGTGAAGACGCTAAAGCAATCTAATGAGCAAATGCATTATTACATGCTACAAGCGCATGAATTATTAACAAACAGTGACTATAGAGATGAGTGGTTATCTAAGTTTTCTGCATATGGTATTTATCCAAGCATTGAAGGTCGGTTTATTACTGAAGTATTAAGTAACTTGGCGGCTGAGTACCCTGTCAGAAAACCAGAGAAAAATGTTTCTTTACAGCCTATACCTGCTACTGAAATTGTACGCAAGAATAGATTGGCACTTGAGTATTACTGCCCTGCTGAACATCAAATCAGTTTAAATGAAGCCTCACTGATATTAAATTTGAGCAGTAGACAAACATCATCATTACGAGATATTGGTTTAATAGAATCCATTAATAGTCCTCTAAAAAACAAAGACCTTTTATTTGACTTGAGAAAGGTCGCTGAAGTAACGGAATCAATCTTAACTCGCTGCTCACTAGCAAATAACACTCAAATATCAGCCTTAATGAAAATCTGTGACTTATATACTGAGGTAGGTCTGTACTTGATATCAAAACCTAAAATCATTCAAGTTCTCAATAATTCTAATAGAGTTAAACTATATAAGACACAATCAACCAAAGTATGGCATGACATTCTTGTCGATAAAGATAATTTTCTTCAGGTTCTTGAATCTATTTACACACAGTACATTCCTAACGATATCCCGCTAGCAAGATCAGGAAAGTTATTTGGACTTAGCCCAATGTTGATGGATGTTTTACTTGAGAACTTTCCAACCTATTTTCCGAATGTTAAAACTGGAAAATCAATAAATATAAATGAAACAAGTAAGTTTTTGAGTGATTATTTAGTATTAAATAGATGGTGTAAGCTCAATGGATTTCAGCCATTTCAGATATACGATTTGCTTCAGGAAAAAGGGATTAAGCCTATTTTTTTAAATGATGAATTCAGAAAAGTATATGTATACAAGCAATGCCCTAGATTAAATAATGCATTAGAAGTTATTAAGCAAAGCTTAGAAAAAACAGATCCTAATATAATTATTCTTAAAGAAGCTTATTTACTTTCTATAAAAGATAAGACAGAACTTGAACCAATAGCGACTGTGCTTTTTGGCAGAATTAAAAAGGCTGCTTCTGGGTATCCAGTAGGATCAAGAGTGCTGACACCTAATATTATCAGCAAAGAAAAAAAGCGACCATTTACATCACAAACGGGAAAGACTTATAACACATTTGGTACAGTCAAAACTCTTCAGATTTCTTTTGAGGAATGGACTTACTTGAAAAACAATCAAACTTCTCCTGAAGATATTATTAAGTTCAGAATGTCTAATTAACAATACTCACATTGTTAATGCAAAAATAAACATTCCCTACTGTTTATTTTAAGGCTCATCTCCCTTTACTTCCCATACAGAAAACTAATTAATATAGCATTTATTAAATCAATTAGTAAAAACACCGCCAACCCTACAAAAATCACAGTTTAAAGATAATTATTTACAGAATATAATAACTATACTATGCTCATATAAAGCTTAAGTAGCTTGTTTTACTTGGCCTTCAGAAGCAAGACGTATTGAAACCGGACACTTTCGGCTAAAGTCATCCGTACACCGGAATATACGAATATCTTAGACCGGAAAACTCCTCTACAGCTCTTTATTTTCAACTACCATCAAGACGGTTTATGATCGGTAACTACAAAAAATCACTTAGTGAGTTTAATTACTATTATTCTCTGACATCGATTTTAACGAACCTTAGCGGAATTCTCCTACCAAACTAGCGAGCCTTGGCGAGTTAGTTTGGTGGGAGATGAATAGCGCACA
>JBLHNB010000186.1:0-7126 GCA_047621305.1 Alteromonadaceae bacterium | reverse complement strand
CGGTTTCTTTTGCGTCAATACAACGATAAGCCACATGATGAATTCTATCTACTTTTATCATAACAATAAGTTCCTATTATTAAATAATGGATTGGGTCAGTGCTGTGAAAGGGGATAACTCATCCCCTATCTTAATTAAAACACTTACTTTTCGTTACCAATAACACCCCGTTCAAGCTGCTCACGTTCGATAGACTCAAATAACGCTTTAAAGTTACCTTCGCCAAAGCCGTCATCTTGTTTACGTTGAATAAATTCAAAAAATACCGGACCAAAAGTGGCTTCTGAAAAAATTTGTAATAACAAACGAGGCGTTTCACCTTTAGTTGTACCATCTAACAAAATGCCACGGCTTTGTAGTTGATCAAGCGGCTCACCATGACCAGGTAAACGTCCTTCCAACATGTCATAATATGTTGATGGAGGGGCCGTCATAAACTTAACGCCTGATTTTTTCAAACGATCCCAACAACTAATAAGATCATCACAAGAAAAAGCGATATGCTGAATGCCTTCACCATTGTATTGCATCAAGAATTCTTCAATTTGACCGCCGCCACCACCGCCAGCGGCTTCTTCATTTAAAGGGATACGGATCTTGCCATCTGGAGCGGACATTGCTTTGGATAATAAGCCGGTATATTCACCTTTAATGTCAAAGTAGCGAATTTCGCGAAAGTTAAATAAGTCTTCATAATACTTAGCCCAATGATCCATTCTGCCACGGTAAACATTATGTGTAAGATGATCTAATGTATGAAAACCACAACCTTCAGGGTTTTTTTCTACCCCTTCAATCCAGTTAAAATCAATGTCATATATAGATTGACCTTTAGTATAACGGTCTATTAAATAAAGCGTTGCGCCACCAATACCTTGTATGGCGGGTAAGCGCAATTCCATAGGTGCAGTTGGAATATCTACAGCTTGAGCACCTTTCTTAATTGCTTCAGCATAGGCAAATTGAGCATCTTTAACGCGAAAAGCAAGTCCACATGCAGAAGGGCCATGTTCTTTTGCGTAATGATAAGCGTGGCCACTTTTTTCATAATTAGCCAGTAAACTGATGTCTCCTTGACGCCATAATGTTACATCTTTAGATTTATGTGTTGCGACCATGGTAAAGCCCATTGCGGTAAAAGCAGGCTCTAAAATACCTTTTTCTTCTGCCGTAAATTCAACAAATTCAAAACCATCTAATCCCATAGGATTTTCAAATAAATCTGACATTCTTATCTCCACACTTCATCGTTAAGATTAGTAACAAGCGTTACCATATTGTTCGATGTTAGTATCATTTGTTACCAAAGTCAAAGTTATAGAGAAAATTTTTGCATTATATTAAAGATATCTATTTAAAGTATCCGGAATGTAGAGTACTAATGTGTGGTTTTTAGCTGATCTTAGTGTCATATTCTTATGTCTAACACGTTAACTTTCTAATTCACTCAGAGAAACTTAGCGCCATGAAATATTATTGATTTTTAGGTCTTACTATGACGAGCGACATTCAGTTTGTTTTTTTGCTTCTTGCTATTACGGTTGTACTTTTCATTTGGGATCGTATTCGTATGGATATCGTAGCCCTTTCGGTGGCAGTTACTTTAGCACTTTCTGGTCTTTTAACTCCAATGGAAGTGGTGTCGGGTTTTGGTATGCCGGTGGTTGTTATGATCGCAGGCTTATTTGTGGTCGGTGAAGGACTTTTTCGTACCGGTTTGGCTGCTTCTGCAGGGCAATGGTTAATAAAAGTTGGCGGTACCAGTGAAGTACGTTTATTATTTTTTATGATCCCCTTGGTCGCTTTTTTGTCAGCGTTTATGAGCTCTACTGGGGCCGTCGCTTTATTGATCCCTGTTGTATTGAGTATGTCACATAAATCGGGAATGTCGCCATCAAAATTGTTAATGCCGTTAGCGTTCGCTTCCCTTGTCGGTGGCATGTTAACGCTAATTGGTACACCACCTAATATTGTGGTGAGCTCACAAATGAAGAAGGCTGGTTTAGCACCCTTTGAATTTTTTGATTTTACGCCGATTGGTATGATTATTTTATTGGTTGCGATGATCTATTTGATCTATTTTGCTCGTCATTTACTACCCAATAAGGGGATTCGTGATCCTGAACATCCTCATCCGCATTTTCATGAATTTGCCGAACGTTATGGCATCGTTGACCAGATCCATACCTTATCTTTATCAGCTGATTCTGCTTTGATCGGACAAACTGTGTCTTCGGTTGGTTTACGAACAAATTATGAAGTGACTGTCTTTGGTATTAAACGAAAAGGTCGGTTGACCTCATCTTTAATGGCGGTGATGGTTGAAACTGCAATTCAACAAAACGATATTTTAATGGCACAAGGCACGGCAGAAAATATTGCTCGTATGTGTGAGGAATTAAAGATTACTTCGTTAGGTTTTCCCGTTGAGCAAGTTCGGCAAATGCATCAAGAGTTTGGTGTTGCTGAAGTGATGCTAAGAAGAACTTCATCACTGATGCACAAAACGATTAAAAAAGGAGTTTTTCGCGAAAAATTTGGTTTGAGTGTGATTGGGTTACGTCGTAATAATGAAGCCATTGTTACTGAGTTTGATGGCACACCACTGCAATTTGCTGATAGCTTATTAGTGGTTGGTGGCTGGAAACAATTAGAAGCATTGCCTGATACACGTGATTTTATTGTTGTTGAAACACCAGCTGAAATGATTGAAGCACCTTCTCACGGGCAAAAAGCTCCGCAAGCTTTATTTATTATGGTGTTAATGTTGCTTGCGATGGCCACGGGAGCATTACCTGCACTAACGGCGGTACTTGCTGCTGCGTTAGCTATGGTGATCACAGGTTGCGTTAGCATGGAGGAGGCATATAAATCTCTTAATGGGCCCAGTTTGATTTTGATCGCTTGTATGCTGCCACTCGCCTTAGCGATGGAAAAAACTGGCGCGGCGTTATTAGTAGTAGAGCAGTTGGTTTCGATTTTTGGCGGCAGTGGCCCAATGGCGTTAGGTGTAGCCTTATTTGTCTTTACCTCAGTATTTAGTCAATTTATTTCTAATACGGCAACAACGGTTTTGGTAGCACCCATTGCTCTATCGGTAGCACAAAGCATGAATCTTAATCCTGAGCCTTTTATGATGATGGTGGCATTAGCCGCATCTACTGCTTTTGCGACACCCATTGCTTCACCAGTGAATACCTTAATTTTGATACCAGGAAAATACAGTTTTAAAGACTTTATCAAAGTTGGTGTGCCATTACAGTTACTCGCTATGGTCATTGCACTGCTACTTACGCCACTATTTTTTCCATTTCATTAGGTAATAAAAAAAACGTATGGGAAATCGCATTAGAATTAATATTATATTTTCTTAATTAATCAAGAAAAACATGATCTCATCCTTTGCTAAAGGGTAGGGTTAAGTAACATAATGACTTTCATTATAATTTAAAGAATATAGCTCAAATGGTAAAAGTAATATTAATCACTGATGTAAGATCAGGAATGGGTAAAATTACTGCTCGTTGTTTAAATGAAAATGGTTATACCGTTAAAGACGTTATTGAAGACGAAAAATTATCAGATGAAAACTTTGACGTTAAAATAAAAGAAAAACTTTTTTATACGTTGAGCCATCTATGACAAGTAATCTTAAACACAAATCGCTTGGCATTTTTCCAAAATCATGGACTGTAGAGCATGCAGGAAGAGTTCCAGGTAATATTCCTATTTGGGTAGGTATATTGTCTGAACTGACAGAGTTTGGAATTTTCTTTGCCGCTTATTTCATTGCTAAGTTTTATTATCCAGACATCTTCTCCCAAGGGCCTCAAAGTCTACATACCTCTTTAGGTGTTACAAATACAATAGTGTTGTTAGCTAGTAGCTATTTTATGGCGAAAGCAATGTCATTTATTCGACTAAATAACAAAATTAAATGTGAACGGTATTTATGGTTTGCTTTTAGCTGTGGCTGCTTATATTTAGTAATCAAATCATGGGAGTTTCATTGGAATAGCTTGCAAGGCTTAGGTCCGAGTACTAATGAATTTTTTACTGTATATTATTATATGACTTTCAACCACTTTATTCATGTTGGCTGGGCTTCGTGCGCTATTTTATGGGTAATATTTAGATTGAGAAGTGGCGCTTATTCATCAAAAGAAAACTCAGGTTTAGAAGCGTTAGCAGTGTATTGGCATATGATAGATTTAATGTGGATTCTTATTTTCCCATTATTATATGTACTTAGGTAGAGGATTATAATGAAAAACGTAGGAAAGTTAGAGTATTATCTAGGCACTTTGATCACAATAACATTGTTTAATACCTTTTTAGGTGAACAATTCACATCAACGACATTAGTGACAATATTAATCGCCATAACGGTAACCTATAAAGGTTTTATCGTCATTGATCATTTTATGGAATTAAAAGAAGCGAATAAAAATTTACGGTTTTTAATGAGGCTCTATTTTATCATTTTTCCATCAATGATTGTTATTAGTGCTTTCTACTAAGATCAGGAAAGTTATATTGTAGTCGCTAAACAAAAGTGGGTGACTATTCAAAATTAAAACCAATAAGTGAAACGTCAGCTTTGTGTCATTGCAACATATTAAGTTTTTAACCAGACTTACCTACTAGAAATATTTTTAGGGCTCTCGCATTTCCATAAGTAAAGCTATTTTCCTAGACAGCTAAGGCATAAAAATTCAAATTATTAATACATGTGAATTGTGAAGTATCACTTTTAGGTTGCACTACATTTTATTTGATATTGAAAGTATGCCCTTCAATATCAAATAAAATGACTGGCAATTATCTAGATTGTCTATTTAAAGTATCCTACGAATATCCTAAAACTGACTTTATTTATCCCTAAAATAAATGTAACCTATTGATACCTACAAGGTTGGTTTTTGGCCTAAAAAACACAGTTGTATGTACAAGATAGTGCGTTAAGTGTTTGATTATAATAAAGGAATTGATTTTGAAAGACTTAAGCAACGTTCAATCTATATTGTTTGTATGTATGGGCAATATATGTCGTTCTCCGAGTGCAGAAGCCGTTTTTACTCACAAAGCAAAGGCTCAAGGCTTATCATTGAAAATTGATTCTGCTGGAACGCTTAGTGCACATGCCAAAGAAAAACCTGATCACCGTGCGCAAAAAGTCGGTGTTGAGCGTGGATATTCTTTTGATGGGTTAAAAGCACGTAAGGTAAAAGTAGAAGATTTTGAAAGTTTTGATCTTATTCTAGCCATGGATAATGACAATATTGAAAATTTAATGAAAGTCGCTCCTGAACACTTACAACACAAAATATCATTGTTTTTAGAGTTTGCTAAAAATCATGAAGAAACCGAAGTGCCTGATCCCTATTATGGTGGTGTTAATGGTTTTCGTTTTGTTTTAGATTTAGTTGAAGATGCCAGTGATGGTTTGTTAGCACAATTGAAATAACTTAAGCGAATAAAAAAGGATAAAACTTTGTGAGTTTTATCCTTTTACCCTTCGACAAGCTCAGGATGAACGGCGATAACCTCGGTTCATCCTGAGCTTGTCGAAGGAGTAGGGTGAATATATACACCTAAGGCGAACTGTTTATGGTTTGACTTGACCACTTCAGCCGCCTAAGCGGGGCTCTTGAGTATTCACCTTTCCCCTGATTTATCTACATAAGTCTTTTTATTTATGAGTGTTTATTAATCAGTGTAATAATTACATTTACTCAACAACCACCTGATAAACAGTTACCGAGCCGCTAACTTCATTGCCGACAATGAGTAATGGCATGCCATTAGGGCTTTGTTCACCGCTAACAAACTTAATACTTTCAGGACCTAAATCACCCGCACTTTCTATCATGCTGCAATCCATCCCTTTACTTTCATCACAAGGGTTGGCTAAATCATCATCCAACGCATAATCGACAGTAAAATCACGGTTGTTATAAAAAGTAGAAAAACTGACATTAAATGGGTTGCTGATATCATAAACAAATAAATCACCAGATCGCTCACTGGCAATGAAACCATAAGTATTATCACCTATTGTTCCTACGGCGATGGCTTCTGGCTCACCGCCTTTATCATCGGAGCGATTATCACCTTTGTTTTCTGTATGAGTACTATTGAAGTTATTACCTAAAACAGAGGCTGAAATTTTGCCAAAATCATCACCGGAGTCAAAAACAAGGTTGATATTCTTATCCCATATTGAAAATGAGCGTGCGCCATAAGCGTATAATGCTTCGTATACACCGTCATTATCAGCATCACCTAAGGCTGTGGTTACTTTTAATCGTCCCAAGCCATTTTTTCCACCGCTGGCGTCATAAAATGTTTGTAGCTCAGTTGATAATGTTTTGTTTATTTTAGCTGGATCGATGATGTCTTTTACTCTGACTTCCTCTGAGTAACCGTCATAATCGCGAGAGTCACCTTCGTTTGCTGTAAGTACAAAGGTGGCACCTTGCCATTGATATGATGTAATGGTATCTGGTTGGTACATGCCGTATAAGCCATTGACCTGTTGGAATGACGCTATTTCATCTTTGTTGGTAAAGTCTATTTGAAAATCATTCCAGTTTTTAAAACCGAGAGGCTTAATTTCTATCGTGCTATTTTCTAAATTGATAATACCAATGGCATTGTTTTCTTGTAACGCAACAAACGCGGTTTTGCTGTCTTTACTAACGGTAATGTACTCTGGCTCTAAACTTTGAGCGAGCGTTGTACCTACGGGGCCTGCTAGTTTTAAGCCTGCTGCTTTTAATAAATCAATACGTTTGGCATCGGTATCAAAATCTTCACTGGCAAGTAAGTCACTGCTAAAAGTAATGTCAGTGCTTAAGTTAATGGTTGTACTGATATCCGCGGGTATTGCATCAGTAAAATTAACAATTGAAATAGAGCCTTCGGGATCAACACTGTAATCGCTGTTTGGCTCACCTTCATTGGCCACAAGTACTTTTTTCCCATCAGGGCTAAAGGTTACCATGTCGGGTAGGGCGCCTACTTTTACTGCTTTGATAAAAGTGCCTGTGCCTTGGTTATCTAATTTATAAAATAAAACAGCACCGTTTTGGGTTTTATCGCTCGCTTCAACGGCTATAGCTA
>JBLHNB010000185.1:0-7210 GCA_047621305.1 Alteromonadaceae bacterium | reverse complement strand
TTTGGCAAGCCTGCTCTAAACGAGCATCTGTATATTGCCTAGCTAAGCTGAGTAAACCTAAACAGGCTCGATAGGCTTGCTCAGGATGAGCTTTACTATTAAGTTGGTGTTCAACGACACTACGGGTTATGGCGCGATGGAATATACCTACCATTTATTAGCTAAAGAATGTGGTATTGATATGATGCCATGCCATTTACTTAATGAAGGTAAACGAAGACATTTTTTAACCGAAAGGTTTGATCGTAATGGTAATGACAAAATACACGTACAAACACTCAACGGACTTGAGCATGTAAGTTACAAACAAATAGGCTCTTACTCTTATGAGGAATTATTTGCTACAGCAAGAAATATCAAACTGAGTCCAGATGATGCCATGCAGCTATTCAAACGGATGGTATTTAACGTAATCGCCCGAAACCACGATGATCACGCGAAGAGTTTTGGTTTTTTATTAGATAAAGAGAATAAATGGCAATTAGCCCCAGCTTACGATTTAGCCTATAGCTATAAAGCAGATAGCCATTGGGTAAGCAAACATTGGATGACCTTAAATGGAAAACAAGACAACTTTACGAGAGATGATTTCTACAGCTTTGAAAAGCTGAGTCCCATTTTTAGTAAACGAAAGATAGATGACGTATTAAATCAGACCATCGAATCTGTATCATATTGGGATAAATACGCCTTAGAGCAAGCAGTACCAAGCTCACTAATAAAAGAAATAAGCCAAAATCTAAGGCTTTTCTTATAGTGATGATAAACATATAGCTTAATTTTGTGATTTTTTTTGAGCGAACTGTGTATCTACAAGTAATGATTTTTAAGTCATATTCACTGCTTTTTAATTCCTTTTTTAGAGCTATTTAATTAAAAACAGAGTTTGGGATGGAATATTAAAGCAATATATTGTTTTTGGTATTAATGAAATAATGAAAAACGAGTTATTCTATAGGCTCGTTATGTGTCTTTAAATATTTCTAGTTTGTTACTTAGGAAAAACAATGAATTATCGAACTTATCAACCCCACCCTGATTTAAAACCGCTAATTAGTTGTTTTTGGACCTTGGAAGTTCCTGTAACAGAGGATACTCAAAGGCAACGAATAATTCCTGATGGCACAATCGAAATGGCATTTACACTTGGGGATGACATAAAACGATATACTTCCAAAGATGATTTCATTATACAACCTCGGTCAATGGTGTTAGGACAGACCATTGCCCCTTTTTATATAGAACCAACAGGGTATGTCAACACATTTGCAATACGTTTTTATCCTTATGGTTTTGCCAATTTTGTAGCTGTACCACTCAGAGACTTAGCAAATAAAGAAACGGCAATAGAAAAGTTGTTTGGAAAAAATATCACTAAAAAATTAGAACAAGACATCATTCAAGCAACGGATGTAAAACAAAGAATAGAGATAATTGAATTATTTTTTCTGAATAAATTAAGTGAACAAGTGACGGTTGATAACATTGTAAAAACAACGATAGACACACTTTTATCAACAAAGGGTAAGACATCTATAAGTGGCATTCTGAAAGAGGATTTATCAAAAAGAAGACAACTTGAAAGAATGTTTGTAAGGCAAATAGGTGTAAGTCCGAAACAGTTAGCTAAAGTAATCCGGTTTCAAAGTGCTATAAAAATGTTACTTAATGAAGACGGAGAAAATCTGACTAATATTGCTTATGAAAGTAACTACTACGACCAAGCGCATTTCATCAAAGATTTTAAGGAGTATACAGGTATCAGTCCAAAAGAATTTTTAGGGAATAAAAATATGACTCTTTCTAGCATTTTCTATAAATAATTAAAGTCTGTCGCATTTTTACAATTTAATTTTTTATTAGCAGTATAACTTTCCCCCAACATTTAAAACAATAAACATGAGAAAATATGAAAAGTTATATTTCAATTTTTGAAATTCCTGCAACAGACATTTCGCGAGCAATAAAGTTTTATCAAACAATTTTGGATATTAATATTGAAAAAATAGAAATGTCAGGTTTGGAAATAGGCTTATTTCCATATGAAGAACATATGATTACTGGTGTTATCATGAAAGGAGAGGGTTTTAAACCTTCAGCAGAAGGGGTGACTATATATCTAAATGCTGGTAACAACCTTCAAGTAATTCTTGATAAAGTAGCGCAAAATAACAGCAAAGTTATTATACCCAAAACACAGCATGCAGATGGAATTGGATATTTCGCAATCTTTCTTGATTCAGAAGGAAATAAAATAGGGTTACATTCACCAAATTGATTGGATATAAAATTAATAAGGCATAAAGCATTAACTGTTCGAGTACAAACTCGAACAGTTTTTTTAATTTGTCAATTAGATGGTTGAGCTATACCCGTACTCATTGAAGATGCGGGTTTTGATCAGTCTAAAAACCTCATCTACTGCGTTGCATTCAATCCTAATAGCCCGCTTATTACTCAATCATGCATCTTGTCGCTAAGATTTTTAGCCATGCTCAAAATCACGCATCTTCAATGACCACGGGTATATCATGTATTATAATATTGTTAAATAGCTTCGCTTTATTCAAGTATCTTAAACAATAGCATCTCATTTATATGACCACTCTTTCAAGGGTTAAGTTGTTAGTTGCTGCTCATTTAAATCAGTAATTATCGACCTTGGTAGTCGCTTGGCAAACTCTCTGCGTAATAGATAAAAGCTTATGCAAGCTTGTAAACATACAGTGGCGACAGAAATATACCAAAGCTGGCTTATCTCAAAACTTTGTTGTTGTGATAACCATAACGCTGGAATGACAAAGGAAGCTAGTCGTGTAGCGGTGCTGATCAGGGCAGGCCAAGTATTTCCCATCGCTTGAAATAACCCTGAACAAGTAAAAACAAGCCCTGAGGGGATAAAGTTAAAACAGATGATCTGTAAAAAAGTTACGCTAAATAAGAGTACATTTTTGTCATTGCTAAAGTCTTGTAAAAGTAAGGGGGCTTGCCATACGCAAACAAGGGTCAGTATCAACATCATTGAACAGGTTAAAATGGTTGCCCATGTAAAAGTATCCCGAACGCGTTGATATTTTTTTGCACCAAAGTTTTGTCCCGCAATGGCAGGAGCTGCAAAGGCTATTGCCATCGCAGGTAAAAAGAGTGATTGCATTATTCTCGAACCCAAACCAAAGCCCGCTTGTGCATCAGGGCCAAATTGTTGGATCAACGAATAAATCGTACTCATATAAGCAAACATTAAAAAGAACTCTCCACCCGATGGAAAACCAATGGCTAAAATTCTTTTTATACAAGGTGAATTTGGCTGCCATAAGGGCAATTCAATCGAAATATATTTATCGGCATGTTTAAAGTAATACCAAATAAGCAGCACCGCAAAGACGACTGATATTGAACTTGAAAGTCCGGCGCCTGCGATGCCCATGGCATAACCTGTACCCCAACCAGCGATGAGTATCGGTGAAAAAACAATATTAATACATACGGAGAACATTTGGATGATCATTACGGGTTTTACGATACCTGTGCCCCTAAGTGCGGCGCTCATTGCTACCATAGGAAACTGTAACGCCATACATGGAATAAACCAATAGAGGTAGGTCAGCCCTTCTTTAACGGTTGCTGAGTCGTTTGAAACAAGATTAAGGTAGGTTTCTGCACCAAGATAACCGGCAATACACACAATAATACCGACTATGCTGGCGAGCATTAATGATTGATTAAAGGTTAAATTAGCCTCTGCTTTATCTTTACGACCGACAGCATGAGAAACGACAGCAGCGGTACCCACATTTAAAACTTGAGTCAGTGCAAAAATCATGAACATCGCATTCCCGGCAAGACTTAGCCCTGCAAGCGCTGCCCCTCCTAGTTTTCCGACAAAGTAAAGGTCAACCAAAAAATAAAGGGTTTGCACAAACATACCGATCATCATAGGTAAGGCCATGGTGATTAAATGTTTAGGAATTGAGCCTTGCGTAAGATCTTTCATAAATGAGTCTGTCCGTAGATGTAGGGTAAAATTTTTGAACTTAAAGAACTATTTTATAGGCAGAGCTATATCCCTTGCAAATATAGTTACACAAAAGATATCGTTACATAATAAATTATCAATTTACGATCTTTTCCAGTAAATTTATTTGAACTTAACGCTAGGCTAACATCATGAACTTACGAAACGCTAACAGCGATGATATTGAAAAAATAGCCCATTTGCATGCAAAAAGCTGGCAAGAAAATTACCATGAAGTACTCGATGTCAATTACCTTAAAACAAAGCTTGTTAAAGAGAGAGTCGCGTTATGGACTGAACGATTAAATAACCCTGCAGAAAACCAGCTGGTTTTAATTATAGAACAGCAGGGCGTCGATAATATAGATACATTTTGCGGTTTTATTTGTGTTTATGGTGATCATCATAAGCGCTATGGCACTATTATCGATAACCTTCATATTGTAGCTGATTATAAAGGGCAAAGGTTGGGAACTCAGTTAATATCGGCTGCTGCTGAATGGGCCTATAAACATCACACTAAGGTCGGGATTTACCTCGAAGTGTTGGAATGTAATCACAAAGCAAGAGGGTTTTATCAGTCACTTGGTGCAAAAAATGAAGCAACAGCCTATTGGCATACACCTTGTAATAACAAGGTGAAAGAGTTTATTTATACTTGGTCAACACCAGAAGTATTAATTTAAACGAATAATATTCTAATAACCAGAATAAGGAAGGATGAAAAATGAAATTTGGTTATACCATTGTATATGTTAAAGATGTCGCTAAGTCATTGTCTTTTTATGAAGTGGCATTTGGGTTTAAAACAAAGTTTTTACATGAATCAAACGATTATGGCGAATTAGAAACAGGTGAAACCACCTTAGCCTTTGCATCATATGAATTAGGTGATAGCAATTTTAATGGCCAATATATTAAGGGCTGTATAGACAATAAACCTTTTGGGCTTGAATTAGCTTTTGTTAGCAAAAATGTGCGAGCGGCATATAACAAGGCACTTGCTGCCGGAGCTATCTCAATTAAAGAACCAGAGCAGAAACCTTGGGGACAAATTATTGCTTATGTTAGAACGATGGATGGCGAATTGATCGAGTTATGTTCGCCAATAGAAGGATAAAAACGTGATGTTTTATGAATAATAATTATTCATAAAATGATTGTGATTAAAAGTAACAGGTTAATTCAACTTTTTGTTGTTTATGAGTCACTACAAGCTGAGATTTATGTAAGAATTAAAACCACAGTTGAAATTAATTAATACAATTAATCAATAGCTTAACTTTTTATGACGTTTTATTCTTTAGGGATAAATGGAAACTATTTCTAAAATTAAAGGCAACAAATGAAAGTAGCTATATTAGGGGCAGGCGTTGGAGGTTTAAGTACGGCAATAGCACTAAAACAAGCAGGTTTTGATGTTGATGTCTATGAGCGTCAACCGGTTACCACCGAAATAGGGGCGGGCATTGTTTGCTGGCCAAACGCCACATTTGTTCTAGAGCAATTAGGGGTTTTAGCTCAAGTAATTACTGTTAGTGGTGCGCTGAATAAAATGAATCGATTTTCATCATCAGGTGAAGCACTAGGCTCTCTTGATATAAATATGCTTAGTGGCCTGATGGGTTATCCGAGTCTTGCCATTATTCGCAACGATCTAATGCGTATACTCACTCATCGTTTTATGACATTAAATGGGACGATTCACTATAACCACAATGTTTTCACCTTATCTGATAAGAACGATAAGCAAGCTAGCGTCGTCTTTGATAATGGTAAACGAATAACTGCTGATGTCATTATTGGCGCTGATGGTCGGATGAACTCTATGGCAAGACAATATGTCAATCTAGATAATAAACCTATTTACCAAGGCTTTATTAATTGGGTTGGTGTATTTGAAAGTGTTGATGATCTATTTACTGATCTTGCAGTCGCTGACTATTGGGGAGTAGGTGAACGATTTGGTATTGTTCCGGTATCTACTAAAAAAGCTTATTGGGCAGGTGGCGTTTCGGCTAAAGCAATAGGTGAGCGTAAACCTGAGCATTATAAAAAAGATCTACAAGCGCGGTTTAACGATTGGCCAAAGCCAATAAGACAAATTATTGAAAAAACGCCCTTGTCGGCTATCAATAAAATTTATGTACATGATCATGACCCTATCTCATCGTGGCACAAAAATAATGTTTTATTATTAGGTGATGCAGCACATTCGCCATTGCCAACATCAGGGCAAGGAGCCTGCCAGGCATTAGAAGATGCGTGGCATATTAGTCAGTGTTTAAAAAAAAAGGGCAGTATCGCAGATGCTTTTAAGCATTTTACTCAACTGAGAATGGCTAAAACAACGGGGATTACCATGGGGGGCCGACAGTTAGCTAAATCTATATTTAATGATGATAAAAACGATTGTTTGCAACGAAATATAGCCAGTAAAAATACTGACTATAAAGCGGTAGTTACTGGTATGGCTAAAGGTTGGTGCAGCGGTTTACCTATTGGTCACTAGCCCTTTAAGGAACTATATTTTGAAATTTACGCTTGGTGAAAAACTCCTATTAGTGGGAGGAAGTATTGCCGCATTAGCGGCTGTTTGGCATTTGTTATGTATCCTTGGAGGACCTAGTTGGTTTGCATTTGCTCGTGCCCCTCAAGACATTATTGATTCCTCAATACAAGGAACTTTATTGGCACCAATTGGTACTATAGTTGTTGCGGGATTAATGTTTTCTTGCACCTTTTATGCTTATTCAGGAGCCGGTATTATTCGTAAAGTAGCGTTATTAAAGCCTGCATTAATGACGATTGCGTTACTTTGCTTATTGAGAGGTTTAATTGCGATTCCCAGTTTCTTTCTTTTAGAACACTTAGATAAATGGCAACTTATTGCAAGTTCAACGTGGTTATTTGTTGGTGTTTGTTTTTTAGCGGGGAGTATTGAACAGTTTCGTAATAAAGATTTATTGTTAAAAATAAAAAATAAAAAATAAAAAATAAAAAGATCATTTCTAAGCAAGTTTATGCATAGTTTGATATGACTTCATTAAACAAACGCCACATTTAATTTTACCTGATTACCCACAATAAACAGCTACGCTTTCCGATAAGTAGTCTATATTTAATATAAGCGTTCATTGAGGTGTTCAATCATGAGTAAAAATCAGGTTCAATATCAAAAAGGCTATAGTTTAC
>JBLHNB010000184.1:0-7229 GCA_047621305.1 Alteromonadaceae bacterium | reverse complement strand
GAATAATTCTATAATTACAATATATTGCTTGGTGAATAAGTTTAAATGCAGTGAGCTTACTCTTTGATTGTACGGCTCTTCTTGCTAAATATCTTAGCTGATACGCTTTTGCTAAACTGAAGAATTTCTTGAAAAAAACGGGATCAGATACTTCATTTAACATCACAGCATGTTGCCAACTGATGAACTGTTGCTCAATATCGGCAGACAAACCCGATTCGTTGATACGATAATAAGTTAACGGAGTGTTAATGCCTTCAAACTGCCATTTTGTCTTTAGCGCTATTCGTGTCCAAAGTTCAATATCTTCTGATTGTCTTAAACTTTCATCAAAATACATTCTTCTGTACTTATCTCTTTTAACACCAAAATAGCCAACTTCAGACAACACTGATCTTCTAATTACAGGTGAAGAGCCATTACCTACTGGGTTACGACAAAAAATGTGTTGCTTAGTAATGTTATTAAGTTTTGGAAATTGACCCACGCCTAAAAGTTCACCTTCTTCATTAATAAACAGCGACGGACAATAACTAACACCCACTTTAGGATTAAAGCTCAAGTGTTTTATGTGCTTAGTTAATTTATCTTTTGCCCAATAATCATCGGCATCCAGTAAAGCAATATATATTCCTCGAGCGGCATCTATACCGGTATTTCTAGCACCTGATAAGCCTCTATTTGCTTGGCGTATAATTCTAATTCGCGGATCAGAAAAGCGATTAACTATATCTATGGTGTTATCAACACAACCATCATCAACTAGGATTAGTTCAAAGTGGTGGTAACTTTGTTTAAGCACACTGTTAATACTTTGCTCAATATATTTTTCAACGTTATACATTGGTATAACCACTGAAACAACTGGAATTGAATTAGTTTTCATGTGACTTTCTCCGGTCAAATAAGGTAAGTAAATTGTGATTAAAGGGTTTAAGTAGATTAAGTAAATAAATAGGAATTAAACAAAACAAACTACTGAAAAAGATCGCCATGGCAAATTCCATTGGCTCATCAGGACTAAAGATAAACAGAGTTATAAGGCTGATGATGAGGCAAACTAATCGAGTGAAAGTTTCGCGGTGGTATTGCTCCTTTACACGTTGCATGCAACAGACAATATCTAGCATCAAATTAGGTAGTGCGACTAAACATAATATGGTGATAATAGGGATGGCTGAAGACCACTTGTCATCAAATAATATAGGAACGTAAATTGGCGCGATGATCGCTTGAATAACAAACAGGAAACCAATGCAAAGGGATATCATAACTATTTTTTTTTGTTGTACTAACAACTGCCCTTTTCGCTCTAATTTACATAAGTATGGGAATAAAGCACTAATATAAACTTGGCTAATTGACTGACTTAATCCAACACCTGCATTTTTTGCAAACGTGTAAAAACCAAACAATTCAGGTGTTAATAACTTACCTGCGATAAATGTGTCAGCGTGAAGTCGAACGCCCCGTAAAAACTCAGTATTAAATAATTTTCCTGATGTTTGTAGCATTTGACTAATAATAGAAAATTTAAAACTAACACCGTATGATTTCACCGGTGAGAATAAAAATAACACTAACCAAAAGAGTGAAAATGCAATTTTACCCAGAGCCACTGCGAATATATCGGCGCCTAATAAAGCCGTAATCGCGATAGTAAAATTTTCAATGATTACGCATATGCCATTTCGAATACTGAACCAACGCATTTGATTTTCGCGCTGTAATAGAAATATTTTGATGCTTACCCAGGGATAAAGAAGATAAATCAGGGCCATTATTTGTAATAAAATAGCAATGTTATCATTATCATAAAGTGATGAAAGGTAATCAGCAGAGTTCCATTGAGCTATTGCTATTGTGAAACAAATAGCCCATTGGATTATGATGCCATTTTTAGCAAAACTTTCTAATTGATGTGGTTTACAGTTGATCAGTTGGCTGCCAACACCCGCACGGAGTAGTAATCCAAAAACGTCATGAAACGCTAGAGCTAACATCGCTGTACCGTAACCTGTCGGTGACAATTGAGCCGCAAGTATCACAATAGTGACGATTCGAGATATTTTTGATATAAATTCTGCAGTGAGCAACCAAATGGCATTGGATAAGAGTTCAATGACTGAATTGACTTGTAATCTGAGAAACTGAATTAGCTGCATTAGAACAAACCTAAGTCATCATTGTTGAATAATTAACAAGATAATTTCAAGTTTCGTTCCAAGATTAAATTTTTTTTAATCTACTGATTAGTATAGGTTTTGTTTTATGCGGAAATATAACTACAGTAATCATTCGCACTATAAAAATAATTACTGTCGCTATTTGCAAAATCGGAATAGCTTTATACCCAAACCACCTCAATCCTGCATCTTGAGGTGGTTTGGATATATTTTGTTGGCTACGTTTGCCATTGTTGTATTTTTCGGTAGAGTGTTGAAGGGCTTACGCCTAATTCACTTGCGGCTTTAACAATATTATCTTCACACACATCAATAGCTTGCTCAATTGCTTGCTTTTCGACTTCAGCCAATGAAATAATTGTGGAGGTGGGTTTGTCTACAGCTTGAATTAGCCGATTTTGATTTTTCTCAGCGCTTGATGGCTGAATTAATGCTTGTTTCACATTTAACTTTGTATCAATCTGACCGGTTTGTTGGCCAAGTTGTTGAACAATTATTTTCTCAGAAATCAGTGGTCCTTCAGACATCACTGTTGCGCTATGAATAATATTTTGTAACTGACGAACATTACCCGGCCATGTATAAGACTGAATTACCGCTTCGGCTCCAGAGGAGAATCCAGCAAACACTTTACCCTCTATTTCGCTAAAGTGGCTTAAAAAATACTCCGCTAATTTCAAAATATCAGTATCTCGCTCGTTTAACGACGGTAGATTTATTGAAATAACATTTAAGCGATAAAAGAGATCTTCTCGTAATTTATTTTCAGCAATCGCAATGTGTGGTTCTCTATTGGTTGCACTGATAAAACGAATATCTACTTTTTCTTCTTTACCACTCCCTACTTTCTGAAAACAACCTGTTTGGATAAAGCGTAATAATTTAGCCTGTAAACCAATATCCATCTCACCTATTTCATCAAGAAACAAGCTACCGCCATTAGCTAATGAAGCCGCACCTTCTCGGTTAGATACCGCACCAGAGAAAGCGCCTTTAATATGGCCAAACACCTCTGACTCCATTAATTCTGATGGAATAGCGGCGCAATTCAACGCAATAAAAGGACCATTTTTCCTTTTGCTTAATCGATGAATAGCTTGTGCCGCCACTTCTTTACCAGAACCACTGGGGCCGGTGATAAAAACCGAGGCATTACTGGGTGCACTTTGTTCAATGCACGAGTAAACAAATTGCATTGGCACTGAATCACCAATAAATCCCTCAAAACTTGATCGATGATATTTTTGGTATTGATCAATGGTTCTAAGCATTAAGGTTCGTTCCGCTAAAACCTGCTGTAATTGCAACGCTTGCTTTAACTTTACAATAAGTTCAAAGTTATCCCAAGGTTTATGGAGAAATCCCCAGATATGGCCATCGTTAATTGAATTTAGAATCATGTCCATATCACCATATCCTGTCAAAATGATGCGTACAGTTTCGGGTGAAATTTGAGCGACCTGCTCAAGTAATTCATTACCATTCATATTGGGCATGTTGAAGTCAGACACAATAACATCAACAGGACATTCATTTATAATATCAAGTGCATTTTTGCCACTATGTGCAGTTAAAATAACAGCGTCGACTTTACTGGCGATACGCTCTAGAGAACGTAAAATAGCAGGTTCGTCGTCTACAAATAAAATTCTAGATTTATTCAAATTTTGCATATTTTCCCTTAGAATAATCGTAAAATTATTCTCAATTAACAATAAACACTGCGTTGAATAACTAGTTAAATATGTCATGTCGTTATTTAAAACTTAATGGATAACGTAAATATTATAAAACAGTTAACTTTTTCAATAATATAAAGATTTTTTTATCAATAACAGTTATAACTATAATCTGACTTTATCTTTTTTTCAGATCAAGCACAATAAATAATAAAGCCTATACGTCAATAATAGATAATAGTAAATTAAATTTAATGCAACAACATAATTTAAAAGGAATAATTATGTCAGAGATCAGTACAGATACCCCTTTATATTCAGACATGACACTTTTATGTATTGACGATGAAAGTAGCATTTTACGTACTTTACAGCGATTATTTCATCGTAAACCTTATAAAGTACTCATTGCCGATAGTGCAAAAAGCGCATTAAAAATAATAGAAGACACGCCCATTGACGTGATTGTTTCTGATATGAGAATGCCAGAAATGGATGGAGCAAATTTATTACAAGAAGTGGCTAAGTCACATCCCCATATTTATCGTATTGTGTTAAGTGGCTTCGCAGATTTTGAGGCTACTGTTGCTGCTATTAATTTAGGACAGATTAATAGATTCATCAATAAACCTTGGAATAATGACGAGCTGATCAATAGTGTTGAAGAGGGTTTAGAGCGAATTAGATTGAAAAAAGAAAATATCAATTTAAAACATAAAATTGAAAATCAAAATAAATTACTTAAAAGCTTAAACAATGATTTAGAAGACAGAGTTAATTTACGCACAAAACAAATTAGAGCGTCATTGTTAAGAAATGAACGAAATAATAAATTTTGTGAAAGAATGCTGTTTAACTTTATTGCCATCAATCCAGAAATCAGTGGTGGCTTCGCAAAAAATGTTAGTCATTTAGCGGGGCGATTAGGTGAACAGCTTGGGCTTGATAAAGAGGCATTGCATGATATTCGCTTGGCCGGTTTACTAAATGAGATTGGTTTATTAGGATTAGATCCGCTTTTTTATTGTACCCCATACAATTCACTTAATTTCGAGCAAAAAAAAATCTTTATGTCTCAAGGATTAATTGCTCAACAAATCCTTTCTCCCGCACAACATTTAAATGGTGTCACTGAAATATTAACTCATCAGTTTTCATCCACAGATACCCTTGTTAAAATAGTCGATAGTAAAATATTATTAGCATGTAAAATAATTAACATCGCACGGGATTATTGGCGTTTTTCTTGTGGAAAAATTCAACCAATTAAAATGGATTATAAGCAAATTTATATAGAATTGACTAAAGCTAAAGGTATTAAATACGATAAAGATATTCTTGAACTATTGATTGCTACCCCCGAATTAGTAGACAATAATATTAATGAGCAAGGCTTAAGTACTCATCAAATTTTACCGCAAATGATTTTAAAACATAGTATATTTTCTAATACTAATTTACTGATTTTAGCCGAAGGTCATGAATTAACAAAAAACTCAATTCGCAAACTTATCGAGTATGAGAGCAATCAAAAATCTAAATTTATTATTGTCGTTGAAAAACAATATTAAAATGCTTTACCTAAAATAAGGAGTTTACTATGCAAGGTTCTATATTCACTGCTTTTTCAGAAATGGTGATAGAAAAAATGGGCATGGCTGCATGGAATGACCTATTAGCTAAGGTAAGACCTGCTTCTGAAGGTATTTATACCAATGGCATGCAATATGACGATTCAGAAATAATGGCATTAGTGGCTGAATTATCAGAAATAACTAAAATTGATCCCCCTAACTTAGTAAGAACATTTGGCGAATACCTTTTTAGCCATTTATATAATAATAGCTCTGCTGATTTATCTCATATTGATAACTTAAAAGACTTCTTAATTTATATTGATAGTGTTATTCATAAAGAAGTGAAACGTGTTTATCCACAAGCTTATTTACCCACGTTTGATTGCAGTGATTCATCTGATGGCGACTTTGTGATGCTTTACCATTCAAAACGTAAGTTATGCTACCTTTCAGAAGGATTAATTTTAAGTGCATCCAAACACTTTAAGCAACCCATAACAATTAGCCATCCTGAATGTATGCATGATGGCGCTGAGAAATGTAAATTAATCATATCATTCAAGGATTAATATGAGTGAACTTAACGACTATAAAACTGCTTATAATCGAGAAAAAAAAGCACGAAAACTAGCCGAGAAATTACTCGAGGATAAAACTCGGGGGTTATATGATAATGTTTTACGACTTGAAGGTGTTGTATCTAAATTAAAAACAACTCAGGGTCAACTTATTCAGTCAGCAAAAATGGCCTCATTAGGCCAACTTACGGCTGGAATTGCCCATGAAATTAATAACCCCATCAGCTACTCATATAGCAATTTATCTTGTTTGTCTGAAAGTATTACCGAAATTTTCAAACTCGATAAAATAATACAAGATCACAATTCTGATAAAGAAAGTGCAGATGCCGTATTGAGCCAATACCAAGTAGCTCGTGAACAAATTGACGCTGACTATTTAATTTCAGATATGCCTATCTTATTACTAGACACTATTGAAGGTATTGAGCGTGTAAAAAAAATCATCCTAAATTTAAAGCAAATATCCTACAAAGGTGATGATCAGCTAATCGCTTGCAATATAAATAGCTGCATAAAAGACTGTTTGAAAGCTACTGCAAATGAACTGAAATATTCAATGGCGATTAAATTAGATTTAGCTGATTGCGGTAATATTTTAGGGCAACCGTATGATTTAAATCAGGTGTTTATAAACTTATTTATTAATGCCTCACATGCCTGTGAAACTAACGGTGTATTAACGATTAAATCTGTTATAGATAAAGACAATATTATTATCTATGTTAAAGATAATGGTAAAGGAATTAGTGAAAAAAACATATCAAACGTGTTTGACCCTTTCTATACAACTAAACCCGTTGGTGAAGGCACGGGCTTAGGCTTACCTATCTCACACGCCATTATTGAAAAACATAACGGAATAATTGAAGTTGAGAGTGAAGTTAATGTGGGTACTTGCTTTAAAATAACCCTACCTCTAGCTAAATAAAGAATTAAATTAATCACTTGAAATAGGATTTAAGTGGTTAATTTAATACGTATACTTAAGATATATGTTTATACCCGCTCTACTTCAAGATGTAGGTTTCAGCAAGTCGAGAAAGGGTTAGCTACCAGGAATTGATTGAAGAGAATAGTTATTCTATTGTCGAAATCAATAACGCAGGAGATGACCCTTTATCGGCTTGCCCGAAGGGAGCTAAGCTAGAAAACCAGTCCTGCGTTGCACTACTCGATAAGGGAATAACCCTTATCAGCGTATCGCGC
>JBLHNB010000183.1:0-7269 GCA_047621305.1 Alteromonadaceae bacterium | reverse complement strand
TGATATTGAACCTGATTTTTACTCATGATTGAACACCTCAATGAACGCTTATATTAAATATAGACTACTTATCGGAAAGCGTAGCTGTTTATTGTGGGTAATCAGGATGTATTATGAAGTGTTTATTTAAGCTACTTAGCCATTTATCAGTAAAAGCTTATTCGTCATTGTTCGTTACTCTAACCGATTTTTAGTGACGTTAACCATGAAGAACCAGCAGGTAACTCCTCCCTCATCTTACCACTTTCATTTTGTACAAGATAACTACTGCTTATACCCATTCCCCCTCAATATGTAACTTGCAGCGTAATGGGTATATATTTGTCGTTATTTAAATGACGAAACTACCCTGACAGTGCTCTGTAGTTACTCACAGAGATATGGTTGTATACATTTAAAAAATGTAATTTTTATGTAATTACATTGTAAATAAAGGTGTGAATAATGTAGACAGATGTTCAATTTGTGGTAGGATATTAATAAGATCCTTTATGAATTAATATATTTAAAAGCTATAAAATTCATAGATTAGATGAATTGAAAATACCTTATTTAAGAATTATTAGTTATGTCATATGTTCGCAATATAATGGGGATACATTGCTATATAAGACAGGAGTAACTAAAAGATATTATTCTTGAATGTGACAATCAGACACTATTTAGATGGGCATAATTGGGCATGAAAGACATTAATGAAAATATTGATTTAGTTAAGTGGGCATTTGAAAAAGGTTACCGGCAAGGTAATAGTGACAGTAGTGAGGGAATATATATTGATTTTAGTGAAATTCAGCGATGTTTCTTAGATGAACTTGTTGAGTTTAAACGACGAAAAGATCAAGCGGATTGTCCCAGCCCTGTTAATCTATTACGTTGTAATTGATAAGTGTTTATGTTTTTAATCAAGTGGTTATGCTTTTTTTTGTAAAGTATAACCACTTGATTTTTTAATGGTACAGCGTTAGCTTTTGAGTGATTTCTGATTTTTTAGTCGCTAGTTCATATCGATTAATAGACTTTTGTTTATAGATAAGTCGTTTGTTAGACAGGTATTTTAGGTTGACGATATATATCACTACATCTTGGCAGTAACATCTCATGCATGAGATGTTACTGCCAAGATGCAACTAAGTTGATATTTATAGTCTGTATTATAAAAATGAATCAAGCATTAATCACAACATAAGCTCATCAGTTAGTAAGTGTATTTTCTTAAATAACTTTAAATAACTTTAAATAACTTTGAATAACACAATTTTTAACGATGAAATAGTGATAAAGCTACAAACCGAAAACCCTTACTTGGTCTATGTATCAAGTGAATACCATGGAATTTATTATAGTGCTAATTGAACTATCTGGTATTAGTTCAGATATTTAGTTTATTTAGTTTATTTAGTTTATTTAGTTTATTTAGTTTATTTAGTTTAGAGAGGCAATTATGCATAAAGAAAAACTTCAAGTATTTGAAAAATATGAATCGATAGTCAGATCATATTGTCGAAATTTCGCCGTTAATTTTAATCGAGCTAAAGACAGCTTTATGTACGATGAAGCTGAAAATCAATATATTGATTTATTATGTGGTGCAGGGGCGCTTAACTATGGTCATAATAATACGTTGATCAAAGACGCTGTGATCCGTTATATGCAAGATGACGGTATTATGATGAGTCTTGACTTACATACCAAGGCCAAAGCAGAGTTTTTATTGGCGTTTAATCAAATTATTCTTGAACCTAGAAAGTTAGATTACAAAGTTCAATTTACTAGCCCATCGGGTACAAGTGTTGTTGAATCAGCGGTAAAATTAGCCCGTAAAGTTACAGGGCGACATAATGTTATTTGTTTCACTAATGGTTTTCATGGCATGTCAGGCACATCACTAAGCCTAACGGGAAATCGAGACAAAAGACAAGCCGTTCAACAAGGCGGGATCACACGTCTTCCTTTTGATGGTTACCTTAACGATGGTTATGATTCAATTGCCTTTTATCGAAAATTGTTGAGTGATGCGAGTTCTGGTATTGATTTGCCTGCTGCAATTATTCTTGAGACCATACAAGGTGAAGGAGGGGTGAATGTCGCTTCAATTTCATGGTTAAAAGGCCTTAAACAACTGTGTGAAGAGTTTGATATAAAATTAATTATAGATGATATTCAAGCGGGTTGTGGTCGCACAGGTACTTTTTTCAGTTTTGAGCGCGCAGAGATCGTTCCTGACCTTGTTTGTCTGTCTAAATCTATTGGCGGCATAGGTCTTCCTATGGCTATATTACTTATTGCTCCTGAGATGGATCAATGGAATCCAGGAGAGGATAACGGTACTTTCCGTGGTAATAACCTGGCTTTTATTGCAGCTAAAGAGATGTTAGAGCAATATTGGTGTGATGATAAATTAGTGAAAGATATTCAATTAAAGGAAGCAATGATAATTGAATTCTTTAAAGCGGTGGAAAAAAAACATAGTGCTTATATTAAAGGATATAGAGGCGTAGGCTTGTTTCAAGGGATTGAATTTCATGATGAAAACATGTCAAAAAGAGTGGTTAAAGACTGTTTCTCTCAGAAAATATTAATTGAAACATGTGGAGCTAAAGACCAAGTTGTTAAATTTATGCCTGCATTGACTATTGAATCTGAACTATTGCAAGTAACTCTTGATCAAATAGCTGAAATTATTGCTGAGGTATGTTTGTTAGCTGAGCCTACCATTGCAAAATCACTCGCTTAAAATTAAGCATTAGTTTGTTGTTAGACACATTAAAATAATTATTTCTGTGTCGTCAGAGGGATAGTCTTGTGATCGTTGAAAAAACACAGTTCGATAGCATGCAATTCAAAAAAATATTTTTGAATAAACAAGCGGTTATATATCGAAATCAAATTAAATCTTGGCCTGCCATTACCAAGTGGAAACCAGAATATTTTTCAGATAAATGTGGTTCAATTCCTATCGTGGCAAAAACATTTTCAGATAAAAATGTGCATGTTCAGCAAATGAACATGAAAGAATATGTAGAAATGGTTAATTGTTTTAAGGCGGAACATGGTGAAAATAGTGATAAAATTGGGCCTTATTGTCATGATATTCCAATTTTTACCTTAGCTAAGCAGTTAACAGAAGATATCGGCAAATTCCCATCAGAGATTTTACCGGATTGGTATGCAAAAAATTGGTCTCGATATGTTCAATTTTTTATGTCACCCAAAGGCAGTGTAACGCCACTTCACTATGATACGCTTATTACTAATAATTTGTTTTTTCAAATTAAAGGTAATAAACGGTTTACTATTTTAACCTATAAAAATAGTAAACACTGTTATCGAAGAGGTTGGCGTTGGTTTGATGTTGATCCTGAAAAAGTGGATCTAAACAAATACCCACAATTTAAAGATGCAGAAGTGAGTTCTGTGGAAGTCAATGCGGGAGATATGTTTTATATGCCACCAGGTATGTTGCATCACGTGCGTAGTTTGAATGATTGTATTTCTTTTAATATTGATTTTCACACCTTAACGAGTGTGCTGAAATCATTTTTGTCTATTCCAAAAGGAATGCCTAAACAAAATATTTATTATAATTATTTAACGCTTAAAGCACTTTTAAATAAAAGTGGTGGTGATCAAGTTTTTGAGCGTTATAAAAATTATCTTAACTATATATCTTAGTTAAACATTTTAACTATATATTCTAGATGAAAATATAATCATATTACTATTAAATAAAGAGTTTTTCTTGTTATGACTGTTATAAATGTTCATAAATTTGGTGGTTCAAGCCTTGCTAATAATACGTCTTTTTTTAGGGTTTCTGAAACGATAATAAGAAACCATGCTAAAGGAGATTGGGTTATCGTATCTGCGGCGGGTAAAACCACCGACAAGCTGATTGAAATTGCACAAAGCTCTACTAAAAATAGACATACAGCAAAAGAGTTGCTTGAAAGCCTTAAGTGTTTTCAATTATCTATGATAGAGGTTTGCCCAGAATTGTATGCTGCTCAATTAAGAATGCAATTGGATCAGGATATTTATTTACTCAATGACTATATCGAACAAGCTGATTATACACCTTTACAACAGGCTAAATGGGTCTGCTTTGGTGAATTATGGTCATCACGTTTATTAGCTGCCTTGTTAAATTCTAGAGGGGAACAGGCGATTGCTGTTGATGCCCGCTCTATAATACGTGCGCAAGGTATGCAGGTCGATATGTTTAATAGTGCTATTCGTCTTGAAAAATCTGGATTGATACAACGTTCAGGAATAAAAATTGTTACGGGTTTTATTGCTGCCGATTCGAACGATAATACTCAGACACTGGGTCGCAACGGCAGTGATTATTCTGCTAGTTTGTTTGCGAAGTTACTTGAAGCGAAACAAGTGATTTTTTGGACGGATGTTTCAGGTGTTTACAGTGCGGATCCCCGCGTTGTAAAAAGCGCACTTCCTTTTGAAAAGTTACACTGGAGTGTCGCCAATATTCTGGCGCAATCAGGCAATCCAGTATTGCACAGTAAAACAGTGGCGACACTTGCAAACACTGATTGTGAAATAATGATAAAGAATAGCCTGTTACCTGAAATGAGAGGCACTAAAATTGTAAAACAGGAGGCTGTTTATACGCCTTTTGTGTCGCGTTCAACGGGCTATGGTCTTATGTGTGCCAGTCAATTAAATACGGTTGATCTTGACCATGTCGCTTTTGAATTTACGACAGAGCATGGTAAACGAATTTTGATTAAAGATGAGTTTATTATACTTTATCATAATGAAAAAATTGACTATCAGCTAGTTGATTTTGTTTTGATTTTTGGCTGTGAAGATAAGTTTAATGACATGATTACATGCCATGATATAGATATTTTACACGTTCATAAATTTCATAATGATTATCGTTTTTTGCTTACAGAAAATAAATTTAGTGATGAATTATATCAAGTATTCCACGATGTGATGTGTTTAGAAGGTGATAAAGAGCAATTTGATTATGCTAACTAGTTAATTCAATCCTCATAAAAATATTTAATTTTATATATGTTACAACTTTAGTTGGCAATATCTTTTGCTTGTAACATTATTTATTTAACATTTTAAACTGAATCTCATGAGTACATCAACTACGAGAAATACCCTAACTACCGATAGTTTTATCTTGTAACTCAGATGCGTATATCAGCTTAATGTGTTTAGGAAAAGAAGTCATGAATGAATGTGTGCAGTATCCTCTTAGTTCCACTCAAGAAGTTGTTTGGCTTGATCAACTGATCACGCCTGATGCACCTTGTTATAATATAGGGGGATTTTTTGTATTAAATGGTCAGCTAGATATTGCACGATTTAATCTGGCGATTAATGATGTCGTTGCCAATCACGACGCTTTGCGGATCACTTTGACAGAAACACAAAGTAGTGCACTGCAGCAATTTAATCAATCGCTGGTGTTTCAACTAACTCGTGTTGATTTTTCTGTTTTTCCTGATGCAAAACAACGAGCTTTAGCTTATGCAAATGAAAAGCTTACCCAACCTTTTAACCTTTATGAAAGTCGTTTATGGGATATGCAATGGTTAAAAATTAACGATGACCAAGGTTATTGGTTTTTTTGCTACCATCATCTTGTCTCCGATGGCGTTTCTGTTACTTTGATCCGAGATGCGGTAGCAGACGCATACAATCGCTTAACAAAAGGTGAAATATTAACTAACACGGGTGAACAAAAACCAGCTTATGAAAATTTTATCGGTAAAGATAATAGTTACTTGTCTTCGAACCGTTATCAAAAAGATAAGTCGTTTTGGTTTGAGTGCTTTACTACAGCACCAGAACCACTGTTTCTAAAAGTTAACGACGGTAATGAAACGCATGTGGTTAAGCAGTTAACTTGGCGTTTACCCCAAGCTATTTTTACTAAAATTACCGATATAGCGAACACGATTGGCTGCTCAAATTCACATTTTTTTATGGCTGTTATTGCCATCTATTTTTCGCGAATTTGTGGTCAACGAGAAAATATAGTCATTGGTATGCCCGTTCATAATCGCAGTAACAATGAACAGAAAAAAACGGTAGGCATGTTCTCTTCTGTGATCCCTGTATCGATAACGATTAACCCAGACGAAAGCTTCGAGCAAACTATGCAAGCCCTTGCTCGCCAACTCAAACGTGTATATCGTCATCAACGTTTTCCAATGTCAGAAATTACGCGCCAGTTACGTACTGAAACAAGTGCTATTGTTGATTTATATGATATTTCTCTTTCTGTTGAAGATATTGCCAGTGATATTGAATTTAACGAGCTCAGCTCAACCTTAGTTCCTTTGCACAATGGCTTTGAACCTCAGCCTTTAACGATAGCTATTCAGGCTTATGATAAGTTTGAAGATGTCTTAGTGCATTTTAATTATGATGTAAACTTTTTTAATACTGCTGAGATTAAGCAACATCAACAACGAATTGAGCAATTAACTTTACAAGCAGTTGCTGAGCCGCAGCATAAGGTTAGTCAACTGTCTCTTTTGTTAAAAGGTGAACGCCAACAATTATTAAATTTTAATAGCCCTACCGTCGACTATCAAGGCGCAAACAGCATTCATGGTCGTTTTGAAGCGCAGGTTACAAAAACACCTTTAGCGATTGCCGCTGTATTTAAAGTATTAGATGTATATCATCGTCTTAGTTATGAGCAGTTAAACCAACGCTCGAATCAAGTAGCGGCTTATCTACGGTTACAAGGTATTGGCGCGAATACCATCGTTGGGCTCTACTGTCAGCGCTCCCTTGACTTTTTGGTGGGTGTATTAGGAATTTTAAAAGCGGGCGGTGCTTATGTACCACTTGACCCGTCTAATCCGAAAGAGCGGCTTAACTATATGGTTAGCGACTCGCAAGTTAGCCTAATTTTGAGTCAAGAGGTATTACGTGACACGTTAACGCTACCAGACACCTGTTACTGTGTTTATTTGGATAATAGCGCGCTATTTAGTGAATACTCAGCAGAGAATGTGGCGAATGAAAGCTTGCCGGAAGACCTTGCGTATATGATATATACGTCGGGCTCTACAGGGCAACCTAAAGGCGCGTTAGTTCACCATGGCGGCGCGCTTAATCACATTGATGCTGAGTTTGATTTGCTCGGCTTTATTAAAGATGGCGAATTACAAGCCTGTAATTTTTTACAAAGCGCCGCGTCCTCGTCAGATGTGTCGGTATGGCAGTTTTTAGCCCCGGTGGTGAGTGGCGGAAAAACGGTGATATTAGAGG
>JBLHNB010000182.1:0-7385 GCA_047621305.1 Alteromonadaceae bacterium | reverse complement strand
TAACTCCCTTTGATTACATCGCTCATTGTCTTGAAAAGCTTAGCGGTGAGGTCGATGAAAATATTATAGAAGCTATGCTACCTTGGAATGTAAAACTGGGCTAGGTGTGTTTAGCGAGACGTTCACGAACAAAGATATCCATATCGTCAATAGACTATATTTGACCATCACTTCCGTTAGTATAAATATTTATCCCCCAGAGCTGAGAGCTTTCTGCATAATTAAGGGCATCAGTTGAATTTGAGAATAAAAATTCATCAGCAATGTAACTATTCAACATGCGATTTTGTATAAAAAAATTGTTTATCATATAGTCTTCAAAACGTTGTTCACTGATTATTTCAATAATTTCAGCTAATAACAAATACCCACTATTGCTGTACTTTGATTGACTATCGACGCCGCGACTTCTTCTGGGGTTCCTCCTCGCTGAAGAGGGATTAAATTTATAACACGCTCTATTCTGTCTGGTTCGCCGCCATCGGCATGCATCCTTTTGTTAACGTATCAATAGCGCCCTTAGATACAGCATAATCAACATATTCCGCAGGTGAGTCCAGCCTAGCTGCAACAGAGGAAACATTAACGATTGATCCACAATTTGGCATGCGCTTACTTGCCACATCAAACACTAAACCACAGCCTTGCCATATATTGTTTTACTTTATTGCTAAATGAGCTAACCAACAAACCACTGATTATAAACGCACAGGCAATAACCTTATCTGTCCCGATAGATTCATTGAGTATAATAAATGACCCCAGCAAGCCAAAAATTGGTACTAAAAGTGATAATGGCGCAACGTTGGAAATATGATATTTTTTAATTAACAAATTCCATGCCCAATAACCAAATAGCGTTGTTGGATACACTTGAAATGCAATAGAAAACAAGGCTTCATTATTAATATCCAGCATAAAATTAGTAAAAACGCTGCCACCTTGTGTGAAATATGCAATTAAGAACAGTGGCAATGGAGAAAAAAGACTCGAATATATAACAAAAGAAAAGACTCTTGTGACACCTGACTTTTTAACAATAACATTAGTGATACTCCACGAAAACGCACCGACACTAATCAAAATTAAACCTATGTATGTAATTGACCCATCGTCTAAATTACTGATAAAAAATATGCCCGCAAGGGCAAGTAAGAACCCGACGATTTTAATCGCGTCTATTTTCTCGTGCAAAAAAAACACTCCCATAATCACGGTTAAGAAAGCACTCATTTGCAACACAAGTGAAGCTACCCCAGCGGAAACACCAAAATAGATCCCTAATGTAACCATGCCCCACAAGCCGACGCGAACAACACCCCGTATAAAGCCACGTAATTCATGGAAACATCCGGTTTTTTTATAAAAAACACCAGCGGTATGGCACATAAAAAAAATCTAATGCCTGTTAAAATGAATGGATCAAGAGACGCCAAGCCTATTTTTATGATTGAAAAATTAAGCCCCCAAATCATAGTGATACATATTGCCAAACTAAAATCTTTTGCGTTCATAAATCCTCAATAATTAAAAACTTGCTCAATATCACTACTTGAACACATACTTTGACCTGAGTCTGGGTTTACGGTAGAGCCATTTAACGTTAATGTGATACAGAACAAAAAATTCTATGTTAAATTCATCGATAATTAAGCGTAAACGACATTATATACACGTCATTTCAGATGCAGAAATCGGTACCTTTAAGTAAATCGGTCTTGCACACTGATTTAAAGTTGAATCTGCCAGTTAATAAGGAGCTATCACATGAAAGTTGTTGTCTTTAGTACCAAGCCCTATGATCAAGAAAATTTGGAAAAATTTAATCAAGGTAAACATCAGTTCACGTATATACCAGCACGTTTAACTTTACTCACCGCTTCCTCAGCGGATGGTTTTGATGCTGTTTGCTGTTTTGTTAATGATCAGTTAAGTGCTGATTGCATTGATATATTAGCCAATTATGGTGTGAAGTATATTGTAATGCGCTGTGCTGGCTACAATAACGTTGATCTTAACGCTTGTGCAAAGTACAAGATTAAAGTCGTTCGAGTGCCAGAATATTCCCCTTATGCGGTGGCGGAACATGCTGTTGCCTTAATCATGGATCTAAACCGAAATATTCACAGGGCCTTTTCACGTGTGCGTGAAAATTATTATTTACTTAATGGTTTGCTCGGGTTTGATATGCACGGGAAAACCGTCGGAGTCATTGGCACGGGTAAAATTGGTTTTTGTTTTATTAAAATCATGCAGGGTTTCGGCTGTCACGTGATTGCTTATGATCCTTGCGAAAGTGAAAAAATAAAAGGGCTTGGCGTTAAATACAAAAGTTTAGATGCCCTTTATCGAGAATCAGATATTATTTCTTTACATTGCCCACTCACACCAGAAACTCATCATATTATTGATCAGCTATCTATCAGTAAAATGAAAAAAAAGGTGATGATAATTAATACGAGTCGTGGTGGATTAGTGGATACGGCCGCCGTAATAAAGGGATTGAAAAGTGAAAAAATTGGTTACCTTGGTTTAGATGTTTATGAAGAAGAAACCGATTTTTTTTTTGAAGATTTTTCAAATACGGTGCTTTTGGATGATGTTTTTGCCCGATTATTAACATTTCCAAACGTGGTGATTACAGGTCATCAGGCATTTTTCACCCGTGAAGCGTTAGATGCTATCTCAACGGTTACTTTAAATAATATTACCGCATTAGAAAATGATGATTTTGATAATGCTTGTTTGGTCGATCTTTCGTAGGAGTTAAAATACTCAAAATAGGTAATAGAAGTTAAGGAAACGATATTAGCCAATCACACCTCTAAATATACTTTCAGCTGGTTTAGCTATAAATTACAATCAAAAGGTAGTTTATAATAAACCTCGTTTGACGTCGTTTATGAATACTGACATTGAAACATTCTTTATTGATAGACATTCATTGTAGTGATGTTGAGAATCCTAGTCATAGCCATGGTTTTAATCAACTAATATTGCCTGTAAGTGACGACTTAATCATAGAAAAACTAAAAGAAAGAGAATAACCAACGTGATAGAAACCAAAAGATTAATTTTGAAACCTTTAACTTATCAACAAATGTTGAAATACATTAAAAACGATCATTCTTTAGAGGACGAATTAACCCTAAATAGCTCGTCTATGGAGCTCTCACCTTTATTAAAAGAAGCGTTAGAACAATCAATATTACCGAGTTTGCAAGACAAAAATAAAAACTACCTGTTTTCTACCTTATGGACAATCATTGATAAAGTTGAAAATAGGTCGGTGGCTGATGTTTGTTTTCAAGGTGAGCCCAATGAACAGGGTGAAATTGAAATTGGTTATGGAACATATCAACAACATCAGGGCAAAGGATATATGACAGAAGCAGTACAAGGTATGATTAGTTGGGCTGCAAAGCAAGATAAGGTTAAAGCCGTAATTGCTTCGACGGATAAAACTAACGTCGGCTCTTATATCATTCTAGAAAAAAATGGTTTTAGAAAAGTTAGTGAGTCGAAAGAGCAATTTAATTGGCATTTTTCGATTAGTTAACTTTCGCGGTATCAATCACTGTCGCTGATAAGAGAACACCTTTTTGTTTGCGAATGTTGATATTTGTCAACTAAAGCTATTTATTATTCCGCTACTATGAGCTTTGATTTATTTCGTAGATGAGAAATAGTTATGCCTCAAAAAGGCCTTTTACAACGCATTTCTAAAGTTTGCGGCATTATTAGTTTTATTATTGCGGCGATTAGCATCATTGTTTTAACACTTTATACAGCTGATGCCAGTGAGGTTTTTCGCGCCAGTGTCGGTGCCACAACGTTCTTCTTTTTCATGGTTGGTATCGTTTTAGTGGTGATTGGAGATACCGATTTGCCTGATCTTAAGGTTAAATAAAACCAGATTGCTGATTTAGTTTATTTAGATGAAATAAAAATGCCTCGTTAAATTAAATAACAAGGCATTTTATTGAGAAAAGTTGTTCATTAAGAACAACAGGTTCTAATTTATTAAATTAACCCCCACAGCTAACGACCAATGCTTCGTTGGTTGCTGCGTGCAGAACTAAACGATTCGATATAATTATTAAAATGTAAAATTACTATACTTAGAGAATACTTGATTTTTTTGATGAATATCGAGAGTACTTGTTAGAAGGACATTGATGAAGTATTTAATATTGACTATTTGATTTAATCAACACCAAAGTATAGTGGTAGTGCAACTAGGGGATAAAAAGGTTTACTGCAGAATACACTTTAAATTATATGACGACTTCAATTGAACGTGTTTTTTATATGGGAATAATTAGAAAAAACAACCCACTATAAATGGGTTGTTGTTAGGCATACATTTCTTATCAAAAGAAAGAATTATGCTTGAGTCAAAGCACTTGTGTTGTTTCTAACGCTAAATATTTTATTACGTTTTACTAGTAACACTAAAGCTAAGGCTAATAAAATAATCGTACTAGGCTCTGGAACGCTAGGAATATTAACTTCAATTTGACCGCCATTTGATGGCATGGTCCATCGTGTCAACGCGATATCTGTTGTACCGAAGGTATGTGTACCTGCAGTTATACCTGAAATAATGACAGTTAAAAAATTGTTATTCGATAATGTAGTCAACGTATCACCAGCAAAAGTAGCATAGGTACTATCAACTAAAGCGCCTGCTAAGCCTGAAATGCTGTCTACGCCATTTAATACACTAGTAAAGGCATATTCAGTGCCATCAACAAATAATGAACCAGCTGGTGTATTAGTTACACCGTGCCAATGTTGATCATAAAATTTTACATCACCGTTACTTAATACTTCCCAGCTTAATGATACTGTATGAGCATTAGCATTATTATTAAAAACAAATACCATTGCTAAGATGGTAAATATTTTCATTAAATTGTTTTTCATTCTTTATCCTTTATAAATGATAATTAGCAATGTGCTAACTTAATTTTTTCGTATTGTTAAAATACACTCTCTTTGTGAAAAGCTACAACATAACATATCGTTTACTTTTCAATGAGTACAATGCAAAATGCGTACCATGATAAAAAATCATTTTAAAACAATGTGTTATTTTATTTTTTAAATTCAACTGTAAAGAAACCTGACAGTTTCTCTTAACAAAATAATCAGTAATCTAATTGTTATATTACTGTTTTTGTGTATGTGTAAAAATTATTTATAAATGTTCTAATCTTTCGCTTATCTCATTTGATTTTTTCATTAACCTTGGGTATTTTTCTTTAACTTTTTCGAGGTAACGACGCGCTAGTTTTATTTTGTTGTTATCTATCATTGAAGAGATATAGTTCAATAAAAGGGTACTATCGTTAGGCGCTAGTTGATAAGCTTTCTGTAATAATAATAATGCTGCCTGATGATCTCCTGTCAATGTTCGAATTTGAGCAAGGCTATCAATCGATGCTGTATAATTAGGTGAAATTGCTAATACTTCATGTAAGAGGCTCTCGGCTTTATTTAATTGATTAGCTTGCAGATAAATATTAGCTAAGTTATTCAATGCGATTATATTTTTTGGCTCAATAACTATTACTTGTTGATATAGTTTTTGAGATTGTAATGTGTTTTTATCTAGTCGCCTTTCAGCCAATATCAATAAAGCAATAATGTCATTCTTATACTTGGATGTATGAGTTTCTAACATTTTTATAGCGCTTTCATGATCAGCTAGCTTTTCTTGTGACATAACAACAGATATTAAATTCTTTTGTGAGGGGATGTTCTCATAGGCTATTTTTGCTAGGGGAAGGGCTTTATTATACTTGGACTCTGCAATATATATTCTGGCTTGTATTCCTTTTACAAATGCTTTGTCTCTTTCTTTTTTGGAAAGTTCTTTCAATATATTTTTAGACGCTTCTCTATTACCTGTTTGTATTAAAAAATATGCTTTAAATGATAATAAAAAAGGGTCAGAAACTTCTTTTAAATAATTATCTAGAACAAGGATCCCTTGTTGAAATTTATTAAGACTGTCATAAACGTTTAATAAACCTAAGATTGAAGCTTTATTGTATGGCTGTTCTTTAATCCAGTCTTTGTAATGATTTTCTGCTTTTTCATATTGTCCTATTGTAATTAGAGCCTCACCTTTAATTTTTTTTGCCGCAAGAGGCAGATATTTTGTTAATACTTTTAAATTCTCAATTTGTTGTAAAGAAGTATCATACTCTTTTAATTGAAAATACATCTGAGCAACTAATAAGGTTACGCTGATATTTTTTGGTTGTTGTTTTTGAAACTTTAATATTGGTAACATGGCGTCTTTAGATAGTGAAGAATCTCGAAATACATCAAAAAACGTCGTCAGAGCGGGCAGATAAGTAGGGTTTTCTTGTACTAATTTTGATATCTGTTTTTTGGCATCCTGCAAATTGTCAGTTTTTATATTTAAATTCACCAACGCAATTATTACATCTATATTCTTGTTATCAATTACTAATGCCTGCTGTAAAAAATCTCTTGCTCGGGCATATTGGTTATTTTTTTGTGCTATCAGGGATAGAAACAATAAAGGCTCTATTTTATGAGGAGACGTCTGTTGCCATTTCTTCGCGTATAACTCGGCTTTTTGCAGATCACCATTCGCTATGTATGCTGACGTTAACGCAGCTTTCTTAGTTTCATTGCTGTTAGTGTCATCGTGTTGGTTTTCTAATTCAGGTATGGCACTAAAATCTTGTAATAGTAACTTAATATTCGAACTGAGATACTTGTCGTTATCATTTTTTAGTGTGTTTTCATTGGACTCGATTAATTTTTTAGCTTGAGTTGTATAACCTTGTTTTATAAGTTCATAGCTAGTGGCATTTACCAAATTATTTTTGTTGGTATTATCATAGCTGATAAGTTGAACTAGCTTACTAGCCTGATAAGATTGACCTATTTTTAAATAGGTATGAGCCAAAATACTTAATAATTCGTCATTGTCGGCGTATTCATTAATGACTGATTTTAAATGGTGGTTGGCTTCATCAAACCTCCCTTGCTGGTATGCAGCAATACCTACAATCACTTGAGTTGAGGTCGTATTATCCCCATAAGCAATAGCTTGTTTCGAGTGTTTTAACGCATCGCTAAATAGACCCAATTGAATATCGATTGTTGCTTGAAGTTGGAGTAACTGAGTATTGTTAGGATATTTAGTTAACAAGGACTTTGAAAATGTGTTGGCTTCTTCGAATTCTTTTTTAAAAACTAAAAGGTTGACTAATAATACTTGGTTGGCTGTAGTTTCTGATTTAATACTGAGGAGCTGTTTTAATTTTATTATCAGTAGTTCTGGTTGATCTAACTTTGTGAGTACGGTAACTTGCAACTGAAGGAGATGTTCATTGTCA
>JBLHNB010000181.1:0-7420 GCA_047621305.1 Alteromonadaceae bacterium | reverse complement strand
TTTTCTTCTTCCGCTTTTTGTTGTGCTAATTTTGCTTGTGCTAATTTTGCAGCTCGATCTGCTAATAACTTTTCTGTTCTATCAATGCTAACTATTTTTTCAACACCATTTTCATCCGTTGTAGTCATCAAAAATTCATTATCATTGGCTTTAACATTAAAACTAAATTCAGGAACCGTTAAACGAAATTCGCGCCCTGATATTGTTTTACCAAAAGCATTTACATTAATGCGGTAGATACCCGACTCGGTATTTTTAAACTCTTTGATTCGTGTCTCACCTTGCTGATCATCGATAATAGAGAATGACTCAATTTGTTTATCTGGAAAAGTAATCTTACCTTGGAAAAATAAAGAGTTAGGATCAACATAGGTAGGGGCAATTGATAATATCATACTGTGTGGGCTATTTTCATTTTCAGACGTTTCAACCGCAATAGTGATTGGAGATTTATGTAACACAATGGGTTTTTGTCTTAACTCACGACTAGCCATAGGTAACTTAATCAAAAATACTGGTTGCCATTCACCTGCAGCAAAGTCTAAGTTAAATTCACCGGTAAAGAGACCATCTCCAGCATACTCATCTAAATCACGTCCATCATCTCGAAATGATGTTAATTTAATTCCATCAGCGCCAAAGTTTTCATAATCTGCATTATTAGTGCTATAAAAATGAACATCCAATGTAACTACATTGCGAAAGTGAGGAGTATTGATAGGCTCATCGCCGTTATAGAGTTTACCAACCACTTTTAAGGTCTCACCTGACAGCAACACTTCAGGTAAAGGGTCTACTTTCATTTTAACATCCGACATCACCATAATTTGACTTTCGGGTAAAATATTACCAATAGCTTGCCATGGCCCGGGCATAGGTTTTTCAATTTTGATCAGATCAAAGGTGCTGTCATCATGCCATTGCACTTTATCATTATCGATGTTGTCGGCTCTAAGTTTACTACCATCTGGGCGTACTAAAATGATAGGCAGGCTACCGCGACTTCGATAAAATAACAAAGTAATTTCATCGAGCTCAGCGTCTATACGAAAACGATTATCAAAATAAGGAATTTGATTAATTTTATTATCGCCTTGATAATACTTTAGGTTACTTTGCTTTATTGAATTCACTTGTTCAGTGAACGTTTCTTTTTCTTGTACAATAGCTTCAGTTGCAAAGGTTTCTGTATTAACTAGACTCATAAGCGTAATAAAACAAAATATAAAAAACTTATTTATTTCCAAAGTGGCTCTCCGCCTTTTTGCTTAACAACTAATAATCTATCTTTATGTGCTTCTACTTCATCGGCAGAAGCAGCAATAACCTTTAGCTTTACTCGATCATTACTTAAACGTTTAATTGCATTAGCATCTTCGCTACTATTATTACCCACAGATAAGTTAAACGTTGACTGCTTACGTGTCATTTCAATATAAACAAAAGCAAGCAGCTGTGCATCAATCAAAGCGCCGTGATAAGTACGATCTACTAGTTTATCTACTTTATAAAAACGCGCTAAATAATCTAATGTTTTTGGTGAGCCAAATTCGTCTTTTGAAGTTTTCAATGTATCGGTAATAGTACAAATATCTTCAGTCATTGGTAATTTGTTCGTAGCGCGATTTCCAAAGTTTAATAATGAAAACTCATGATTCATAAAGCCAACATCAAACTTAGAATTATGAATCACTAATTCAGCACCACGAATAAAATCAATAAAGTCATTAGCGATTTGTGGAAACGTAGGTTTATCGTCTAAAAACGCATTAGTTAACCCATGAATATTGATTACTTCTTGATCCATTTGTAATACTTGACCACGGGGATCCAGTGGTTTGATGTACACATGATAGTTTCGCCCCGTTAGTTGACGATTAATCATTTCAACACAACCAATTTCAACAATTCTATGCCCGTCTCTGGGATTAAGACCCGTTGTTTCCGTATCAAGAATAATTAATCGTTTATCTTTTTCGCCATTGTCTTGCTTAGTATTTACATTCACTATTGGGAACCTTAAACATTTATATTTATATTTAGAAAAAGAACTAGAATTATTTTTCTGGTATTTTCTGGGGAAACTCGGCTAAATTTATTTTAAACCGCTCACTTTTATAGCATAAAACAATTAAAGTAATCGTTAATATAGTCTGCATGACCAGCCATTCTAATGAAATTAATTGCCAATAAAAGAAGCCTACTCCATGAGTTAACAAATCAAACAATAATGCAGCTATTAAAATTTTTCGACTATGTAGCCAACTTATTTGGATCCAGTTAGCGGCTTCAGGTCGTCGTAAACTGATAATTAATACAATAAATAAACCAACCGTACCCGATATTAAGCTTAAATAAAACAAGGAGGTTTCAGGGTATACCCACGAAATAATACTGACTCTGTCGCGCATATTAGTTACCGATAGCAACCAAACCAGATAACCACGTAATACAAACAACAGTACAAGATAAAATCTTTTTGACAACTTGAGACAATCATACTGGTCGAAATCTTGTACCGAGTACTGCCGATAATTTTTTGAAAACTGACTCACTCATTAACCTTAGCAGTAGATTTGTCTTTGGCCTCGCGTTCTAATCGTAAATAATGCTGTCCCGCAGTAATAGCTTTAACAGATTTTGAATGAAACTCACGGGTATATAAGGTGTAAACCACCCAAATACTGACTGAAATAAACAAAAAAGGATGGAACAACCAGCAAATAGCCGCTAAAGCAAAATAATATGAACGAAGCCCATAATTATAAGAATGTGCGGCTTGATCTTGTACTGTCGCCATTTGTTTAGCATAAGCTTTAAGGTTGTTATTCAAACCAGACTTATCTACGGGTGCAGCGCCGAGCATAACATTAACAAAGCCATACTGACGCATAGACCAAGTAAATTGAAAAAAAGAAAGAACAAAAATAAAAGCTAATAAGCTTAACTTAATCTGAATAGCAAAATGACTCACATGATCAGCATAAGGCATTGAGAATATAACGGTTTCTAAAGTATCTATTTTTGCAAATAGCGTCAATATACCCGCTAATATTAATAATGTACTTGAAGCAAAAAAAGCGATATTTCGCTCTAAATTAGATAATAGTGCCGCCTCACCAACCCTAACCTCTCGTGTAATGATTTCATACATCCAATGCATTCTATGTTGGTGTAAACTTCGAGCCAAACAATCAGTCGTTTTGGCTTTATTACGAGCAAACCAAGTATACCCCGACCAAGACAGAAAAAAAGTACATAAAGCAATGATATCAATAAGCGATAATGGCATGTGAAAAACCCATAGAAAATATGCCTACAATAGTAAACGGTTAGCTAAAGACTGCAACTCAATATCAATGAAAATTTGCATTAAAACAGATTAATTATCAACTGTTCGACTATTCTTTGATTTCATTACTAAGCTTTATCAGAATGTGAACAATTGACGGCTGTTGGCATTGTTTCTTTAATGGGTTTTATTAATACGAATTTGTTGGCAATCGAAAACAATGTTTAGAAAATGGTGCAGAATAAGGCCTAAAGTACTTAAATAATACGACAAAATAGCAATTACAAAAAGTATATATTGTGTTAAGGCTGAAATTTTGTAACAATTTGTATTTATTAAGTATATTTATCGCTAATATTATAAAGCTATAATATAGAATAAAAAAACCGCCAGTTTTTATCACTCTAACAAGAATAAATCTATGGATAACACATGCTGAACTTAAGCCTTAATAGATTGATTTTATTCTTATTTGCTGTTTTTTCAATAAGTCCCACAATAGCGCAACCCTCTAATCAGCAAAAAAAACCAGTAAAAAACATTAAGCTAGAATCACTTCAAATTCCTTTTGAAAAAAATACCATCATCATTGATGGCGAATTAGATGATGCTCAATGGTCTAACGCATTATCGATAGAATTAGATGTAGTTAATAGCCCTTGGAATAACTTACCTAGTCCGGTAAAGACGACTGCCAAGCTAATTGAGAATGGGAAATTTCTTTATATTGCCTTTATAGCCTATGACCCTGATCCAAAAAAAATTCAAGGCTTCTTAACGGATCGCGACAAAACGTGGTTGCAAGACACTGTCGGTATAAAGCTAGATACCCATAATAATAGACGCTTAAACTATTCCTTTTTTGTCAATCCTTATGGTGTACAAAATGATGCAACGTATAATGAAATAACGGGACAAAATAATACCTCATGGGATGGTCTTTGGTATTCCTTTGGTAAAAAAACTGAACAAGGTTACCAAGTTGAAATGGCCATTCCCTATAATATTTTAAACTTCAAAGCCAATGGCCAGAAAAAAAAATGGGCGATAGAATTAGTACGGATTTATCCTAGAGATACCAGTTTACGCATTTCTCATATTCCCCTTGAACGAGATAACCCTTGTTGGTTGTGTCAGTACCCTGAAGCTATCGGCTTTGAAAATGCAGAGATAAACCAAAATTTACGGCTAACACCAACACTCACAGCTAGCAAAAATCAAACACGAGATATTTACGCAAACAACAATGATCCAAACGGTGATTGGGCTACTGAGAACGATGTAGAAGCAGGGTTAGATTTACGTTGGAGCATCAACGCAAGCAACTTGTTAAATGCGACATTAAACCCTGACTTTTCAACGGCAGAAAGTGATAGTGGTCAACTGAGTGTCAATACTAACTTTTCGTTACTTTATGAAGAAAAACGCGCTTTTTTCTTAGATAATAGTGATTATTTCAGTAGTGATTTTGACTTAGTCTACACGCGGAATATTGCCGATCCTGATTATGGCGCTAAATTAACGGGTCGTATTAACAAACACAGTTATGGTGCCTTTATAACCAATGACGCTGAAACCAATATTTTATTACCCGGAAACTTACGTTCGACTTTAATGACTTTAGCAAAAGAAAGTCACGCAGGTGTCTTACGTTATAGGTATGATTACAATAGCGATTTAACAGTAGGGAGCATAGCAACATTACGCACCGCAGATAATTACCATAATTATGTCGTTGGGCTTGACGCTCGCTACCGTCTGTCTGAATCTAGCGCGATTAAAGCGCAGGTATTAAATTCAGAAACATTGTATCCAAAAATAGTCACTAATAGCTCTACCCCCAACAATGATAGTTTTAGTGATCAGGCTTTTAAACTTAATTTTAATCATAACTCTGAGTACTGGCAGGTTGATTTAGACCATCAAAGTATAGGCTTTGAGTTTAGAGCCGATTTAGGTTTTATGCCTAAAGCGGATATTAAGACCGATAAAGTTTTTATTAAAAGATCTATTTATTCCACACAAGGCAGCCAATGGCAAGAGGCTAGCGTTGCAGGGGAATGGGAAATTATTCACAACATTCATAATGAGCTAATTGAACGAATATTAACGACCCGATTTACTATTGATGGCCCAATGCAATCTTATTATGAACTCAATGTAGTTCATGGTGAAAAAGTAGGTATTCGCTATGTTGATACCATAGCTGATATTGACGGAAATACGTCTTCCTTTAATGAAGACCAAATAGAGTTATATGCTAGCATTAAGCCAAATACCCGTACTGATTTATCACTAGAGTTAACGGTGGGGGACAAAATTGATTATGTTAATGATCGTTTAGGAGACTTGATTCAATTAGAGGGTAATATTGCTATTTTTATTACCGATCATTTAGAATTTGATTTTTACCAAACCTATAGCAAACTTGATGCTAAGAATAACTATGGTAGCAACAGTAATGTTTATATTGCCCACATTTCTGAGTTACGTTTGTCTTACCAATTTACTATTCAAAGTTACCTGAAACTGAGTTTAGTTTACAACAATGTCGACAGAAATCCAGATAACAACAACGTTATTAGCTCAACGGAAACTGAGAATTTAGCAAGCCAATTAATTTATGCTTATAAACTTAATCCGCAAACTGTATTTTTCTTAGGATACTCTGATAATAGTTTTCAAGATGATGATTTAACGAAGTTAACCCGCGCAGAGAAAACTTTCTTTACAAAAATCAGCTATGCATGGGCTCCTTAATAGAGCTCTTCAATTAGCGATTCAATACTCGGCTTTTTTTAGATAAAAACATTGGCCACAAGTGACCAATGTTTTAGTAAAAGCTAACACGTTTTTGACTTTTGGTTATTGATTGGTTATTGATTGTTTTTTTAAATCAATGCTTTGATACCCTGCCCTAACCCTGCCAAGGTCAGCGGATACATCTTATTTTCAACTAGCCCTTTCATTATATTAATAGAAGAATAATAAGGCCACTGCTCTTCGTTTTGGGGATTAAGCCAAATAACCTTATCAAAATGATCGGTTAGTCTTTTCATCCACACATTACCCGCTTCTTCATTCCAATGTTCAACACTACCACCAGGATAGGTGATCTCGTAAGGTCCCATTGTTGCATCGCCGACAAAAATAATTTTATAATCACGACTATAAGTATGCAGCACTTGTAATAGGTCAATTTTTTCATTGTGTCTGCGGTTATTATCTCGCCAAACACTTTCATAAAGACAGTTATGAAAATAAAAAAACTCTAAATGTTTAAATTCTCCATGTATTGCTGAGAACAGCTGTTCACATACTTTAATGTGATCATCCATAGAGCCACCAATATCAAAAAACATTAAAACTTTGATAGCGTTATGTCGCTCAGGCTTCATTTTAATATCAAGATAACCGGCATTACGGGCGGTAGCGGCAATAGTCTCATCAAGTGCTAATTCCTCACTACTGCCAGTACGTGCAAATTGGCGCAACTTGCGCAACGCAACTTTAATATTACGTGTGCCTATTTCAACATTGGCGTCTAAGTTTTTAAATTGACGTTTATCCCAAACTTTAGTCGCGCGACGATGCCTTGACTCCTCTTGCCCTATTCGAATTCCTTCAGGATTATAACCATAGGCACCAAACGGTGATGTGCCGCCAGTACCAATCCACTTATTACCCCCTTGATGGCGTTTTTCCTGCTCTTTCAAACGTTCGGCCAATGTTTCCATTAACTTATCTAATCCGCCTAAAGCTTTTATTTTCTCTTTTTCTTCGGCGCTCAGTTGTTTTTCAAAATGCTTTTTAAGCCAATCTTCTGGTATTTCTGATAAGTCTAATTCAAGGCTAGCAACGCCTTTAAAGTAATCAGCAAAAGCACGATCAAACTTATCAAAATGGGCTTCATCTTTAACTAATATAGTACGACTCACACTATAAAAATCATCAATACTAGCAAACACTACGCCTTTTTCTAAGGCACGAATTAAGTCGAGCAATTCTCGCAGTGTACAAGGTACTTTGTAGTCGCGTACCTTACAAAAGAAATCAATTAACATTGCTTTGCTCCATAAACCTTAACGTTGGCCACGGTGCATAAAAGCAAGCTTTTCAAACAAATGC
>JBLHNB010000180.1:0-7422 GCA_047621305.1 Alteromonadaceae bacterium | reverse complement strand
CATGGCACTGTTCAAGTGCGATGAAACAAAAACGGCAAGTATGGCTAGAAAAAAGAAAATGGCAGGGTTAGATGATGAATATCGCTCAACCCTGTTGGAGTCAGGGATTAAAATGCGCTAGCCGTGGGTTATTACTTCAATAACATAATCCACGCTTGTGCATAATCAGGTAGCGTTTTATTGGCTTGATGGTAATCTTGCCAGCCTTGGTAACTATCCACTAATAAATCCAACTGAAATAAATTGTTATCAAAAGCGCCACCTTGATCGGCTAAAATGCCCATACGACTTATTTGCTGATCATTATGTTGATAGCTCACCATGATCAGTTTTCCCAAACCTAAATCTGCAACATTTCCGGCAAAAGTGACTTGGGGTTTAACGGCAATTTTACTTGCTAAGGTTTGCCCATAACCCATGATACTGGGCACTTCTGCGAAATACCAATAACGCGCCTGTTCGCGTTTGCCGATACTATAATCATAAGTAATACCATTATTGCGGTGCACGTTAAAAAAACGTTGTTTACCTGCGACATTTAGTACACCAGTACCTTGGAGTAATACATCATGCAATGCCTCTTCAGTTAGCCATACCAAAGGTTTTGCTAGTTTTTTTTCTGTTAATACGCCGTCTATCACTTGCTGACGCGTATATTTAAAACGGGTGAGGCTCGCTTTTTTTAGTTCGGCTTGCGGCAGCGACAAACCCACTTCATCATAAGGTAGCGAATACAAAGCCTGGTCATACTTTTCTGTTTTTATTGCGCTGGCAGTCAGCAGTTTAGTGTAATATTTAGTTAAAAATATTTGATCGTTTGGAATAGCATTTAGCATGCTACTTTTTACAGCATTGGTACTTTTATTGGCAATTTTTTGGGCCGTGATTAAATCAGGAGACCAACGGTAAAATTTAAAATTTTCGAGAACAAATTTATTATCATGTAAACGACTTTGCCGTTTCGCTTTTATGTCTTCACGATACGTTTTACAAATAAAAGTTAATGTTTGCTTTATTTTTTTCAGGGCTATTTTTTCAGCAAAAACTACACCCGAATGAACAGCGAAAGTATCCTCAGTATTGTTTTCTAAATAACGGTCAGTATTTTCTGCAACGATACAGAGTTCACTCGCCTTAAAGTTTTTTATTAAACCTAATTGAGGTGTTTTTTCTACTGTGAAATCTAAAGCACTTACCGATAACGAGCACAGTGATAATGAGAGTAACGAAAATGTCCAAACAAATATTTTTTTCACTTTGTATCCTAAAAATTAGATGGATATAATACCTTTGCCGCACTGTAGCAAACTGCCATAATAGTTAACATAATTAAATCATGTAGCAAGATAATGACGATAGAAGACAAAATTAAAAGTAAAATTGAAGCAGGGCTTAGCCCGACAATTTTTGAAATTGAAAATGAAAGCCATAAACATGCAGGGCCTAGTACCACCAGCCACTTTCGCTTGGTGATCGTCTCTGCTGAATTTGAGGGTACACGCCTTATTGCAAGACACAGAAAAGTGAATGCACTATTGGCTAATGAGCTTGCTAATGATATTCACGCTTTGGCATTACATACCTTTACTGCTGATGAGTGGCAAAAAAGGGGTGAAAGCGCTAATCAGTCGCCCAATTGTGCTGGCGGCTAACGTTAGATGCCCGTAGTTTCTGTTTTACAGGAATCGCCGATGCAAGTCGTTAACATTTGCGGTTTTAGCGTTCATGTAAAAAGAGATGATTTACTTAATGATTATTTTTCTGGTAATAAAGCACGAAAATTTGCTTATTTGCTCGACTTAAATTCCGCTCTAAACACCGGCAACGATTTTTCACAGCTCAAAAAAATAGTCAGCTACGGTTCAATACAGGGCAATTCGTTGTACTCGCTCGCCGCTCTTGCGCAACTAAAAAACTGGCAGTTAGATTATTACGTCACGCGTATTCCAAATTGGTTAAAAGATAGCTCGACTGGTGGCTATTTAGCTAAACAGCTTGGCAATTATGGTGGCGCTTTAAAGTTAGGTGCAAACATCATTGAAGTCAGTGATGATGAAATAACCCAGCACGGTAATAATCTTGACGATTGTATGGGGGTTAAAGCTCAGCATTTATCTGTTGATACATTATTTATCCCTGAGGGTGGCCGGTCAACATTAGCTGAATATGGCATTGAGCAACTGGCCAAGGAAATTAACAGCTATTGTCAGCAGTTATCCGTTGGCACTGAAACTAAACAAGCGATGATCATGCTACCTGCGGGCACAGGTACAACCGCCTTATTTTTACAGAAATGGTTTAAACAGCAGAATTTACCCCATCAAGTACTAACTTGTGCTTGTGTTGGCGGTGATGACTATCTAAAAAAACAATTTCAGCAATTAAATAGTGATAGTGCGCAATGGCCAACTATTTTAACGCCATCTAAAAGGTATCATTTTGGCAAGCTATATCCTGAATTTTATCAATTGTGGCAACAGCTTATTGATGAAACCACCATTGAGTTTGATCTGTTGTATGATCCATTGGGTTGGCAGGTTTTGCTAGAGTTTCTTCGTAATACCCCACCACAAGATACTCAAAAAACAGTACTGATTTATGTTCATCAAGGGGGGGTAGTGGGTAATCAAACCATGCTACCAAGATACCAACGCAAGTATTTAACCTGAACTCTGGATAATGAGTACTTGATGTTTAAGTAAAATCAATTACTTATATAGTTAAACAAAAATGACAACACGCTTGAAGTAACGATATGCTCTCTCAATGTTTCATTTTATGCCATATCAAGGCAAAACGTTTATGAATAGCGAGCTATTTATCGACGTTTTAACGCTGAGAATGGGATAAAAGGGAATGTTGAGCAAGTGCCGCTTATCCAGAGATCAGGTTATTTCAGTACGAAAAAATCGATGTAGACTTCACGTCACTTATTTGCGTTAACGGCTGTACTTTAACCAAGCTTTTGCTATCATACCCGCCAATTATTTATGCTAATCGAAAGTCAATTTTATTTGCCCTTATGTCGCTACGATAATGCGGTATTGCGTAACTTATGAGTGAAATTGATATACAAATTACAAGGAACGTCTATTCATGTCATCAGGTTCAACGTTTGCCTTAAAAGGCTTTTTTATTAAACTTATTGCCATTTTTATTGGGCTGTATTTATTAATATGGGTTGTTTCATCACCCGCAATTAAATACTTTGCTACACCGCCACTTGCAGAGCTTGGCTTAACGCTCTCAGACGATAGTTCAATTAGCTTTAATCCCTTTTTAATGAAGCTAACCATCAAAGACTTAGCCCTACTAAAAGATCAAACGAAAGTAGCGGCGGTAAAGCGATTAGAGGCGCAATTAGCGCTACATAAATTGATTGTTGATAAAATAGAATTACAAAAATTTGTTATTGATGGGCTTTTTATTAAAGTAGAGCAAGTTAATGACGCCTTAACCGTTGCTGGTGTGGTATTACCAGCAGCAGATAAAGAAACCGAAGACCCCACAGTCGAACCGTCGAAAACAGAACAACCAAGTGAATTTACCTATAAAATTATTTTACCTGAATTGGTGGTAACAAATAGTACCTTGGCTATTAGCATTGATAATAATGACCATGATATTGTGCTAAATGAATTGTTAGTCACGGATGTTTCAGCAACAACGCAGCAGCAAAGTGCAAAGGTTGCCTTAGCAGCCTTGATAGATCAAGCCTCTTTGAGTTTAGATGCGGATGCAAACTTCAATCAGGGTAGCGGTACCATTGACAGCAACTTGTCATTAAGTGAATATCCACTGGCTAAACTGCAACATTTTATAAAACCGTTGAAACAGTTAAGTGGTCATTTTTCATTAAACACTAAACAGCAACTCAGCATTTCCCCTGAAAAAATACAACTCTCTCTAAACAAAGCAGAAATAAGCAATACTAACCTGATTGCTGGTGACGGCTTTTACATCGTTAAACTCCAAGATTTAAACAATCAAATTAATGACTTTTCCCTCAACTTACAAAATAATGCCATCGCCGCTATTGAAGGCCGCGCGCAACTTAAACTATCTGGAGCACGTTTATTAAGCGAAACTGATCAACAAGAATTACTCAGCTTTGCGCAATTATCATTACAAGACATTAGCATGCAAATGTCTCCAGCGACTGAACAGACTAATCTTCAACAGCCACAGGTCAACATTGCCATGTTGACCTTAGATACGTTATTAACATCTAAAAATCATGACCTTGAACTACCACCGCTGGCAACTATTAAACAAGTTAGTATCAGTAATATTGCCGCAAGCGCACAAGGGTTAATGATTGACGAAATTAATATTGATTCATTAAATAGCGATATTATTTTAAACAAAGAGAAGTTAATTGCTAATCTAGTCGCCTTTTCTGCTAAGAGCGAAAGTGCGGTTAACGATGACGTTGTTAACGAAGAAAAAGCGGCTAGTCAAGACAGTGTCAAGACCGAGCAAACGCTCGCCAGTACAGCTGTAATTCCTAGCGATGATGCCACTACCACGCCTCAAAGTGAAGCGAACTTTCAGATCAGTTTACATGCCTTTAATGTGATCAATAACAATCAAATTAATTTTGTCGATAACAGCGTTGACCCAGTATACAAGCGTGTAGTCTATCTTGATAAAATTTACCTGGGTGCATTGAGCAATAATCAAGATGCACAAGAAAATGAAACACCTATCGAGTTGATTGGTCGAAGTAATGAATATGCGAAATTTAATTTTTCTGGCTTCATCAAGCCTTTTGCTAAAGCAAAAACGTATCATATTAAAGGTGGCTTAAGTGAACTTTCATTACCTGCGGTATCTACCTATATGAAAGATGCTTTACAGCTTGAATTAAAAAGCGGCCAATTAAATACCGATGTAGATCTAACCTTAATTGGCGATAATATTGATGGCGATGTTAACTTTATTGTTAACGGCCTCGACACCACAGCAGCCAATAATGATGCAGTGAATATGGTGAAAGACCAAGTAAGCATGCCACTGAACATCGCACTAGGTATGTTAATGGATGGCGACGGTAATTTAGAGTTAGGCGTACCATTGTCAGGGAAAACGTCAGACCCTTCATTTGGACTCAGTAGTTTCATTGCTTTGATCACCAAAAAAGCAGCAATGTCCGCAGCAGAGTCTTATGTAATGAAAACGTTTGTACCTTACGCTAATATTGTTTCAGTTGCTAAAAGTGCGGGTGAATTTCTACTCAAAGTACGTTTTGAAGATTTACCGTATGAGATAAAACAAGTCGATCCTAATGGCACTCAGCAAGTATATTTGGATCAATTTATTGCTTTAATGCAAGATAAAACTGATACACAAGTAAAATTGTGTGCCATTAGCGTGCCACAAGATATTGGCCTAGCGGATGGTATTGAAATAAAAGATAAAGATAAAATTAAGCAATTAAAAAGTCTTGGTGAACAACGAGAACAAGCTTTTAAAGCTTATGTCATTAAGCACGGAACGATAAATTCAGCCAGAATGTTACTTTGTTCTCCAAAAATTGATAGCAGTAAAGACGCAAAGCCAAGGATGGTCATTTCGGTATAAACAACGACAAAAAATGGTCAGAACAAATGTTTCTGACCATGAAAAATTCAAATCCTGAATGTGATGCCATGTGATGAAAAGCTGCACACCAAAGCAACGCTGTAATAGCATTAGTCCTCGCTATTGTGACGCTTTTACGCGGTGCGGGTAAATTTAAAAAGGGTTTTAAGTTAACGACTTTAAACTCTTTCTATGACTTATTAAGCGGTTTATTATGCCGATGCAATGAGCAATTCAGCAATTTTTTCCATTGCGGTGACTTCAAGTCCTGCTTTATTTTCTGCCCCACCATTATAGTTAGTATTGGTATTTATATCGTAAACCAGTAATTGACCTTGTTGGTTTTCTATAAATTCAATACCCGCAATATCAATTTTGGTTTTTTGCAGAAATTGCTCTAATTGAGTAATAAGAGGATGTTGGTCATAGTCGTGGATAATTTCAAATTTACTCTCTTGTTTTGTCGTTGGGCAAAAGGCATCTGATATTTCACAAACATCAGCAGGACACAATTCAAATCCCGATTCCGTATTTACCTTTACGGTATATAAAAATTTGCAGCCCACAAATTCAGCCCGCGTAATGTAGGCTTGTTCAGATTGAATGTATTCTTGAATTAACCAAGTGCCATCAAGAGGTTCTTCATATTCATTACTATTTAAGAAATTTTCAAACTCCTCAATACTTCTAATTAATTTTACCCCTAAACCCTTACCGCCACGATTAGGTTTAATGATAAAAGGCAGTTGATTAAAGCTTTGCGCTGCGCTTATTAGTTGTGATTTACCAATAACGGCAAGCGTTTTTGGGGTAAGTATACCGTTTTGATGTAAAGCACAGTATTGTGAAAATTTATCGACTTCATAATAAATAGCCCTTGAGCCATTAAATACCTTACGGTTATGCAGTTCTAGCCAATTAATGGTTGCACGTGTTAATTCGGGTGCAAAACGATTACCACGGGTATGAGAAGAGGCGCTCATTCTGTTGTAGAAGACACCTTGTGGCGGCTCAGTATTTAAATTGACTTGTCCTTCATTTAAAAACCATTCCTTTGCAATAATATTCCTGTCTGAAAAAGCCTTTTTTAATGGTACTAGCCATTCTTCGTTCTCATGAATGATATAGATATCTTGCATTGTTTTGCTCTGATGACGTTAGGTATTTGTACAACTTTAACATTGATGGCAGGGAGAAAGGAAATGTCATGAAAAGCTGAAAATCTATGTGTATGTCTGATGCTTATAAGGATAAAACTTAATTTCAGGCAATAAAAAGGCCTTACAAGTGTAAGGCCATAATGCTCGCTGTATGGGCTTGTATGCCAAGCTTCTTATTGTTATAAATGTCTTTTTTATTATTATTATTCTCTAGCGCGGGGCAATTTATAGCAAAGCTATTTCATCGGCGCAACTACTTTAATAGAGTATATATTCCACGATTTATTTCGTACATTTGTATGTAAATCAAGTTTTTAATATTGATTTTTAAATTAACATTAATAAATACAGATGCTTGCGGTTTTTTTCTCTTGAACAAATAACTACAATATTTATTATTATAGTATAAATAATAAATATTAATAATTTGTGAATTTTTATAAATTACTGTTTATTTGTTGTAAATGAGCATAAAAAGACCTTACTAAAGGGCTACTCGAAATGCTCATTAAGTTATGGTGATTTATTCATATAAAGTTCTGAGGCTTAGTCCTTCCTGATTACCCATAAAGCTCAGCCATACTCAATAGCTTGTTCGACATAGGCGGTGTTCGCAAAGCAATATAAGCAAATCGTGGTAACATATCCTCTAACTGAAAACGTCGATTGAAGCGGTAAC
>JBLHNB010000179.1:0-7530 GCA_047621305.1 Alteromonadaceae bacterium | reverse complement strand
CAGCCAACGAATGCATTCATACCTTGACTACCAAAGTCCCAATGAATTTGAGCGTATGGATAAGCAGATAAAAGAAGTCGCTTAACGAACTTAACTAGGGTGACCGAATTCAGTTGACCAGGTCAACTAGCTCATAAAGAGGCACAAATGTGTTAGTCCTTAACCGGCTTCCTCACCAAAATCGCCAAAAAATATCAAATTATATTATAAATGATCAAACACTATTAAGAATTATCAAACTTTAATATAAACGCACACTTGAAGCAGCCCAATTAGTCCTAGATAAAAACCATAGCATCATCGAAGCTGCAAAGGCGATGAACGTGGGTAAATCAACCATGGATAAATGGGTGAGACAGTTAAAACTAGAGCGCCAGGGTCGCATGCCAAAAGCATCTCCCATTACCCCTGAACAAATTGAAATCCGTGAACTGAAGAAACAGGTAGCCCGTCTTGAGGAGCATAATCTAATCCTAAAAAAGGCTACCGCTCTCTTGATGTCAGACTCGATGAACAATTTACGCTGATCAGCCAACTCAAGCAGAGCCACTCTATTCTCACAATTTGTAATGCATTCAAAGTGCATCTGAAGTAGCTATAAATATTGGCTAAAAAGAAAAGAACATATCGATGCTGATTTTACAATTTTATGCAGTGAAGTGAAGGCCGCGCATCGTATTAGTAATGGCTCTGCCGGTGCTCGAACGATAGCACAATTAATGACTAACAAAGGGATTAATCTCAGTGATGGTAGGCACCTGACTTGTGGGCCTAAACCTTACTATAACAATAATACGCTGATGTGTTTAGTAAGGGCATTCGTGCTCAGAAACTAAAGATTAGCTATATTAAGGGCGTAACCAGCGTCACGTAGCTCTATCAGTAACGTCTTTTCCCAATCAGCATCATCTATATAGACAACCCCACTAATGTCATTCGGTAGCTCAATATCACCTTTAACAATAGCTACCACATTTTCACGACCAATCAGCCTAATAACTGCGAAATATGTGGTCAGTTTTCTTGTGCTAAACATCTATTAAATCACTTTCCCTAGCTTGATATAATGTACTTAACTCTTCAAGATACTTAGCAATAGGCATCCCTTGTTTTAACTCATCAGTAAGCTTCTCAAGTTCTCTATCAAAGGTCTCATACACTTGTCTTTGTCGCACCTTATCAACTGTTTTCTCAACATCAGCCATTTCAGAAAAAGCTAAATCAATGTAATGGTCTAGGCTTTCTAGATTTGCATGGTTAGTATACTGCTGCACCTTCTTCTTAAATATATTGATATCTAGAAGTGCAGTTCTTAATTCTGATTTGTTGGAAGCATTAAATTCAGCTATTAATATCATAAAAAGCTTAGTAATAAATCTATGTCTAAACATGTGTGCACAAGCTTTCTCTTTAATGCAAGCTACTCTTCTGAGTTTTCCTATTTCATCACTCAGATACTTCGATGTAAGATTTTTACCTGTCTTTGCATCTACAAATAAAAAGTCATTATCTTTATGGGAACCTAAAGCTTTATTGATTAAAGGGGTTCTGTGTATATGGATGAACTTATTTATTTGACGTAGGTCTTGATGAAGCACAGGAATATAGCGAAAGCCTTTATCGTTCTTTTTCGTTTCTAATTTAATCATTGGCTTCTGCATATCCAATGCTTCTAATAAATTAGAGACCTTTATAGTACTCAGTTCCGATATTCTGGCTCCAGTGCATTCCAATAGCCTTAAAAGTACCTCATATCGTCTAATTATAAATTTATTGTCGGTAACATTTTTAATAGCCTTGTGGAGTGAGTTAATTGTATAAATTGATATAGGTTCCCTTTTTTTTAAGGGGCTGGCGGTTGCTAATGAGCTATGCCACCAAACCATCTTATTTTGCATTTTTCCGCCAATTCGGATATTGACGACCTTTTTCTTAGCCCATATCCTACTTTCTAAAAAATCAGCATCCTCATATTCTTTCCCAACAAAGTCAAGAAAATCAAGCCACCTCCTACCATTATTTATTGTGGTATTGCTTGTTCTTTTTGGCGTAAGGCGCTGGGTTAGCTCTTCCCTATGTTGGATAACTAGTTCAGAAAAATTGTCAGAAGTCAGATCGATAAAATCTACCTTATTATCAAAGCAGTATCGAATTAATGAACTTAAGCCAGATGCGTACTGTTTTATGGTTCCACTTTTTATCTTTTTAGAAGCTTCTATGAGATACTTATTTGCCATAACGCAGGGTACTCCATTAGGCATGCTCATAAATGGAAAGTCTTTTATTACATTTATTGTCGGTACATGATCTTTCCCGATAAATGATATATTTCTATATTCTGGCAAAATGATAAACAACTGCTTATTCGGCATATTAAAGATCCTTAAAATCATCAATGCAAAAGACGTTGTTCGAACGTGATGGTAACTCGTTATGTTCAAATACTTTTACTAATGATAGAGCTGCGTTAATCTTCAGGATTGCCTCACTGACCTTGTATTCTCTTAAAGATATATCATCAGTAGAACCGATATCCTTTATGGCTTTTTTGGCTCTATCAACAATTTGAATCCAGACAAGATGCTGTTCTTGGTAGTATTCAATTCTCTTGTCTTGTCCTTTAACGGTCTTGTATAGACCATCTTTAGTTCTTCTATTTTCACTTGTTTCTTTATTACTCGTAGGATTTATAGATTCTAATGCATTTAATCTAAGTTGATCTATATGAGCATAACCATTCTTAAATATAGAGGCTGATAGTCTTTTTTGTGTATTAATGGAACTCATTAAAACTATCAGTTTTTCTCCATTTAACTCCAAGTTGCATTCAAAACGAGCAAGTCCTCCTTGTGATGATAATGCTGTTTGAAGATCTTTCATTTCAAGGTAATTTATCGGATTTGAAATGATATCTTTGAGGATCTTTTCAATGTTTTTAAGTGAGACCAATTTCTTTTCGGATACTTTATTCACCTATTCCCCCGTGAATTTTTACGATGAGTTTATGCTTTGTACCATCAGCTTCTCTAATGAATTCTGAATAGATTTCAATAGCCCCTTTTGACACTAAATAATCAATGTAATCCTCAAGCTCCTCTTTGTCTAAAAGTTCTACATCACTAACGCTATATTTATTACAGATAAATGAAAGTAGCTCTGGAAAGTCATTGACATTATCACTTACATAGTTTGCCTTTATATGATTTAAAACGGCTCCAGTCTCCTTCTCTGTGATGTAATGGTGAAGGTGTTCAATATCGGTATGACCCAAGAACCAGCGTAAAGTATCTAGACGTTCAGAAGAGCCACTGGAGCCCCAAAAGAATAATAGGGCAAAGAATCGTCTTAGTTGATGAGGTCTGATGTAGTATCGATGGTTATCAACTACATCGACTTCAAAGTAATCGCAAGCTTTATCTAAAGAAGCATAGAAATTTTGGTTATTTGAAGATAGAGTCTTTAGCGCAGTTAAACCATATGTACCAAACAAGAAAGTACTTTCTTCTAAGTAACCATATCTTATAAGAGTAGTTTGTACGCGTTCTAAGTTCTTAAGCATTGCAAGGCAAAGTTCATCCATAGGTCTAGCAATTAGATCTCTTAAGCCGCCAATGTTTTTGGTTGCTTTTTCTCTTTCAAAAATAATGTACTTATTTTTTTGGTCAAAAGCTTGCCCATGAGGCATAGATAGAATCTCACCAACTCTTCTTGCTCCCAGGATGCCAAGCATTAGAGCTGTAGAACCAAAATAAACATTTAGCAACGGCATGAAGTAGTTGTTACTTCTCAAATCCGTTGCACTAAAGTATCTACCCGCTGATAATTTAGTGCAGCCAATCTTCCTTATTTTTGGATGCAGACAACTTAGGAACTCATCTTCTGAAAATAATTGATTTAGCACAAAATTTGTACCAGAAGCTAAGTTTGCTTGTCTGTAAATATCTCTGCTAGCAATTAATTCAACAATGTTTTCATAAGATAAAAGTAGCTCATCCCCATAATCAAGGTGAAAGTTAATGCATTTTTCAGCAAGTTTGAAAATAATGGGGACTGGAACTGTTTTGAATCTTCCGCCTAACTTAGTTTCTATGTTGAGTTCTCTGACACATGTTAGAATGTCATTATTAGGTACAGTGACTCCAGCATTTATGAAAGCCTTGCCCGCAAGATGTTTTAATGATTCGAATATTGAACGAAATTTGCTTAATATATCGCTTCCAATACATTCATCTTCAGAAGTATCTCTAGTTTCTACTCTCAGGTACTCTCTTAAATAAGGCTCTTTCTCGCCAATACTAAAAACATTGCTCCAACTTGACGGCTTCTTGATACGGTTTCCCCATAGCGTTGTCTTACCATATAAAATTTCTGCGAATTTTACCGTACTAAGATGATATAACCAGGGGGAGTCGTTTTTTGATTTTTGGTAGAAATTATTTTCAAATAACCAAGCTTTGATATGAGCTACTTCTGATTCATCAATGTCTTCATAAAAATCTCTAAACTGAGACCAGTTATCCTCGTGCAAGTCAATATTGTACTTCTTCTCAATAGCTTCTATATCAACAAGTGAGTTTTTAGATTTAAGGCGAATATAAATAAGTACTTTATTCTTAAAATCATACACTCCTTCGGCGCTTATTGTTGTACTGCAAATCTTAGAGAAAATCTCCTTGACGTTATCTTCAGACAAAACACCTAAGCCAAACTTAGAAATTTTAAGATATTTATCATTGATAAGAAGATAATCGATTAATTTACAAACAGATGCTAATTTTCCTCGAAGTGAAACTATGCTTGGTGTTACTAATTGACATTTTTTATTAACTGATAGGCTTACAATAATCCATAGCTTGAATGTGTATAGCAACCCCAAATGTTGTTCATCTGTAAGCTGGGTTCCATCAGGAAGTCTTATATCAAAATTTATCTGAGCTATGTATTTACCGTTATTAGTAAAATCAAAAAACCAATGGTTATCACTAAATTCACTAATCAGTGATGAGTGGCTATGAAATCTTGTTATACAACTATTAAGATGGTTCTTTAAAAAATTTAAATCTTCAGGCAGGTCCATAGAAATCATCCCCCAAGTTGTAATGCTGTAGCTCAGTTCGAGCGATATCTAAGTGCCCCTGAAGAATAGTATCATCTGATGATTCGATATTCTTTACTACCAAGTTACTAAGTTCTAAAAGATCTGAGTGCCTTCTAGATAGTAAAGTTTTTTCTTTATGGAAGTCTCGGTCGAAAGCTAACAAAACCTTAAGTATTTCGACATTTACACCTATAAACACTTTGTCACTATTATGTTTAGCACTTGAATTAGTAGAATTCTTACCATCATGAATTGCATTATCTTGGTAATTGAGCGAATGGTTTCGTAAGAAAATCGAAAGCTCATTTATATTTTTAAAACCAGAAGCTATTAATAGATTTGAGCTGTTTTTCATCGCTTCGCAGATTATCCCTTTTTGAAAAATACGAATCCATCTAGATTGAAAGAATTTTAGTATTGGTTCAGGTAAGTAATGTGCTAATAAATCAGGTTTATATTTGTCATGCCCTAATACTTCAGACATAGCCCTAGCATCTTTATGTTTAATATAATGAACAGCTCCACATGTAGCGCGATACTTGGGTAACCTGAGGTTATTGTTTATCTTCGATAGTTTTTTATCTGCAACATTAGGGAATAATAACTTTAACTGTTTAAGACGTTCGGTAACATATTTACTTTTGACTTTAAAAGTTGGAATACTTGCTTTTGGTTTATGAAAAGCCTGTCCAGTATCGAGTAGTAATTTTCGATAACTATCAATGCCGTTGTTCCTTAGGTAATCTCTGGCTTTTGACGTTATTGATATGATTCTTTCAATTACCACTTTAGATGAGTCATTTAGTTTGATGGTTTGCTCTGCTTTTGCACCATTCTTACGGAATTTATACCCTTTAAGATAAGTTCCATTATCAAGTTCAAACACCCCAAAAAAATGACCATTTTTATCATAAAGCTCGAAGTTATACAAAAAGCTCTCCGTTATCTCAGGATGCTCGTTTATCAAAAGAATCAGGAAGGGGGTTAACGAGAAAGAGACAGGCATTCCCAAATCGTGAGCCAAATTTGTTTTAGCATTTTCTTTATATATTTTTTTAATTTTACCTGCCTGAACTACTCTGGTGTATGAATTCAAACTGAATTTAGCTCTAAATTCATAAACACCAAGATCGAAATCATTAATGTTAAACTTATAATTATTTTCTCGAAATCTTCTCCATAGGTCTTCGTATTGAGCAAGTGCCCATTGTGTACAAATATTATACTCAAATACGATGTCATCCAATATTAGCTCAATAGCTTCATCATCAGTTAAGTGCAATGGAACATCCGTAATCAGATTACTTTTAACCTTAATGTATTTATCTGATTCAGGATTATGGATAATTGTTATTTTAGACTCAGCGCCAGTTTTATGTTGCATGGGAATATTAGTGATGTCATGATTTGGAGCTGCGAAAAATTTTGTGTTGAAAAAGACGGCAGCAATAGCTGGGGCGCCGTCATTCCATCTTTTTTTGGCTGTTGTTAAACAATTTTTGTTTGCAACGCTAGTTTTGAAAAAATGCACGCAAAAAGCATGGAAAGTATTTTCAACAACTATCGAGTCGCATTTCAAATCATCATAATTATTTTCATTGACTGTTGACAAAAAATCTAGGAATGCAATGAATAGCGATATTTGATTAGTTACCTTTTGATATCCACCCAAAACACCGTTTATCAATTTTTCCACATATCTTGCAGCATCAGCACCCTCATTTTCCCGAATATAAGTTAGGTCAATAAATGTGCCTTTGCCAGATTTATTCTTGATAATCCACCATCGATAATAATCAGATTTATCATTGTTTAGTCTAGGAAGATCTGTCTTGTCGAAAGGTATATCTATATCAATAAGGCATTTTTTTTTATCGTATGAACCAATTCCATGCTCAGTAGACAAGTATCGTAATATTTTGCGAGAAAAATTTAAGTACAAATTAAAAGTGCCGGGACTAACATGAACTAATATTTTATCTTGAATACTCTTTAGGAATCGAGCTAAATAATTTGGTGCTTCATTTGCATAGATTTCAGCCGTAGATATAAAATCATCAAAGACATCTGAATAGACATGCATTAATTTTGAATATCTCAAAATTGAAGACTTGTCGTTAGTTAGCTCAACAATCAACGGTAAGGAGGCTTGATACAGGTCGTGAGTAGAGTCATCTAGATTGAGCGATTTTAATCGATTATATTTATTGACAATTGTCTGTTTTGAATTTGTCTCAATCAAAGGTTATTCTCTATACTAAACAGTATTTAGATTGATTGTAGACAACTTGGTGAAAAAGGTAAAGGCTCCGTATATCAGTCCCATATCATCGGGCCCTTTACGGTTTGGGTTATCTAGCCATGCTTGGTTTTCATTGGCGTTAGCGTCCCATGTTTTAGTGCCTAATGCCCTAAAATCGGCCGCATTTTGG